>DATBIB010000142.1:0-127040 GCA_036557205.1 Ktedonobacterales bacterium | reverse complement strand
TTTGCGGAGGCGGGCCTGGGAGCCGCCCTCGTCCTGCTGCCCGCGTCGCCGGTGCTGCTGGCGATCCACTTTGGCGCATCGCTCGTCCTCTTCAGCAGCGTCTTGCTGACCGCGTTGATCGTCCACGAGTTGGGCGGCTGGGACCGCCTGCGTGATCTGCCCGTCACCCGTGGCTTCCGCATCCTCGTCGTCGCCCTGGCGCTCTACACCTACGTCGTCGGCTACCTGGGCGCATATATGCGGCTGCGTGGCGCGGAGATTGCCTGCTCGGGCTGGCCCACCTGCAACGGCCAGCTATTCCCCGGCTTGAGCGGATTCGTGGGCATCGCCTTCACCCATCGCGTCGCGGCGGTTGTCTTGCTGGCGGGCACGGTCTGGCTCTTCGTCTGGGCGCGCTCGCTCCGGGCAGACCGCCCTGACCTCTATCGCGGCAGCTTATATGCGCTGCTCGCCGTCATCGCTCAGGTCTTCGCGGGGGCCATCGTGGCGCTCACGCGCGTGGCGGAGTACAGCCAGATGCTCCACGCCGGGCTGGTGGCGCTGCTCTTCGGCGCGCTCGTCTACGTCTGCCTGCAAACGCTGCCACGTCCCGCGGCGGCCCGCACCTCACCGGACGTTGAGACGACGCCCGCGCAGTCGGCCACGCCCTCGGCGGCCGCCCGCTGACCTGTCTATGGCCGCCCTACCTGACGCATACACAGGAAGAACAACTCTCAGCACAGGCAATGCGAGAGCTATCGCAGCCCTCGCATTGCCGCCCGCTTGGCGAACTCACTCTCCTACGGCGCCGGTCGTGACCGCGCCCGCACGCTCGTAATTCACGATAATGACGCCACTGGGGGAGATCTGGCTCTCCGTCACCTTGAACGCCGCCGGGATGGCGCCATCGGCGAACAACCGTTTGCCACTACCCAACGTCAGCGGATAGATCTTGAGCCAGAATTCATCGACCACATCGTGCTTCATGAGCGTCTGAACGAGATTCGCGCTGCCGTACACGTGCAGATCCGGCCCTGGCTGCTGCTTGAGTGCGGTGACTTTCTCCGCGATGTCCCCGCCGACAAATACGGAGGGCTGCCATTCGTGAGACGTCATGGTATTCGAGGCGACGTACTTGGTCGCGGTCATGACGCCGGGCCACATCTCCGCGTGGTGCGGCCAGAATGGCGCCCAAATCTCAAAGGTTTTGCGCCCTAACAACAGATCAAACGGCATGTTCATCTGTTTATCCATGACGGTTCCAAGAACATCGTCAGAATAGGGAGCTTGCCACCCGCCATACGCGAAGCCGCCACTGGTATCTTCCTCTGGCCCGCCTCCAGCTTGTATGACTCCATCAAGGGTGACAAATTCGAGGACAATCACTTTTCTCATGACCGAGTTCCTCCGACATCTGGCGACCTCTCATGAGGCCGTGATACTCCGTGATACCACGATGGGCCTTCAGGCGCGCCCAGTGGCACGCATCGTTCTTAATCCTGTCTTATTCTGTGGCTCAGCCCCCAAAACGGGAACGATGAAAGAGATCGCAGAATATCGAATTCTAGCCCAGGAAGGAGTCTCAACCCGTTATTCCATTGCACAACACGCTCTTATTGTGTGGTTGCGGTGCGATAGACCCGCATGGCCAGGGGAATGAAGACAGCCAGCAACAATAGCGACCAGCCTATCGACGCCACGATTGGATGCTGTAGCGGCCAGGTGTTGGAGACCGCTGCGGCGCCTTGGCCGCCAAAAAGGTCGCGACACGCCGCGACCGTTGCGCTCAAAGGATTCCAGTCGGCGACGGCGCGCAGCCATGGCGACATACCCTGCGTTGGCACGAAGGTGTTCGACAGAAACACGAGTGGCAGCGTCGCGATTCCGCCGATGATGTTCGCCGCCTCGGGTGTGCGGATCAGCAGCCCAAGAACGACGCCAGCCCAATTCATTGCCCAGGCCAGCAGCAGCAGCAGGCCAAACGCGCCCAGTGTCTCGGCGAGGCCGCTATGCGGACGCCAGCCCGCGACCAGACCGCATACGAGCAGAATGCTCAGGCCGAGCAGGCTCTCCAGCAGATCAGACGCTGACCGCCCCAGGAGCATGGCGGAGCTTGCCATGGGCAGCGAGCGGAAACGGTCTACAATGCCCTTCGACATATCGTCCGCAAAGCCAATCGCCGTCGCCGCGAGCGTTCCAAGCATGGTGAATGCGAAGACGCCTGGCATGACGTATTCGATATAGTCGCCGCCCGGCACGGTGATCGCGCTGCCAAAGACATAGCCGAAGAGGAACACGAGGATGAGAGGCTGAATCGTCACATCGAAGAGCTTCTGTGGCGTGCGTCGAATATGCGCCAGGTTGCGCCGCGTCACCACCAGCCCGTCCGCCAGGGTCCAGCGCAGCCGTCCCAGTCGTGTCTTTGACGGCGCGGGGATTGTTAGCGTGTCCATCATGCACTCTCCATCTCTGTGGTCCGATACTCGGATTCGTCTCTCGCGCGCCCGGTGAGTCGCAGGAACACATCGTCCAGCGTCGCCCGGCGCAGCGCGAGATCGTCGACGGCGATGCCAGCGGTGTCCAGCGCGCGCACCACCTGCGCCAGTGTCGCCACTCCATCAGCCGCGGGGATGGTCAGGCGTCGCAGGTCCACCTCGACATCTGGCTCGGAGCCCGCCACTGCGCTCAGCGCTGCGGCGGCATCCGCGAGGTGGGAGGAGTCGCGCACCACGACCGTGATACGCTCGCCACCGACGGTGGCCTTGAGCGCGACGGGCGAGCCAGCGGCGATGACCTGGCCCGCCTCGATGACGACGATGGAGTCCGCCAGACGGTCGGCCTCTTCCATATATTGCGTCGTGAGCAGCACCGTCGTGCCGCCCTTGACGAGCTCGTCGAGCATGGCCCAGAGATCATTGCGGCTGCGCGGATCGAGTCCGGTGGTCGGCTCGTCCAGGAAGAGCACGGGTGGTGCGGCGATCAGGCTGACGGCCAGATCGAGGCGCCGACGCATGCCGCCTGAATAGGTCTTGACGATGCGGTCGGCGGCGTCCGTCAGGCCAAAGCGCTCCAGCAGCTCGTTTGTCCGCTGGCGCGCCGCCCGCGCGGGCAGGTGGTACAGCTGGGCGATCATCACCAGATTGGCGCGTCCAGTGAGCAGCTCGTCGAGCGCCGCCTGCTGCCCTGCCAGACCGATGTGGTAGCGCACCCGCTCCGCCTCGCGCACGACATCGAACCCGGCGACCCAAGCGTATCCCTGGTCAGGCCGCAGCAGCGTGGTCAGGATGCGCACCATCGTCGTTTTGCCCGCGCCGTTCGGCCCGAGCAGTCCGCATACCGTGCCCGGCGCGACATCGAGATCCACCCCGCCTAGCGCCCACGTCTTCCCAAATCGCTTTCGCAGCCCCACTGCCCGGATGGCCGACTCGCCGTCGCCACCGATGGACGTTGGGTGTGCTAGCTCGCGCATGAAAGCGCCTCCTCATGCCAGGCGGCCCACATGTGGGCCGCCAAAACTAGTACGGTGTACGCCACTAGTACACTGTACGATGAACTATAATGGTACAGTGTACGAATGTCAAGACCTGCGGAAGGGTGACGGTGGATGTCAGAGAATAAGCCCGATCACGAGGAAGAGCCGACCGAGAAGAAGTCGGCCTGGAGACATCAGGGGCCGACGCACGGCTGGAAGCATCACGGGCCAGCGCACCCGAAACATCAGCCGCTCAAGCACGAGCCAATCTGGATGCGCCCCGCGCGGCAGCCGCAGGGCCAGCGCCCGTCGCTCTCGCGCGAGCAGATCGTGCGCGCCGCCATCGAGCTGGCCGACGCCGAGGGCCTGGAGGAGCTTTCCATGCGTCGCCTTGCCACGAAGCTTGGCGCGGGCGCGATGTCGCTCTACTGGCACATCCCGAATAAGGAAGACTTGCTGGACCTCATGCTGGATGCGGCCTTTGGCGAGATGACGCTGCCCGAGCCACTCTCTGGCGCCTGGCGCGCCGACCTGCGCCAGTTCGCCCACCTCACGCTGGGCGTGTTACGACGCCACACATGGCTTCCGTCGCTGCTCAGCAGTCGGCTGCTCCCCGGCCCCAACACACTGCGCTATGTCGAGCTGTTTCTCGCCGATCTGGGTGGCCTTGGGCTTGACGACACCACCATCGCCGACATTCTGAGCACGGTGGATGCCTACGTGGATGGCTTTGCGCAGCGTGAGGCGGCGGCGGCGGAGTCCAGGCGTCAGGCTGGAATGACCGAGGCGGAGTGGCAGGCAGCGCTCGCCGCATACTACCAGCAGGTGCTCTCCAGCGGCCAATATCCAATGCTGGCGCGTATCATCACCGAGAATACTGAGATCAACGCCAACGCGAGCTTCGAGTTTGGGCTGGAATGTGTGCTCGACGGTATCGCTGTCCGCATCGCCGCTACAGGAGGGAGCTGAACTCCTATCGCCCAAAACGACATCAACGTCATCCCGCAATCTGGCAACGCAGCACGCCGGGCGAGCATTGCGCCGCCAGCACGTCGCCGTCCAGCTGCCATGGCGCGTCGAGGGTCGCGTCGGCGTCGTAGTTCAGCGCGGCTCGTATGGTGAAGGTGGCGTCATCGGCCACGAAGCGGATTGGCTCGCCGCGCCCGCCGATACCATGGATGAAGCGATAGGCCCGCCGCGCCGACCATGCGGGCGAGATGATGTAGTCGTCCTCGCCGGGCCACGACTGGTAGCTGGAGTGTGCGGCATCCTGCGGCTGTGGCTGGATCGTTCCCGCGGCGAGCGCGGCCAGCGCCTCGGCCAGCAGCGCACCGCCACGCCTGGCGCAGACGAGATCGAGCATCGCGGCGCTCATGCCATCGGTGAGAGGCACTGTTTCACAGAGAACAATCGGGCCGGTGTCGAATCCCTCATCCATCAGGTGAATGGTGACGCCGCCCGCCTCGTCGCCATCGTGGAAAATCCAGAAGAGCGGATCGGGTCCGCGATGCGCCGGGAGCAGCGACGGGTGGACGTTGAGGCAGCCGAGCCGGGGCAACCGCAGCAGCGAGGCGGGCAGCCTGCGTGAGAAGCAGGCGACGGTGATGGCGTCGAAGTCGAGTCTGGCCAGCGCGTCGGGTACTTCGGGGCCGCCCAGTTCCAGCACCGGGATGTCACGTTCTGCGGCGAGATCGAGGATGGTCCGTGGCGCGCCGCCAGCCATCACGATCCCACGCGCCATGGACCGCCGGGGAAGCAGCAGCGGCGGCTGACCCGCCCGCCCACGCAGCGCGGGGAGCGCGACCGCCACCACCTCCACACCTGCCCGCAGCAGTTGCTCCAGCACCACCAGCGAGAACATGCCTGTCATGCCGCAGAAGATGACACGCACGTGCGCCAACGGAGCGGAGCTTTGCGCATCATCCTGGCGATTCATGGCATTTCTCTCGCTTAGCGGCGGCCCGTGCCGTAGTTGGGCGCCTCTTTGGTCACCATCACGTCGTGCGGATGGCTCTCGCGCAGGCCTGCGCCGGTCATGCGGATGAAGCGGGTGCGCGTCTTGAGCGCCTCGATATCCTCCGCGCCGACGTAGCCCATCGCCTGGCGCAAGCCGCCGACGAGCTGGAAGATGACGTTCGAGAGCGCGCCTTTGTAGGGCACGCGCGCCTCGATGCCCTCAGCGATCAGATGCGACTCATCGCTGACGCCCGCCTGGAAGTAGCGGTCTTTGCTGAAGCTGCGGCGCTTCATCGCGCCAATCGACCCCATGCCGCGATAGTCTTTGTAGCGCTCGCCCTGCGAGATAATCAGCTCGCCGGGGCTTTCCTCGACGCCTGCCAACAGGCTGCCTATCATCACTGAGTCTGCGCCCGCCGCGATGGCCTTGGCGATATCGCCTGAATACTGAATGCCACCGTCACCGATGATCGGTACACCACTCGTTACGGCAGCCTGGGCACAGTCAAAAATCGCGGTAATTTGGGGAACTCCGACGCCAGCCACCACGCGCGTTGTACAGATCGAGTTATGCACGATTGCGTTATCGGCGATGAAGCTGTGTGTTGGGCAGTCTACCTCGATGTCGTAGACTGATACGGCAACTCCAAGCTGACGCCGTTCGAGTACTTTCACCGCCTGATGCTGTTGCATGAGCCGTTTTTCGTGCGTCACGTTGAGGCGAGAGCGATAACTTTCACGGCAGTTGCCGTCGCTTGTGCCCTTCAATCCACCTGCGGATGCTACCTCGGTAGAACTGTTGGGGAAGCTGCCCTCCACATGGAAACACAGCACATTGAATAGCTCAACAAGTTGCTGAGACGTGTTGTGGAAGCTCAAGCGTCCATCCGAGGCAACATGTCCGTCGCTATCCAGCAATCCATCGAACAGCCCTTTCAGGTAGCTACGGTTGCCACAAATGTAGCGCTCTGGCAGATGTTTCTCATGCCGCTTGCCGAACTGGGCCATCAGGCGTGCCCACTGGAGCGAGTAAAAATTCAGGCTGATAACGCGCTCGTTGCGAACCACGGAGGGCTGGAGGCCTGTAACCTCTTCGAGGGCGCGAACGAGCTTATCCGCAATTGCATCCTCATGAAGAGCAAAGTACCATGAGACTCTGCCCAACACTGAATTGCGTGATTTCGCGATAAACGCGTGACCGTCGCCCAGGAAAGTGCCGAAGATATAGCCCAACTCATAGGAATCGGTGACTTCTGTATGGTAATGGGCAAGTTGCTTCTGCTGCCTGACCGCGAACTCGCGCAGGTCAATCTCTAAATGATCTGGCATCTCGAAGGCGATTTGCCTCGGCAACAGACAGGCATCCTGAACCGTTTCTCCAATGGCCTTCCAGCGCAGCTTCGACTCGCCAAAGCGTGTCGACTTCTCCAGCAGTGCCACATAGCCGCTGTTGGATATTGCCGTCGCGCCGACCGTGCTGAGGTCGCCGATATAGTAGTTGTGATCTGGCGTGACGAGCGTTTCACGGTACGAAGCCGTGTGTCTCAGCGCCATGACCTCACGTACGCCGGTACACCACGCTTTGACGACGTTGACTGGCCTGCCATCCATATTAATGACGCGATCTCCTGCAACGACATCCTCAATATTCTTATACATGCCATTGGCCATCAGAATGCGAGTACCAGCGGCGAAGCAGCCAGGGCCAACACCAACTTTTATGCCGTTGATGCCTGCGGCGATCAACGCCTCGGTCGCCTCGCCCGTGGCCACATTGCCCGCGACGAACTGCGCCCTGCTACCGAAGCTCCGCACCAGCTTCGCCACGCTGTCGATCACCATTCGCGAGTGGCCGTGCGACGTATCGACCACCAGCACATCTACATCTTCGGCGATCAGCGCCTCGGCCCGTTCCAGCGTATCGCCGCCGACGCCGAGCGCCGCGCCGACACGCAGGCGGCCCTGGCTATCCTTGGCGGCGTTAGGATACTGGATCTTCTTCTGGATATCCTTGACGGTAATCAGCCCCTTGAGCAGACCATGCTCATCAACCACGGGAAGCTTCTCGACCTTGTGGCGATGCAGGATCTCGTTGGCCTCGGCCAGCGTAGTGCCAACCGGCGCGGTGATCAGGCGCTCGTGCGTCATCAGCTCGCGGATGGGTCGGTCCACCTCCTGCGCGAAACGGATATCGCGGTTGGTGAGGATGCCGACGAGGCGACCATCTTCGTCGGTGATGGGGATGCCAGAGATGTGATACTTCTTCATCACATCGAGCGCGCTTTTCAGCGAGTCATCCGGGCCGAGGGTAATCGGGTCGGTAATCATGCCCGACTCCGAGCGTTTGACCTTGTCCACCTCACCCGCCTGATCTTCGACGGAGAGGTTGCGGTGAATGATGCCGATGCCACCCTCGCGGGCGAGCGCAATCGCCAGCCGCGCCTCGGTGACGGTATCCATCGCGGCGGAAGCGATGGGGATGTTCAGCGTGATATCGGTGGTGAATTTGGTGGCTGTGCGCACATCGCCGGGCAGCACATACGATTCCGCGGGCAGCAGCAATACGTCGTCGAAGGTCAGGCCTTCCTTGCCAAACTTCCAGTCCCAATCGTGCTCAGCCGTCATAGTCGCGCACATCCTCCTGCCGTTCCCGGCGCTCTCGCGGCATGCCCGACACGCGCTCAGGATACAAAAAGCGCCCAGCGCGACGCGATCCGTCGTTCACTGGGCCTGCCGCATGTGTCCCGCATGTCCCGCATATGTTGGGCGCCTACCGCTCTCCTCAATCTCGTGTGTATTTGAGGTATCTTATCACGCGCGGCGAATCAGCGTCAACGCGCCAGCGAGCATGCGGCCCCTACCCCAATTGTGTAAGATAGTGTATGATATGTGCCACGTTCCAGCGCGTCATCCTGACACCCGGCGATATCCCAAAACGACATCTTCCACAGTAAAGCGAGCGTATCATGGATTCTCCAGCCTCCAATCTAGCGTCCAGTCTCGTCCCCGAAAAGACCGTCAACGCCTTTCTCGAAGACCTGCGCGCCCTGGTCAACATCAACTCGGGCACCTATACGCCCGAAGGTGTCGCGCAGGTGGCGACCTACATGCGGGCGCTCTTCGAGGCGACCGGTTGCGCGGTGGAGGTGATTCCCGGCGAGCGGATGGGGCCGCAGCTCATCGCCCGCCGCGGCGGAACGGGCCAGGGGCGTGTCCTCATCATCGGCCACATGGACACTGTGTTCCCCGATGGCGAGGCGGACCGGCGCCCGTTCGACATCCACGATGGCTGCGCCTATGGGCCGGGCGTCTTCGATATGAAGAGCGGCCTGCTGGTAGCGGCATACGCGATTTGTGGGCTGGTCGAAAGGGACGAGGCGCCGTGGGAGACGCTGACGATGATCTGCAACCCCGACGAGGAGATTGGCTCGCCCGAAAGCCACGCGCTGATCGAGGCCGAGGCGCAGAAGGCCGATGTCGCGTTGGTGTTGGAACCGACCTCCGACGTGGCCCGCGTGACTGTCGCGCGGAAGGGGGCCGCGACCTATACGCTCGAAATCCACGGCGTCGCGGCGCACGCGGGGGTAGAGCCGCAGCGCGGGCGGAGCGCGATTCTGGAGATGGCGCATCGCATCGTGGCGCTCCACGCGCTCAACGGGACGATTCCCGGCGTCACGGTCAACGTCGGCGTGGTGCAGGGCGGTGAGCGGCCCAATGTCGTCGCCGAGGCGGCCTATGCCGAGATTGATGTGCGCGCCGCCGACGAGGAGGGCGTCCAGGCCATCGAGGCGGCGCTGGCGAAGGTAGTGGCCGATACCAACGTACCCGACACCACCGCCGCGCTGGAGGGCTACTTCGCGCATCGCCCGTTCACGCAGAGTCTGCGGAGCGCGCGCCTCTTCGCACTGGCCGCCGAGGCCGCCGCCGAGCTAGGCATCACACTGCGGGGTGAGCCGACGGGCGGCGCGTCTGACGGCAACACCACCGCCGGGCTGGGCATCCCAACGCTGGATGGGCTGGGGCTGGTCGGCGGCCTGGCGCACAACCCCGGCGAATATGTCGAGATCGCCTCGATTGCGCCGCGCATCGCCCTGCTAATGGGCATCCTGCAGCGGCTCAACGGTGCGGATTTGTCGGCATAGTGCCATCGGACTAGTCTCATTGCGCAGCCTTGTCGTGTGCTTCCTTCAAGGAGGCGTGTTCATGGATCAGCAGAGGCCGCCGCATGGGTTTGAGGCGGTTGACCAGGATGATAACCCAGAATGGTTTCGCGAGTGCCTTGACACACAGAGCGTTTTGCCGTTCCATCAGGCTGTAACACGTGAGGTATTCGTGCGGCTTCAGGTGCGCGAAGGCTATCATGCGGTTGATGTTGGCTGCGGAACGGGCACTGACGCGCGGGCACTGGCGCAGATGGTTGGTGCGAGTGGGCACGTGGTCGGCGTGGATATCAGTGAGACGCTTATTACAGAGGCACGCGCCCGGAGTCGAGATCAGACCTTGCCAATAGAATACATGCTTGGCGACGCTGCCAGCATCCCCCTGGAGAGCGCGAGTTTCGACGGCTGCTTCTCTATTCGCACTTTCCAGCATCTTGCCGAACCACGTCGCATCCTCGCGGAGATGTTTCGTATCCTCCGATCCGGCGGGCGCATAGTCGTGTCCGATCCAGACCATACCAGCGCCGTCGTTGATGTCGTCGATCGCGAGCTTGCACAGCGATTTCTGATGTGGCGAGCTGGTACTATCCGCAACGGCTGGATTGCCCACCACATGCGCGCGCTCATGAAAGAGGTTGGATTCCAAGAAATAGATGTAACACCGATGGTCAATATTCGCACCGACTATGCAGAGGTAGAGCGCACGTCGAGCTACGACGGTGGGGTGCGTGTGGCCCAACGAGACGGCGTTTTCAGCACGCACGAAGCCGATAGCCTGATAGCTTCCCTCAGGGCAGCGGCTGCATCCGATAGCTTCTTCTGCGCGATGACCTTTTTCATCACCAGCGGAACAAAGCCCTAATAGACATCTTCTGTGTAATCATTCTGTCTCTTGCCGACGATACGCAGTTGGCTCCAGGCCGCTGAGCCAGATGGTGCATTGCTCCATCGTCAGGCAGCCGCACGTCATTCCCTCGCGCAGGAGGCTCTGCATCGCATGGATGCGTGCCAGTTGCGCCTCAAGCTCTGCGAGTTTGCGCTGGACCAGCCCTTCCCACCGCACCGACGGCGGCGTGCCTACCTCGAATCCAAAGAATAGCTCGCGAATCTCGCCGAGGGTGAATCCGGCCTGCTGCGCGTACGCGATCACTCGGAGCCGCTGGACCGTGCTGAGATCGTAGCGACGCCGCCCGTTGAGCCGTGCGGGCGCTGGCAGAAGCCCAAAATCCTCGTAGTAGCGGATCACCGACGTGGCGATTCCTGCTCGGCGCGCGACCGCGCCTATCGCCAGGTCAGTCTCAGTACGTGCATTCGCTGCGTCAATCGGGTCGCATTCCTCGCCATCTTTCGCCGCCATAGCCTGTTCCCTCCCTCGATCCACCAGATGTCGCAATGTGGGCTGCTTACCCTCTTGACTTCAAGCGCACTTGAAGAGTGTACGCTGCTGAGCGAGGGAAAACCACCCTCAGTGATTTCATGCTGCTCCGAGTGTCAGGGGCAGAAGGGAGCGTACGACGATGTCTGATGGTTCTGTGGATGTGGATATCCCGGTGGCATGCAGTCTGACAGACGCTGAGTTGGAGGTCCGGGGCGACGAGAATGCTGAGCTTTTCGCGCATGCCCGCGCGGTAGAGGAGCTAGCCGACGGCTATCGCTTCGCCTTCCCGGCGGACGATGAGGGCGTCCCCGCGCTGCTGCGGTTCATCCTTGCCGAGCGCGCATGCTGCCCGTTCTGGACATTTGATCTGCAATTCCCCTCGCCACACCAAGTTGTCTGGCTGGCGATTCGCGGCAACGAAGAAGCCAAGGGGATTGTGCGCGATGGGCTTGTTCCGAAGGTCAAGTCTGCTCAATAGGCGCCAGCGAGGCTGAACGTGCGCGTGAGTAGCGGCTATTTCCCAATACGACGAACACACAATCAGGCGGAGGGCAGCCACGTAGCCGCCTTCCGCCTGGATAGCTATTTGCTGATAGCCGTTGTCCATGATTCTATGTAAAGCTGACACTCTGTCATGATATACTGGTCGTAAGCCAGCTACACGAGCCAGCGCGAGGTCATCAGGTTCGTTGGAGGGATCTGATAGCTCTGAGCGAGGATCGGTGACCTCGTCTCATATAGATAGAGTGAGTTCACAGTGAGTCGCCTTCTTCTACTTGCTTGCTCACAGCGCAAGCGCCATGATCCGGGGCAAATACCAGCCATCGAGCGCTACGACGGACCAGCATACCGGGTACTGCGCCGCTTCATGGAATCCGGGCCGCACGACGTACCAGATGTCTATATACTTTCGGCACGATTCGGCCTAATTCGGGGAGACGAGCCGATTCCGCTGTACGACCGCCGCATGACGCCACAGCTTGCGGAGGATATGCGCAAGATAACATCGAATAAGCTACAGAAACTCGATCCTGGCAGGCGCTATCAATGCGTCTTCCTATCTGCTGGTGCTGCCTACCGGGAAATCCTCTCCTCGCCAATCTTGGCAGCCCTTCCTCCAGAACGGCTGGTGGCGTCGACAGGCAGCCAGGGTGTCCAACTCGCGCAGATGAAGTCCTGGTTATATCAGGATACTGCGCCGTCTGCGGTACATGAACCCCACATTTCAGGTAACAAAGCGCCCATGCAATTCAAGCTCAGAGGCACTGAATACGAGATCGCGCCCGCCGAGGCAATTACCGTTGCCCGCCGCTCGTTGAAGAATGGCTCGATGAAAGGCCTGAAACCCACTGCCTGGTATGTGCTGGTGGATGGCCAGAGAATTCCCCCCAAATGGTTGTTAAGCCAGCTTACAGGCATGTCTGTCGGTGATTTCCATAGCATCGAAGCGCGGCGTGTGTTGGCACAACTTGGAATGTTTGTGAGGCAAGTATGAGCCAGGCAGACGGACAGGATTACTGGTCATCTGAAGCAGGTGTCAGCGCGGATTTGCAGAACCAGCCTCAATTGTTCTTCAAGCTGGCAGAGAACGCTTTGACTGTTGCGGAGAGCCTGCGCAACAACTACTTTAGAAATACAGCCCAATTCGTTTCACATCTGCGTCAGGCAATAAGCCGCGAATCGCCGATTATGCAGGCGTATCCGGCCGCAGAGTTGAACTGGCAGGATGTACAGGGCGAGGTGGTTACGTTCATTGATGGTGGGGTTGGACAGGTACAAATCTCAAGCCAAGTACCAATCCTGTTGCGTGTGGGGTCGTATTGCGTAAGGACAGGCGAGCGGCAAATTACTGAGCGTGAGCAGTTCGGCTACTATCCGGTCATCCTCGGGGATCTGGAAGGCGGTAGCAAGGAGCGAAAAGACTTCGTTGATATCATTCGTATCAGTGCCGAGTTATTGGGAGGTCTCTCAGCACTGAGTCGAACGCCAGATCTGCGTGTACTCATGTTTCACGGACCGCTGGTCTATCTTGTTGGCAGCTATGCCGGGCATACACCATTTACCGAACATGACATCGATCTCTTCTTAGGTAGTTACGCTGCTGACCCGGCGCAAGGGCGCATGTTGAAAGATCAATTTCTTGCAGAAGCGGGCATGCACATATACCCGCGTATGCTGCCGGATCGCGCTGATGAAATGGTTCGTCGCAGAGTCTTTGAACCGCTTGCCTGGATGGCATTTCTGTATCGACGCCTAATTTCAGTCGCCTCAGAACGTACCCCACGACCCATAGTGGCCGGAATTGTAGAACGAAGCGAGCTGCGTGAGTTTAGCGAGCAGATTCTCCTTCAACGGGTATTCGATGGTCTTCGCTCGAGAGGCAACGCGGATTACTTCAACAAAATGTATGGCAGGACCGATCTGACCTCGCCAAAAGCGTTGCTCGATAAACTTGGCTACACCGACGCTTTACTTCTTGCCATGCTACTCAAGTCGGGAGAGCGCTCAGAGTCATGGAAGGTCAGCAAATATGGGGGCCTGCACAAAGGTCTTCTGGCATTACCCGGTGAATCGTGGAGCGTCAGTGCGGATTGGTCATCCCTCGTTCCCCGTGAATCTATGTCAGGCGCAACATTCCCAACAGTACATGCTTGTTACCTTCATGTGAATGAAACGACGGAACCGATACGCATTGAAGTCTTCCCCGATCTTGGAAGCGAGCAGCTTGTTGAAGCGGTTCACCGTGCGTATCTTTACTCGCGCCTCCTACCTGGATACGGTTTTCCGGTCGGACTTGATATTGCCGACAAATATGCAAAGGTGCCAGCCTGGCTTACCAATGCCTACAGTAAGCTCATCAAGTATCATCTCGGCGTCAGTCTTCAGCGCGGCGAGATAAGTGACGCTGAGATGCGCAAGATTCTCGTGCAAGCAATCTACATGACGCACCGTGACTGGCTGTTTCGCCCCGAAGTGTGAGTTCAAACTCAAGGAGTATCAACAGTGGCACAGATAATACCGAACGATACGGATGGTGCAGACCGTTATGTCGGAACGCTCGTGGGCGAGAGTACGAGCCGTGAGTTTCGGCTAGCGGTAGCGCACGAAACGATCCGCGAACAGGATATCATCGCTGTGGATGTGGAGTTGCATCAGCCCGAACCTCAGCAGATTCGAGTCTGGGCTAAAGTGCAGCGGATCGAGCGAATCAATCCACTCTTCCCTTCAGAGGCCGGGCATGAGTTAGCAGCAACTCATACTAATCCATTCGATACGGTTCTGTCGCTGAGTCGAGAGATGGTAACAGCCGTATGTCAGGTGCTCGGATCAGAGCCTCTGGAGCGCCGAGCCAACGGGAAGCTTGATCATCTTCGCTATCCTGCCCAGCCAGCCACAAGTGCATATATGCCTGAATCTACAGATATTGCGCGTGTAGTTCTCGGCGACCTAGCACAGAAGCAGCAACGATCTCTCGACATCGCTACGCTTTCTAACCGGCCAGAAGTGGATGTCTTGGTGGATGGGCATGCCGTTGTATCTCGCCATCTCGCCATTCTTGCCATGACGGGAGCTGGTAAAAGTGTGACATCACGACGCATCATTGAGGAATTAGCCGGCAAGAACTACCCAATCGTCATCTTTGACCCTCATGGCGACTACACTGGTCTCGTTGACGTACCCGCTCTCCGGAATCGTGTGAATCGGTACTACGCGCAGTTTCCCATATTTGAGCAGGCACCGGAAACGGTCATAAGTGTAGTCGAAGCACTAGGCTGGGAATTAGCAAACACTCATAAGAGTAACTTTGACGAGTTATTTAAAGGAGCAAGGACGTTTATTTCAGGAACACCAGAAGATCTGGCAACTCGCACGAAATGGCTGAGTGCATATTTGCAACGAGAAGATATTCAGAAATATGGTCTTAAACCTGACCTCTATTATTTTGCAGACTTTGTGCAAAGCGTAGTTCAAGCTGGAAAAGACGAAGATAGTGATGCTCAAGCGAAGCTTGTTGAGTGGAGCGGTAGAGAGCAACTCAAACTTAAGAAACAGATTGCAGGCTGGTTGGAGAGTTTGCCTAACAATCTACGCATGTCGGCGAGGCGTCTTCGTGAGATGGCAGAAATCAGCAAGCGGGTTGCGGGCACGAAAGAGCCATTACCAACTGATCGAACAAAGTTGGTTGAATATGGCAAGATTAGCATCGTTGCATTGGCTGGTTATACAGGAGACTTCCAGGCAATACTCTACAGCCTCATAGCAGAGAGTATCTTCACTGCGCGGGTTGATAACACCCTGAAACTACCTGCCTTGTTGGTACTGGAAGAGGCTCACAACTTCGCTCCAGCGCAAGCTGCGTCATCTGCCGAGAAACGCGCGATAGCTGCTACGAAGCAAATAGCTCAGGAAGGCCGGAAATTTGGGGTTGGCCTAATCATGATAAGCCAGCGTCCATCTCGACTGGACGAGACGACACTTTCTCAGTGCAACTCATTCATCATCATGCGAATGGTCAATCCTGCTGACCAGAACTTTGTGCGCAAGGTAATTGAGACCTTAGGTGAAGACGACGCAAAGATGTTGCCTGACCTTGATGTCGGCGAGGCGCTCCTTTCAGGCCAATTTATCAACTTCCCGGTGCTGGTGCGCGTCAAACAGCCAGGGTCAAAAGGCGAACGTGAAGAAGAGGATGCTTTTGAGGCGCTCCAGAAAGCGTATGTGTCGCAGAAAGAGCAGGAGAAACAACAGCAAGCGCAGTCGTCTAAGAATTGGAGGAGATAGGGAAGTGCTTGTTGTTGCTGGAACGACCCTGAAGCAGCTTATCCCGCGTGTGTGGGATGCCGAGTCTCCCTACTATCTGCCACAATTGCAGGCAATTATGGTCTCGTATGCGGATTTCATTCGGACGCCGTCGCATAGGAAGCGAGCGATGGATCAGGGGATTCATGCATTTCTGGGAGTGCCAGACCATGTTAAGGTCTATCTGGATAATGGGGCGTTCTACTTCATTGGCAAGGATGGTCTCGTTCCTGAAGATGAGTACAACGAGTTTGTGAGAGAGGCCAGACCCGATTGGTGGCCGATTCCACAGGACTTTATCCCGGTTGCTACGTTGAGTGTGGCTCAACAGTCCGAATGCTTCGCACGGACCATGGCCGCGAACCTAAAGCACCAGCAGGATAGCTGCACGCCTGTTATTCATATCAGCAACTATCTGCATGCTTACACATCGGCTGTGTTGTCGAATCCTCTCCTTGCGGCAAAGCCCAGCATTGCACTGGGCGGGATAGTCCCGAATCTCTTGCGCAAGCCCAAGGCAATACCGCATCAGGACATTCTAAATGCGCTCTTGCATGTGCGGGAGGAGTTTGCCGACAAACAACTGCATGTGTTTGGCATTGGAGGTACAGCTACCATACATATAGCATCCTTACTCGATATTGACTCCGCGGATTCGAGTGGATGGCGGAATCGCGCGGCACGTGGAATCGTGCAGTTGCCAGGTACAGGCGACAGGAGCGTGGCTAACTTGGGCAGTTGGCGAGGGCGAGCGCCAAGTGAGGATGAATGGGAGCGCCTAGCTGCTTGTCCCTGCCCCGCATGCAAGTTGGGTGGGCTGGCAGGACTTCAGACAAGTGGTAGCGCTGGATTCTGTAATCGCGCGACACATAACCTGTGGACGTTATTGGAAGAGACGACAGACATCGAGGAACACTTACCTGATAATAGCTACCAAGACTGGTATATGACTCACCTTGATAACACGATCTACTTACCACTTATCAAACAACTTGTTGACGCCCGGCATCATAAGGCCGAGGAGTCGTCAGTATATGTTGATCCCGTCGCATAGCCGAGTGCCGTCTTCGTTCATCCCCTGCGCTCAGTGATACACATCATACAGTAAGGCGGAGGGCAACCCACTATGGGCTACCTTCCGCCTGGAATCGTGCGTGTTGGTTGTGTGCGCCGGGATTAGACGTAGCGAGCGTTGCGCGGGCCGACGAAGATCGTGTTGGGGTTGAAGTACGCCATGATCATCAGCAGAATCCACAGCGCGAACATCACAATGCCCACGACGCTGGCGATCAGCCCGAAAAAGAAGCCAAGTATAAAAATTTGGCTCAGCCACCCGGCAAGCAGGCCGATAAGGGCCAGGCCGCCGAAGATGATCACCGACTGCATCGCATGGCGCCGTACCGTCTGATTGCGGTGCTCCACGAACAGCAGAATCAGCCCTGATACCCAGATCAGCGCGTATGCGAGCACCCGTTCCCAGCGCTCGTCAATGCCCAGCGTGGTCGGACTGGAATAATTCTGGTTGTACATCGTTCTGCCACTCCCTAGAGATGCTTGCTGAGGAGATTGTGCTCGTCACTGCCGCCGGTGGTTCATCGCTCCGGCTCTCCCTCAGTGATTCTCCCTTCAAGTGCTACGTGCCGGATTGCACGAGGTTGCATGTATAACTATACCCGCTTCATGACCGATAGTGTGACCTGTTCGAGATAGGTGGATGTGCTATCATATCGAAGGCGAAACGAGCAAGGCGTTTCGGCAACCAGCGCGTGTCTTTGCCTTCGGCAGCGTCGCCGGAGCCAGATGTGAGAAGAGGGTGTCCTATGGCGGGCGTGGTCAGGCGAGAAATGCTCTCAGAGCGCGTGCGTTCCATCAAACCGTCTGGCATACGTAAGTTCTTCGATATCGCCGCGACGATGGGCGACGTGATCTCGCTCGGCGTGGGCGAACCCGACTTCGTTACGCCCGACCATATTCGCCAGGCTGGCATCGACTCGATCAACGCGGGCGATACCCACTACACTTCCAACTGGGGCACGCTGGCGCTGCGCCAGGCCATCAGCGAGAATATCGAGCGGCGCTACGGCGTCCACTATGACCCCGCGACCGAGGTGATGGTGACGGTCGGCGTCAGCGAGGGCATCGACGCGACACTCCGCGCCATCCTCGACGACGGCGACGGGGTGGCCCTGCCCGACCCTGGTTACGTCGCCTATGAGGCCGATGTGACGCTGGCGGGCGGCAAGGTCGTCCCGGTGCGCACGCACGTCGAAGAAGAGTTCGAGGTGCGCGCCGCCGCACTAGACGCTGTGCTGAACCAGCATACCAAAGTCGTTCTGCTGGGCAACCCCAACAACCCGACCGGCGCGGTCATCGAGCGCGCGGAGCTGGAGAAGATCGCCGCGCTCGCCGTTCAGGACGATCTGCTGGTCATCAGCGACGAGGTCTATAGCCGCCTGGTCTATGGCGAAGAGCACGCCTGCATCGCCGCGATGCCGGGCATGCGCGAGCGCACGGTGCTGGCGGATGGCTTCTCGAAGGCGTACGCGATGACTGGCTGGCGCGTCGGCTATCTCTGCGCCCCGGCCCATCTGCTCGAAGCCATCCTCAAGGTCCACCAGTACGCCATCATGTGCGCGCCGACGATGAGCCAGGCGGCGGCCCTCGAGGCACTGCTCCACGGCGAGGACGACGTACAAGCGATGGTCGCCAGCTACGACGAGCGGCGCAAGCTGATGGTGAACGGCCTCAACGCAATTGGGCTGGACTGCTATATGCCGCGCGGCGCATTCTACGCCTTCCCATCCATCGCGCGGACGGGGATGACCTCGGAGGAGTTCGCTGAGAAGCTGCTCTTCGAGGAGAAGGTGGCGGCGGTGCCCGGCAGCGCATTCGGCGAGGGCGGCGAGGGCTTCATCCGCTGCACCTACTGCACGGCGCAGGACAAGATCAGTGAGGCGCTCGAACGCATGGGGCGCTTTGTGAAGAAATATTCGTGATGTGGGTGGTGGTGGCGCGGGCGGTTAAGCCTGGCGGCTGAAGCCGCGGCTAAGGGTCTCACTACGTTCGACCGCAAAGGCTGCCTTCGCGGCCTCCAGATATTGAAGGGCATCGGGGATATTCTCTGGAGCCTGCGCAGGCAGGCTTCGCGGACGCGCGATGCGCGTCCCCTAGGCGCGGCTTCAGCCGCCAGCCGCCGAACGCATGTGCGTTAGATGTAGAAATTAGCTCGAAGGAAGATACATGCCCACCGCTTCGCCCAAAACCGCTGTGGAGTATGAGGTCACTATTGGCCTGGAGGTCCACGCGCAACTGCTCACCGAGAGCAAGATGTTCTGCCGCTGCTCGACGGACTACGCCAACGCGGCGCCCAACACCCACAACTGCCCCATCTGCATGGGATTTCCGGGGACGCTGCCAGTCATCAACGAGCAGGCGATTGACTACACCATCATGACGGCGCTCGCGCTCAACTGCCACATCGCCGAATACTCGAAGTTCGACCGCAAAAACTACTTCTACCCCGACCTGCCCAAAGGCTACCAAATCTCGCAGTATGATATGCCGCTCAGCACCAATGGCTACCTGACGATCCACGTCGATGGCGAGGACCGCCGCATCGGCATCACGCGCATCCACCTGGAGGAAGACACCGGCCGCCACCTGGAGCGCGAGGGGCGCGGCGAGGCGTATAGCCTGATCGACCTGAACCGCGCGGGCGTCCCGCTGATGGAGATCGTCGGCGAGCCAGACATCCGCACGCCTGAGGAGGCGCGGCTCTACATGGAGAAGTTGCGCACTATCCTGCTCTATCTCGGCGTGAACTCTGGCCGCATGGAGGAGGGTGCGCTGCGCTGCGACGCGAACATCTCCGTCCGCCCGAAGGGGCAGAAGGAGTTTGGCGCGAAGGTTGAGATCAAGAATATGAACTCTTTCCGCGCGGTCGAGCGGGCGCTGGCCTACGAGGCGGAGCGCCAGGAGGCCGAGCTGCGCGCCGGGCATAGAATCCCCCAGCAGACTCGTGGCTGGCGCGAGGACAAGGGCATCACGGTGGCGCAACGCACCAAGGAAGAGGCGAACGACTACCGCTACTTCCCGGAGCCAGACCTGCCGCGGCTGGTCATCAGCCGGGAGTGGGTCGAGCGGATTCGCGCCGAGATGCCGGAGCTGCCCGACGCCAAACACGAGCGCTTTATCGAGACATATGAGCTTTCCGACTACGACGCCGACCAACTGACGGCGGAGCGCGCGCTGGCCGAGTATTTCGAGGCGGCGGTGCAGGCGCGTCCGGCGAAGAACCGCATCGCGCGGGCAAAGTCGGTGGCGAACTGGGTGGTTGGCGACCTGCGGCGGCTGCTGAATGCCGCAGGCAAAGAGATCGGCGAAAGCCCGGTCTCGCCAGCGGCCATCGCCGAATTAGTGGAGCTGGTGGAGGCGAACACCATCAACGGCAAGCAGGCGAAAGATGTGCTGGAGAAAGCGTTTACCAGCGGCGAGATGCCGGGGGCGATTGTCAAGCGCGAGGGCATCGCGCAGATCAGCGATGAAGGCGAATTGGTGGCTGCCGTCGAGGCGGCGATAGCGGAGAATCCCAAAGCAGTCGAGGACTATAAATCGGGCAAGACCAGCGCGGTACAATTTCTGGTTGGCCAGGTGATGAGGCGGACGAAGGGCCGCGCGAAGCCCGACGCCGTGAGTCCGCTGCTGGTGGAGAAACTCGAGAGTCTCTAAGATACGCCGGGCCAGCGTGTTGCGGGGCGCATCGAGCGGGCGATACACAGGGATAGTTCGTGGAGTGTTGTCGGCCCAGAGCGCGGTAAATTGGCCGCATTTTCTTCGACGCATGTAGATGCTGAGTGAGGAGAGTTCTGGCTTTATGCACAACGATGTGCCCAATGGGCGGCCCAATCCCTACGCGATGGCGGTGGCGCAGTTTGAGGAGGCGGCAGACCGCCTCAACCTCGACGAAGACCTGCGCGGTATCCTGAGAATGCCCAAGCGCGAGCTGACCGTTCACTTCCCGGTGCATATGGACAACGGGCGGACCCGCATGTTCACGGGCTACCGCGTCCAGCACAACATCAATCGCGGGCCAGCCAAAGGCGGCATCCGCTACGACGCCGCTGTGTCGCTGGACGAGGTGCGGGCGCTGGCGATGTGGATGACGTGGAAGTGCGCGGTAGTCGATATCCCCTTTGGGGGCGCCAAAGGCGGTGTCATCGTCGATCCCAAACAGCTGAGCGAGCACGAGCTCGAGCATCTCACGCGCCGCTATACGACCGAGATTTCGGTGCTGATTGGCCCGGCCAGTGATATTCCCGCGCCTGATGTCAACACCAACGCGCAGACAATGGCGTGGATGATGGATACCTACTCCATGCACGCGGGCTTCTCGGTGCCCGCCGTCGTCACCGGTAAGCCGCTCTCCATCGGCGGCAGTGAGGGGCGCAACGAGGCCACGGCGACCGGCGCGGTGGCGGTGATGAAGATGGCGGCGGATGAGCTGAAGATGCCGCTAGGCGATCTGCGGGTGGCGATCCAGGGCTTCGGCAATGCTGGCGCGATTGCCGCCGAGATTCTGCACGCCGAGGGCATTCGCGTGGTGGCGGTCAGCGACCGTTCGGGCGGCGTCTACGACGAGCGCGGCCTCGATGTGCCCGCCCTGCTGAAATACAAGCAGGAACATCGCATCGTGACCGGCTTCCCCGGCGCGCAGGAGCTAAGCATCCAGGATACGCTGGAGGTTCCCTGTGATGTGCTGATTCCGGCGGCGACCGAGGGCGTCTTGACGAAGGAGAACGCTCCCCGCGTGCAGGCGCGCATCATCGTCGAGGCGGCCAATGGGCCGACCACGCCCGACGCCGATAAGATTTTCTTCGGGCGTGGCGTGCGCCTTGTCCCGGATATCCTGGCGAATGCCGCGGGCGTGACGGTTAGCTACTTCGAGTGGGTGCAGGACCTGCAAAACTTCTTCTGGGAACCCGATGAGGTGCAGGAGAAGCTATCGCTGGTGATGGAAAACGCCTACACCGCCGTCGCCAAGCTGGCGCGCGACGAGGAGTGCGATCTGCGCACGGCGGCCAACATGGTCGCCATCAAGCGCGTCGCCGACGCCACGCAGCTGCGCGGGATCTACCCGTAGGCGGACCTCTCCCCCTACCCCCTCCCCTCGTAGGGGAGGGGCCGCTAATTGAAGTAAGTAACAGGATGGGAAGCGCTGAGTAGCCCGCGCAGGCGGGCTTTGCGGCGTAGCCCCTAGGCGCGGCTTCAGCCGCCAGCCAGCTGTCAGAGGAGCGATGCGGCATGGCCGAGCGTAACGACGATCTCTGTGACGTGCCCGGCATCCTCGTCGGGCACGATACCGACCTGGAGGCGGGCACCGGCTGCACCGTCATCCGTTGCGCCTGGCCCGCGCTGGGCGCGGTGGATGTGCGTGGCGGCGCGCCCGGAACCCGCGAGACCGATCTGCTCGATCCGCGCTGCATGATGACCGAGGTACACGCGGTCGTGCTGACAGGCGGCAGCGCCTTCGGGCTGGCCGCCGCCGACGGCGTCATGCGCGCGCTGGCCGAGGAAGGGGTCGGGTTCGACGCGGGCCCGGCGCGAGTCCCGATTGTTCCGGCGGCGGTGCTCTTCGATCTGGGGATTGGCCGCGTCGATGTCCGGCCCGATGCGGCGTCGGGGATGCGGGCGGTGCGGGCGGCGACGGGTGGCCCGATTGCGCAGGGCACGGTGGGCGTGGGGACGGGGGCGACGGTCGGCAAGATGGCTGGCCCGGCGCTCGCCGTCAAGGGTGGCGTCGGCTCCGCCAGCGAGCAACTGCCCGACGGCCACGTCATTGGCGCGCTGGTCGCCGTCAACGCGCTCGGCGACATCTACGACGTCGAAACGGGACGGCTGCTGGCGGGCGCGCGCAGCCCCTCGGGCCAACACTGGCTGGCGGACGATATCGCCGCCGCGCGGAGTGGCGCGCAACCGCAACCAACGCCAGCCGAGCCAGAACAATCGCCGTTTCCCGGAGCACAGTCGACACTGGCCCTCATCGCGACCGATGCGCCCTTCACCAAAGCCGAGCTAGCCAAGCTTGCCCAGATGGCGCATGATGGGCTGGCGCTGGCGATTCGCCCCGTCCATACCCCTTTCGACGGCGATACCGTCTTTGCGCTCTCCACCGCGCGTGATGCCGCAGCCGCCGCTCCCGCTGGCGCGCTGCCCCTGGCGCTGGCTGGCGCCGCAGCCGCCCAGACGCTCGCCCGCGCCGTCGCTAACGCGATGCGCGCCGCCACCGCGTTGCACGGCGTCCCCGCGCTCCGCGATATCCCATTCGCGCGGAACGCGCCCGCCCAACCAGATACAGGCGCCAGCCCACGGTAAATCGTGCCGACGCGCTCAGACGGCATACGTGGTCACGGAGATGGAAGTCCCATTCCCAGTGTTGGCGATCAAGATCGTCGTTCCCGTGGATCCGCGTACCGCGATGAGATTGGTGCTCGTCGGCGTCTTCTGTGTAGATGTAACGTGCCATCCACCCTGTGCCAGCGCATTGGTATAGAACGCGGTGATTGCGCTCACCGAGTTGGGTGAATGAAGCAGTGTATAGGAGTTTTCTTGTGACACAACGGACGATGGTTGATATGCCGGAAGGTTGCTAGAAGACGCACTGGCAGGGGTGGACGATGCTGGTGTTGTGGCGCCTGAGGCGCTAGTGGCGGTGGCTCCGGGCGTTGTGCCGACAGTGACGGTCACGGTGGATGCGCCACATGCAGACAACACTGCAAGCATCGCTACCATGATCGCCAGCATGATTGCCGGGCCAAACACCGTTCTACGCAGGGACAAGTGACGCATCAAGTGACGCATATGGCGCCTCCTTCTGCCACGGCAGGCGCGGTCGGTCCATGGCCTACCATGGCGATGGCATAGGAATCCGCGCCTCAGTGACGAGCGGGGGCAGGTGCGCGTTGGCCCTCCTGGGACACCGACGCACAGAATTGCCTACAATGGCGGGGTCGCCGGTGCGTCGTCGGCATAGCCGTGCTGCTGCAAGAAATGTGCCTTTTCACGTCATCCCGCGGCGCCGTATTGATGAGCTTCGATTGATGTACATGGCCCACTGTGGGGATATGTATTCCAGTGGGGAAGCCGGTGTCTGAGCTGTGTATTTAGCATGTCACGAGCCGCCGCAACGCTCTACAATCACAAGTGTGCACAGCGGGAACGGCGAGATGACAGCGAGCGGCGGAGATGTTTTCCGCCCTCAAAGGAGAACATCGGTGAGCGATCAATCATCTACCAATAGCAATGGACCACACGAGGGCAAACAGCACAGAACGCGCCGCCAGTGGACCGACCTGGTCGAGGAGCTACTGAACGAGGCGCATGAACGGGGCGACTTCGAGCACCTGGAGGGCAAGGGCAAGCCGCTCGCGCTCGACCAGAACCCGTATGCCGGGGATCGCGCCCTCGCCTATAGCCTGCTCAAGAACAACAATTTCGCGCCACCGGAAATCGAACGCGGCAAAGAGATTGATAGTGATATCAAGCGAGCGGAAGACGTGCTGGCAACCCTCCGTCGCCGCCAGCACGCGCTCGACCCGCGCATCGCGCACCCGGATGCGCGCCGCGCGTACAACGTCGCTCGTGACGCCGCTGAGGTCCGCTATGAGGCCCTGCTGCGCGAGATCAACAGCAAAATCCTGAGCCTGAACATCGTTGCGCCGAGCGCGATGCACCGACGCCGCCTGGATATCGAGGCGAAGATGCGGGAGTTCCGTGAGGAGTTCCCGCGATTGGAGGAGTGATCAGCGTGCCGATGATGCCGCGCCGCGCGCCCGGATACCATCCGGGGCTGCACACCGACATGTACCACCCCGACGCCGCCTATGTCAGCTGGGTGACGGGCCGCAATGGGCTCACTACCTTCGATCTCTACACGCGCACCGCGCCATTCAGCGGCGCGTATCTGCTGGTGGCCGGGCTGGAAGCCGCGCTCGAATTTGTGCAGTCGTTCCGCTACACGCCTGAAGAGCTGGCGTTTCTGGCGCGCATCCGTGACTATGACCCCGCGTTTCTGGACGAGTTGGCCGAGTTTCGCTTCTCTGGCGATATCGTCGCCATGCCGGAGGGGTCCATCGCCTTCCCCAATGAGCCGCTACTGCGCGTGACGGCGCCCTTTCGCGAGGCGCTGCTGATGGAGTCTGGGCTGCTCCACGCGGTCAACCTGGCGACGCTGATCGCCACCAAGGCCGCGCGTGTCGTCTGCGCCGCGCAGGGCCGTCGCGTCTCCGAGTTCGCCTTCCGCCGGGCGCAGAATCCGCTGGTGGTGGCGCGGTCATCCTACATCGGCGGCTGCACCAGCACCTCGCTGCTGGCGGCGGCCTTCGAGTATCGCCTGCTGGCGACCGGCACGGTGCCTCACGCGCTCATCCAGCTTTTCGAGACCGAGGAGGACGCCTTCAGCGCCGTCGCCGAATCCTTCAACCGCTATACGCTGCTGCTCGACACCTATGATCCGCGCCGGGCCATCCATACCGCGATTGTCGTGGCGCGCCGGGCGCAGACGAGCCTGGGCCACACCCTGGCCGCCGTCCGGCTGGATAGCGGCGACCTGGTGGCGGATAGCCAGTATGTGCGCGAGCAGCTGGTCTCGGCGGATATGGGTCACGTGCGTATCCTCGCCAGCGGCGACCTCGACGAGTTCGAGATCGTGCGGCTGCTGGAAGAGGGCGCGCAGGTGGACGCCTTTGGCGTGGGCACTGCCCTCGGCGCGGGCGTCGGCGACCCGGCGCAGGGCATCCCCGGCGGCGCGCTCGGTGGTGTCTATAAAGAGGCGTGGTATGTGGGCGAGGACGCCGTCGAGCATCCCAAGCTCAAGCTGGCGGGCAGCAAGACGACCTGGCCGGGTCGCAAGGAGGTCTATCGCCATCCCGCCTGGGAGGAAGACGTCATCCAGCTCGAAGGCGAGCCTGCGCCCGCGGGTTATACTCGGCTGCTGCGGCCGGTGATGCGCGCCGGGCGGATGGTGCCGGGCAGCCTGCCGCCGCTCTCGGAGGTCTGGGAGCTGGCGCAGGCGAATCTGGCGCGCCTGCCGGAGCGGTATCGCTCGCTCATCGCGAAGGAGCCATACCCGGTGTGCTTCAGCGCGGGACTGCAACAACTGCGAGACGATGCGACCGTGCTGGCGCAGGCCCAGGGCAAAGTGAGTGTGCGAGATGACGCCGATACCGTCGACCAGTCGCCACCGGAGTCGAAGCGCAAACGCTAGCATCTGGCCTTATGCTTCAGCGCCGAGCCATGCGCTTATCCCCCGCAGTGGCGCCTTCAGGAGCGAGCGCGCCAGGGAGGAGTCCAGTCGCACATCAGCCACCGTGGGCGTGGTGAGAGTCGCCACCGTAGCGCCCGCGAGTTGCGTGGCGTCGAGCTGATAGGCGCGCGCGATGAGGCAGCCGAGATCGTACCGGGTTATCGCGTCGGCGCCCGCCACATTGAGAACTCCGGCGAAGTCGTTCGCGGCCAGCTCGAGGACCGCCCCCGCCAGATCGCTTGCCCCTATCGGGCAGCGGTACTGATCGGTAAAGAGATGTCCGGTGTGGCGGCCTGCGGCGAGATCGAGCACGAGGCGCGTCTGCGGGTCGAGCGGTTCGCGGCTGATGATGAGCGAGGTGCGAACAATGGCGCCCTGCGGGGCAATGGCGCTGACTGCCGTCTCCGCCGCGGCCTTGGCGGCGCCATAGGGGGTAATCGGGTTGGGCCTGGCGGCCTCGGTGTAGGGGTTGCTCGTCCCATCGAAGACCGCATCGCTCGATATGTGGACGAGCCGCACGCCTGCTTCCTGCGCCGCGAGCGCGACATACGCCGCCCCATCGGCGGTGGTTGCCCACAGCGCCTCGCCCCGATAGATGTATGCGGTGTGGACGATGACATCTGGCCGAGTCTGGCGTATCAGGGACATAACGGCGTCGCGGTCGCGAACATCGAGCCTGTGCCACTGTCCAGAAAGCAGCGGAGGCGCGGTGTAGTACGTCCCAGAGACATCCCAGCCCTGCCGCTGGGCCATGCGAGCGAGATTGCTGCCAAGCGTCCCACTCGCGCCGGTGATGAGCAGCCTCGGCATGACGAATTTCTCCACCTCATGTGGGCACGTTGTGCGTCAAGCGACCGATCAGGGGCAGCTAACGCTTGCGCTGGCCGTCTTCGCCATCGGGCGGCTGCGGGCCGAAGCGCGGCAACTGTGGCGGCTGCCAGTTCTGTTGCTTGCGCCACCGCTGCGACTGCGCCAGGTTCTCGTCGTACATCTCGCGCTCGGATGGCCCCTGCTCCTCCGGCGGCTCGCTATAGCTCTGACGCTGATGGTCGGGCCGCTGCACAAACGGCGGACTCGCGAGAGGAGGATCGATATACGGCTGCGGCTCCTCATCCGGTGGCGGGTAGGCAGCAGGATAGTCGGGCGCGGGCGGATAGTTGGGATACGGGTTGGGCTGGCCAGCGGGTGGATAGATATCGCTGACCTCCCAGGCATCGTCGGCGCGCGCCGCTGGCTGCGGAGGTTGATCGTGCGTCAGCCACCAGGGCGTCTCGGCGGGGGCGTTCCCGCCAGCGGGCGGTGTAAACACTGGCCCGGCGGTGGGTGGCGGCACAAACGCGGGCGCCGTCGGTCCCGCCTCTGGATCAGGCTGGCGTGGCCGCGCGGATGAGCCTCCAAAGATATCCGACGAGCTCGACCCCGCCGTAACTTTGGGCATCTTGCTCGTATCCCAGAGCCACGAGTCGCCCTCTGGCCGATCATCTTCCACCGGGATGTATGCGGCCGCGGCGGCGACCGATGGCGGGACATCCGCGGGGGTGTTGGCCTGGTACGGATAGGGGTTCAACGGCGGGCGGCCCGCGCCAACAGACGGCTGTAGCTCAGTCGGATAGGCGTCGGGCGGCAGATTGCCTCCCAGTCCGCCCGCCCAGGGGTCAAGCGGCCCAGAGCCGAAGCCGCCAGCCGCCACGCCTCCAAAGGGAGCCCCTGTGCCCATAGGACTCTGGTCCGCGGCGCGCGCGCTGGGGCGACTCGAAACGGCTGGCGGCGGTGGCGCGACGCTTGGCTTGGACGGATTCTCGCCGCGTCGCCCAATGCGCTCGTAGTATTCGACCCAGGCGAGCATCTCGTCGGGCCGGGTGAGGCGGTGCAGCCGGATGCGCACATGGCGGCCCTCGCCGCGCAGCGTCAGATACTCTGGAACGCGCGGCGACCAGGCGAAACTCTTCACGCGGCTATCGGTGCGGGCGGCAATCTCCATCAGCAGCCGCCCGATGGCGATGCCGACGCGAATCAGCCCACCGGCGGGATGGCGCGTGCGGTCGATGCGCGAGACGTTGGGCCAGCGCAGCCGCATGAGCGGTTGGGCGGGGCGCTTGCAGGTCACCTCTTTCGGCCCAATGGCATACGTCTGGCGGCGGAGAAAGGAGAGCAGCGCCTCCAGACAGCAGAAGCCCGCCAGGCCGATGAGCGCCAGTCCGGTTACGCCCGTTTCAGGGAGCAGGATGGTGAAGTAGAGGCCGGGCAGCAGCGCCATCGCCGCGCCGAAGAGCCACCAGACGACAGTATTGGCGATGATGTCGGTCGCGGTGAACGGGCCGGAGCTGCTTGCGCCCCAGGTGCCGCCGTGGTCCCGCCAGAGCAGATAGCGCTCGTAGACCTCGGCGCGGAAACGCGCGTAATTCAGCACCATGTCTTCGCGCACGCGCAGCTCGCGCCCATCGCGCGCCATCACCACCACCCAGCGGTAGCGCTGCCCGCCGTCTGGCAGCGTGCGCTCGACGAGCCGCGCCGTATCGCGCCAGAACAGCTCCGTGCGCCAGGGGCCGCGCATCAGGCTGATGCCATGCGGGCCAACCAGCACGCTCATCGAGAGCTTGAAGATATAGACCAGCGCGCCCCAGAAGATGGAGACCAGCAGCAGGCCGAAGAAGACCGCGCGCCCGGTATGGTCGTTGATGCCGAGGTGAACCCAGTCATAGAGGCCAGTGCCGAGCAGGCCAAGCGCCACCAGCCCAAGCAACATCCAGTCGCCGCCACTGGGCGCGCGAAAGACACTATCGCGCTCCTGAAAGGCCAGATCCTCCAGCGCAACTGTACGTCTTGGGTTTCGCGATGATTGCGATTGCGATGATTGTGAACTCGACACCACCGGCCCTGCCACTCCCCGCCATGACGCGCCATACTACTTGCCTGCTATCAGGTCGAACACGTACGTATCCACGGCCAGTATACCAGCCGTGGTCAAATGAACGTCGTGTGGGATACCAGGAGTCCTGCTTCTCGCGAACCCGCACGTGAGCGCGTCTTGAGTGAGCTGGTATGCCGTCGGCTATCCGGCGCTTGCTGCAAACGCACCCGTGACGAACAGGAGACCGGCGGCCATGATGAGGATCGCCAGGAGGACCGCAATGATAGTGATGACCAGAGTCCCTCTCCCTGATCGCGCCAGCGCTTGCTCGCCTGCCTGCCCCGGCAGCGTTGCACTCTGCGGGCTTACACGGGCTCGTAGATATCCGCCGAGCATCCCGCCAAGCGGCGCCAGGCCAATACCAAGCAGATTGACGCCCAGAAAGATAGGCACGAAGAAAATGAGAGCCAAAGCCAGCCAGACCCTGGGCGATCCGGGCATCGTCATCCCAAAGTACAGCGCTCGTGGCATGACGCCAGTTTGTGGGTGGAGGACTAACGCGGACTGTGGCAATATAGCGAAATTCCAGATGACAATGGCGGCCAGGATCAGGACAGAAGAGCATGCCCCACTTATGCCTGCCGTGAGGCCGACCCGTGCGCCCCGCTTGCGAGCTTGCGCCGGAACGAGACCGCTCACCGTGGCAAATGCTCCCAACCCGCCAATGAGGAAATAGCAGATCGGGGTACCTACAAGCCACGGCAATAGCGAAGCCCAACGTCCGCCGAGATACGCCACACCAATCTGTGAGAGTGGAACCAGGATGATTCCAAGGATGATAGGTACAATCAGGTTGGATTTTGGGGCGCTTTGTACAGGGGGCGTCAACATGGATTCATCCTTTGGGTGAGCATCATCCAGGGTGAATACGGAAACAGCCTTGCTCTGATGGATAGAGAACATACGCATGCTGCGCCAGCTATCTCACGGCGGCGCAAGCAACTAGCCCCCTCCCGGCACATGGGAAGGGGCTGGCGAGAGCGTTCAGTGAACGTTCAAGCGGCTACTCGCGGCTGAAGCGCTCCAGCGTGGCGTAGATATCGTCCGCCGTGGGGTAGAACGCGGTCTCCTCGGGCGCGTTATAGGGTGCGGCGGGCGCGGCGATGGCCGTCACTAGCGCCGGAGCCGTATCCATATCCCAGAAGAAGTTCTCCGCGATCCACGAATGGATGTGGCGGCCAAAGCTGGTCAGGTCGGATTCCTCGGTGACGACGATAGCGCGGTTCGTCTCCTTCACCGACGCGCGAATCGCCTCGGTATCGAACGGCGCCAGCGTGCGCAGATCGATCACATCGACTGCGCCGCCACGCGCCTCGGCAAACCGTGCCGCCGCTATTGCCCCTTCCAGGAACATCATGCCCCAGCTGACGATTGTGGCCATGGGCGCGCCGCTGCCGATGCGGATGGTGCGCGCCTTGCCGAACGGCTCGGTGTAGTAGCCGTCGGGCACGTTCCAAAGCTCGGCCAACTGCGGGATGGGCGCGCCGCCCTTCGACACCGTGGGCACATCGGCGCGGTAGAGCCGCCCGCGCTCCAGGAAGACGACCGGCGAGCGTGTCTGCGACGCCTCGATCAGCAGCCCCTTGGCATCGTAGGGAGTGGCCGGGCAGACGGTAATCAGGCCGGGGACGTTGGTGAACCACTGCTCGCCCGCGTTCGAGTGGCCGAATGCGCCACCGCCGGAGCCGCTATCGGAGATCGGGCCGCCGCCGCCGGAGCCAGCCTTCATCCGCAGCAGCATCGGGCAGTTCCAGTCGCCGAAGGACTGGTAGTAGATGCGCGCCGCCAGCCGAATCGTCTGCGTCGCCGACTGGTGGTAGTCCACGAACTGAATCTCGCCGCAGCGCGCCCTGTCGTCGGCCATACTGCATCCGGCGGCGATGCCCGCGATAAACTGCTCATTGAGGGCGCTGCTGATCGCCGTGCCAGGATACTCCTTCACCAGCCGCTGCGTCGCGTTGAAGACGCCGCCGGTTGAGCTGCCGACATCCTGGCCCAAGACGAAGAAGCCGGGGTCGCGCTTGACGATCTCGACCAGCGCATCGTTGACCGCCTCGATCATCGGAATCTTGCGCGTGGGGCCAGTTGGCGGCTCTTGCGCGGCGGACGGCATCTCGATGATGCGCTCGGTGACGCGCTCGCCTGGCACTTCCGGCTCCGTCAGCACCTGATCTTCGGCGGCGTCGATCCGCGCCTTGGCCTCGTCGCGGAAGCGCTCGATATCCTCCGGCTGGATCAGCCCGCGCTCGACCAGCATCTCGCCCAGCCGCTTGACCGGGTCTTTGGTACGGGTCGTCTCCTCGATCTCCTCGCGGGTGCGGTAGCGGCGAATGTCGGTGCTGCTGGAATGGGGATCGAGCAGGCCGCCGTGCAGATGCATGAACGCTGGCCCCTCGCCATTGCGCAGGCGCTCGGCAAGCTGGCGCGTCGTCTCGTAGACCTCCAGCGGGTTGACGGCGTCCACATCCACGGCGATGGCGTCCATCGCGCGCACCTGTGCCGTCAGGTCGCCCGCCCACTGCGCCTGCTGCTCGGTCATGATTGCCCAGTGGTTGTTCCAGATCGTCATCAGCACCGGCAGCTTGTGGACCGTCGCCTGGCGCAGCAGCACATTGAAATCGTTGGTCGCGGCGCTGCCATCGCCGCCGGAGAAGAGGACGACGCGCTGGCTGTTGTCACGCTTGAACGCCCAGCCCACGCCGCCCGCGAAGGGCGCGAGTCCGCCCACCTCGCTGAAGGTTGGCATCACGTGGAACTCGCGGCTGCTGTAGTGCGAGGGCATATTGCGCCCGCTGCACATCGGGTCGGTCACGCGCGAATAGGCGGCGCGCAGCACCCCATGCACGTCGTCGGTGCGCTGGAGCCAGCCTGCCAGGTCGCGGTAGTAGAACGAGAGCCAGTCTTCGTCGTCGAGCGCGGCGACGACCGCCGCCATGGACTCGTGGCCCGCGCAGCCGATGTAGAAGGGGAACTTGCCCTGGGTCTTGCGCGCCTTGAGGACGTCGTTAATCGTGCGCGCCAGAACCATCGTTCGGTACAGCTCAACCGGATCCAGTGTGCGGGCCTCTCTGCCCGCGGCAGGAGCCGTGACGTTCGTTGTCATCGAGATTCCTCCGCCTTTGCCTTTGTAGTGCCTGTAGTGCTCGTAGTGCTCCGCCACATCCAGCCCATTATAGTGGCCGTGGCCGCCACTGCGCAACCGGCTACTACCCGGTTGACATGTACGGCGCGCCAGCGCAGCAGGCCAGCACCGCCGGGCCTATGCTCAAACGTGCGGTGGTTTCCGTGGTCACGTGGGTCACGTAGGCTACTCAGGCGCAGTGGCCGCGACCAGCTTCGCGCCGGTGATCGCCAGCAGATCGCTCACCCGCAGCTTGATGTTGACGCCGCGCTGGCCGCCATTGAGATAGAGCTCATCCAGATCGGCGGCGCTGGCGTCCAGATAGACCTCGAAGCGCTTATCCAGCAGCGCCAGTGGCGAGATGCCGCCCACCTTCAGCCCGGTCAGCCGCTCCGCCTCCCGCTGGAGCGCCATCTGCGCCGACTTCGCGCCAACGCTACGCGCCAGCAGCCGCAGATCAAGCTCGCGGTCGCCCGGCGCCATCACCAGCAGATGCCGTGCGACATCCGCCAGCGCCACCAGCGTCTTATAGACGTGGCTGGCAGGCACGCCCAGCAGCGCGGCCACCTCGTCGGCGGAGTGGATCGTCTCGGCGTAGAAAAAGGTCGAGTACGGTATCTTGTGTGCGTCGAGCGCGCGCATCGCGTTGGTCTTCGGCGGTGATTTCCGGGCCATGAACTCTCTGCCTCCGTGCCTCCTGCGCTATACTGATGCAAGGGCGGGCGACCCCTATTCCCTCCCCCACAGGGAGAGTGGAGCCAGACGTGGTTCAACAATCTACCTGTCGGCGGAAGTCTGGAAACCCTCTCCTCATAGGGGAGGGTGGCCGCAGGCCGGGAGGGGTCAGCTCCCAACATCACCACAACCGCCAGCAAGGAGGCGCATCCCATGTCCGTCACGCTCACCACCGAGCACGAGGAGGCATCGCCCATGCTGGCCGCCGCCGAAGAGGCGTTGCTGGCAACGGCGGAGATTCCTATCGAGCGGCATGAGACGCGTCTGAACGGCGTCCGTATCCATTATCTCACCTGTGGCGAGGGCGAGGAGACACTGGTGCTGGTGCATGGCCGTGGTGGCGCGGCGGCGCTGTTCACGCCGATCCTGGGCGCGCTCGCGGCGGGGCGTCGCGTGATCGCGCTCGATCTGCCCGGCTGGGGACTTTCGGAGAAGCCGCCATTCACCGGCCACACCGCCAGCGACGCGGTCAACGGCTGGCGCGATGCGCTGCGCAGCTTCCTGGATGACCAGGGGCTGGCCCAGACCGACCTCGCCGGACACTCGATGGGCGGCCTGACGGCGCTGGCAGTCGCGCTGGCGGCGCCCGAGCGCGTGCGCCGCCTCGCGCTGATCGACTCAGGCGGGCTGGGCGGCGAGCCATCGTTTGATATCCGGCTCTACTTCCGTCTTAAGCCGGAGCGGCTAAATACCAGGCTGGGGCCGCGATTCTTTGCCTGGGCGCACAGCCGGGACGATGCCCAGCCAATCAGCAAGCGCGGCCCGCTCTTCGACTTCATGTACACGGTGGAATCGCAGACGGCGGTGATTCCCAGCGGGGGACGCGCGTTTGATAAATGGGTGAACCTCGGTGGCGTCCACCTCGATTTTCGTAGCCGCCTGCGAGAGCTTGAGATGCCAGTACTGCTGCTATGGGGCGACCGCGACCGCCTGTTTCCCTACAGCACTGCCCTTCAGGCGGCGCGCCAGATCCCGACCGGGCGGCTGGTCGCCTTCACCCACTGCGGCCACTCGCCCCACCAGGAGCGGCCAGCCGACTTCGCGCGCACACTCGCCGCCTGGCTGGACGGTTACCGAGTCCCATCACGGGTGTAATGGCGGGGTAATCTCTCGCGGAGATGCTATAGTGGAGGAACGATCATCTCCGGGACATCATCCCGTCTGACAACGAGGAGTTACCCGTGGCCTATCACATCACGCTCTCCGAAGAAGACTATGCGGCGCTCGTGGCCGCCTCGACCCAGACAGGCGAGCCGATAGAGCAACTAGTGCACGAGGCCATAGCTGCTCGTTACGAGTCTCCGTCGCCAGCCCGGCCGATTGGGAACTATCGCTACCCAACTGGCGAGCCAGATTCTCCAGAGGAGGAAGCGGAGGACGAAGCGCTAGCAACCAGTATTGGCCCTGGCACACCACTTTCCGAGATTGTTATCGAAGACCGTGGCCCTCGTTAATGGCAACCTACTTTCTCGATACATCGGCGCTAGTAAAACGTCAGGTTGCAGAGATCGGCCATACCTGGGTCAAGGCGCTGTGTCGCCCAGGCGCTAACCATACAATTGTCATTTCTGAACTGGCTGAGGTGGAAGTTATCGCGAGTTTTTGCCGCATGGTGCGTGAGACACCGCCTCGGTTGGATATCACCACTCGAGATCGGTTCATTACTCGTTTTCGGCAGCAAGTCCGGCGTCGCTATCTTGTCATTCCTGTTGACCGCACGGTCATCACCCGCGCCGCTACACTTTGCCGTGTCCGTCCTCTGCGCGCTTATGATGCAGTCCAACTTGCCTGCGCGCTCGTCCTTCGCGACGACAATCTGGCGGCTGGACAACCCGTGCCCACATTTGTCTGCGCCGATACCACCTTACTTAGCGCCGCCGCTGCCGAGGGGTTGCGTATCGAGAACCCGAACGACCACCCATAACCTCGTTACCTGCCCCTGTCGCTAGGCTCACGTATGGCGGACGAGCGCCTGAAAGCGGTGACACTCCTCTACTGCCGCTGTCAAGGATACATTCGTGCCACAGTACCACGTCTTGTGTGTTGATGTACGATGCAGCACGCACTATAGAGTCGGGCCTGCATGACCCCGCTAACGTTCGGCAACCAAGTCCGTCTGTGCGGTCCGCCGGGCGCGCTTGCGCGGGTCGGGAACCCAGAAGACGAAGCAGAGCGTGGTGACTGCCCCAGCGAGCGCCGAGATCATGAAGACCGGCTGGTAGCCCCACAGATCGGCAAGCCAGCCAGCCAGCAGCGGCGTGCCGACGGCGAACGGCGCGAAGGCCACTGACGACAGCGCGCTGTAGGTCGGGCGCTTCACCTCCGGCCCGAACTCGGCGATGAAGGTCAGCCCAGCAATGAACGTCGCCGAGAGATTGAGACCCATCAGCAGGAAGATCACCGCGTACGGAACCACACCATGCGCCCAGATGGCCAGGAGCGCGGCCAGTCCCGCGCACGCAGCCCCACACGCCAGGACGAGCTTGTGCCCCAGCGCGTCGCCCAGCGGCCCCCAGAGGAAGTAGCCACCGGCCGAGGCCAGCGCCAGCACCGTCGCCTCCGCGCTCGCCTCGGCATTCGAGAGGCCGCCGAGATTGAGGGCCGAGACGGCAAAGAGAGCGGCTGCCATTGTGGCGAACCCGCTGAGCGCATTGGTGGCGAGCAGACGACGTAGGCCGCCATCCTCGCGCAACAACGTCCAGAGCGCGCCCATCCGCGCCGGGCGGTGGCTCCTGGTCTCAGCAGGGATAGGAGTGCCAGAAGAGTTTTCGGAAAGCTGGGATTCAGCAGGCTCCTCGCGCACGCTCTCGATGTCGGACGATGCGACCTCCGCGGTTGGCAGCTCGAACGCATGCGGCGGCGCATCCTCGCCGACCAGTGTGCGTGGCGGTTCGCGTCCGAGGGCGAGCAGCACAAACGAGATCACCATCGCGGCGAACGTTAGCAGGAAGCAGAGCGCGAAGTTGTAGGGCCAATCGACATGCGCGAGCACAAACGCCGCAAGCGCCGCGCCGCCGATACCGAAAAACCCGCCCAGACCCTGCCAGAATCCCAGGAAGCGTCCGAGCCAGTTCTTGGGCATCGCGCGGGCGATGAGGTCCAGCCAGGCAGGGAAAGTCAGGCCGCCGCCGCCCAGCGCCAGCAGAATCATGACGAAGAAGAAGACAAGCAGCACATTTGGATTGGACTTCGCGAGCAGCACGGTGGCGAGCGCAAGCGCGAGATATGGCACGCGCTCCAGCACCGTCAGGCGTAGGATCAAGGGCAACGCATGACGTCGCCGCTCGACGAGTGGGGCGACAAGCAGTTGAGGAGCATAGAGGCCGAGCGCACGCAGCGCGATAATCAGCGCGACGGCGGTGTTGTCGGCGGTAAGCTGATGGACGAAGAGTGGCAGGACGACGTAGGCTGAGGCGATATTGAGCGCGAACGTGAAGAATGCGACGTCAGCCCCAAGCACTACGAAGTTCCAGCGCGCGTTGGCGGGCCAACTGCCGCTCACATTTTGTCTCCCCCGCCGACCCCTTCCACTGCTGCTTCCGCGCTGTTGTGCCTCGACCGTCGCCACACTCGTCTCCTGTCGCTTGCCGGTTGTCACGCGCGTCCCCAGGCGCGCCCGCGTAGTCTACCATAGCATGTTCGGGTTGCCCACGGTCAACCAGTTTAGTAGATGCCGCATGTTTACCCGATGGTAGCGCTCACATCGCTGTTGGCTGCGAAATCTTTGAACCAAAGCCGCACCTATTGCTTTCGCTACGTCTCACACCTTGACGTTCCGTGCAACAGACGCTTAGAATAAGGGCCAGCCAGGACGCCATCAGCGAAAGTGCATATAGAGGATCACAGAAAGGCGGGCGGCGTGGCGATGGAACCTCCCCGGTCGATGCTGCGCATCTTTGTCGGATGCACCAGCGTCGACCTGAAGCGCCATCGCCACGCCGCCCGCCGCCTCATCGAGAAGTTCGACGAACATGCTGTCGTCATGGAGGACTTTGGCGCGCAGGATGGCGACGCCACCCAGGTCTCGCTGGCTGAGCTGGCCAGCGCTGATGTCTACATCCTGCTGCTTGCCTGGCGCTATGGTACGATCCCCGCCGAAGAAACGCGTTCGGTGACGCATCTGGAGTATCGCGCGGCCAAAGACGCTGGGATGCCGCGATTGATCTTCCTGGCCGATCCCGCCACCGAGAGGGACGACGGGCCAGATGCGCTCTTCCCCGCCGCCATCCGCGATGACGAGCACGCCGCGCAGGTGCGCGCCTTCCGTGAAGAAGTGGGGCATGATCGGGTCGCCGCCACCTTTACCACACCGGAGAGTGCGGCGTTGGAGGTCGCCGTGGCATTGCATCGTTTCCTGCGCGCACGCGCCCCCAACCAGCCCAGCCCGCCCGTCAAGCTGGCTCCCCGTGCCCCCGAATTCGTCGGGCGAACGAGCGAGCTGGCGGACCTCTGCCAGCGGCTGCGGTCGGGGCAGAGTGTCGGCCTCTCGGCGCTGGTGGCTGGCCTCGGCGGCATCGGCAAGTCGGCGCTGGCGGCGGAGGCGCTTGTCGCTCTGGCGGCGGAGCCGGACGCCTTCCCCGGCGGCGTCACCTGGGTCCGCTGCGACGGACGCGAGGGACACGATGGCCTGACCTGGCTCTACGATCAACTGCTGGCGGACTGGGGAGCGCCGCTCTCGTCGGAGCAACTGGCCCAGACGCAAACAATCAGCCGGGAGGCAGAGGTGGAGCTACGCGAGCGTGCGCTGCAGAACTGTTTGCGGGCATCCACATCAGTCGGACAGCCGCTCCCGCCTGCCCTCGTGCTATTGGATAACGTCGAGGTAGGGCTCCCGATGGCCCGTGCGCTTGACACGCTCATGTCGCTGGGGATCACCGCGCTGGTGACGGCGCGCCATCAACCTTCGGTGGCGCGGCTGGCAGTGGTGCGCCTGGATGTGCTGGACCCCACCGCCGCCGTCCAGCTTTTCACCGAACGCTATCGCGAGAAGGGCGGCGCCTGGGACGACGCGCGCGATAGCGATGCTGCCGCTACCATCGTCGAGCGTTTGGGATGGCTGCCGCTGGCCATTGAGCTACAGGCGGCTCGCGCCGCGTTACGCGGGATGAGCGTCACTCAGGTAAGCTCCGACCTCGCCCGCGACCGCAGCCAGGGCTTGCTCGGTGATCCACTGGATGCCACCCGTAACATGCGCTACAGCTTTGCGCAGAGTCTGCGCACGCTCACCCCGCTCCAGTGCATCCGCTTCGCCGCTCTCGGCCTGCCCGGCGGCTCCGACTGGCCCCGCAGCGTCATCGTGCGGCTGCTGGCAAGCATTCAGGAGAACACGGCGAGCGGTGCTCCCAACGAAGAGCCATCAGCCAGCGAGCTTGCTGCAGCCCAGGCAGACCTCGATTTATTGGCGGCACTCTCGCTGATCTATCCGGTGGAGGGGCGTATACGGCTGCATCCGCTGCTACGCGACTACGCCCACGAGTTGTGGCAGGACAAGCCGCACGAAACACAGGCGCAAGGGTTGAGCTCACTGCTGGCGGGCATTTTCGACCTAGTCACTACACACAGAGGCGATTTTGCCGCGTTGACGATCGAAATAGAACTGATAGTCAGTGCAATTGCTCAAGCCTATTCTGGACGAATAGCGCTTCATCGGCTAATCACAATTGTTAACTCGCTTACTAACTATGTCATATTCGGCGGCCAATGGCACTTGGGATCGCATCTATTCCATTGGCAGCTGGAGATCTGCCGTGAGATGGGGGACCGTAGCGGGGAGGGAACGACGCTCAACAACCTGGGCGAACTAGCGCGCAGACTAGGGCATCCGGAGCAGGCGAAGCATTACTACGAGCAGGCGCTAGTTATTGCGCGGGAGGTGGACAACCGTAGCAGCGAAGGAGCCACTCTCAACAACCTTGGCTCCTTGGCAAAGCTTCTGGGTCAGCCAGAACAGGCTCAGCGCTACTTCGAGGAGTCTCTAATCATCTCTCGGACTCTGAAAGACCTTAGTAATGAATGCTCTATCCTCAACAACTTGGGCCTCCTACTCCGCAGCCTTGGTCAGCCAGAGGAGGCGCGCACCTGCTATGAGCAGGCACTTGCCATTTCACGTACGTTGGGCGACCTTAATGGTGAAGGCTCTATTCTCAACAATCTTGGACGATTGGCTAGCGACAATGGGCAGTTAGAAGAGGCGCAGAGATATTATGGGCAAGCGTTTGCTATACATCACGAAATCGGTAATCATGCTTGGGAAGCCGCAAACCTTAATAACTTGGGGCAGATCGCTTATAAACTTGGTCGCTTGGAGGAGGCGCGCCAATACTATGAACAGGCACTTGTCAATGCCAAAGACGTGGGTTATCGAGAAGTTGAGGGAGGAATCCTCAATAATCTGGGACAATTAGCCCTCAAGGTAGGGCATATGGAGGAAGCTGAGCGTTATTTTGAACAGGCGCTCATCATCCGTCGCGAGGTAGGCGACCGCAGTGGTGAAGCACGCACTCTAAGTAATCTAGGAGGCTTGTCTTATATCCAAGGTCAATCGGAGCAGGCGCGTGAGTACATTGAACAGGCGCTGGCAATAGCGCAAGAGATCGGCGAGGTCGAACTTGTGCGTGTCTTCACTCGAAACGTTGCGTATTTTGAGAGCCATAAAATGCCAGATGGCGACATACCTGATGAATATTCGGACAAGCTGCCAGAGTAAGCGCTGGCTATAAGTGGCATTGATACTGTGGCGGCGCTGAGCGCGTGGGTGGGGTAGCCGTCGCCTTTACATTCGCTGGCGATTCTGCTATGGTTCAAGCCGGTTGCTTATGGTGACGAGCGCATGCGCAGGAGGCGCCCATGAATATTTATCTTAGCAGCGCGGGCGAAGACCTTGCTTACGCCCAACAATTGGCTGGTATGCTCCCTGGCCTGCTGGCCGATGCCGATGTCGGCGATGTCACCGTCTATGCGCCGCAAGATGACGCGGAGCGCGAGGCGCGGCTGGCAGAGTCGCGTTTCGTCGTCTTCCTCGTCTCTGCGGCGGCACTCCAGTCGGCGGGCGTCGCGCGCGACATCGAGCAGGTGCGCGGCATGGAGAACCCATACGCCAAGCACTGCATCACCGTCACGCTGCAACCCGTCGCGCTCGATGGCTACCTCGCCGGGCTGCGCTCGGTAGACGCTATCTCGCGTCCCATCGCCGAGGTTGCCGCCGAGGTCGCGTACTACGCGACCTGGGAACTCAAATACACCGGCGCCAGAATCTACTATGGGCCGCCGCGCCCGAAGCCCGCCGCGCCGCCTCCGCCGCCCGAAGCCGAACGGTCTGTGCCGCCACCTGCGCAGGATGCCACTCTGGACGACGTGAGACCACTGCCACCCGCGCCGCCGCCGATGGCCGAAGCGCCTGGGGCGCCGCCGTGGCTGGACCAGGAGTTGCCGCCCGATGTGGGCAGCGCTCCACCGCCATATGCGCCACCGCCCGCTACTGGGGGCGCTCCGCCACCCGCGCCCGCCGCGCCGTCACCTCCACCTCCACCGCGAGACGAGCCATACGGCCAGCCAGCGCCTGCCCCGTGGTCGCCTGCTCCCGCGCCACCTCCGCCTGCCACTGGCGCGGACCGTCGGGCGCGTGGGACCGCCGATGTCACCTCGCCAACCACCGCCCGGACGCTCCAGTTCAGCGCCTACCATCCCAATGTGGTCGCCGTCGAGACCTGGCACACGCTGTTGGTCTACACCTACGTCGCCGAGGCGCTGGCGGCCATCCAGGCTGACGCTGGCACGTTCACCGAGCTGGGCAGCGCGCCCACCGTTGCCAAAGGGCAGTCCGCGCGGACGGTGGAACGTGGGGTAGAGCTGACCGTCGAGCCGCACATGGAGGGCGTCACGTTCTCGCCCGCGACCGATACCTTCGTCTGGCGCGAGGACTGGCGGCGCTCGCTGTTCCGCTTCTCCGGCGCGGCCACACTGGCGGGCCACGAGCAGCGCGGCTGGATTGACATCTACGCCGGGCCGATGGTCCCTATCGCCAGGATAGATATCACCTTCCCTTTTCGTGAGAGCGGAGCGGGGGAACACCACCTCGCCGTCAGCGCGCCACGGGGCATGATCGTCAGCAGCAACATCTACGACGCGGTCTTCATCTCCTACAGCCATCGCGACCGCGAGGCATTCCGACAGGCCTGTGAGGAATACCACCGCTTTGGCATCACCGTCTATACCGATGAGAAACTTGAATCCGGGGTGAACTATGAGGTCGAGCTGGCCCGCATGATCGCGGAGGCGAATATCTTCCACCTGCTCTGGTCGCGCAGCTCTGCCGCCTCGCCCGAATGTCGCAAGGAGTGGCGTTCCGCGCTCCAGCGCGAGCCAACCGAGCGCTTCATCAAGCCGTGGTTCTGGAAGCAGCCGCTGGCGCCACTGCCAGACGAGTTCACCCAGCACCGCATCTCGTTCAAGTATGAGCCGCTCAAGCGCCATCTCTTGCGCCCAGAAACCTGGTTTTAGGCGGGTGAACATTGAAGCATTGCGGCCAGAGTTGGCCCGGTCTCCACTCCGGCTCTCTCTGGCTCCCTCACCTGTGGGGGGCTGGGGGTGAGGTCCGCTACGCTTGACGCGGCGCATGGTCTGGCGATACGCTGCCAGGGAGGTGTGGTACGCGCCCGGCGGCTTCTTGCGCCGCGCGCGTCTATCCACAGCAGTCCTAAAACCCAGGAGCAGGCATGAACAACCGCCTAGAGGCGCAATCAATTGGCTGGAATCTTGGCATCGTCAGCGGGTTATTCGCCACGATGCAGGTGCTGATCTCCGCCTCGGCCGCGCGCGCCAATATCTCCACCATCGAGAGTATGCGCTGGTCGCTGGCGCGGCTGGATTCGGGCGGGGGCAATCCCGTGCCGCTGATTGGTCTGCTCGTCCCGGTGGTCCTCATCACCTATGGCTCGATGATCGTGACGGGCGCGATCTGCCTCGTGCTCTGCTGGCACGCGGGCCGACTCACCGCGTATGTGAATGGGCGCCGCGGCGGCGGGGCGGGCGCGGGCTTCCGCGTGGCGCTCTTGAGCGGCATCATCTGGATCGTGTTCGCCATCATCATCTCGCTCCTGCTGCATGCCGACGGAACCATTACCGGCGTGGTCGCCTCGACGCACGATGGCTCCGCCCTGCCCGCGCAATTGGCCGGGCTGCTCATCCAGCAGCTGATCTTCGGCGCGATTGGGCTGGGACTGGGCGCGTGGGCTGGCGCGCTTGGCTCCAACCGCGCGCCTATCGCTGAGACGCCTCACGTGGCTGCTTCGGCGTACGTGCTGCCCGCCGCCTATGGCATGTACCCGGCCTACCCTCCCATCGCCGGGTATCCTACCTATGGAGGTGGTTATCCGGTAAGCCCATCACCCTCGCCAGCGCCCGCCCCATATGCCTCGCCGCAACAGCTCCCACAGCCAAAGGGCACCACGCCGCCATCGTACCCGCCCCCACCGGACTACTATCGCACGACGAGCGCGGGCCAGCCGCCTGAGGACGCGCCCGCCCCGGATGGACCAGCCAATCAGCCGCCTGCTGAGTGACATGTCTTGTCAAACAGGGCGCCGTCGGCTAGGATGAAGGCATAGGGATGCGCGGTGGCGGGCGATAGAGTACGCGCCCACCTGCCGCGCACATCGTCAGGGAGGTCTTTGCATGCAGCCAGTGCAGCCAACCCAACCAGCGCAGCCGACGAAGAAGGTATCTGCCTTTCGCATCGGTCTGCTGTTCGGGATCATTCTCGCAGTCATCCTGATCGCGCTCGACTTTGCAGGCAACTTCGTGCCGGATATCTCATTCCTGTTCACCTTGTTGGGCATCATCGTGGCGCTCGCGGCCTACTTTTTCGCCGGGTTCCGCGCCTCTTCGCAATCGGGCAAAGTTAGCACCGGTCTGCTGGCGGGCATGTGGACGGGCATCATCAGCCAGGTGATAAGCAGGACAGTCAACATAGTCATGTTAGCCCTATCTCCGTCTGCTCTTCGTCAATTGACCGACATAGAGAATCGGGCGTTTAGTAACGCTGGTTCAGACGTCCGCCTGACAGATTCAGACATGCTGGGACTCGTTATCGGTGTTACAGTCCTTGTTATCATCTTCGTCGTCGCGATTGCGCTGGGCGTTGGCGCGATTGGTGGCGCGGTGGGCAAGAGTCGCGCGCCGATCTCGCAGCAGGCATATCAGGAATCGTTCTACCAGTCGCCGATGGGCGGCTATCCGCCACCGCAGCCGGGCTATCCGCAACAGCCACAGGGCGGCTATCCCGGCTATCCACCGCAGCCGGGCGCCTATCCACCACCGCAACAGGGCGGCGAATACCATCCCCAGCCGGGGGAGTACCCCCCTCAATCCGGCGGCTACCCACCGCAGCAATAGGGTTGGCCGACGAAAACGATTACCATCACCGCGCCTCTGGATCATTGCTGATTCAGGGGCGCATGTGTTGGTGCATGTGCATATATTCGCCGATTGGCAGGCATGTTATACTGGCCTCGCGCAATGACCCACTATTGATGTATTACTGACAACCACGCATGTTTCGCAGAGGACTACGATGATGGCCGCTCTCCGCGTATTCATCAGCCACGCAAGCGTTGATAACGCCTTCGCCGAACGCCTCGCCGCCGATTTACGTAACGCTGGGGCTGATGTCTGGCTGGACTCCACGCATCTCACTGGCCCAGGCGATTTCGTTGCGCGCATCAGTCGGGCATTGAACGAACGCGACGTGCTGGTACTCGTCCTCTCGCCCGCCGCCATCGCCTCGCAGTGGGTGCCCGACGAGATGAACGCCGCCATCGTCCGCGCCAAACAGGGATACATGCATCCGCCGCTCGTCGTTCAGTATGGGAACGTTTCAACGAGAGATATCCCCGGCCTGTGGACGACCTATCAGCGTATCAATGCGACGAATGACTACTATGCCGCGCTGAATCGTGCCTTGGGCGCACTTGGCCTCAGGCAACCAGCCTCTCCTCCGCCACTGCCATCGCCAGCCACTGTTGTAGGTACTCCTGTGCCGAGGTCAGTCCCAAGTAGAGGTGCTCCACCGCTGGTTAGCCCCAAAACCACATCTCAAAAACCGACAATCCCGAATAGCTGGCTCCGTAATGGGCTTGTGTTTGGTATCATCTTCGCTGTAAGCATAGCTCCACTCTCATTCTTCCCTTTTGCAAGCCCAACCTATTTCCTACCGTTGCCCTTTAACATGGTCGTCATAGTTATGGGCGTTGTCACATCCTATTTCGCAGGGTTCCGTGCAACCGTCGCATCTGGCAAGTTAAGAGATGGCGCTCTTGCAGGCCTCTGTAGTGGTGTCTTTGGTATCGTGATGGCAGTCATTTTGAGTTATCTGATCGACTGGTTAACGCGCCCGGTTACCCTGCAATTTGATTTAACTACAGTTGCAATTCTTCATGACCTTCTCTTGGCAGCAATCACCGGCTGTATAGGGCCTGGAATCGGCGCACTTGGCGGTGCAGTCGGACGCAGACGTACGAAGCGGTAGCCCTGCTGTTCTATGCAAACGCGGCAACGGCGCGAGACATGCTATACTAGCGAACAGTGAACGAATGTTCCTCTCCGGCGCCAGAGTGAGGGTGACATGATGCAAGATTTCGCTGGTATGAAGCTGCGCTGCAAGGATGGCCACTGGGAGATGGCGGACTTCGAGCTACGCAATATTCCTGGCGCGGCGGGATTCGAGATGTGGGTGGCGTGCGAGGCGGGCGGGCATAACGGCGGCCACTGGCTCGCACGCGACTCCGCCGACTCGGAGCGCGTGGTCGTCGTCAGCATCCCCTACCAGTGGCCCTCGGCGGTAGACGCCTTCGCCGCCCGCGACCGCTTCGCCGAACAGCAGGGGAAATAGCAATCCGACCTTTGACGGCTGCTAGTCACCTGCTCGGGCCGCCGCTTCGTCTCCTTGCACAAAGCGAGCGCCCCAAATACCCACGATGCCCGCCACGAGCAACACCGGCACACCAATGATCAAGAAGGCGTAGCCAGGGGAATTGCTATGCGTGACGCCTAACCCGTTAAAGAAGGTGTTGCTACTGAGGAAATCGCTCAGCGCGCCCGCGATGGTTGGCGCGAAGAGATCGCCGAAGAAGTGCGAGAGCAACAACGTGAGACCGACTGCCGCAGCTCGTTTCAGCGGAGCCACCACATCTTGCGAGACTGCCGTCAATGGGCCGGAATTCACCTGTAACAGTGCGACGGTGAGAATGAACAGCGGTGTGAAGATGCCGAACACGCGCACGTTGACCGAAAGGCCAAAATCGAACACAATGGCGAGGATCGACGCGACGAAGAACGGCACGGCGAGAATGAAGCTCCAGCCGCTGACCAGCACACGCGCGCCTGGATAACGCTTGATGAGGGTATCCGCAATAGCGCCACCGGCGAGCAAACCAATAATCCCACCAATCACGGTGCCAACGCCCACCAACGTGGTTGGCGAAACGGCCAGGCTCTGGCCCTGAAACTGCCCATCAAAGAGTGGGAGGATGAAGACGACCGTGGCGCCGAACACGAAGAAGCTCAATGCCTGCAGCACGACGACAATGCGCAGCGATGGAATCCTCCACAATTCCACGATGTTGCGCCAGATGCCACGCACACCGCCACGCGCCAACGCCGTTTCAGCGCTGACTTCGTCATCGGCGTGACGTGGCGGCTCCTTTGAGAGAAAAATCAACAGCGCCAGGATCAAGCCAGGGATGCCAAACACGTAAAATACTGGGCGCCACTGATCATTGAACACGCCGTAGAGCACACCGGCGCCGACAAAGCCCACAGCTAACCCAACAAGCAACCCCGTATTCCACCGGCTCATCACTTTCGCGCGGTCTTTGGCAGGATAGCTCGACGCTAACATGGACGTGCTCGCGGGGAAGTACGTCCCCTCACCCAAACCAAGCGCCGCTCGTGTCGCAAAGATGAAGCCGTAATTTGGAGCGAGCGCCGTGAAGGTCGTCACAATGCTCCAAAAGGTGATGCCGCCAGCCACCACATTCTTGCGCTTGACGCGATCCGCTAACAGGCCCATGGGCAAGATGCTCAGGGTGTACACAAATAGAAACGAGGTCGCCAACAGACCATATTGCGTGTACGTGAGGTTGAATTCGGACTTCACATGATCGCCAATGGCTAAGAACGCATAGCGATCCGCATAGTTGATGAAATTTGCCAGCCAGAGCAACCAGAAAATGTAGCGTGCATAGCGGCGGGTAAATGACACAGCTGCGCCTGAGGCTTGGGCGAGAGACGACTGGCTCATACAATTTCCCCCATGCGTGGTTCCAGCAGCGCGCGCAGGTGCGCGAGAAACTGCTCCGGCTGCTCCAGCATCGGCGCGTGGCCGCAGTTCCTGAGAATCACCTCGCGATACGCGCCGCTGTTACTGGCGTAGCGGTCCAGCAGCGTCCGTATCTGTGCCAGCATTGGCTGTGCCGGGAAGATCCGCCTGCCGGGCCAGCCGCGAATGATAGCGTAGCGCCCGAGCATCGCAGGATCGAGCTGCGCCGCGTCACTCACCATCACGTCATCGCCGCCGCGCACCCAGAGCACCGGCGGCCCATCGCGCATCTCGCCCAGCGGGGCAAGGTTGAGATAGCGCGGTGAGAGCGCGTTATTGGGGCCATAGATCCCCGGCGCGACGTATGGCCAGTTGGGCGATGGCGCCTTGTCGCCGGGATAATGCTGCTCGCCGATACGCATCATTAGCATCTGCTCGACCAAGATATCCTCGCGTTCCGCCGTAAAGCGGAACGATGGCCGCACCACCACATTGCGCAGCGAGTAGCGCGCGGTGAACGGCGATCTGGCGGTGGTATCGCCCGCGTCGAAGCGCTCCGCCACCTGCGGATAGACCAGCCCGCCGCCGCTGCCCGCGTGGTCTGGAAAGTTCGGCGTTCCCTCGGCGTCGCGGGTGCCGCCGTAGCCATAGGGTGAACCGGTCGCGTGCAGCGTCAGCGTCCGCACCTGTTGCGGATGGTCCAGCAGGTACTGCATCGTGACGACGCCGCCGAGCGACCACCCCAGCAGATGAAATCGCCCCAGCCGGAGCGTCCTGGCCAGAACATGGATGTCGTCGGAGTAGTCGCGCACACCCCGCGCCGCGTTCGTCGGTAGTGGCTCCGTCGCCCCATAGCCGCGCAGGTCCGGCGCGATGATGTGATACTCCGGCAGCGCCGCCATCAGCTCCTCGAAGAAGCGTCCAGAGGTCATGTTGCCGTGAACCAGCACCAGTGTTTCGCCAGTGGCTGGGCCGCTCTCATAGATATGCTGTCTCAGGCGCGGGGTGCGCACCATGCGCGAGCGGATACCGGGAAGCAGCGGATAGCGTGAACCGGGCGGCGTATCACAAAAACCCTGGGGCGAGAGAGCCATGCACCGACCTCCACAGCGAAATCAGGCGAGCGATGACGCCAGTGTCACCCTCGCGCGGGTAGTGCCACTAGTATAGCGACCACCCGCAAGAGGGGGCGGATAGTATGCGCCTACCCGACAAGATGCAGGTAGAAGCCCACGATAAACCGGGCCACCCATGCTGTGGTCGCAAACCATAGCAGCAGAATCAGCGCCGAGTACACTAGACTGGCAGATGCGCCCCAGCGTTGTCCTCGGTGCGCTACGATCCCGCTCAGGATGAAGCATCCCATCGCGCCCGCCGCCGTGATCGCAACGAGCGCATGACTGATCTCTGGAGACCGAGATAGCACGCTGTCGAGCGGCTGGTTGATGGATGGGGGCAGGCGCAGGCGGAGCGACACAATCGCCGAGAGGGAGCTGAGGCCCAATAGCGCAAGGAAGCCCAGGCCAACAAGGCTGACGATCAGACAGACCGTGGTCCATTTTTCCAGCCACGCCAGCGCCGCCGCACTGCCTGATTGTCGGCGCGCCCGGCGTCCCAGAACAATGGTCAGCACAGCGACCGCCATGATGGCCACGAAACTGGCGATCACGATAGCCGTCATGCGCGCCAGGGCCGCCTGCTGAAATGGTGTGACATCGCCTCGATAGGCGGGAATGGCGCTCAGCTCGGGAGGACGGAGTAGGTGCGCAACGGCTTCCATCATCAGTAGCCAGACCGCCGAGACGACGATGGCAATGCCGCCGCAGGTGGCGCTGATCGCGGTCAGCCACCGCCCGCGCCCCTGCTGGCCAGATGGGGAAAGCGTCACGGCGATGTCCTTCCAGGAGAGCGCTACGACTCTATTCACTCCAGCAGGTTGCGTAGCACCAGTAAAACTACGCCCGATCCCCTGGGTGTATCACATCCCGGCGCACCGCCGACACAGACAATCAGGCAAAGCTGGATGGTAGCCCGAATATGCCGCTAACGCCTATGCTGGTTGTGTCGAATGGCGCGTCATGTTATACTCCCTCCGTGCGCCTCCGCCAGTCTGGGGCATGGATTCCGGGCCGCGCTATGGATGCTTTTCGCGGATGATCGTGGGGCGCCGACGCTATTTGCCGCTCGGCATAAGGGAGGCCACGGCCTGTGTCGCTTACATTACTTTTTGGCTTGATGACGCTCGCGTCGGCCGTCGTCGCGATTCTTCTTGTCATTCTTTCACGTCTCACCGCATTCCGCCTGCCGTCGCCAGTCGCGTTCGCCCTGGCGGGGCTTGCGGCGGCCGCGCCAATCGTCGGGCTGATTCTGCTCAGTTCTGACCTCGCGTTCCCCACGCCGCTGCGCTTCGCCTTCTTGGGCAATAGCGCCACGCCCTTCGCGCCGGTCTTCCGTGCGGACGGCCTATCCTTCTATAGCGCCTGGGGCATTGCGGCGCTGATCGTGCCGTTGTTGCTCTGGCTGGTCTGGATGGACGCGGGCCGGTCGGAGGGCGCATCCGGGCGGCTGCTGTCCGAGCTTGGCCTGGTAATTGGCCTCGAAGTCTGCGCGCTGCATCTGGTCTTCTCCGATAACCTGCTCTGGCTTGGCCTGGTCTGGCTCGCGCTGGTCGCGCTGACCTGGTACCTGGGCGAGCAGGGCGCCGAGAGCGCTAATCTCGACTATCGCGGCCTGATAGCGATGCTGCTTGGGCCAGCGCTGACTGTGCTGCTGTTGCTGCTCGTCGCGATCACCACCAAAGATCACACCTTCTACGGGCTGGCGGGCCATTCAGCCGCCTCGCCCTGGCAGATTATCCTGCTGGCGGTGACACTCTCGCTGGCAGGCGGTGGCTATCCCTTCGTCGCATGGGTGCGTCGGCGGGCCGCGTTTGCCACGCCGTCCGGGTTTGGCGCGCTGCTGGCGTTGGCGCTGCCAGTCGTCGTCTTTGTCGGCGCGCGCATCTGGAGCGCCTTGCAGGCCACCACCAGCGGACTCTGGCCGCAGATTGGCGCGGTGACGCCGCCGATCACCGGAGGCATCGCGCTGGCGGTGCTCGGCTCGCTGACCATTGCTATCGCTGGCCTGCTGGCGCTTGGGCGGCGCGATGGGCGCACCCTGGTGGCGCTGCTGGCGACCGCGCAGGTCGGCTGGGGACTGTTCGCCCTTGGCTCGTCGCAACCCGCCGCCGCGATCGGCATCGTCGTCTTGCTGGCGACCAGTGTCGTGGGTATCGGCGCGATGATAGCGGCGCTGGTCGCGGGCGGGGTCGTCACGGCGGATGATGAGCCTGATGGGGCAGGCCCGGCGCCGTTTGGTCTGGCGTCACGCCCGCTCAACCTCCTTGCCTGGTCTATCGGCGCGGCCACCGCGCTCGGCGTCCCTTTCTTCGGCGGCTTCATCGCGCGCCACCAGATTACCGCGGGCACGCTTGCCGGGACGAAACTGGGCATCCCGCTGCTTGGCCTTGCCTGGCTGGGCGATGCGCTCTTCGCGCTGGCGCTCATTCGGGCGACCGTGCTGGCCTTCAAGGCCGACCCGGATGAGCTGGCAGGCGACGAGACCGAGAAACCCGCGCGCTCACGCGCCTCGGAGCTGCTGGAGCTGCCTGGCGCGGCGCTGGCGGTGATTGGCATCGCGCTGGGCATCTTTCCCCAGACATTCCTGAACATGGGCGCGCTCTTCGCGGTCGATCAGATAACGCCTGATGGCGCTGGGAATGGCGTGCTGCGCGTCATACCTTTCGGCTACACGACCGGGAATAGCCAGTGGCTCCCCGGCATCTTCTGGCTGGCGGCGGCAGTGCTGGCGGGCGCGGTTCTGCTCCTCCGCCTGGGAACCCATCGCACCGCGGTGACGCTGGAGACCAGCGGCGAGGAAGCGCTGACCGGCGTGGGCATGGAGCGCGAGGCGCTGGAAGAGCCAGCGGTCGTCTGGGTTGACCTGGCCTCCGCCTTTACCTCGTCCTGGACGCAGGTGGCGGGCAGTCAGCTCATCGGCGGGATCGATGAGGATGATGAATACCTCGAGGCGCAAGTGGACGACGACGAAGACGAGGGCGACGATGATGGCGGCCCTGAGGATACGATACCCCCTGACGGCGCCGATGACAGCGCCGCGACGCCCGAAGAAGAGGCGCCGTCGGCCGATGGCGCGACGGCAGAGGCAACCGTAGCCGACGAGGCAGCCGCGGACACAGCGGACACATCTGCCGAGAAGGCGCCTGTCAGCGAGCGCAAGGCGGCGAAGCAAGGCGCCCGTAAAGCTGGGCAGCGCGGCCAGTCGCAGAAATAGACGACTCCCAGGAGGAACGTAGCCGATGAACGGGGTGTTGAGTTTTGCACTGGCGGTGCTGATTTATCCGGGCTTGCTGGTGGCGGCGGTCGCGGGCGTGGCGCTGCTTCTGGTACGGGCGGTCGCCGGCGGCGCGGCGGGAGGCGAGAAGAGCGATCTCCTCGCCGATCTGCGCGAGTCCTGGCAGGGTGAGACGATTGTACCAGATGGGGTGAGTGAGTCCGCGCTGACGCTCAGCAGCGTCGTCGCGATCCTTGCGCCCGCGCTGACGCTGGTGATGCTGCCAGTGCCGGGCAATCCGCTGGTGACGGCGATTGGCCTGAAGGGCGATCTGGTGGCGGAGGGCGCGCTGCTCTTGGGGTTGCCGCTGGCGCGCCTGCTTGTCGGTTGGCTGACGCCGACCCCGCTCACGCGCGTTGCCGCCGACCGGGGCGCGCGCTTGCTGGCTGGCGCGGCAATCTCCCTGACGCTCTCGCTCACCGCCATCGCCCAGCAATTCAACGCGCTGACAATTGCCAACGCACCCGTCAAATCGCCCAACGGCATTCTGATTGCCGCGCGCGTGCTGGCCGCGCTTGCCTTTATCTGCGTGCTGCCCGTGCTCACGCGCATCACCGCGATTCGCGAGCCGCGCGACGCCGACGATGCCGTCCCCGACGAGTTGCTGGAGGTCACCGGGCGCGACCGCTTCTGCTTCCGACTTGGCGAGGCGATTCAGCTTGCGTCGACTGCTGGCTTCTTCCTCGCCGTCTTCGTCATGCCCTTCTTCTCGGTCACGCCGCAGGGCGCGGCCATGGCGATTATCTGGATTGTCGGGCTGCTGCTGACGGCGGCGGGCATCGGCGTATGGGACGCGCTGCGCCGCCAGATGCCCGTAGGCGACGATCATCCGCCGCTCACCTGGTGGCTGGGCTGGCCGCTGCTGATCGCATTGGCATCTCTGGTCATCACCGCCTGGGCCACGCGCGGCGTGTAAGCCCGTCTCGTATTGTGCATTGATGAGGGGCCTGTCAGCTGAAATGTCTGGCAGGCTCCTCTATTTATTCCTGCAACACCACCCTGCCAGAATAATCACGCCCTCTCGGTTCTCCATATCTCGCTATTTCTCGCCTCGCATGCGGTTCTGTTCCCTATCGCTTTCTCACAGAGTGGTCATTTGCGTGATAGATGACACGTGCGCGGGAACCCCACCCTGTTCACATGTCGGCCACAGTTGACACTGATGATATAGTTACCTTGCGTTGATTTGTCAGTTCTATTGGTAGAACAAGCAAAGCGTAGCCGAACCACCGGGTAACACTTCCCTCGTGATTCCTCGTAGTGCCTGCAGATTACTGAATGAGGAAAAGGCTCGTGTTATGAATTGCCCTCAATGTCAACTCCCGCTGCCACCAGACGCCCAATTTTGCGCGCGCTGCGGCTTTCCAGTCGCGCAGGCGCTTTCTGGACAGGCTCCGGCGCCTGGCAGTACCGGAGCCCCTCGCCCGCAGCCCATTCCAACCAGTCCGCCTGTATATCAGCCCGCGCCACCTTCTCAGCCACTGTATGGAGCGCCGCCATCGCAGCCACTCTACGCTGCTCCACCTTCACAACCGCTCTACGCTGCGCCACCCTCACAGCCACTCTATGGCGCGCCACCCTCACAACCGCTCTACGTTGCGCCGCCCACTGGGCCAGCGCCGATCTCCAGTCGCCTCGGCCAGATGCTGCAGTCGGCGCCGCCCACCGCCGCGCCGTCCAACCGGGTGCAGGCGTTCATGCAACGCAACGTCTCCCCGAAGGTGGCCACCAATACCTGGTTCATGGCCGCCGTTGGGGCCGTCGTTGCCCTTGTGAGCGGCCTGCTCTTGACGGCGATTGCCGAGGCGCTCTGGTCGGCGGCGCTAGATCAGGCCCTCGCCACCTATGCGGCGTCCGCGGCTGATCAAATCGGATCAGGTCTGGTGAAGTCGCTGCTCACACCGGATTTACTCAAGTTCTATCTCTTCGAGCAGCACGTTCCGTTCACCATCCATGCCGACCTTTCCTCCGGCATCGGCGGCGGCGGAGGCGACCTCGGCATCGGACTGCCCATTACCGGCCTGATCGTTATTCCTGGGATCGCGCTGATCCTCGGAGGATATCTGAGCAGCGCCAGCGACTATACCCACAATATCCGCTCCAGCCTGCTGCGCGGGGCGCTCATTGGGCCATTTTATGGCGTACTACTCGCGATTCTCGCGCTCATCAGCTCCAGTTCCGCCCAAATCTCGCTGCTGGGTGCGAGCGCGGGCTTCTCGCTCTCCGCGTCACCGATCAGCGCATTCCTCTACGGCGTGCTCTGGGGCGCGCTCTTTGGCACGCTGGGCGGCTGGATCCAGTTTGCCGGTCGCCGCTGTGTCTCGGGCATGTTACCCACCATGCAAGCGACGCGCTCGCGCTGGCTGGGCGCGGGTGTGGGAGGCGTCGTGGCGGTGGCGGTTGGCGTTCTGCTGACGTGCGCGCTGACGGTAAGCCTGTATCCACTGGAACTGACCGCGCTGGGAGGCAGCGTCGCATCGAGTTCTACCACCTCAGGCCTTTCCGCCAGCAACGCGCTGCTGACCTTGCTGCTCATCATAGCGCTTTTGCCCGCAGTCGCCGCGGCGATTTTCACCGTCATCGCCGGAGCGCCGTATGAGGTGAGCACTGCGACGGCCGGACTGGCGGCGGCCTCCAGTGGATCGCAGTCGCCAGGTTCATCGGTTGGGCTATTCAACGCTCAGACACATCCAGCGTTTGGGTTGATCTACCTTGTGGTGCTGATTCCCATTGTCGCGTATCTCATTGGCGGGCGGATCAGCGCGCGCATCGCAGGGGCCACCCGCACGGATACAGCGCTGGTAGCAGGCGCATTGATCGGTGTGCCAAGTGGCTTGCTGATGGCGGTCATCGCCTATCTCCTGTCCATCACGCTCGATATCAGTGCGCTGGGCCTTGTCTCGGCCAACGAAAGCGTCGCGCCCTCAGTGGTTGGCGCGTTCCTCGTCGGACTGATAGGGGGCGCGATTTTCGGCGCGCTTGGCGGCGTGAGCGAGATCGCGCTGCCACGGTTAGGCAGCCTCGGACATGTGTTGGTGATCCCACTACGCCCGCTGGCGCTGGCGATTGATCCGCTGCTCGACCGAATCACCAGGCATCCTCGCCAACAGCCACGAAGCGCGGCGCGACGCTGGCTCTATGACGCGGCGGCGCTGGCGGTGGCGCTGGTGTTGCTCGTGATTATCGTCAACATCGTCAATACGCTGCCCGTGTCAACGCTGCCCTTCCATGTCGCGTTGATAGTCGATGTGGCGCTGGCGGCGCTGGTCATCGCGCTGCCACTGCTCTATCTAACCGGCGCCCTCGTCGTCTCGCTGTCCGCGCCGATGGATAAGACGCCGCTCGTCTCTCATCCTATTGAGGCCGCGGCGCCGATGCAACCCGTAGCGAGCGCTCCACTGCCCGGTTTCATGCCCGGAAGCTATGCGGGATACCCTTCCGCTCCGGCGCCGGGATATCCCGGGTATCCGAGCGTGCCGATGGCTGGTCAGCCGATGTATCCGGGGAGTCCGGGGAGTCCGGGCTATTCAGGGTATTCCGCGTATCCCGGCGTTGCCTCGATGCCGATGCCGCTGCCGCCACTCGCGCCGACACCGCCGCCCGTCGCTCCCGAACAGTCGCCAGAACCCGCTAGCCATCCCAATGATGAGACGGTCGCGGAATAAGCGGACGCCCGATGCGCGTTCTCACCGTAATCTGTCGGCGCTTTGAGAGTCCTGAGAGCCCTAAGCGCCTTGAGAGATCGAGATGAGCTATTATGCAAAATGACCAACAACCTGGCTTTACTCCGACTTCACCACCAACGTTACCACCGACGCTGCCACCAACGTTGCCTTCACCGGGCCACGCGACATACCCACCAGCGCCGCCCTATGTCCCGACGGTATCATCACCGCCTCTGCCGACGCCATCGTCGCCTCCCGGTCGGTCGGGCGCGGGAAGCATCGTTCGCATCGGGGGTGTTGTGCTGGCAATCCTAATCATCATCAGCATCGCGGCGGCCTCACTGCCCGCCTCCATCGTGCGAGCGCGTGCGACTGCCTATCCGATGCCCAGTGTCGCCATCACCATGCCCCAAAGCAACGGCCCGGTTGTTCTCGGGACGAGTGTGTCATTCGTCGCGCAGGTACGGGCTGGCAATGATCTCTCGTTCACGTGGGACTTCGGCGATGATTCATCCGCCGTTGGGGCAACGGTGAACCATACCTACACCGACTATGGCAATGGTGCGTATACGGTGACGCTCACCGCCACCGATCCGATAGGCCAGCAAGCAGCATCGCAGCTCCCAGTGAATGTGACACCAGCGGCGCCAACGGCGAGCTTTACCGCGACGCCTGACCCCAATAATCCGTTTGCTGTGCAGTTTGATGGCACCGGCTCCAGTGGGACGCAGTTGTCCTGCATCTGGGATTTTGGTGATGGTGGTACCGATAACAGTGGAGAGTGCCAGACCGAGTATGAGTACCAGCAACTCGGCACCTACACCGTCACCCTGACAGTGCAGGATATCGCCCAACAGACGAACACCGCATCGCAGCAGGTCACCGTGTCGATTCCGAAGCCGGTAGCATCGTTTACCCCATCGGTATCGGGTTATTGTGTCTCGGTTGATGCCAGCGCCTCTACTGGGTATCAGTTGACGTATAACTGGGATTTCGGCGATGGGAGCACTGACAGTACCGGGTCTTCAGACGACTATTATTGTTACTACTCGTCGGGCACATTCACGATCACGCTGACAGTCACAGATGCTGGTGGACAGTCATCCAGAACGTCGCAGACAGTGTCGATCTAGGCCGTAAGCCATCTGAGATGCCCAGCGAGGGAGATCGGACGCTATGCATGCGCTCGGGCCACGTCAATGGATGGTAGCTGCCCTGTCATTGGCGCTCCTGCTCATGGCTCTGGGTGTGGGTGGCTGCGCGCTGCCCACGCTCGGCGTGTCCAGTGCGCCGACGTCGGCTTTGCCCGCCGGTGGCCAATGGGGGTTTCCATTTCGCGCAGGAACGCAGGTGAAGCTCGGTGACTATGGCCTGCATGATGACAACTATCATGGGGTTCCCGACTTTACGCTCGACAGCGCGGCGCTGACGACCAGCGCGCTCGACATCGTGCCCATCGATCAGAGCGCGCCTACGGCGGTGATCCCGCTGGCCCGGGGACAGATTCTTGCCTGGGTACCCGCCTGCCACTTTCTGCTGGTCAACCACTATAACGGTGTCTGGGTCGGCTATCAGCATCTCGACCTCAACCCGCAACTGCATGTCGGTAGTGTCGTAGACCGGTCTACCATGCTTGGATACACGGCAGACGCTCCAATTAACACGCCGAACTGCGAGACCTCAACCGCGCGTCACGTCCACATCGCCTTTTTGAGCGGGTCGGGCAATGTCGGCTCGTTTGTAACGATGGTGGGGCAGTCGCTCTGCGGGCATACCGTGACCACCTCGGCCCCGACGAATCTCGCGCCCCATGGCGGAGCAATCGTCGGGCTAGCCAGCGCGCCAGGCCAGCAATTTACCGTGCCCGATTGTGACCAAGGGATCGTTGGCACAGTGACAGGCACGGCTACTCCTACAACGATACCGACAGCCACCTCTCAGACGACTGGCGCCACACTCTGTAAAGGTGATTGGTCGCGAGGGCTAGACGGTTGGACGGGGACTTCCGCATGGAAAGCGATCAACGGAACGCTTGTCAATGATGGGACGGATAGCGATAGCTTACAAACAGACTTACTCCTAGCGCCATGTGACCTGAGTGGTATTTCCAGCTACACGCTCGAAGTTACTATTCAGGTGGTATCTCAGGGATTTGATCCTGGTTTCTTCGTTTTCGTACGCTACACAAAACCGGACCAGGGCTACATACTTGGCGTCACTGACCAGTACGATGCCGCGAACCCTCTGTCAGGTTTGACATGCGCTACAGTAACAGGTTTCTATCAGCCGTTCCAGACAGCTCAATTTGTGCCTGGTAATGGCCTCCATACCTATGTTGTAGCGTTGTCCGGTAACCATATTCGCCTGATGATTGATAACCATCTGTACCTGGATGTTATTGATAGCCAGTTTGCTTCCGGTTCCAGCGTAGGACTGGCTGTCCACGATACTCAGCTTATTGTCAGCAGCTTCCGAGTAGTTGGGGGCTAGACCATAGATTTATTGGGCACTAACAGGGTGTGTTGGCAAATTGCCAACACACCCTGTAAAGGCTCCGCAATCGGGGTGATAAGCTCTGCCGTTGTTGCGACTTTTTTCGCTCACGGCAAACGCCCGGTATGTCGTAAACCTATTTGCGCACACGCTCTAATCCCAATAAGTGGGTGAAGCGTTGAGCAACCAGTTGATAGATTTAGGGAAAGAGCAGAGCGTAATGAGAGATCAGGTGGGACGCCGCGTTTGGTTCTGCATAGCTATCCTGGCTATCGGCGTGTCGCTGCTCGGAACACTTGCCGCGTGCAGCCCAGCGCTGCCTGGGGTGTCGGGTTCAACTTCGGCGCAAGTGGGCAATGGCGCGCTGGGCTGGCCCTTCGATGCCCATGCTGGCTCGTGGGTGATAGAGAATGGCTACAACTGGAACAGCAGCAACGGCGGTCTCGATCATGGCTGTTCATCGTATGGACAAACCTGCTACGAACAGGATTCCTTCGACTTCCAGATCCGTGGCCCACAGGGCAGCACGGTTGGCGCGCAAGTATTGAGTCCAGTCTCCGGAAGTCTGGTGGATTTCAAGAGCGCTGTTCCAGGCGATGGCAGCTCAGGCTATTGTGTATCGATTGGTGTGAAAGGCTATCCAGGCTATCACGTCCTGATCTGCCATTTGCGGAACGAGGTATCTGACCGCACGGTGACCCGCGGTGATGTCATTGGGCAGGTGGCTGGCGGCGATTATGGCGATCACATCCACATGACGCTCTATTATCTGAACCCCAGTGACGGAAATGATACCGTGCCGAATGCGTCCAAACGCAAAGCCGTACCCTTCACCATTCCGTGGGCCATTGGGGGCTGTATGTACACCCCAAGTGGGAAAGTGAACGAGTGGGCGGGAACGGCAGTTCCCTGTAGTAATTCTGGCGGCGCTTCTGGCAGCGGCCCGACTCCAACACCAACGGCGTCGTCTCCTTCGACGGTGTACGCTATCGGCGACAAGGGGACGCTCGACGCGCTCAATCCCACCACGGGAGATGTGACTTGGAGTGTACAGGTAGGAGGCCAGCCATCAGCAGGGCTTCCGAGCGACTATCTTGCCGCGGTCTCGGACAACATTCTCTTTGTTACGGCGGCTCAATCAGACCCCTCAATCCCCAATTTGCCAGGTGTAGGTCATTTGACTGCCGTCGATATTCTCACGCACCAGATCCTATGGACTACCCATAAAACTGTCATCTATCTCGCGGAGCTAGACGACCGCGTTTATGTCAGTGACTCTACGGGAATCGCGGCGCTTGATGCTCACAACGATAAGCTTCTCTGGCACTATAATGAGCCACAACCCTATCCGCTCGGCTTCGGCTTGTACAATGGGGTAGCGTATCTCAGCTATTTGCAGGATGCGACGCATGGCTACCTGGACGCGATCAAGCTCGGCGATGGCTCAAGGCTCTGGCGCAGCGCGCTGCCAGGTCTGGCGCTCGATTCCCTCGCGGTGGCGAATGGGATCATCTACACCACAGCGCGAGGAAACCAATTTAAGCAATGGTTGACGGCCTTCGCGACAACAGGTCAACGATTATGGAGCGTAGAGGACGATGGGACTAGCCTTGATATCCAAACGGGGAACGGCCTTGTCTATGCCCACACTGTTGGCTCTGATCCCTCGGGAACCGTTTTAGTGCTGGATGCGCAGACAGGGCAGGTCAATGCGGGATTCGGTAGTCATCTACAGGGTTGTGAATTAGGCTCGCCACTTCTTGCTGGCGGCGTGTTATATGTGGGATGTAGCTCGCTTAGCACCAGCAGCACTGTCACAGCCTATGGCGCTGAATCTGGCGCACAGATTTGGGAGAAGGCGGTAAATGGCTCGTATGTCTTTCCTCTCGGTCAGCAGGGGAATGTTGTCTATGTCCTTGGGCAGTATGATGGCAATGCGAATGGCACAACCACAGCGCTGAAAACCAGCGATGGCAGCATCTTGTGGCAACACACGGGCAGCTATATCACGGCAACTGGTGGTGTCGCGCTCATTTCCAGCGGAAACATACTCTCCGCGCTCGACGCCGCCAGCGGACGTACACTCTGGCAGGCCACCGAGCTTGGCGCAAACATTCAGGCGCTCGCCGCCTAACCTGCTTCGAGAGTCCAGCGCATGGCGCTTGCCGCGGATGCGGTATAGCACACGCACCAGATAGCACTCCGTGCAGCGTCCGCCGCGCTGGTCGTTACCGCCTGGGCCACGCGGGATACGACAACATGGAATGCGCAACCCACCAGACGCCTGATCTGGTGGGTTGCGGCTATGCTATGCCTCCGCGCCCACGCCTTCTGGCCGTAGCGGCGCGCCAAGCTGCGCAAAGAGTCCCAGAAAATCAGGCGCCGCGTGGTGTAGCACGATTTTGCCATCCACAATCCGATCAATAACGAGTAACCGATAGCGCACGTGCTTGCCCGTCGGCGCGAGTCCCCAGTACGGCCCCAGATGCGTGCCTTCGAGGTAGACGACCGCGGCGAGCATCTCGCCGTTGACGAACTCTGACTCAATCGTGTGACGCAGATCGGGAAAGGCCGCGTGTACATGTGGGAAGTGCTCGCGCGTCTCGCCCAAGCCAGGATGTTGCGCCAGCGCGGCCCAGTCGTCACGCTCTAGGTCCGCCAGCATCTGGTGGAAAGTGTCCAGCGTCGTTCTCTCTGCCATGCGAATCACCTCGTCAATCCCCTCATAGACCATGGTGAAAAACAACCCTCTACTTGTTCGGACTCCGAACTAATTGCAATTATACGGATTCCGAACTATACTGTCAAGAGGGAGGAAAAACATTGGTGAGCAATTCGACCAACTATGAGTCGGTGATGATTGGCGCGCTGCTCTCCATTCCTATGCAGGCGCTGAGCCGTCGTGTTACGGCCACGCTGATCGAGCGCGGCTTTACCGACTATCGCAACACGTATCAGCCAGTCTTCTCGATGTGTCGGCCAGAGGGCAGCCGTCTGACGGAGCTTGCCGCGCTGGCGGGCGTCACCAAGTCCTCGATGGTCGAGACGATAGACGCGCTGGTGGAGCGTGGCTACTTCGAGCGCGTAGCTGACCCAGTTGATGGCCGCGCCATCTTGATTCGGCGCACCGAGCGCGGTTGGGAGGTCAACCGCATTGCCCGTGAAGTCGTGGAGCGCGTTCAGGCGGAATGGGCGGAGGCGCTGGGCGAAGAGCGCATACGCGATCTCCTCGAGACGCTGCGGCAGCTTGCCATCTATCTCGATGAGCCGCTTGGCGCCTCAGGCCATGCAAAGCAGCCAAAGCATACCTAGCCAGGCTACGGCAGCCCGGCGAGCGTCTCCTCCTCCACCTGGGCGGCCTCGCGGAATTGCTCGCGATAGAGCCGGGCGTAGAGGCCGTCCTGCTCGATCAGCTCGGCGTGCGTGCCACGCTCGACGATGCGCCCGCCGTCCACCACCAGAATCTGGTCGGCGGCCAGAATCGTGGAAAGCCGGTGGGCAATCGCAATTGTCGTCCGGTTCACCATCAGCCGCTCCAGCGCCGCCTGAATCAGCCGCTCGGAGTGCGTATCGAGCGCGCTGGTTGCCTCGTCCAGAATCAGGATGCGCGGGTCTTTCAGGATGACGCGGGCGATGGCGATACGCTGCTTCTCGCCGCCGGAGAGCTTATAGCCGCGCTCGCCCACCATCGTATCGTACTTCTCAGGCAGCTCCATGATGCGCTCGTGGATGGCCGCCGCCTGGGCCGCGCGCTCCAGCTCCTCATCGCTGGCGTCGGGCTTGGCGTAGCGCAGATTCTCGCGGATGGTCGTATGGAACAGGTACGTCTCCTGTGTCACCATGCCAATGACTTCGCCCAGACTCTCCAGCGTCACCTCGCGCACGTCGTGGCCGTCAATCGTCACCGCGCCGCTCTCCACGTCATAGAGACGTGGCGTCAGATAGGTGATCGTCGTCTTGCCCGCGCCGCTCGGCCCCACCAGCGCCGTCAGCTGGCCCGGCCGCACCTCGAATGAGATGTCATCCAGCGCGGGCCGCTCGGTGTCGGGCCGGTAGTGGAACGTCACGTGGTCCATCGCCACCTCGCCGCGCACCGTCTCCGGGGTGAGCGCGAGCGCGCCGGGCTTATCGGTGATGTCGTGCGGCATATCGAGATATTCGAAGACGCGGTCGAAGAGCGCCAGCGCGCCCTGAATCTCGACCTGCACACTCAGCAGCTGGCCAATCGGGAAGAAGAGGCGGCTCTGCAGCGTGGTGAAGGCGACGAGCGTGCCGATCTGCTCGGCGATATTCCCGCTAGGCGTATGTCCGGGGCCAAACGCCAGATAGCCATACAGTAGGTAGACCAGCGCTGGCGAAATCGAGAAGAACGCTCCAATGAACATCATGAACCAGCGGCCGATCATCTGCTGGCGAATTTGCAGGCCGACGAGTTTCTCGTTCTCTTTGCCGAAGCGCGCGATCTCCTGCTTCTGGCGGCCAAACGTCTTGGTGAGCAACACACCGCTGACCGAGAGCGTCTCCTCCACCATCGCCGAAAGCTCCGCCAGTGAGATCTGCGTATCCTTGCTGATGGCGCGGCGCACCTTGCCGATGCGGTAAGTCATCCAGAGGAAGAGCGGCAGTAGCCCCAGCGAGAGCAGTGTCAGCCGCCAGTCGAGGAAGAACATGCCGACGATGGTCGAGAGCGCGATGGTGATGTTCGAGACGACCGAGGTGGCGGTATCGGTGACGACCGACTGCACGCCGCCGATATCGTTCGAGAGGCGCGACTGAATCTCGCCAGTGCGCGTATCGGTGAAGAACTTGAGCGGCATCCGTTGTAGGTGGCTGTAGAGCTGGTTGCGCAGGTCTCGCATCACACTCTGGCCGACGCGCGTATTGAGCCACGTCTGGCCGACGCCGATCATGCCGGTGATAATCGGCGTAATCATCATGACGGCGACGAAGAGGCAGAGCAGTTTGAAGTTCTGCTGGGCAAAGCCAATCGAGATGGCGAACTTGAGCATATACGGGTTGACGATGCCAAGCGCACTGACCACCATAATCGCCAGCAGCACGATGGCGACCTCTTTGCGATAGGGCTTGAACGCCGCCGCCACCCGCCGCACCGTCTTCATATCAGCCTTACGTGTCGGCTCCTCAATCTGATACCGCGACAGCCGATTGTAGCGTCCGCCGCCACCACCGCGCATTGCTCCGTGTCCGATCATCAGGGGCGTATCCTCTCCGGGGAATTCGTTATATCTTTATCGTTACGCAATTTCTCGCATTGTATAGTACCACGCCGCGCTTGCCATACGCACTGGCGGAAAGGCCAGTTGACGGCTGTGCAGTCGACGAGGCAGAAGCTCAGGCGTAAATCGCGGATTGCATTTATCCTGGATAAACGTTATCATTGATTGTGACTGATGGACATTGTTGGGAGTGGGCCGTAGAACGCTGGTCTGGAGAGTGCAGATGAAACTGAGTGATGGCGTCGAGTGGGCGCTGCATTGCACCGCGCTGCTGGCGGTGATTCCCGCTGGCATGGTGCTGGCGGGCAAGGCGCTCGCCGAGTACCACGGAGTCTCCGAAAGCTATCTCATCAAGCACCTCCAGGCGCTGACTGCTGCTGGCATTCTGGTGTCAGTTCCCGGGCCAAAGGGGGGCTATCGGCTCGCGCGGCCAGCTACAGAGATTACCGTGCTGGAGATCGTAGACGCTGTCGAAGGGCGCGAACCGGCCTTCCGCTGCAGCGAGATTCGCCAGCGCGGTCCCGCGGGACTCGAGCCAGCGGTCTATCGCCTGCCCTGCGCCATCAACGCCACCATGCTGCGCGCCGAGCGGGCGTGGCGCAGGTCACTGGGCGAGCAGACCGTCGCGGGCCTCGTGGCGGGCATTGCGAAGCGTGCCGATCCACGGGCCGTCGAAAAAACGTTCGTATGGTTCCAGGAGCGCCTCCGCAGCTAACCCAGCGGAGGAGTCTGGACGAAGTAAGAAGGACGTAGAGGAAAGGAAGAAGGAACGTGAAGATTTTCGTTACTGGCGCGACCGGCGTCCTGGGGCGCCCCGTCGTCCGGCGTCTCGTCGCCGCTGGCCAGAGTGTCCGCGGTCTCAGCCACTCGTCTGAAAATGCCACGCTGCTGCGGCGGCTCGGCGCGGAGCCGGTCGAGGCTGATCTCTTTGACGTGGCCTCGCTACGCGCTGCCCTCCAGGGCAGTGATGCGGTGCTGCACCTGGCGACGAAGATCCCGCCAAGCTCACGCGCCGGGCGGCTTTCCGCCTGGGCTGAGAACGACCGCATCCGCCGCGACGGCACGCGCGCGCTCGTCACGGCTGCGCTCGCCTCTCCATCCGTGAAGACGTTTGTCTACCCCAGCTTTGCCCTCGTCTATCCCGAGAGCGGCGACAAGTGGATTGACGCGGAGAACACCCCGGCGGCGCCCACCACGATTGAACAGACCACGCTCAATGCCGAGGCTGAGGTTGCGCGCTTCGCCGCGGCGGATGACGGTCGCCGCGGCCTCTCGCTGCGACTGGGGGCGCTTTACAGCCCAGATGCGCCTTCCGCCCAGGACCAGCTGCGGATCGCGCGCCTGGGCTTCGTGCCCCTGGCCGGACGCCCGGAGGGCTACATGCCACTCGTCTGGGTTGACGACGCCGCCAGCGCGCTTGTGGTAGCGCTCGAACGGGGCGACTCGGGTGTCTACGATATCGTGGATGATAACCCGCTTCGGCGCGCGGAGATCACCGCGGCCATCGCCGCCGCCGTCGGTCGTAAGCATCTGCGCCCGATACCAGCATGGCTAATGCATCTGGTCGGCGGTCCTGGCGTCGATGCGCTGAGTCGTAGCCAGCGTGTCTCCAACAGCCGTTTCAAGGCGGCGACGGGCTGGACGCCCAGCATACGCGATGCGCGGGCCGGGATGCCTCTGCTGGCCCAGGATGGCGCAGCGCGCGCACGGGAGGCTGCCACCAGCGACACTCCTGTACATTAGGCAGCGCCGAAGTAGCCTGCGGTCGAGCAGGATGGATGAAGGAGGTTCACCATGCCTATCAATGGCGTTATTCACTATGAGCGGAGCGGACAGGGTGAGCCGCTGCTGCTGCTCCACGGTATCGGCAGCGGTCTCCGCATCTGGGATCCGGTATTGCCCATGCTAACATCACACTATGACGTGATCGCCGTGGATCTGCCAGGCCATGGCGACTCTCCCATCCTGGACGACGGCACGCCGCCGGATGCCGTGGGCTTCGCGGGGGCGCTGGCGCGCTTCATGGATGAGCTGGGCATCGAGACGGCGCACCTGGTGGGCAACTCGCTCGGCGGGTGGACGGCGCTGGAGCTGGCGAAGATGGGGCGGGCTCGCTCCGTGATCTGCCTCTCGCCAGCGGGGTTATGGCGGAACAAGACGCCAGTCTATGACATCGTTTTGTTCCGCGTTTCGCGCTGGTTGGCGCGAATGCTGCTTCCCGTTGCCCCCACCGTCCTGGGCTCGCCCATCGGCCGAACACTGGTCCTGGCGCACCTGTTCGGGCGCCCGTGGAGTCTCCCGTCGAACGCGGCGTTGGAAGCCGTGCGGACGTTCGCGCGCACGCCCGGCTTCGAGCCAACCTTCCGCGCCACCACACGCGAGCGCTTTGCGGGCGGGCGCCAGATCGATGCGCCCGTGACGGTTGCCTGGGGCGTGCGCGACCGCGTGTTGCTACCGGGCCTCGCCCGGTTCCATGATGAGCTGCCGCCACAGACTCGCTGGCTCACCCTGCCCGGCTGCGGTCACGTTCCCACCTACGACGACCCCGGCCTCGTCGCTGGCGTCATCCTGAATGGAACGCATCCCGGGCGGGCGAGTGACGGAGCGGATTACGCCATCCCAGTCGCTCATCAGCGATAAGCCCGCGCCCATCCCTTGCCCCGCCTCGTCGTGGTAAGATAGGACTGGCTCTCGGTAATTACCCCTATCTTCCCGACATTGCCGGGGCATCGTCGCCTCGGCAGGAGGCATATGAGTCCATGACCAACGCAGACAACGCAGATAACGACGATATCGCGGACGCACAGCCAGCCGACGCGCGCATCGAGCACGACTCGCTCGGCGATAAAGCGGTGCCAGCCGCGGCGCTCTATGGCGTGCAGACGCAGCGCGCCGTCGAGAACTATCCCGTCAGTGGCATGCGCGCCCACCCGGCGATGATTCGCGCGACGGTGCTGGTGAAGAAGGCGGCGGCGCTCTCCAACCGCGACACCGGCCGCCTCGACGCGCACATTGCCAACGCCATCATTCAGGCCGCCGACGAGATACTGGGCGGCCAGTGGCACGAGCACTTCGTGGTGGATGTCTATCAGGCGGGCGCGGGCACCTCACACAATATGAACGCCAACGAGGTGCTGGCCAACCGCGCCATCGAGATCCTCGGCGGGAAGCGCGGCGACTACAAGCTCGTCCATCCCAACGACCACGTCAACATGGCGCAGTCCACCAATGACGTCTTCCCGACGGCGATGCGCGTGGCGACGGTGCTGGTGGTGCGCGAGACGCTGCCCGTGCTGGAGGAGCTGGCAGCGGCCTTCGAGGCGAAGGGGCGCGAGTTTGACGGCATCGTGAAGTCTGGCCGTACCCACCTGCAAGACGCGACGCCGATTCGTCTCGGCCAGGAGTTCGCCGCTTACGGGCTGACACTGCGCCGCGATGTCGCGCGCATCCACGACGCCAGCAACACCCTGCTGGAGCTGAATATCGGCGGCACGGCCGTCGGCACCGGGCTGAACGCCGAAGCCGCCTATATCGACGCGATGGTAAAGCATCTCAGCGAGCTGACGGGTTTCGCCTTTCGCCGCGCGGAATCGCTGGTGCAGATTGCGCCGAGCATGTCGTCGTTCCTGGAGGTCTCGGGCGCGGTACGGGTGCTGGCCAGCGACCTGACCAAAATCGCCAACGACCTGCGGCTGCTGGCGTCGGGGCCAGCCACAGGCATCTACGAGATCGTGCTGCCCGCGGTGCAGCCCGGCTCGTCGATCATGCCGGGCAAGGTGAATCCCTCGATGGCGGAGATGCTGAACCAGGTCTGCTTCCAGGTCTTTGGCTTCGATACGACGGTCAGCTACGCCGCGCAGGCGGGCCAGCTCGAGCTGAATGTGATGATGCCGGTTATCATCCACAACGTGCTCTGGTCGTTCACGATCCTCAAGAACGCGATGGCGACCTTCACCGCACGCTGCGTCGTGGGCATCAAGGCCAACGCCAATCGCGCCGAGGAGTATGCGTTCAAGAGCGCGAGCCTGGTGACGGCGCTGGCCCCGTATATCGGCTACGAGGCGTCCGCCGCGATTGCCAAGGAGCAGATTCAGACGGGCCGCGATATCCGCGACATCGTGCGCGAGCGTAATCTGCTGCCGGAATCCGATCTGGCGGAGATTCTGAAGCCGGAGGCGATGACGGAGCCGGGCATCGCGGGCCAGGGCAAGACGCAGACGCCGATTCTTGGTGGCGCCAGCGCGGGCGGGTGATAGCGGCTGGCGGTTAAAACCGCGCCTGAACGGCCTCGCTCCGCTCCGCCACAAACCCGCCTGCGCGGGTTGGAGAGGCGTACCCCAACAGCACAAATCGTAGGGTTACGGTCTGGGCAGTCCGCGCAGGCGGACTTCGTGGCCGCAGGCCATATAGGCTCGACTTCAGTCGCCAGCGCAATGTTACAGGAAACGTCACATGACCAACTTTGTCTCACGCGACTATCCCATTCTCGAATTCGACGATGCGCCGGAGGGCGTGCTGGAGCCGTCGAAGATCATCAAGCCGCGCGACGTGCCGACGCATGCGGTGCTCTGCTTCTTCAACGAGGTTATCACCCAGCTCAGCCAGCAGCAGGAGATGCGCGTCGTCAAGCATCTGCGCAGCGAGCTGGGCACGCACCCCGTCTATGAGATGGAGTTCGAGGGCAAGCGCCTGGCGATATTCCATCCGGGCGTTGGCGCGCCGCTGGCCGCCTCGATGCTCGAAGAGGTGATCGCGCTGGGTTGCCGCAAGTTTATCGCCTGCGGTGGCTGTGGCGTGCTCGATAGCAGCATCGCGATGGGACATCCGCTGATCCCGCTTTCCGCCATCCGCGACGAGGGCACGTCATACCACTATCTGCCGGCGGGCCGCGAGGTGACGCCCAGCCCCGAGGGCGTCGCGGCGCTCGAAGCGACCTTGCGGGCGCACGAGGTCGGCTATCTGACCGCCAAGACCTGGACGACCGACGCCATCTATCGCGAGACGCCCGCCAAAGTGCAGCAGCGCCTGGCCGAGGGCTGCCTGATGGTCGAGATGGAGGCGGCGGCATTCTTTGCCGTGGCGCAGTTCCGTGGCGTGACCTTCGCCCAGGTGCTCTACGGCGGCGACGACGTCGGCGGCGCGGAGTGGAGCCGACGGGAATGGGACTCGCATTCGGGGCGCGAGGCGCTCTTCTGGTTGGCCGCCGAGGCATGCCTGCGGCTGTGAGACATATGTCGTGCTTGATGTGCTAGGATTGCGTGTAACGTGAAGTTCTTGTAGCGCTGTGAAGAGGTGATATGCCACTTCCTGCATTGCGCGCCGATGGGACACTTCCACCGGGTATTTATCAAGTGCCCTTGGATGAGGTCTTTGTTGCTTTCCCTGCCATGACACCACAACGGTCATTGCTGAATAGTGCGCTTGCATCATGCGTCGCGACTGTACAACGTCTCGCTTTGGCAGATCAAATCGCGGTGGATGGCAGCTACCTGACAGGCAAACCCGACCCAGGTGATGTAGACCTGGCAGTTTTGACTCCGGGCATTTATCAGTTGGCAGGTGAGCAGCGGTTTGCCGCTGAGGGTGTCGATATCCAACTGCTCGACATCCAGTTTGCGCACAGTCTTGTGGATTTTCAAGGCTGGCTTGCTTTCTTTTCCACGGCTCGCGATGGTACATCGAAAGGTGTCGTCACACTTACGTTCTGAGGCAGGTGAGTTCATGAAAACGACACAACCACCGATAACGAGTGACCAGGAGCTTGTCGGCTACCAGAAGGGGGCCGAGCAGCTGCTACGGATGATTGAACGCCATGAAACGGATCTGATGGCTGAACGCAAGAAACATCCCGCCGACATGCAGCTGATCGATCAGATACGCTACCAATTGCACCATCTCTACGGCTACTACAAGGGTATTCAAGACGCTATAGCGGCCTATCAGCAGCAACACCAAAGCGCCTGATATGTCGGCGTCATGAAGCATTGTTCTGGCTCGCCGCTGAGGCGTGTCCGCGGCTGTAAGCCAGGGCAGCGAATGAAGCGCAATTCCCCAACGCTGCGCCACAGAATCCTTCGCCTACTTGCAGTACACTCGATACTCCCCTATCGCCGATTGAGGCAGCGGCGATGACCTCCCTGGAGACAATGAGACAATGAGACAATGAGACAATGAGACAATGAGAAAAACAGTTGCCGGTTGGTAATAGATCATGGTAAGATTGGTTCCAACTCGTTGACGGTATGTCTGACTCTCCAACTCATCAGTTCTGGTCCGTAGTAGTGCGTTTCCGTGTTGTGTTGGATGCGCAAATACTCTGCGCTGCATGCTTGGGCAGTACCGGCTTCAGCAGCTATGGCACTGGCTCGTGAGCCGTGCCAGTGAGTAGCAAGGAGGTTGACAAGGTGTACTACTGTAGCGTCTGCGGTCAGCACCTTGGATCTCCTCCTCCGGCTTTCTGCCCTCATTGCGGTGAGCCTACCGATATGGCAAACATTGCCACACAGCCTGGGCCCAAACCTGACGCATCCAAAACCAACGATAAACAGAAGCCACCCCGTCACACGCACCCACTCCTCCTCGCGCTGCTCCTCCTGTTGCTCATCTTGCTGCTCCTCGGCAGCGGCGCTCTGCTCGGTGTGAGGCTGGGATGGCAGGCGCCTGGCGATTTTCTTGGAGAGTCCGTTAGTTCCAGCCCGACCGCTCAGGCCATATCGAATACGGGAACACCAGCATCGCTCAGTGGCTCGCCGCTACCAGGGACCGCGGGAACATCGGGCAATATCCCAGTAGCAGGCACGGGCACGCCCGGCGCGCCGACGGCCACTGCGGAGCCTGGCAGCACTCCGCCGCCTGTCGTCGTGACTATCAGTCCCACCAGCGTCACCATCCAATGTGGCAACGCCACGACGACGGTGACGATAGCCAATCCCAGCACAACGCGGTCGGCGAACTGGTCAGCCGCAGCGCTTTCGCTGCCCACCAGTTTGACGCTCTCGCCGACACACGGCACGCTCCCTCCCGGTGGCAGGCAAACGATGACGATTTCCCATATCTCAGGGCTAGTTGGTACGGTCGTCACGGTCGTAGTCACGAGCGGCGGATTGCCCCAGTCTATCGTCATCACATGCTCTCTATGACCCATTCGGTGGGGAAGAATGCCATGGTTCGCGGCGCGCTTCTGGCCGACCGCCGAGGCATGCGTGCGGCTATGAGCAGCCCTCCGCTTAGTGCAATTCAATTCCCGCGGCGCTATACTTCCTTGTGTAGCTGAAGGATCGAACTGATATATGTCTATGTACCTGGAAGTTATTGTGCGCCTGGCTGTCGCGGCTGTGCTGGGTTCGCTGATTGGCCTCGAACGCGAACGCCTGGATCGTGGCGCTGGACTGCGCACGCATGCGCTCGTGGCGACTGCCTCGGCGCTCATCATCATCGTTTCCGCATATGGATTCTCCGACGTGATCGAGCCAGGCCGCATTGTCCTCGACCCGTCACGTATCGCCGCGCAGGTCGTCAGCGGTATCGGCTTCCTGGGCGCTGGCACGATCATCCTACGCAAGAACGCCATTCACGGCCTGACGACCGCCGCGAGTGTCTGGGCCGTTGCGGGCATCGGCCTCGCCGCCGGAGCGGGTCTCTATCTCGCCGCCGCCGCGACCACCGCCATCCTGCTGGGCATCCTGCTGGCGCTCAAGCCCATCGAGGGGCGCATCTTCCCGCACAAGCGCAGCTGGCGCATCACTCTGCGCGCCGAGACGCATCCCGGGCAGGTGATCGCCATCGAGGAGCGTGTCAATGCCCTGCATCTGGAGCTGCGGCGCATAGAACTGCTCCCGGATAAGGCCAACGGCGTGACGACCTTCCGGTTGGATATACGTGGGGGAGAGTCGTCAACCCTCGCCACGCTGGCCGAGGTGCTGCAACATATTCCGGGCACGCGCGCGGTCTCCTATCGTGGGCAAAACGCTGTCCCAGCCGAGCGGGCGGGCGAAAGCCGCGCGGCCACCTGACCAACTCTGCTTACCCCACGCGCGCCAGGATGACGACGGGAATCTTGCGGCTGATCTGTGCCTGGTGGTCGGTGAAGAAGGGCATCTGCGCCACAATGTGCGCCCAGAGGCGGTCATACTCTTCGCCCTCGGCCACGACCCCCCGCGTCTGAAACGTCTCGTCGGGTAGCTCGACTGTCACCGCCGGATTGGCGGCGAGGTTGACGTACCAGTCGGGATGCCGCACCGCGCCAGCATTCGAGGCGATCACCAGCACGCGGTCGCCGTCGAGTACATAGGTCATCGGCGTGGTATGGGGCCGCCCGCTGCGCGCGCCGGTCGTCGTCAGCAGCAATATCCTGCGTCCTTTCAGCTTCGGGTCGTGCGCGCGAAAATCCACGATCAACTGGCGGTTGAACGCCTTCAGTTCCTCAGGCGTTTGGGGCATCGACATGCGTACTCCTGTTTTCTATCGACACTTAGCGAACGTGTGGCATGATCTCCGTGGCGAAGCGCTCGATCTGCTCCACACGGTCGGGCCAGCGCGGGACCATGAATTGCAGCGCCAGATGCTCGACGCCGATCTCGCGATAGACTGCGAGCGCCTCGATCAGTTGCTCCGGCGAACCGCGCAGCACCCGCTCATCCTGAGGTACCGCTTCGCGTGTCACCTCGATGGGACGGCAGCAGGTCAGCTTCACTGCGTCGGCGTTGCGCCCGGCATATTCGGCCTCGCGGCGGGCGTTGTCGTAGCCAGCGCGTAGCTCGGCGGGCGAGACGCTGACGAAGTAGGGGAACCAGGCGTCGCCATAGCGGCCCGCGCGTCGTTGCGCCGCCGCGCCCTCCCCGCCGACCCAGAGCGGGATGCGCGGCTGCTGGATCGGCTTGGGATAGAAGGCCACATCGTCGAATGCATAGTGCTGGCCATGGAAGCTGATATGCTCCTGCGTCCAGAGCAGGTCGAGGATCTGGAGCTGCTCGTCGGTCATCCTGCCGCGCGCTTTGAACGGCACGCCCAGTGCAGCGAACTCCTCCTCCATCCAGCCGACACCAACGCCCAGTGTCAGCCGTCCCTGCGCCAGCCGTTCGATGGAGGCGGCAACGCGCGCCCAGTAGAGGGGATGGCGGTATGGCAGCACCAGCACGCTGATGCCCAGGGTAATCGTCTGGGTGCAGCCCGCGAGGTAGGCCAGGCAGGTGAATGAGTCGAGGAATGGGCGGTCCGGCGGCACGATGAACTCGTGGTTCTCGGCGTAGGGGTAGGGCGTGCGAATCTCCCATGGTGTGACGACGCGATCCGCCGACCAGACGGCGTCGAAGCCCTGCCGCTCGGCGCTCTGCGCCGCCTCACGCAGCGTGTCCGGTCCGGTTGCGCGGCCAGAGATCGGCAAAAACACCCCTAACTGCATGCGCCAGCCCTCCTTCTTAGCCCACTAGACGCGCTCGAGCCGCCGCAGCCAGTACCATGCCGTGGGGGCGCCGTCGCGCCCTGTGCCGCGCTCGATCTTCTCCACCTTGAAATTGTCGCCGAAGATGTGCTCGACATCATCTTGTGTGAAGCCAACGCGGCGCATCCCCAGCATACGCGGCTCGAAGCCATAGAGCAAGTAGAGCGCGCCTGGCGCGGCAAAGCGCGTGACGCCAGCGGCGTAGTCAGCGCGGCGGTCTTCGTTGATGCCATGGAAGCAGCCCAGATCGAGAATCAGCGAGCAGGGCGCGCCGATAGGTAGCCGACCCAGCTGGGTGACGTCGCCACGGATGAAGCGCACCGAGCCAGGCAGCTTGCCCATTGCCCGTGCCTTCTGTTTGGCGCGTGAAATCGCGGGGGAGGCGAAGTCTACGCCGAGAGCCTGCCATCCGTTGCGCGCCATGTAGAGGCAGTTGGTGCCGGTGCCGCAGCCCAGATCGAGCGCGCGTCCCGGTGGCATCGCGCCCACACCTTCGACCGCGTCCACCAGTTCTGGCGGTGAGATGCCGGTATCCCACGGGGTTCGGCCTCGCCGATACATCCAGGAAAAGAACAGCCAATTGAAGATCGACTCGAAAAATCGCCTGAGCATCTCAACCCTGCCTTTCGCGATTTGGTCGCTGGAACGCGACACCGATGCTTCAGTATACGCACGCAGGGGAGCCAACGATGTGGGGAAGCCAGGATGATTCTGGTAACACAAGCGGGTAAGGAGTATCAATGTGCCACATTTAGCGGCATGCAGCATCTGGCGTCGTGACGGGCACAGTCTGCGCGAGACGCGGACGTGAGATCAACTCATCAGAGCGCTACGCGGCAGGTGCATCGTAGACAGCCCTGGCACGCGGGTCAGGTCGCCATCCAGTGTGACGACTGTAAGATCGTGTTCGAGCGCGGTAGCTGCGATAAGCGTATCAACATCGCCTATCAAGCCAACGCTACGCCGCATATCCCGACGGAGGTCAGCATACCGCTCTAAAATGGCGTAGGTCAGTTGATATGGGGTGATTTCCCGTAGCAGCTCACGGAGTTCAGTTCAGTGTTGGCGATAATCAGAAGCGCCTTTGAGATACTCTATCGCTTCACCATAGACGAGTTGGCTCGTGGTGGCTTCCCGTGCGACTATCCACGGCCGAATGAGCCGTAAGGCGCCTGGGCGACCTTTCAGGTATGCGACGAGAACCCCGTTATCAAGGAGATAGCGGGTCATTCTGCATCCTCCTCATTAAGCCAGGCCAGTTGTTCGTCCATTGGTGGTGACGGCGTGCTTTCACGCTTGATGCTGTCAAAGAATGCGAACTCGTCATCATCCTGCAGATCCCGCCAGGCGCCTCCCAGTGCCAATGCTCGTTCTACCGAAGGAGGTAGATCCTCATCAACAGATGACTCGCTCGCAACTGGCTCTGTCATGTCCTCGATGAATTGCGCTAGGTCTTCCTGCGCGGTGGGCGAGAGTTCCTCTATACGCTCCAAGGCGCGCTGTAATCGCTCGATCATTCGCATATCCTCTTACGGGGTGTGTTAGGTCACTGTGCGGGCAGTATTTCAGTATACCATCTGGCGCAATGGGGCTACCGTGCTACATCGGCAATCGGCGGCATGCGCGCACAAGAGCAGCAGGACGAGATATCGGGAAAATCGGGGTCGCTGGCAGGGCGGGTTGCCATCGACACCGAGGCGGGCAGTGGTCTGTCCCCTGCCATCCATAGCTGCGGAGAGTGACTATGTGGGTGAGCGAGAAGGCGCATAGCCTCTCAGGAAGCGTCACTGTCGGCCAGCGCGAACGTGATCATCAGCGGCGCCTCGCCTTCCTCCACGCCACCCGCCGCCGCGTACATGTGCCGCGCGGCTGTGTTGCCGTAACTGGTGAGCACCCACGCCTCCCGGCACCCCAACGTCCGTGCATGCGCCAGAAGCGCCGCGAGCATTCGCCGACCCACACCGTGACCCTGATAGGGTGGGGCGACGCCGACCTCATTCACCCACAGCTCCGGTGGCTTGTCGGGATGGACGTAGTGGACACCCGTGGCCATGCCAACCACCTGCCCGCTCTCTTCATCGAGGGCGATGGCGAGGTGATGGCGTGAGTCGGCGAGGAACTCCGCACTCCAGCGCGCGTCCACGGGGTTGTCAAAGACATCCGCGGCGACATCCTGGAGCATAGCGCCATCACCTGGGCCGAGAATGCGAACGGTTACGGGCATGACGCTGACCTCCTGATTCCTCCAAAGGCGCATGTACTACACGAAGTAGAGGCATGCCCGGACAGAGGGCATCCAGCGGATGACTCTGCTGACTGTATCGCAGCATATCATCTGGCGCGAGAAGCTCCGCGTGCTATAATCGGCGGCATGAACGCAAACGCACAACAGCAGCAGGGCGAGACATCCAGGCAATCGCGGACGCTGGCCGGGCAGGTCGCCATCATCACGGGGGCAAGCCGTGGCATCGGGCGGGCGGCGGCGCTGGCCTTCGCGGCGGAGGGCGCGGCAGTCGCGCTGGCGGCGCGTGATGCGGATGCGCTGGCGGCCAACGTCGCCGAGATCATGGCTGCGGGCAGCAGGGCGCTGGCCGTGCCGACGGATGTCGCCGACGAGGAAAGCGTCGCCCAGCTCTTCGCGCGGACCGAGGCAGCGTTCGGGCCGGTCACGATCCTCGTCAACGCGGCGGGCGCGGTCGCCAATCGCCCATTTGCCGAGATGGATACCGCCACGTGGGACGCTGTACTCGCGACCAACCTGCGCGGGACGTTCCTCTGCTGCCGCGCCGCGTTCCAGACGATGCGGGCGCATGGTGGCGGAGTGATCGTCAACTTCTCCTCGCTCTCGGGCGTGCCAAAGGTCGAGAAATTTCCGGGCCTGAGCGCGTATGTCGTCTCGAAGTTTGGCGTCGCCGGGCTGAGCGAGATCCTGGCGGTGGAGGGACGCCCGCACAACATCCGCGTGATCGCCGTCAGCCCTGGCGCGGTGGATACCGAGATGCTGCGAGCGGCCGCGCCGCACCTCAAGGCAGGGATGACGCCGGAGCAAATGGCGCGCATCCTCGTCTTCCTGGTCGGGCCAGACGCCGCGCCGCTGGCGGGTACCAACCTGGAACTCTACACCAACGCCTGACCATTGCATGACCATTGCATGACCAACGCCAGACTGAAGGAGCACTCGCCATGCGTATCGCGCTCGTTGCGCCGCTCGTCTCACCCATCGCGCCGCCGTATCTGGGCGGGGCGCAGGCGCTGCTGGCCGATCTGGCGCGCGGGCTGGCGCAGCGCGGCCACGAGGTGACACTCTACGCCGCCGAAGGTTCCGATGTACCTGACGTGCGCGTCCTCACGTTGGGCATCGATTCCAAAGCGCTGCGCCCGGCGCGCTTCTACCGGGAAACGTCTCCCTCCGCCGACGGCGAGCGCATCCCAGATATGCTGCGTCCCGACGAGCGGAAGCTGCTGCCATCCTACGCCTTCCTTCACATCTTTCGCGCGCTCGTGAATCACGCTGATGAATACGATCTCGTCCACGCGCACGCCTTCGACTGGCCCGCCTACGCCTACTCGTCGATGCTGGCGCCTCCGGTGATCCACACGCTGCACCTGCCCCCGGTGGATAGCAATATCGCCAACCTGCTCGGCATGCTGGCCCCACCCGATGGCTCGCCCGCCCGCGTGCGTCTGACGACCGTCTCGCGGGCCTGCGCCGCTGGTTGGGCGCCGCACTGCGCCATTGCCCAGGTCATCTACAATGGCGTGGATCTCGCCGCCATCCCTTTCAGCGCGGAGCCCGATCCAGAGCCATCACTGCTCTTTGCCGGACGGATCAGCCCGGAGAAAGGCGTCGAGGATGCGCTGGCGATTGCCGAACAATCCGGGCTGCCACTGGCGCTGGCGGGTGATGTCTACGACACGCGCTACTTCGAGCAGCGGATTGCGCCAGTCCTTGCGCGGCTGGGCGAGCGCGTCCGCTATCTGGGCAGCGTGCCACGCGAGGAGCTGTATCGGCTGATGGGTGAGGCGCGGGCGGTTCTCTGCACGCCCCACTGGGAGGAGCCGTTTGGGCTGGTGGCGTGCGAGGCGCAGGCGGCGGGCGCGCCAGTGATTGGCTATCGGCGCGGTGGACTGGCCGAGGTGGTCGCGGATGGCGAGACGGGCTATCTGGTCGCGCCGGGTGATGTGGACGCTGCCGTGGTCGCAGTCCAGCGGGCGTCCGCGCTCGACCGCCATGCCTGCCGCGCGCGGGTGGAACGCCTCTTCCGGCTGGAAACGATGCTCGACGCCTACGAGGCGTTCTATGCGGAGACGCTGGCGCTCGACGCGGTGCGCTAGCGCGGGCGGTTAAAACCGCGCCTGAACGGCCTACGGCCACGAAGTCCGCCTGCGCGGACTCATCAGACTATGCCCGACGCGGAGAGAGCGCCAATTAAGCGACCTTTATCAGGAATCTGGGGAGAAGCGTCATGCCGGATACGCCATCCGCTACCAGCCACCCGCCGCGTTTCGGTGTATTGCAGCGGGCTGGCGGGCTTGTGCGCGTCACCCATCCCGTGCCGGTCGCGATGTATATGCTGTTGATGGCTCTGCTGGCCCCAATCGCGGCGTTCTCAGCGCACCACGCGCTCTCCGTAGACGCGGTCGTACGCCTGGTGCTGGCGATGGGCTGCGCGCAGGCGGCAATCGGCATCCTCAACGACTATTGCGACCGCGCCCTCGACGCCGCCAGCAAGCCACAGAAGCCGCTCGTGCGCGGAACCGTGCAGCCGGGCGAGGCGCTGGCGCTGGTGGTCATTCTGACGGGGCTAGCGATCCTCATTGCCCAGTCGTTCGGGCTGGCGGCGACGTTGATCCTCTCTGCCATCATGGCGCTTGGCTTCGCCTATGATCTGCGCTTCAAGGGAACATGGGTCAGCGCGCTGCTCTTCGCGCTCCACTTCCCACTGCTGCCGATCTTCGTCTGGGCGGCGCTGGGCGCGTGGCAGCCATTCCTGCCGTGGATTCTGCCGTTGGGCGCGGCGCTCGGCATCGCCATGAATATCGCCAACTCGCTGCCCGACCTCGACGACGACATCGCCGCCGGGGTGCGCGGGCTGCCGCATGTGCTGGGGCTGCGCCGCGATCTGGCGCTGGTCTGGGGAATCCCGGTCGCGCTGAGCCTGCTCATCTGGCTGCTCGATCTGACCGGGCTGGCGCCGGGGCTGGCGGTATGGCTCCTGCTGGCGACACTCGTGGCCATCGGGACGACCGCGCTGACGATCCTGCTCTATCGCCGCAAGCCGGACACCGCGACGCTCAAGGTGAACTTCTATATCCAGGCGTTTGGTGCGATGGCGTTCGCCGCCTGCTGGCTGGTCGCGGTGATCGTCTGATTCCCCGATTTTCTGGGGTTAGTATCACGCCGTGACAGATGATCTTCGCCCGGAAGTACTGCTGAAGCTGAGCCGCTCAGGCAGCCGTGCTATACTCGGCTCAGTAGCTCTGCCTGCTATCCGGCGCGGTCTCGTAAGGGACAGCCGGGAGGCAAGGAACGGCCCGGTAGATTCCACCAACGCACAGGCGGGAGGCCTGAAAATCTATGAGTAGTGTACGCGCCAATGCATCGCGCCGACCGGGCAGACAGTCCCGTCTGCGCGCGATGGCTCCCGTCGCGCACGCTCACGCCATGTCGTCCGGCAATGCCACACTGCCAGCGCCGCACAAGCCGTCACGCCACAGTCGCCCAGCCAGCGCATCGGTCACGTTGCTGCCGCGCGCCGCCGCGCCAACTATTGAGGCGGTCGCGCCGGTCGAACAGTCGCCTGTCCCGCTGGCGGTCGCGCCGGTGGCGGAGCGGACGCATCCCAGCATCCTGATTGTGGAAGACGACCCGCACGCGGCGCATGCGATTCGCGACACGCTCAAGCTGGAGGGCGAGCCGGACTGGGACATCCAGGTGGCTGAGGGCGGCGAGAGCGCGCTGGCGCTGGCGGCGTCGCGCCCCCCGAATGTCGTGCTGCTCGACGTGAATCTGCCTGACCTCGACGGCGCTGAGGTCTATCGCCGCCTGCGCATCCACCCCGAGACGTGGAAGACCCATGTGCTGTTCCTGACGGCAGCGACCTCGCTTGACCTCTACCAGCGCGGCGTTGAGGCTGGGGTGGTGCTGCGCAAGCCGTTCGAGATGCGCGAGTTGGTGAGCCTGGTGCGCACGTTCGTCGCCAATTAGCGGCGGATCGCCCAGCTTCGTTCGTCTTGCGGGTCGCGGAAAACTTGTGTATCGCAAAGTCCCAGCATCGTGGCGCGCTTGACAGCGGGCTCGTCTCATACGATACTACAAGTGGAATGATATGTTGACTGCGACTTCGCTATGTCATCCTCCGAGCGCGACTCTCGCCTCCGAAGTGCCTCCCAGGTATGATTTCTTGAAGCGCAACCACTGAACTATTTCATCGCCCTGCGCGTATACATCAATGAAAGGTGTGCCGAACATAAGCAGGATAGACGATGTGGAGGGGTTGCCGGTACGGTAAATATGAGTACACGACGTATGATAGATCGGGCGCGAAGGCCCGAACGAGGGGGAATGGGGTATAGTCCCCCTGATGGTTTTGTGATCCGCGTTGCGACGACGAGTTCTGTATGGGGAGCACGGGGAGATACCCGCTCCTGGACCGCATGGAGTCCGTGGCCTGGTCATCCAGCCATTCAGCCGCCTCTGCCTCATCCCGCGAAATCCTCGGCGCTTGATCTTCCTTCCGTGCCGCTCCATGAGATCCACGAGACGCCACGATTGCCCGCCCGGCCGCGCATGGTGCGCACGCCCGCGCCAACCCGCCCGGCGCAACATCCCCAACGCCCGCCCACGCCCGCCACACGCAATGGCCGCGTCCCATCCAGCCGCCAGATGCCGCGTCAAGCGCCGCGACCAGCGACCCGACCGGCGTCGCGGACACGGCCGCAGCCGCAGCACCTGGAATGGCCGACGAGCTTCGACGACTGGATGATCGATATCGTGCGACGGCGAGCGCTCCGGCTGAATAGCGGCGCGCGCAGGCGTGGAGTGGTCGGCGCGGTGCGCGCTGTCGAGCTGGCGCACGTGTTGGAGCACTCGAGGAACGGCAGCGGTGAGTGGCTCTGCGGCATCTGTAAGCTGCCGGTGACGCTGCACGATCTCTCGTTCGATCACGTGCTGGCGCTGGCCGATGGCGGCGAGCACGCGGCGCACAATCTGGTGCCCGCGCACCGCAAGTGTAACGAGATCAAAGGCTCGGAGAAGGCACAGCATCGCGCCAACGCGCTGGACCGCTGGTTCGACGAGTGGGCCGATAACTCGCGCTCGCGCACCGCCTCGTAGTCGAAACGCCCTCGGCCATGAATGGCCGGAGTAGGCATCCTAGGCCATAAATGGCCGCCTCGCCGAATGGGCGATCAGCGCGGTTCCGCGCTGCCAGGCTTGCAAGCCTGCTCTGCTACTTCCTCCGGCCTTTTAAGGTCGAGACCGCTTCTGGCCCGCAGCCGAAGTGACTGCGGGCTTTGTGTTGGCGTCAACTTGTCGGTATCTCGTGCCACGCGCCGTTGGCGAAGTAGAGCAGCACGCCTACTGCGTATCCAGAGCCGGTATAGCCCCCGTTGCCAGTAGGCGTCTGGTGTGTTACGTAATAGTAGCCGATGGCCCAATATTCGTCGGGGGAGACGCGGGTGAGCGAGTCGATGAGCGAGAAATTGGTGAACGGCCATGCCATGTGCTGCCATGAGCCGTCATGCTGGTATTGCGCCTCGGTAATCACAGGGTCACCCGGGAGCGCATCGTTCTTTGTGAATGCCCAACTTGCGCCCTGGTCGAAAGCCTCTACGTCCGCTGGACTTCCACTAGCGTTCACTGCTACCCGCCGCCATTGGCTGCCATCATAGTGCGCCACCGCTGCCTCGATCGTGCGTGAACCCGGACCTACTAATCCAGACGCCCAGATGTTGTTGGGCGACACCATCCGAAGTGTGAAGATACTGATTCCCGGCGGGGCCGCCATTCTGGTCCACGTCCCAGCCTGATAGTGGTACATATCAGGAGATTGCGCGGTCTTAGTGGCATATCCCACTACCCAGGCATCAGCCGGAGCGACCGGCAACACAGTTGAAATGACCGCGAATGGAGTATCGACCTGTGACCACTTTCCGTTCGCGAAATGCAGCAAACCTGACACCGGATTTCCCTGGTTATCCTTCTCCAGGTTTACCCCGATCCAACCTTCATCCGCCGAGAGCATGTGCACGGCCCTGTATGTGAACAGCCCGTGGAAGACATCCGCGCCTGGAGGCGTCACAGGCTTCCAGACGCCGCTGGCATAGTGCATGGCGAACGGTGCGCCAGAGCTCGTGCTGCCAACCGCCCAACCGTCGTTCGCTGACCCCATCGAGATGCTCGATAGCCCCGCGTCTGGAATGCTGGCCGTTATCGGCGCCCAGGCGCAGTTGTGATAGTGCAGGATGAAGGACTTTCCTGGCTCAAGCGTCGTCGGGTCCACAACTCCACCAATGGCCCAGCCCTCGTCGGGTGAGACCATATCGAGGGAGCCAATATCGCCATCTTCGGGTACGTACGCTGTGATCTTACCTGGCGCACAAACTCCCTTTGCCGGTGAAAAACTGCCATGTCCGCCGTTAGTCTGGCCGAGGGGAGCATGCATCCGCGTCAGCAGCATACCTGCCAGCAGCGCGACGACCAGCGCCGCCGCGACTGTGCCCAGCCACAGACTTAGTCGTCGCGGCGGTGTTCTATTGCTGTGAGGGCGATCTATGTGATGAGGTTCGGTGGCTTCGGCTAGGTTGGCGTGCCCGATATGCTGTTGTCGAGGCGCGGGCATGGGCGCGGGAATGCTCATGTAGGCGTCGAGGTCATGTACCAGCCGCGTCAGCGCGGGATCATCCTCTTTCTCGGGGAGAATGTCGGGGAATCGCTCGCGGAGCGCATCATAGCGCGGATCAGTGTGGGGCATGATACTGCTCCTTCAAGCTCTGTAGCAGACGGCTCAGCGCCTTGCGCACGGTCTCGGGGCGTTTGCCCAGGATCGCGGCGATTTCGGGCGTTGTCAGCCCGGCGGCGAACCGTAGCGCCAGCAGATCACGCGCATCAGAATTCAGGCTGCCGAGCAGCGTAGTAAGTTGCTCGATGGACTCGCGCCGCAGCACAGCGGCCTCCATCTCGTGATCAGCCAGTACATGGCCCGCGGCTTCCAGCGGCAGCGTCACCGGGCTCCGACGGAAGCGGTCGGCGAGGGCATGGCGCGCAATGGCAAAGAGCCAGGCGGCGAACGGCGCGTTCCGCGATTGATAGCGCGGCAAGGCATCCAGCGCCTTGAGAAAGACCTGTTGCGCCAGATCGGCGGTGTCTTCCTCCAACTGGAGGCGGATGCGCAGGTAGCGATAGACACGGGCAAAGTACCGCTGATACAGCGCCGCGAAGGCTGCGGGATCGTGCCTGGCGGCCTCCACCAGCGCATCCTCGTCTGTAGGCTCGTCCTGGCTGCTGGCACTTGGACTCGTCGCGAACAGCCGAGAAGTAGATTCCAACATGGTCTCCTTTAGCTGCGCGTATGGTTTCCACTCACGAGCATCATGATGTCAACGGTTATAACGCCGATTGTCCCAATGTGTGACATCCATGCACAGCAAAAACAGCAAAATGGAGCCGAGTTTCCTCGACTCCGCTCAATTACTGGTGATTGCCTTTCAGGCGATGGGATTGCGCTGAGACGATTCCACTGCTGTTCTGCAGCCATGCCCACGTCCCACTGGCGACGGGGGACAGCGCAGAAAGCCCCCCAGGAAGTATCCTGAAGGGCTGCCAGGTGTCGCTGAACACTATGCCTATGGCTGGTATTTCGCGACCGCAAACTGTAAGACGTCCGCGGACCCGAGTCCTTTGGCGTGGGCGTTGGCGCTCCAGTGGTCAATCGCGGTCACTGCCCAGAACGTCTCGGCGCCGCTGGCCGAGACCGTGCGCAGCAGCTTCCAAAGCCCACCAGCTGGCGCTGGAGCAAACAGCTTCCAACTGGACGCGCCCGGCTTCCATGAGTAGATCGTCGCCTGTTGGCCAGAGCCTGGCGGCGAGAACGCTACGACCAGTGAGCCGTCGGATCGAACAAGCAATGGCGAGTCGAGTGGTTGCGCTACATCGAATAGCCCTTGCAGCGGCGCGGTCATCCAAGTCTTGCCGCCATCGCTGCTCACCAGGAAATCGTTCCCGGCTGCAAACGTAGACCCTTTGCTACCGGCGTGCAGCTTTGGAGCATGCACATAGAGCATTGTCTTGCCACCAACCGACACCACCGTCATTCCCTGGCTCATCAGACTCTCCGGCAGCATACCTGCGCTCTGCCAGCTTTGGCCACCGTCGTCGCTACGGTACAGCCCCTTCCGCGAGGGTAAAGAATCCGTGTCGCACTGCTGGCTATCACCCGTCGTCACAACAAAGAGCGCCTGTCCATCAGGCTGCGCGGCGAAATCACAGATGCCCTGGCTAACGCCATCATCGACCAGGCTCCAGGTGGCTCCGCCATCCGTGCTGGCAGCCAGCCGACCGGCCACGAGCGACTGGCTGGGGTCGGCACACTGGGGGCCACAGGTGAGCATTGCATAGAGACGCGTCCCTTGTGCCTGAAGCGGCATCTCAGCAGTGCGGTAGGCGAGCGTCTCTTGCACCGAGATCACGCCATTGACCGGGAAGCTGAGCTTCGTCCAGCTTTGGCCCTCATCGGTCGTGCGATAGGTGACACTACATGCAAAACTGTTGCCACTCGTGAGCGAAGCCAGAATGCCGCCGTGGGTCTTGGCGACTGCCCCTGATGGGCAGAAGTTGGTCACCGTCAGAAAGGCAGTATGGGCATCCAACGGGCTGGGGAACACCTGGAGCACATCAGCGCCGGTGGAACCCGGCCACTGGAGCGCGTGCCACGTCGCGCCGCCATCATCCGAGCGGCGAAGGCTGGAGGGGCTCACCGTCGTCGCAGCGGGGCTAAGCGTCGTCTCAACCGTCGTCTCGTAGACAATCGATGGATTGACTGGCGAAAATACGGGAGAGGGCACTATGGCCGACAGCGTGGTGGTGTAGTCCATCGTATCCACGGTATGCCATTGGCCAGATACCTTCTGCGCCGCTGGACCAGACACGCCTCTGCCCGCGACAAAGCCATGCAGCAGCAGGGCGAAGACGGCGATGAGCGCGACTGTTGCCATCGCTGCTGTGGCGATCCGCCAGCGGGTCGGTGGCTTGATGGGCTGCATCGACTGTGCAGGTCGCATGGGTGTATCCAGTTGCTTATCTTCCAGAGTCAGGTTCGTTCCTCCGTCATGGAGGCGCATAGGCTGATGATGTCTCGATTCGCGCACAACAGTCTCCCTTTTGATGGACATTCTGGGCGTAGAGGCTATCGTGCCAGCGAAGCGATGGGCGCGTGCCGTCGCGATCCGCGCCGCCAGCCGCTGGCGCAGCTCTGACCCCGGCGCGGGCATAGGCGCATCCGCGATCAGCCGGTCCGTTGCGGCGAAGCGTTCCAGCGCCGCTCCACATGCGACACATCCGGCAGTGTGTTCAACCACTGTCTGTGCCACGTGCGATTCCAGCGCGTGGTGATAGTACGCTTCTAACAGCGGTCCGAATGCGGCGCATCCGCCTGGCTCGCTTTTCCCCACTCGTTCGGCTCCGTGGCCTCTATCCCAGTTCACAACATCTCCTGTGTGCCGTTGCGCAACGACGATACTGTCTACACGCGGCGCGCCATCTCCATGTGACAGCTCATACCAAATTCATCGCCTAGCCGCTTCCTTGCGACTGCTCGTAGAGCTCGCGGAAGCGCGCGCGTCCCCGGCTGAGCATCTGGCGCACGTTGACGTCCGTTGTCTCGAATACGTCTGCGATCTCGCTGGTGGTCAGCCCGTGCGCTGCCCAGAGCAGGATCGCCGCGCGCTGGCGCTCTGGCAGCCGCCGAAGCACCCGGTTCACCAGGTCGCGCTCCGCCAGCGACTGCTCCATGTCGAACGGGTCAATCAGCGCGGGGAGGAAATCGGTGGCGGACGTATCTTCGTCGGCTGTCGCGTCATCGTGGCCGCCAGCAAGCCGCGATAGCCCAATCGGCTGGCGTCGGCGCAAGACATCCAACGCCAGATTCGTCGCGACGCGGAAGAGCCACGCCTGCGGACGTTCGTAGCCGCCGATCACATCGAAGCGCTGCCAGGCGCGAAAGAACGCCTCCTGCGCGACATCCAGCGCCGCGTCGTGGGATGGCAGCATGCGCCGCAGGTAGCCGTAGAGCGGGCGCTCATACTGGGCAAAGAAGGCGTCGAAGGCAGCGTCCTGGCCGCCGCTCGGCCCTGGAAGGGAAGCAGTCTGTGAGGATGTCGCGGTGGCGTGGTCCGATGAGGCGCTGGCATCGCCCTCCTCCGCGTCGCCGTCCTGCTGCCGGGAGCGCAGAGCCAGGGCACGCGCCGCCAGCAGCGCTAACCGGGATAGCCGCCGTTCGCGTGTGTTCCAGTGCCAGACAATGCTCAATCCGCTGCCTCCCGCCGCGACATCCCCGCTCCGCCAGCTCGCATGACCCTTGAGCCTTCCAGGCTAACACGGACAACGCATACGGCGTGTGACAGATCATTCAGCGGAAGGTTTCAACTCACCAGCCGTCCCAGTGCAGCACGTCGTCCAGTGGCTGGCGGGCGGCTGGCGCGAAGTCGGCGCCTAGCGAGTAGGCGACCGGGATGAGCGCCGTCTGGGTAATCTTGTCGAATGGGATACCGAGCACGTCGGCGGCGTCCTGCTCGAAGAAGAGATGCACCGTCGTCAGCGAGGTTCCCAGGCCGCGGGCGCGCGCCGCCAGCATGAAGCTCCAGGTGGCGGGCAGGATGGAGCCCCACGCGCCCGACTGCGCGATGCTCGGCTGGCTGTCCACGCGCCCCTTGAAGCACGGAATCAGCAGCACGGGCGCCTCGTGCATATGCTCGGCGAGATAGTCGGCGGAGCTGAGGATGCGTAGCTGGGTCGCCGCGCGTTCCGGGTCGGGCGAGAGCCGGTTGGGCGCGTTGATGGGCAGCCCCTTGTAGAGTGCCCAGCCGCGCCGATAGATGTCGCCGAGCGCCGCGCGTTTCGCCGCATCTGTCACGACGACGAAGCTCCACGGCTGGCGGTTGCCGCCATTGGGCGCCTGCAACGCGATTTCAAGACACTCGCGAATAATCTCTGGCTCAACAGGCCGCGAAAAATCGAGCCGTTTGCGCACAGAGCGGGTCGTGGTCAGCAGTTCGTCGGGGGTCAGCGGCAACGTTGGCGTGGGCATAAGTTATTCCTCGATTCCTGGCCTGACATCGTTCATTTCACTGCTCGCACTATACCATCCCTGGCTATTCCCACCCCACTCGCAATCGCGCGCGATACGCCGCTGGCACGCTTTTTGCGTGTTGATGCTGATAGCGATCAGACGGTCACAGAATGCTTGAGTGCGGTATACTGGGCGCACCATTCCTGTTTGGATGGATATGCCATCTTGGAGAGGTCAAGCCTGTATGCAGTGTCGTAATTGCGGGCGCGAGCTTGGCGAGGGCAATTATTGCCCCTGGTGCGGCGCGCATCAGACGGTCAACCGCGAGCGCCATATCTCGCGCCGTCCCCATGTCTACGCCGCCAATCCGTCGGAGCATGTACTCCAGCCGAGCATCGTTTCGACGCTCTTTCCCCATCTTGGCCCGCGCCGTATGTTCCAGTTGCGCTGGCTGCTGCTCGTGGCCGTCTTCGCCCTGATTGGCATCAGCCTGGGCAAGCTCGTGCCGTTGGCGATTGTGCTCTCGGCGCTGTTGCTGCCGGTGCTCTATCTGTTCTACTTCTACGACGCCCAGCTCTACGAAGATGAGCCGCTCACCGTGCTGGGCGCGACGTTCCTGGTCGGCGCGATCTTCGGTGGCGCGATGAGCCTGCTCTTCTACCGCCTGATCCTCAGCCAGTTTCGCGCGGGCTTCGGGCCATCCACGAATTACATCCTGCTGGTCGGCGTCTTTCTGCCGATCATTGGTCAGTTGCTGATGTTGATTGGCCCGCTGGTACTCTACATCACGCGCCGCCAGTTCGACGATGTGCTGGATGGGCTGGCGTTTGGCGCGGCGGCTGGCCTCGGCTTCTCGGCCACGCAGAGTATCGCCTATGCCTGGTATCTCATCTCCGGGCCATTCGTGCAAACCGGGTCCATCTCGGCCTGGGTCCTGCCGACGCTGAAGATTGCGCTGCTCATCCCGCTGCTCGACGCCGCCACGACTGGGCTGATCTGCGCGGCGCTCTGGCTGCGACGCGACCGCCAGCCCGCCGAACGGACGCGCGGCGCGGTCACCAATCTCGTGCTTGCCATCATCATCGCGCTGCTGGGCCAGGTTGTGCCAGCCGTTGGCAGCACGCTCTGGGGCGGGCCGCTGCTCGACCTGCTCTGGTATGGCGGCGCGGTTGTCATCATGCTGCTGCTGGTGCGCTCGCTGCTGCATATCGGCCTGATCGATAAGGCGCGTCCGTTGCGCTCTGGCAACGCCGAGGAGTGTCCGCAGTGCTTCCATCAACTACGCGGCACAGAGTCGTTCTGCCCCTATTGCGGCCTTGCCCTCCGTGCGACCCCGCGGCGCAGACAACGCACGCCTGCCCGGCGCGCTGGACAGGAGCCATCCGGTGCCTAAGATGCCTAAGTTGCCTAGAATGCCTGAGACGCCAAAGAAACGACTGGCGCAGCCGCTGGTCTGGCTGCTGGTGCTGATGAGCCTGGGCGCATGCGGCCTCGGTGCGATTCCGATTCCCGACGCGACGCCGACTCCCTGCCCGGGCAACTGTCCACCGCCCACGCGCGATAACGGGCAGGCGCACGTCATCAACAATACCTTTTTCCAGTTGACCTACTTTGATCCCTGGTCGGTGGACTCGCAGGACAGCGACAAGAACACCGTCACATTGATCGCCTCGACCCAGCTTGGCGATGTCACGATGCAGCTGCACGGGCAGCAGGTCAGCCCCGGCACGAGCGCTACGACGTTGCTCAACAGCACCGTGCAAAATATCCTCAACGGCGACAATAACTTCACCGACCCGCAGGACTTCGGCGCGATCAAAGGGGCGGAGATTGGTTATGTGCCGGGCGCGGGGCAGTCCATTGGAGCATATACATCGCAGGGCAACGCGCCGCAGGTGCCGGTCTTCATCCAGGTGATGGCCAGCGTCCAGAACGCGACGGGGATCATCTTCGTCGCCATCAGCCCGCTGGACCCGAACAGCCCCGACCCATCTATCGTGCCGAATGAAGAATACGATCACGTCGTCAATAGCGTCGTCTGGCGCTGAATTCTGGCTGGAGGCGCCCTTTTTATGCATAACAGCGGAAACAACACCGGGAAACGACGCATCTGGCGGACGGCGCCCGTGCTGGCCATCGCGGCGCTCTCCCTGCTGGCGGCATGCGCCCCGTCCACGCCCACAAACCAGCGGAACGCGCCTGGAACTGGGTCGGCGGCCTCGAAAACCGCCAGCGCCTGCGCCACGACCACAGCAGCGTCGGTGCGCCTGGGGCCGACTGACCCCACCCGCACGCTGACGATCTCACTCGTGCTGAAGGGCGACTCAGCGGGCCTCGATGCGGCGCTTGCCGCGCTCAATGATCCCAAATCGCCGGAGTATCACCACTTCCTCTCGCCACAGGAATATGCCAGGCGCTTCGGCGCGACCAGCACCACCGTCGCCAGCCTTGCCGCGACCTTGCGTGCCGCCGGGCTGCGCGTGCCATTGGCGACGGCGACCGCGGGCCTGCTCAACGCGCAGGGAACCGTCGAAAAGCTCGACGCGCTCTTCGGCGTGCGGCTGGGCGACTACTGCGACCAGCACGGCGAGCGCTACATCGCGCCGGACGTTACCCCGCACATCCCCGCCTCGCTGGCAGGGGTCTCCGGCGTGCTGGGGCTAGATACCCGTAGCGTGATCCATACGGGCAGTCTGGCCGCGCCGCGACGGCCAATGGTGTCGGGAGGCAACGGCTTCGGGCCGACGGAGCTGGAGCGCGCCTATGACCTGGGGTCGCTGCATCAGGCGGGGCTAACAGGCGCGAATCAGACGGTCGCGCTGCCAGAGATCGACCAGTTTCGCCGGTCGGACGTGCAATCCTACGATCAGACGTTTGGGCTGCGCACGGGCGCGATCACCGTCAAGCCGGTGGCGGGCGGAGCGTCATCCATCAGCCCGGAGCCAGCGCTGGATATCGAGGTGATCCACGCCATCGCGCCCGCCGCGAATATCGATGTCTACGAGAGCCAGTCCGACCTGGGCAGCGTCGCCCAGATGTTCAGCCAGATCGTCTCGGATAACCACGCGCAGGTCGTCAGCATCAGCCTCGGCGCCTGCGAGAAGGGGCTTGATCCCTCGCATTCTCAGAGCTTCTATGATTCAATTGACAACAGCTTCCGCCAGGCGGCGGCGCAGGGGATGTCGATACTGGTGGCGTCGGGAGATTCGGGCGCGTATGGTTGCCAGGATGATAACCTCTCGGTGCAGGAACCGTCGTCCAACCCCTACGTTACCGCGGTTGGCGGCACGGCGCTCTTCACCAACGCCGACGGCAGCTATAGCCGCGAGGCTGGCTGGGAAGGTCCGCTGGAGACCTCGGGTGGTGGCGGCGGCGTCAGCGTCGTCTATCACCGGCCATCCTGGCAGACTGGCCCAGGCGTCGCCAATCAGTTTTCAGATGGCGCGCGCCAGGTGCCCGATGTCGCGGCGGACGCCGATCCGCTGACGGGCTACAGCGTCTATTATTCGGGAGATGGCAACTGCCGAGGCAGTGAGTGCTGGCAGGTGGTCGGCGGCACGAGTGGCGCGACGCCGCTGTGGGCAGGTATCGTGCTGCTGGCGAACGAACTGTCGCGCAGCCATGGCGGCAAGCCGCTTGGCCTGCTCAATCCACGGCTCTACCAGCTCGGCGCCAGCGCCCAGGCCAGCCGGGTCTTCCACGACGTGACGGTTGGCGGCAACCTCTACTATCCCGCCACCTCCGCCTGGGACTACAGCACCGGATGGGGCACGCCGATTGGCGCGCCGCTGGTGGAGGCGCTGGTGGGCCAGGGCTGATCAGAAGAGGGTCATTTGCTGGGGCGGCTCGTCGTCTTCGTGGGCGGCGGACCGTCCCAGTTTGCCCTCGGCGGCCAGGCGTCGCGCCTCGGCCAGCGCGGCGGGCAGCGCGTGGGTGAAATCGTCCACCACCGTCTGGCGCAGCTCTTCGCGATGGAGCGCGGCGGCGGGATTGTACATTGCGAGCACGACGCGCCCGCGGACAAGCTTCGCCTGGCCGTGGAGTGCGGTGATCGTCCCTTTGGGGAAGAATCGCGCCAGCGCAAAGCGTCCCAGGGTGCAGATGAGCAGCGGATCAACCGCCTCGATCTGGCGCGTCAGGTAGGGAGCGCAGGCGGCAATCTCCGCCGGGAGCGGGCTGCGGCCCTCGCTCACCCAATGCTTGACAATGTTCGTCAAAAAGACCTCGCCGCGTTGCAGGTGGGCAAGCCCCAGTAACTCATCGAGGAACGGGCCGGTGGGACCGGAGAACGGATTGCCGCGCTTATTATCGTAGGCGCTGGGCGCTTCGCCGATGAGCATCACCTCGGCATGGGGATTGCCATTGCCGGGGACGCTCTGTGTCGTGTGCTGGTAGAGATCGCAGCGCGTGCAGTCGTGTATTTCGCGGGCTATCGTCGCCAAAGCATCCTCTGATAGCATATTTGCCTGTCTTCCTTTGGGCTAGCCTGCCTGTGTGATACATAATAGCTGTTTCAGCATAGCTTTCAGCATAGCACGCGCCGGGCCAGAGCGGAGAAAGCGCCTGTCCAACGGCAGCGCCCCGCGTTTCATATGAGATAGCTGGCAGCGAGGAGGGAATCGGATGGCCAGTATTACGCGATTCTATGCGCTGATACTCAGCACTGTGCTCTTGCTCTCTGGCGTTCCGGGTTTCTTCCCAGACATCCCATCTTTCCAGGTGCTCGTCTCTTTCTTCGAGCTGACGCTGGTGCATAGCGTCGTCCATGTCGCGGTAGGCCTGCTCGGCCTGATGATTACCGCGCTGGCAAGCGATCAATCCGTGCGCATTTATACGATTGGCATCTCGCTGCTCTACGGCGCGCTGATGGCGGTCGGCCTGATCGGCGTCAACTTTGCCCCGATGCTGGTGTTCAACAGCGCCGATAACTGGTTGCATGGCTCGATTTTTGTGCTCTCGCTGGGCGTCTTCCTGGCGGGCATCGCCGAGGACCGGCTGGGCCAGCGGAAAGCCTATCTTGCGGAAGGTCTGCCGCAAGCCCAGTGGGCGGCGCCATCGTCAGCGAAGGCAGGCTGGCAGGCGGACATGGACGCAGCTCCCTCCGCGCGGGGGCTATGGTACGACAATCAGCCTCTACAGCCCCAATACGACCAGCCGACGCCCGCGCCCTGGGGAGCAGGATCGTGGCAGCAATGGCAGATGTATGACCAGCCGTCCAATCAGCCCTTTAGCCAGCCGCGCTACCAGCAGCCGCCTAATCAGCCATTTGGTCAGCCCTTCAACCAGCCGCCTGATCCTTCACAGGATCCTTCGCGTGACCCATGGTCACGCGCGGAACGCCATGCGCCCTACCATCAGCCGTCGCGCCCCATCGGCTCGCCAGCGCGAGATCAGCAGGTGAACCCCTGGTCACAGAACCCCGCGCAGCCTGCTCCGCGTCAGCCGAGCCAATGGCCGCCGAGCCAGCCCCAGCCGCAGGGTCAGCCTCAGCCGCCGCAGGGTCCATCGCCGTGGAGTCCCTGGCCACAGGACTCACAGCCGCGGGATGGGCAGCGGCCGTCGCAGTCGCGCGAACAATGGCCGCTGGACGAATGGGACTCCCGTCCGATGCAATGACCGCGCGATGACCGCGCGCCGGACCATATCACCCCTCGCAAAAATACCTGTCACGCTACGCATTGCGCTACGCAAACGCGCTGAAATTCCCTCGTAGCGCGATGCAATCTGCGACCCTACCGCCTGAACTGCGTAGTCCAGAGAGGGGTATGCCACCGTGCCGTGCGCGCCATCGCCTGCTGCGGCGTGCTGGCGCACTCCGTGCACGTTGGCGACGACATGAGAGTGTTCGCACGATATCGTCGAACACTGTGAGAGATGCTTTAGACGGACAGGTAGCGATAGATGCTCGAAGTGTTGGGGATCATTGGAGGGATCGTTCTCGTCGATCTGGTGCTCAGCGGCGATAACGCGCTGGTCATCGGAGCCGCCGCGGCCAGCCTGCCGCGGCAGCAACGCTACGTGGCGATTCTGGCCGGTGGCATCGGCGCCATCGTGCTGCGCATTCTCTTCACGCTGGTGGCGGCGTTGCTGCTCCAGTTGCCGCTGCTCCAGGCGATTGGCGGCGTCCTGCTGATTGCCATCGCCATCAAGCTGCTCCTCGACCGCGAGCACGACCGGAAGAAACACGCGGAGGCGTCCGAGGCGGCGACTGAGGCGGCATCCGCATCTACTGGCGCTGGTGTGAAACAGGGCGTTCAGCGCGGCTTTCTGAGCGCGCTGCTGACGATCATCGTCGCCGATGTGACGATGAGCCTGGATAACGTGCTGGCGGTGGCGGCGCTGGCCTCCGAGCATATCCCGCTGTTGATCGGCGGGCTGCTGTTGAGCATTCTCATCCTGCTGGTGGGGAGCGCGCTGGTCGCGGAGCTGATCAATAGGCTGCCATGGCTGCTGGATGTCGCGGCGCTGGTGCTGGGCTGGACGGCGTCCAACATGATCCTGCACGATCAGCGCCTCGGCCCTATCCTGGAGCAACACGCGTGGACAGCATTTGTCATTCCCGGGGTGATTCTCGGCGTCATCCTCGCGGCGGATATCTTCCTCCGCCTGCGCCGGAAGCCCGCCACTCAGCGCACGATTCCCGCGCCGCACGAGTAGCCCACACGAATCACCCAATGGTGACATACCCATGTTAGAGCACCTGATAGACCTTCTGCGCGACCTGTACGACCAGTATGGCTATCTGATCGTCTTTCTCGGCGCGCTCGGCGAGAATACCGCACTGCTGGGGCTAGCGCTGCCGGGTGGCACGCTGGCGTTGCTGGGCGCTTTCTATGCTCGCCAGGGCACGCTCGACTTGGCCTGGGTGATCTTCTTCGCCTGGATGGGGACAGTGCTCGGCTACCACGCGGATTATCTGCTCGGCCGGTTCGCGCTAGGCAAAGTTATGCTGCGCTGGGGTGATTCGCGGCTGGGTCGGCGCATGCGACTGGCGGGGCGGCTCCGGCTGGGTCGGCGGCTGCTGGCGAAATACGGTGGCAGAGCAATCCTGCTCTCCCATATCGTGGGCCACATCCGCTCGTTCGTGGCGCTCAGCGCGGGGGCGACGCGGATGTCCTACCGCCGTTTTCTCTCGTTTGAGCTGGTGGCGGCGCTCCTCTGGAACACAGCCTTCTGTCTGATTGGCTACCTCGCCGGGGCGGAGTACGACCGCATTCTGACGATTGTCGAGCGGGCGGGCTGGATCATCGCGGGCGTGGTCGTCCTCGCGATACTTGTCTGGAAAGTGGCGTTGCCCTGGCTGCGCAAACGACGCCACGCGACGCGCCACCATGTGGCCCCAGGCAAGTCTACCGATTAGTGCACGCCCTTACCGGTTATAGCCCTCGCGGCTTCGGCTGCGGCTCCCGCCACGGGATGAGCGGCCGGTGTGGCGCTCGCGGTAGTCTGCCGCCTCGATGACGACGTGGCGCACCAATCCCAGGTCGGAGAGACGCGAACGGATACGCTCGTCCATCTGGGCAAGCAGGCGATGGTTGGTCGTGATGACCGTCGGCATCCGGTAGTTGTAGCGGTAGTTGATAAGCTGGAAGAGCTTCTCGGTCGCCCAGGCGGTGCTGTTCTCCGCGCCAAAATCGTCGAGGACCAGCAGCTCCGATTCGCGCACCTTGTCGAAGAGCGCGTCGTAGGGCATATCGCTGCTGGGCGCGAAAGTCGCGCGCAGGTGGTCGAGCAGGTCGGGCACGATGGCGAAGATCACCGCGACATCACGCTGCTGGGCGACATGCGCGATGGCGGCGGCCAGATGTGTCTTGCCACAGCCATAGCCGCCGCGCAACACCAGCCACCCCAGTGGATCCTCGGCATAGTGGCGCGCGATGTCATATGCCTCACGCAGTCCGGGAAGCGAGGAGTCGAACGCCTCGAAGGTCTTATCGTGGAAGGGGTCAAGATTCGAGATATTGCGCAGGTTGAGGCGGTCGCGCTCTTTGATTTGCTGCTCTTTGCACTGGCAGCGTATCGCCTGCCCGAACGCCGGATCGCCCACCGGCACATCCAGCCGCACATAGCCCGCGCCATGGCAGAGCGGACAGACCCCCGGAGCGCCCGCCTTGCCGGTTGCCCGCGTGGCGCGCCCGCTCGGCGTCTTGCTACTAGGCTTGTTGCCAGTGCCTGTGTTCGGTGTGCCGGGCTGGCTGGCTGGATTTGACGCGCTGCTCGCCGATGATGCGCCCGGCGATGATGCGCCCGGCGATGATGTGCCCGGCCCCGCACGGCGCGGCCCAAGTTGCGCGGCATAGGTCGGCGCGATCTCGCGGAGTGAGGCCATCTCGCGGGGACGCGTTCCTGCCGAGTCTGCCCTGACAACTCCGGTTGCCGGGCGCGCGGGCAGCTCCAGAATGCGGTCGCTTTCCAGCACGTCGGCGGCTGGCGGCGTCGGCTGGCTGGCGTCAGCATCGGCGGCGTGGCGGCGTGGCGGCAGGGCCGCGGCTGATTTGCCGGTTGTCTGAGTCGCCTGCCCAGTGTTGATGCGGCGCGGCGCGATATGACGCGGCGACGATGATGACGGAGATAATGGCGTCGATGGCGTAGCCGATGGCATCTTAGTGGAAGATGTGGCAAAGGGCGCGGGAGTCGGCGCGCGGCGCGTGGTCATGCGGCGGCTGGCGTCTCGCGCAAGAATCTCGTTCATGCGCTCCATAATCTAGGCTCCCCTTCCCTCTATCTCCCACCGGTGCAGGATTGCCCGGATATAGCTCCACTTGCGCTTGTTCTGCTGTACCGCCAGCCGGAACGCTTCTTCGACCCATTCCCGCGGATATCGCTCGCCCGCCTCGCGCAGCTCCTCGGCCACCAATGGCAGTAGCAGCCCGACATTCTGCTCGTAGAGCGTAAAGATGTTCGGGCGGTCAATCTCGACGCTCAGCGTATGGATGGCGCCGACATCGCTCGCGCCGCCAGGTGGTTGCCCCGCTCCAGCTGGCCCCTCGGCATCCAGCAACACCTCGGGTGAAAGCTCCCCGCGCTGCAAGCGAGAGACGGCGCGACGGCTGCGGTCGGTATTGAAGAAATACCAGCTGACAACCTCACCATCCACCCGCACGCGTACCCGCAGCAGGATGCCGTTGGCCTGGGCATGCTCCAACGCCGCGCGCAGACGCTCCTCGATGGGCCGCGGGTCGCCCTGTCGCCGCAGTGTCCGGCGTAGCAGCGGATCGGCCAGCAGCTCGCGGTCACTGGCGCAGCGCGGGCTGCCCTCTTTCTGGTAGAGCCGCCAGAAGAGATGCAGCACCACCTTCAACTCGCCAAGATCCTCGATCTCTGGCAAGACTGCCGAGAAGAATGTCTCTGGCAGCGGCACGAATGGATTTTTCCCGGAGGGAAACCCGGTAAACGCAGGCATGGGTACGCTCCTCTCCGGTTACTCGTCGTCGGCGGTGCGCAGGTCCAGATCGCGGTAGAGCGTCTGGGCGGCCATGAAGTACAGGCTGACCTGGCCAATAGGGCCGTTGCGGTGCTTGGCGACGATGATGTCAGCGATATTCTTCCGGTCGCTATCTGGATTGTAAACCTCATCTCTGTATATAAACATCACTATATCAGCATCTTGCTCTATAGACCCCGATTCTCTGAGGTCGCTGAGCTGCGGCTTCTTCTCGGTCCGGCTCTCCACCGCGCGCGAGAGTTGCGCCAGCGCCAGCACCGGCACATTCAACTCACGGGCGATCCCTTTGAGTCCGCGACTGATCTCGGAGATTTCCATCACCCGGTTCTCGTGGCCGCGCCCGCTATGGCTCCCCTGCATCAGTTGCAGATAGTCCACGATCAAGAGGTCGAAGCCGTGCTCCATCATCAGGCGGCGCGCCTTGCTGCGCATCTCCACCAGCGTGATGCCGGGGGTGTCGTCAATGTAGATATCCGCCTCGGAGAGCCGCCCGACGGACTCGCTGATGCGGTCCCACTCCTCGTCGTTGATATAGCCGGAACGCAGCTTCTGCTGGTCAACCCCGGCGTCCATTGAGAGTAGACGAGCGGCAAGCTGCTCTTTGCTCATCTCTAGGCTAAAGAGGGCGATCTTGCGGTTGGAGCGTAGCGCGGCATTCCGGGCCAGCGAAAGCGCCATTGCAGACTTACCAACAGCAGGTCTCGCAGCCAAGATGATAAGATCGGATTTTTGCAGGCCGCCAGTCATCTTATCCAGGTCGGAGAAACCTGTGGCGACGCCGACAATCGTGCCGCGATGCTCGTGAAGCTGGTCGAGCTTGTCGATGTATTCGCGCAGTGTCTCGCGAATCGGTTCGAGGTCGTCGCGGGTGAAGCGCTGGCTGACGTTGAAGACCAGCTTCTCGGCCTCGTCCAGCGCCACGCTCGCGTCGGGTTCGCTATAGGCGATGGCGGCAATCTGGCCCGCGGCGGAGATCAGCCGCCGCAGCACCGAGGTGCGCTCGACGATGCGCCCGTAGTATTCCACGTTGGCGCTGGTCGGCACCTGGTTGGCCAGCGACGAGACATAGCTGATGCCGCCCACCTCTTCCAGCTTGCCGCGCCGTTGCAACTCGTCGGTCAGCGTAATCAGGTCGGCGGGATCGCTCGTCTCGTAGAGGTCCAGCGCGGCGCGATATATCTCGCGATGCGCCTCACGATAGAAATCATCGGCGCGCAGAAAGTCGGCCACCTGGACGATAGCGCCGGGGTCGATCAGCAGGCTGCCAAGCACGCCCGACTCGGCTTCGATATTCTGGGGCAGCAGCTTCTCGACGGCCATAGAAGAACCTCCCGTGACAAGCGATTCGCTCGCACTGGCGCGGTAAAATCAGGACTGTTACTGATGTATCGGATGGATGAATTGAGATGAATCCGAGCGATGCTGGCGGCCGGGCTGCTGGTGTTGACTAGAACACTCTTTCAAGAGAGTATAGCATCGGAACAGCATTCCGTCATCGGCAAATCTGACAGTGGCCGACAGGTCGCATCCGCCAGAATACCCGAAGAAATGGCGAATGGCAAACGAGGACTTTTGCACCATCCGCCCACATGTGGATAACCTGGTGGATGACCACGCGCGAAACACGCCGCTTCTTCGGCAGTGATGGCGGCGATCCGCCGTTGTCCACAGCTTTTCTGCCGCCAGAATGAGTTATCCACGACTTTATCCACGGGGTTATGCACGCCCAAATTGGCTAGGGCATGTGAGGGACGTAAGCTACAGTAGTCCGGCAGGTGGGTATGATGAAGCATGAGTACCGATGTCGGCGACGAGGAATGGGCTGGGCGCGTGTCCTCATGTCCTCATGTCCTCATGTCCTCATGTCCTCGTGCTGGCTTCTATGCTGGCTTTGCAAAGGTGAGATATTGGTTCACGACTCTGAATCCCAACGACTCGTACAGGCGTCGTGCGGGTGCATTCGACTCGCCTGTTGAGACGCATACCCGGTTCATCCCCAGATTCCGCATTCGCCGCATGTCCTCCACCAACACTGACCGTGTGAGTCCACGCCTGCGATAGGCTTCCCGCGCCCCCACCGGGCCGAAATCGCCGATTTGATTCAGCGGATCAATCCAACCGTTCACATAGGCGGCGATAACGCCCTCAGGTGAGACGGCGACTACGTCCAGGTCGCGATGATAGCCAGGCAAACGCATCAAATGTGTGTAATCATCCCCGCTGATATCGCTGTACGGATGCCATACCTCACGCTCTATGTCGGCGCGTTGGCCCGCCTCGCCGGATTCAGCCACAGCGCGGATGTGATAACCGTCAGGTATTGTCGCTTCTGGAGGTGGCTCATCTAATGAGCGCAGCAGATTCACCTCGATGTGGTCATCCTGTCGGAAACCATGCCCTTCCAGAAAGGCGATCCGTGACGCATCGTCCTGCCGGGCGCCCCATATGAACGCGCCGCCCCAGCGTTTAACGTCGTTTTTCGCCAGCTCGGCTCGGAGCGCCTCTGCCCATGCGAGTGCCTCTTGCTCTATCCCTGCCCAGACAAATTCGGGAAGTACCTGGCACTCGAAGGCTGGATCTTCGCCGACCAGCGCAAAGCCTACCAGGCTATCTTGCTCGTCGTGCCAGAGGCGAATACGGTCCTGTGGATTGAGGTGGCTCGTCAGCGAAAGAAACGCCCACATCAAGTCACCCACATGCCAATAGCGCCAGTCATCGCTGCGCGCACGTGCGTCCATAAGCAAGCGCTGCATCTTTACGAGGTCATCTTCGCCAGCATACTGTCGAAAGGTGATTGAGCGTCTCAAGGGCTGCCTCCAAACTGGCGCGTGCGAACGGCGTCAACTCATAGCGCCAGCCAAAGAGGGGCGCTACCTCGCTATAAGATGCAGTCTAGCAGCACGATAGCGCCATCCCACACAGATATCTGCTCCTCTTGAGCTGACTTCTGACGTTCTCCTCGCGCTCGAGCTTATTGAGGCGCCGCGTGATGAGATCACCCATGGAGCGCGTCGGCTTGAGGCCGAGTGGCAACACGCCTTGGGGTGGCTACATATGACCGAAAAGTGCCTGAGTAGGTATCATGAATACCTGCCCCTTGACAAATGTTTACTCATTCGGTACTATTTGACCTATCAAGAATTCTTGAATGAGTAAGAGGCACAAACATGTCGACAGATGACACGCCTACACCTACACCCAACCCAACACCGCACGAGCCTGGCGGCAGCGCCGAGGCAAACGATATTCTCGACACCTATGAACTGGAGACGCTTGAGCAGCTCCGCGCAATTGCCGACGAGCTCCGCACGCGCATCGTTGAGGCGCTCTCCCACCGCGCGATGACCGTCACCCAACTGGGTGAGTTGCTCGGACAGGCGCCCGCCAAGATTCACTACCACGTCCGCGAGCTGGAGCGCGTTGGGCTGGTCCGGCTGGTGGCCACGCGCGAGAAGAGCGGCATCCTGGAAAAGTATTACCGTGCCGTCGCCAGGAGCTTTACCGCCGCGAAGACGCTCTTGAGCGCCGCCCCCTCCGACGAGACGTTCGCAACCATGCGCGCATTTCTCGACAACGCCTCCCAGGGGTTTCTGCGGGCAACGGAGTACACTGTCCGCAATCAGTTGTGGGAAGATCCCAAAATCTGGGGGGTGAGCGCCACCCAGATATGGATCACCCACGACGAGATGAAGGAGCTGGCGAAGCGCGTCCAGGCGGAGTTCGACCGGTATTCGATTCCACGCGGCATCGAGGGCGAGGAGGAGCGCACCTTCGTCATGATGGGCTACGACCCGCGCATCGCCGAAGAGAACAGAGCTGAGCCCGCGGCGGCGCCCGATGCGCCCCCGCCCTCTCACGCCTTCTCACACCAGCCACCGGACGCGCCTCCGCCACCAAAGAAGCCGCAGCCGCCCAGGAAAGTGCAGGGCTGGACCCGTCCGCGTTATATGGTGATCGCAGGCTCGTACACCGTCAAGCGGTCCGATTTGGAGGGAGTCATCGCCCAAAATCGGCAGATCAGCATCAGCGCCCTCGGCGCCTGCACCTTCGCCGACGATATCACCCCTGAGCTGGTGGAGCGGGCGATTTCCCACTTCCGCCACCGTGGTGTGCTCAATGCCTCGCCAGCGGTGCGTGAGGCGCTCAAGCGAAAGGAGTAGCCAACCCTACCGGCTGAGAACGTTGAAGAATACACAGCGCCGCGCCCGTGGAAAAAAAAGACACGCGAACCGCTGGAACGGTCCGCGCGCCGAACTCCCACTCGCAATCCCAGAGAATGTGTTTAGTTGGCAACACACCGGAGGAGAGTACTATGGATCCTACCACAACCGACCCTGCAACGTCTGCGACATTGGCCAGAAAGCCCGGTCTATTCATCAACGGGAACTATGGGCGGCTCTGGCTTGGCCATACCATCTCGATCTTTGGCGACTTCATCTTTGACACGACGCTCGTCATCTGGATCGCCGCCGTCATCGCCCGCGGCCAGGCCTGGGCTCCCCTGGCGGTCAGTGGCGTCTTCATCGCGACCACCGTTCCGGTGCTCATCGTAGGGCCAATCGCGGGCGTCTTCGTCGACCGCTGGAACAAGCGGCGCACGATGCTGGTGATGGATGCGGCGCGCGCGGCGCTGGTGGCGCTGCTGATCCTCATCTCGGGTGTCGTCCCGTTGCCCTTCCTGCCCGGCGGACGCCTGCCGCTCTTCTGGCAGCTGGGCGTCGTCTATGGCGTCGTCTTCCTGCTCAACACACTCAGCCAGTTCTTCCGGCCTGCCTCGCTGGCCCTCATCGGCGATATCGTGCCCGAGGAGACGCAGGCGCGGGCCATGGGGCTGAGCCAGACCTCGATGAGCATCGCTATGATCCTCGGCCCAACGCTGGCCGCGCCGCTTTTCGTCGCCTTTGGGCCGGAGTGGGCACTGGGCATCGATGCGATCTCGTTCGTCGCCTCCTATCTGCTCATCCGCAGCGTTACCGCGCCACCCGCCGCTCGCAGTGTCGCCGATGGGGCGCGGCCGAACTTCTGGCGCGAGTTCGGTGGAGGGCTGCGGTACTTCCTCCGGTCGCGGGTGCTGGTCGTCCTCACTATCTCAGCCACAATTGTTATGCTTGGCGGTGGCGCGCTCAATACGCTCGATTACTTCTTCGCCACGGGGAATCTGCATGCGCCAACCAGCCTCTACGGCGTGCTCAATGGCGTAATGGGCATCGGCATGATTCTGGGCGCGATTCTCGCCGGGGCCTTTGCCCAGAAGATTGGCCTGACGCGCACGCTCTGGCTCTCGCTGCTGGCGATAGCGCTGTTGGTGACCGCCTATGCGCGTTCGGCCGACATCTGGGTTGCCATCGCTCTGATTGGCGTGGCGGGCATCCCCCAGGCGGGACTCAATGTGGCGGCGGGACCGCTGCTGCTGCAAAGCACGCCACGCGAGATGGTGGGCCGCGTCTCCTCGATTCTCAACCCGACGATTACGATCTCGACGCTCGTCGGCGCCGGGCTGGCAGGCTACCTCGACAGCACGGTCTTGCGCGGCTTCTCGGCGACGCTGCTGGGTATCCACTTTGGCCCAGTGGACACCATTCTTACCGCCGCGGGCCTTATCGCGCTGGCTGGCGCGCTCTTTGCGGCGTTCGGACTCTGGGGCGTCAAGCCACACGCGCCCGAGCATCCGCCCGCTGGCGGGGAAACCGCGCCCGTAGAGGTATCGCTCACGCCGCTCGCCGCTGAGACCGAAGAGCCGGTGCTGGGATAGCGCCTTCGTCGGTGATGCTACCTCAGAGAAAATTCCACGTAGATTCCTTTGTGGACGCCGATGAGCCGGGATACTATAATGGCGACATAGGTACGCGGACACGAGACCCTGCGCCAATTCGCGATTCGCCAGGTTCTCATAACCAGTGAGGAGGCAACTCATGGGAGACAAGAGTCCGAAAAACAAAGAGAAGCGCAAGCCCAAGAAAAAGGTCTAGCGTTCAGGCATACCGGGCAGCATGATCTGCTGTCCGGTATCGCGCGTTTTCCTCACAAGTTCCTCACAGGGTACGACCAGGTCGGAAGGCATCGGAGAGAGATTTCATGAACGTCATACTCATGGTTGAGACGTTCGTCGCGTTCATACTCGCGGTGACGATTCACGGCGCGGCGCAGGCGCGCATGGCCACGCTGCTTGGCGACACGACGCCACGGCTGCGTGGGCGCCTGAGCCTCTTCCCGCAACAGCAGCTCTCAGCCATCGGCATTATTGCGGGCATCGTCTTCTCCGTGACCACTGTCGGCGCGGGCATCGGCTGGGGCAAGCCACTAGAGATCGATGCGCGCAAGCTGCGGATCGGCCCAAACATCGGCACAATTGTGGTCGCGCTCTCCGGCCTCGTCTTCAACGCGCTGCTCGGCGTCGCTATTCTCTTGCTCTTCAATCTGCTGCCGGACCTCAACGCATTCGCGCATCAGGCCAATGTCTGTGTCAACAGCGGACTCTTCGGAGGCGAGCTGCAGGGCTGCGTGCAGTCGGTTCCCGGCTGGGCGCTGCGCATCGAGCAGTTCTTCTTCATCTTCGCGCTGACCAACATCGCCATCGCGATTCTCAACATCATCCCGCTGCATCCGCTGGATGGCTATCACGTCCTCTTCGCGCTGCTGCCGACCCGCCAGGCCATCGGCTGGCGCAACTTCGCCCAGTGGGGCGAGTTGCTGTTGCTGGTCATCTTCTTCGTGATTCCGGTGATTCTCCAGTTCCTGAATATCGCGTTCAGCCCGGCCAATCTGCTGATTGTGGGGCCCGCGGATACGATTGCGGTGCATCTGTTGCCGGTGAATGCGAATCTGTACGTGCGCATGTGAACCACCTGAACCGCCGGGAGTGCTCGCCTAGATGCCATCGCCAGTTCCATCGCCCTCGCCAGATACAGCATCCCCTGCATCAGCGCCTGTGGTCACGACTCGCTGGCAGGCGGCGCGCTATCGCGTCTGGCAGTTCTGGCGCTCGCTGCTGCCGCGCCCGCTCGACATTGACGACCAGGCAATCCTCGCCGCGCATCTCTCGCCGAACGGGAGTGCGCTCTTTGCCACGATGTCGCGCAATGACCAGCGCCACAGCCTGACGGTCTACCGGGCACTGCGGGCGCGTGGCTGTGACGACGCCGATCTGCTGGCGGCGGCGCTGCTGCATGACTGCGGCAAGGGTGGCGGGCGGGTGCGCCTCTGGGTGCGACCGCCGTTCGTGCTGCTGCGGGCCTTCGCGCCGCGCTTGTTGCTCTGGCTGGCGCGCGACGATGCCGCGTGGTGGCGCCGCCCGTTCTACTACTCCTGGCGTCACGCCGATGTGGGCGCTGACCTCGCCGAAGCCACAGGCGTCTCCAAACGCACCGCGCTGCTGATCCGCACCCACCACCTCCCCAACGGCCCCGCCGCCGAGCTACACGCCGTGGATGACGCAGTCTAGCCAGAGGGGCCGTGATGTTCGCCACAAACGCCAGAATAACGTCTGACTCAGACGCCGCCCGGCACAAGGACATCGCCGAGGAACTGGCAGCCGAGTATCCGCAAGCCGTCGGCCTCCAACCGCACGCTGCCGCAATAGCCAATTCCGGGGCCATTACCAATACCAAACGGCGCGCGGCTACCGCGATTCCAGAGCGCACCAACAGCGCACGTGAAACCGTAGGGTTCGATCACGAAACTGTAGCTGGCGCTAACGTCGAGATTGACGAAGGAGGCGCTCAGCGTGGCGGCTGAGCAATGTTGATAGGCATGGACAAAGCACGTCTCGGCCTGTGTCGCATCTGACGACGCGCCACCGGCAAACCCCGACCACTGAACCTTACCGCAGTCGTGAGCGACAACCTGCCAAACCACCGTCGGCCAGGCTGGCGGATTGCAGCAAGCGAAGAGGACCGCCACAATCACGCCGAGGGTCACCAGCTGGACGATGTGTTGGCGCGCCCACTCGCCCGGCGGCAGCCGAAAGCGTCGTGCGCGGGCAGGTTCTCCCGCCATATGCTCCTACTTCACTTTCCTACTGGTCTCCTGGTGGCCGTCACCGCTTTTGCTCAAAGATACGCCACTCGCTGGCTCATCCTCTCAGCGGGATGGGCGGTGAGCCGACGAGGCGGATCATGCAAGAGCGTGGGATTCCAGGCGGGCATCCGCGGATTCGGCGGTTTGTGTAGCCCTATTGGTCGCCTGGTTGACCGATTGAAACGCTTGTTCGTACAATGGCGTAGTGGGCTGAGGAGACATGGCGGCATCTGGAGGGATCGGACTATGGTGGCAGTTATCAGCGCGGCACAGGCGCCAGACGAGCAGGCGCCCTGGGCTGTCCACCTGCCTGGGTTCGATGGCCCCCTCGACCTGCTGCTCCACCTGATCGAGCGCAACCAGCTCGAAATCACGGCGATCTCGCTCGTCGCCGTCACCGATCAGTTCATCGCCTATCTGCGCATGTGGGATGAGCCGCCGCTGCCGCGCCTGGCGGAGTTCGTGACGATGGCCGCGCGCCTGTTGCTCATCAAGTCGCGCAGTCTGCTCCCACGCCAGCCCCGGCAGGAGGTCGCCGAGGACGAGAGCGATCCGCTTGACGACGCCGAGCAACTTCGCCGCCACCTGCTCGAATACAAGCTGGCGAAGGACATCGCCGGGATGCTGCGGGCGCGCGAGCTGGCGGGATTGCAGTCCTTCACGCGCCAGGGACGGCTGCTGCTCGATCCCGATGCCGTGCTGCAATGGAGCCCGCCGAAGCTGGTTGGCCTGAACGTCGGCGCGCTCTCGCATGTCTTCCGCCGCGTGCTGACCGAGAAGCGCTTCTCCGAGCCGGAGGAACTGCCGCTGCCAATGGTGACGGTGGCCGACAAGATGGCCGAGGTCGAGGAGCTATTGACGCGCAAGCCGAAGGCGCTGCTCGAAGAAATCCTGCTGAGCGCGACCTCGCGCTTCGCCGTTGTCGTGACCTTCCTCGCCGTGCTGGAGATGTGGCACCAGGCGCGCATCCGGGTCGAGCAGGATGAGCTCTTCGGCCCAATCTATGTGCTCCGTGCCACTCGCAAGCCAGAGCCAGCGCGCGCCGACGAAGATATCCCCAACGATGAGCCGCCCGACGAGCCAGTTTCTGCTGCGCCCGCGAAACCGCGCCGCGCCCGACGCTCGGCCACGTCCGCCCGCGGAGACCGATAACCAATCGATCAATTCGCACCCCACGACATTTCAGAGCGGCGCGCCATCTTTCGGCGACCCAAGCGCGTCGTCAATCGGTCCGTTGTCCGCGGATGGTTCACGCCATGATTTCGCGTCGAGCGGCACGATTGCCAAGATGGTCGTACCATGCGAGGTCGAAGTGATCTCAAGTCGCCCGCCGAGTTGCTGCAATCGTCGGCGCATGCCAGTGATTCCCACGCCCAGGAGCGGAAGCCCCAGCGCCGCTTCACTTGACTGCGACGCGCCGCCCGCAACGGTAGGCGCTGCCCCTCCACCATCTCCGGCGCTTCCTGCCATTCCTGCCATTCCCCGGCCCCAGTCCTGAATGCGCAAGGAGACGGCGCCACCCAGTGTGGCCAGCGTGATGCGCACGCTGGAGCTGCGCGCGTGGCGAAAGACGTTGGCGAGCCCCTCTTGCGCCACGCGGTAGAGCGCCATCTCTACCTGCATGGGGAGCCGTCCCAGGTTATCGGGCGTCCGCACCTCGACATGCAGGTTGCTTCGCGCTGCGAACCCCTCAGCGTACCACTGGAGCGCCGCGGCAAGCCCCAGATCCTCAAGCATTGGAGGGTGCAGTAAGTAGGAGAGCGTGCGCAGGTCGGTGATGACCTGATCCGCCAGCGTTTCGCTCTCGTCGAGCAGATGAGCATAGGTGTCTTCGTCATACTCGGCATTCTGTAACCGCGTGCGCAGCCGGTGCAGGTCCATCTTGGCCGCGGTCACCGTCTGCAAAGTGCTGTCGTGCAGCTCACGGGCGATACGCCGCCGCTCTTCGTCCTGTGTCTGCAACAGGCGCGTCGCAAGCGCATCCACCTCCTGCTCCGAGCGCGCACGTTCGGCAATTGCCGCCGCCAGCAGCAGGAGTGGCACGGCCGTTACCGCCAGAAAAATTTGCAGGGCGATGATATCCGTTGAGGTCGCGGCCATCAAGAACGGGCCTCTGCCTATAGCCGCGCCGGTAATGGCGAGGAGCGCTATGCATGCCAAAGCGGCTGAGATGCCAACCGCCCCAAAGCGGACTGCGGTCCAAAGAAGGAGTGGTGTGATCAGATAGAGCTGGCTCACCGAATGCCGGCCAGCAGATGACGAACCGATGAAAATGATGAATCCGATGACGAGCAGCGCAGCCGCCACAACCAGCGCCTCGGTCATGATACGTCGGCTGGGGAGGGCATCGCGACTGGGAAAGTGGAGACGCGGCGGCCAGAGGAGTAAGGCGGGCACAATCAGCAGGCAGGCAAGGGCGTCGCCAAGGAACCAGACGATCCACGCTGACCAGTAGTGATCGCCAAGCGTTACTCGACCAGCGGCTCCGATGGACGCGGAGATTGCTGGCGCGGCGATGACGGCGCAGGCAATATAGACGCCAACGGCGCGCATGCTGTCGAAGCGAGGAAAGTGTCCGCCAAAACGTCGAAGCAACAGCACGGCGATAAAAGCCTTCAGCAGATCACCAAGTAGAAAGAGCACCAGCAAGACGAAAGGAATGCTAGATGATAGTGGTGGCAACAGACGAATGCATACGACGACCAGGATAAGGCCTGCCCATCGACGCTGAGGGGTCAGCAGCAAGGCGCTGAGCAGGACCGCATCGGGTAGCCAGATGGGCGCGGGAGAAGGTAAGTGGTTGCCGTAGATGTAGGATGCCGCGTACACCACCGCGAACAGGGTGAGATAGAGCGCCTCGCGTAATGAGAGGTCTCGTATTGCCCGGCGTACAGACTCGGCAAGCGATGCACGGGGCATTGGCACAAGTGGCATGGGCATCTCCTCCCATCCTTCCACACCGAATGTGCTTGGAACACGCTCTCATTTCCGCTTTATCTGGGCAAGAGAATAGCCGAACAAAATGGCTTGCTGGCCATACCTGTGTCGCAACACTATCAAGGAGGGCATCCCCAAAGCGCTATGCCAGGTGGATCGGTACTCCGGTCACGGAGAAATAAACACTATCTGGCAGGAGTATGCCACAAAAAGACACCGAGTTATAGTGGAAACGCTGGAACTTATTCATGGGTAGGCGCGTCTGTCTCCTAGTCCGCGGAGCATGGGGGCAGTGTGCAGCTTGTGACCTCAGGGTACAGGGCGTCGGAGGGGCAATCGAGGGGGACACGAGCGATGAATAGCGGAATATCCATAAGGGCTTTCTGTCCGCGCGCTACGAGTGTTGCGGTATGTTGCCTCATCTGCGTGTGTCTGATGTTCGTGATGTGCCTGGCGAGCTGCGCGCTGCCATGGCAGGGGAAGCCCTCCAGCGATATCCAGGCTGGAGACAACCAGAACGGCACGTCCATGACGATGCGCCCTGGCCAGACCCTGATGGTGACGCTCGGTTCGACGTACTGGACCATTCAGGGCAGCTCGGACTCCCAGGTGCTCGAGTCAGTCGGTGCGGCGGTCACCTCACCTCAGTCCTGTTCCGCGCCGCCAGGATCGGGGTGCGGCACGGTCTCGCAGGAGTTTCGCGCCGTCAGGGCTGGCACGGCGCGGGTGACCGCGTCGCGGGTATCCTGTGGCGAGGCCATGCGCTGCGTTGGCCCCGCCGGACAATATCAGCTAACCGTGCAGGTGACGTCGTCTTAGCTCGTTGGCTCAGGCTGGTGCGTTGTTGCGGGACCATCTTTGCTGCTGGTCGGCAAGCCATCGGCACGCTGGCTCCCTTTGTGGCGTCCGTCTGGCTGCGCGATCAGGCCATCGAGGATGCGCATGGTGATACCCAGCGCGATAATGACCAGCGCGTTGACCGCCAGCTCGATCATGGCATTGCGAAAGTCGTCGGCTGACAGGGGCGCGCCAGTAATGTAGAGACGCGCGCCAACGGAGAGGATGCCGCGCGTGGCCGAGATGATGCCGATAATCAGGAACGGCTCAACGGAGGTGTCGCCCTTTTCCACGTACGAGCGTATTGTCCCTAGCAGCTCCATGATAATGAGCACCAGCAGCAGGTCACTGACGAAACCGAGGACGGCTTGCGCAATGCCGTTGGAAGGTAACGTGAAGTGTACGCCGAGATCGAGATTTGTCAGCAGGTTAAAGATGACCTGGACGATACTGAAGGCGAAGGCCAATACAGCGGCGGCGACGAACGCGATACCCACCAGCGCGTAGACTACCAGATCGCGTAGACTACCAGATCAAGTGCATTCAAGAGGCGCAGGATCGCCAGCCTGATGCCTTTCACCTCCCTGTGCGGCAGCGTTCCGGTCACGTTCACTTTGCCGCTACGCCTGGACAAACGAATCATCACTTCTTCCTCGGTTCTCAACCGTATCGCAGACACACCACTCGAAGCTCATCTGTCTGCCAGAGGAGACAATAGGCCGAGTGCCGGGGGAAAACAAGGGGTTAGTGTGGCGTCGCGGCTACCAGCGCGCTATTGACGGCGTAGACGATCAACATCTGGGCAGGGCCATAGATGAGCCAGACCGCGTCGCCGATGTGTGGGAAGCGCATCCTGCCGAAGCGCTGGCCCGCGACGAGCAGATCGCTCGCGAGGAAAAGCGCCGCGCCGAGGGCCAGCGGGAGAAACACGGACGTCTGGATCGCCAGCTCCACAGCGAGGCCCGCCGTGGTGGCGAGCAGCAGCGCATAGGGGAGCGCCGCCCAGCGCAGGCGCATCGCGTCTTTGCCGCCGCGAAATACGACCACATACCAGCCCACCAGCCCAACCAGCAGTGCGACGCCCACAACGGCCCACTGGATCTGAGGCGTCAATGAGAGTATCGCGGCGATGTAGGCGATATGCCCCAGCGCGAACGCCGCCATGCCCGCCAGAAATCCATGCTTGACGGGGAGCGCATCCGCCAGCAGCAGATCGCCGACGAAGCCAAGCGTCATGCCCAGCGCGACGAGCAGCGCGAACTCAGCGACAGTTGAGGTGTCGCGCGCGACCAGATACCAGCTCCACGCCGCCAGCACGAGCATCGCCGAGGACGCCAGCCGCAGCCACGTCGCCATGCGTTGCCGTGAGCGGAAGGACGCCGCAACGCTGCCCAGCAACAGCGCCGCCCAGGCGACCAGCAGCACAGCCAGCCAGGCTGATGCGGATGTGCTGTGAACGGCAAACATATAGCCTCTTTATCGGCGTAACGTGCGAGCGGTTACAACAACGCCTGAGCCATGTCGCCAGCAATCTTAGCCGTGGCATTCATGCCGCGAAGGTAGCCTATTGACGACGCTGCCTGAAATATCGCTATAGTTACCCGTGCACCTTCGCCTCTGGCGCCTCGGTTGTCTCTTTACTCAGCCACATACGCGAGAGCTTGCGCGGCGGATCGATCACCATGCTCCAGAAGCACTGGCCGATGTAGGAGGTGAGCGGCAGCCGCTCGGGACGAATCTCCTGGCCGCCCGCCCGCGTCGTGTGGTTGAGGATGGCCGCCCGCAGATCCTCCGCCGTCGAGCCGGGGAAAAGCGTGTAGCCTGCGCCGATATGCTGCCAGAAGTGCGCGTCGCTGCTGCCGGTGCCCGCGAACTGCCACTCGCCGTTGAGCTGCTTCACCTGTTCGCGCGCGCCCGCATTGGCGGGTGAGGGATTGTACAGCTCGATGCCGTCGATGGGATAGCCGTGCGTCAGCAGGTCGTCGATCTTGCGGCGGCTCAGGCTCGGCACCAGTCGCCCCATTGGGTGCGGAATCAGGCAGAGGCCGCCCTGCTCTTTAATCGCCTCGATGGCCGCTTCGACGTGGGTGAGGAACTTCACCGGGCGCTTCATGAAGAGGCCGAGGAAGTGGCCCTGGCGCGTCGTCACTTCGCAACCCCAGATCATCTCGATATCGCTGCCGGTCTGGTCGATCAGCTCCTGGACGCGCTTGCAGCCCTCCATGTGATCGTGGTCGGTGACGGCGATGACCTTCAGGCCGCGCTGCTTTGCCACGTCGAGCAAGCGCTGCGGGCTGGCCGTGCCGTCGCCGAGATTGGTGTGCATGTGCAGGTCGGCTTTGGACATTCCCTGCGCCTCAGCCGACGGCTGCTCTGGCTCCCCATACTCTGGCACAATCAACGGTTGATTCTCCACGGCCATCTATCCTTCCGCGCGTCATTGCGTTACTGGTTGCGTATCGCCTGCCTCATCCCGGCCATATCCCTATCTCGGCCATTCATGGCCGAGATAGCCCCGGGCTACCGCCATCACTCCACACAATACTACGACCCACGTCGCATGAAGTCGTATCTCGTCGTGCTCGTCGCCCGCGCCTCATAGTACACGACCCGCTGTCATGTCGCAAGCGTTCGCACATCATCCTGGATGATACGAACCAGCCGGGGCGTGTCGCTCGTTTGTAGTTAGTAGTATAAACAAAGGGGCGCGCATCCGCGATTGGCCCGCCTCTTGCGGCTGATAGAATGTCGTATTACGATAAAGTTATCCGTGACATTTCCATGAGTCCGCCGCAGGCACGCTGGTTTTCTGGAAAGGGATGAGCAGGCTATGGCCATCAGAAACTATGTGGGATTCATTCCCAATCCCATCAGCAAGCGCAGCCAGGCGCTTCGCTCGCGGCTCGGCGACGCCCAGCGCTACACCTCCGTCTGTCCGTTCTGCGCCGTGGGATGCAGCCAGCAGGTCTTCGTCCGCGATGGCCGCGTGATCGACATCGAGGGCAACCCCGATAGCCCCATCAGCGCGGGCCACCTCTGCCCCAAAGGCGCCTCCACCTACCAGCTGCTCAACAATCCCAACCGCCCGACGAAGGTGCTCTATCGCGCCCCCGGTGCAACGAACTGGGAGGAGCGGCCGCTCGATTGGGCGATGGAGCGCATTGCCCAGCGGGTGAAGGAGGCGCGCGACAGCGACTTCGTGATGCATGACGCCAGCGGCACACGGGTCAACCGGCTGGAGACGATTGCCAGCATCGGCGGGGCAACGCTCGACAACGAAGAGAACTACCTGATCGCCAAGCTGCTGCGCAACCTGGGCGTCGTGCATATCACCAACCAGGCCCGTATCTGACACAGCTCCACAGTGCCTGGTCTGGGCACAAGCTTCGGTCGCGGCGGCGCCACCACCGCGCAATGGGATCTCGTCAACAGCGACTGCATCCTGATTCAAGGCTCGAACATGGCTGAGTGCCATCCGGTCGGGTTCCGCTTCGTCATGGAGGCGCGCGAGCGTGGCGCGACCATCATCCACGTGGACCCGCGCTTCACCCGCACCTCCGCCAACGCCGATATCTACGCGCCGTTGCGCCCCGGCACTGATATCACCTTCCTCGGCGGTCTCATCAACTATGTGCTGAGCGAGGAGAAATTCTTCCGCGAGTACGTCGTGGCCTATACCAACGCAGCCACGATCATCGGCGAGAACTTCCGCGATACCGAAGACCTCGACGGCGTCTTCTCCGGCTATCAGGCGGAGAGCGGCACGTACGATCCCGCGAGCTGGCGCTACGAGGTGGGTGAGGGCGGTGTGCCGCTGCGCGACGAGACGCTGCAACATCCACGCTGCGTCTTCCAGATTCTCAAACGCCACTTCGCCCGCTATACGCCGGATGTGGTCGAACAGGTCTGCGGCACGCCGCGCGATGTCTTCGTGAAGATCGCCGAGACGCTGACCGCCAACTCTGGCCGTGACCGCACAACCGCCTTCTGCTACGCGCTCGGCTGGACACAGCACACCATCGGCGTGCAGAATATCCGCACCGCTGCGATCTTGCAGCTGCTACTCGGCAACATCGGTCGACCCGGCGGTGGCATACTGGCGCTGCGCGGGCACGCCGCCATCCAGGGTTCGACCGACATCCCCACCCTCTACAACCTGCTGCCCGGCTACCTGAACATCCCCTACGCCAGCAACCGCACCTTCGGCGATTACCTGCTCGTCAACCAGGCGGAGACTGGCTGGTGGCACAACGTCCCCAAGTATGCGGTGAGCATGCTCAAGGCATGGTACGGCGAAAACGCGACGGCGGAGAATGAGTGGGGCTATCAGTACCTCAATAAATTGGACGACAAGACCGACTACTCCTACTACCCGATGTTCTTCCGCATGAAGGACGGCGGCATCAGGGGGCTTTTCGTCCTCGGCGAAAACTACGCCGTTGGTGGCCCTGGCTCGAAGGTAGAGCGCGCGGCGATGCGCAAGCTCGAATGGTGTGTCATCCGCGATCCGTTCCTGGTCGAGACGGCCAACTTCTGGAAGATGGATGGCGTTGACCCACACGCGGTGGAGACCGAGGTCTTCTTCATGCCCGCCGCCTGGGCCGCCGAGAAAGATGGCAGCCTGACCAACACCCAGCGCATGCTCCAGTGGCACGAGAAGGCGATTGATCCGCCCGGCGACGCCCGCTCGGAGACGTGGTTCTTCGTCCATCTGGGGCGGCGGCTGCGCGAGCTGTACGCGGGCAGCGCGGAGGAGCGCGACCGTCCGCTGCTGGCGATGACCTGGGACTACCCGCTCGAAGGGGCGATCCAGGAGCCGCGCGTCGAGTCGGTGCTGGAGGAGATCAGCGGCTATACGGTGGCCGATGGCCAGCAGGTGGCGGGGTTCGCCGACCTGAAGGACGACGGCGGCACCGCCTGTGGCTGCTGGATCTATAGCGGCGTCATCCCGGCAAAGGGGCGCAACCTCTCCGCCAGCCGCATCAAAGATGGCCCTGGCGAATGGACGAACAACAGCCGTTGGGGCTGGGCGTGGCCTGCCAACCGCCGCATCCTCTACAATCGCGCCTCCGCCGACCCTGACGGCAATCCATGGTCGGAGCGCAAGCGGCTGGTCTGGTGGAACTCGGTGGCCAACGACGGCAAGGGCCAGTGGGTCGGCTACGATGTGCCCGACTTCGTGCGCGACAAAGCGCCAGGGAGCCAGCGGATCGTCGGTGGCAAGGGCGCTGCCGGGCTGACCGGCGCTGAGCCGTTCATCATGCAGAGCGATGGCCGTGGCTGGCTCTTCGCGCCGCGTGGCGTCAAAGATGGCCCGCTGCCCGCCCACTACGAGCCGATGGAGTCGCCGCTGCCCAATGTGATGTACAGGCGACAGAACAATCCGGCGGTGATCGAATTCGACCGGCCCGATAACCCGATGCACGGCATGGATAATCCGGCGTTCCCGTATATCATCACCACCTACCGCCTGACCGAGCATCACACGTCGGGCGCGATGTCGCGCTGGAGCACCTGGCTCTCCGAGCTACAGCCGGAGCTTTTCGCCGAGATCAACCCTGAGTTGGCGGCGGAACTGGATATTCGTATGGGCGACCGGGTGACGGTGACGACCTCACGCGCGGCGGTCGAGGCGCGCGCCATGGTCACCGAGCGCATGCGGCCAATGCGCATCGAGGGGAAGACCCTGCACGTGATCGGCATGCCCTATCACTGGGGGCCAGCGGGCGTCGTGACCGGCGATGTCGTCAACGACCTGATTGGTATCGCGCTCGATCCGACCTCGCAGATTCACGAGGCGAAGGTCTTCACCTGTAACATGCGCAAGGGCCGCCGCACCACCGGGCCAGCGATCCCATCGGGTGGGCCGCACGCCAGCGTGGCCGAGGGCGGCACGATTGGCCGGATTGGCAGCGAAGGCGCGGAGATGGCGCGCTTCGACGAGCACGAGGGCGCGGAGCCGCTGCCCGTAGAGCGACCAGCGGAGGCCAACTATGACTAAGGGCTTTTTCACCGATACGACGCTCTGCATCGGCTGCAAGGCCTGCGAGGTGGCCTGCAAGCAGTGGAACCAGCTGCCCGGCGATAACTACGAGTTCACCGGGATGAGCTACGACAACACCGCCGCCCTCGGCGCGACCACCTGGCGGCATGTCGCCTTCGTCGAGCAGATGGGGCGGCAGCCGAACGGGGCCGGTGATGGCGCGACCGATGGCGCGACGGCCATCGCGGAGCGCGTGAGCAATCCCTCGGTTGGCTTCCTCGGCGAGAACCGCTGGCTGATGATGAGCGATGTCTGCAAGCACTGCACGAACGCGGGCTGTCTCGACGCCTGCCCGACCGGCGCGATCATCCGCAATGAGTTCGGCGATGTCTACGTCCAGCCGGACATCTGCAACGGCTGCGGCTACTGCCAGATCGCCTGCCCCTTCGGCGTGATCGAGGTGAGCCATGACGATGGGCGCGCCTGGAAATGCACCCTCTGCTACGACCGCCAGAAGGACGGCCTGGAGCCAGCCTGCGCCAAAGCTTGTCCGACGCAATCGATTCAGTTTGGCGAGGTCGAGGAGTTGCAAGAGCGGGCGCGCGAGCGGGTAGGTATGCTGCACGCGCGCGGCGTGACCGACGCCTACCTCTACGGCGTGGATGAGCGGACGAGCGTCGGCCCGCTCAACGCCTTCTTTCTGCTGGTGGATCGCCCGGAGGTCTATAACCTGCCGGAAAGGCCAAAATTGCCACAGGCGCGGGTCGGTATGCATTATCTGGCGACAGGGCTGACGGCGCTGGCCTTTGGCGCGGCGGCGGCGCTGACACTGCTCGGCGGGAGGCGGAAATGACGATGGAGCGCGGGCTACAGGGGCGCAGGCGCGGTGGTGACGGCGCCCGCCAGATGATGGACGAGCGGCGCGGCTCAGATATCGCGGAGATGGGTCAGGTCGGAGAGTCCACCAGCTACTACAACCGCCCGATGATCAAAAAGCCGGGATGGAAATGGTATATCCCGTTTTACATCTTCATTGGCGGGCTGGGCGGCGGCGTCGCGCTGATCGGCGGGCTGGCTGACCTCTTCGGCGGGCGGCGTCACCGGGCGACGGTGCGGCGGGCGCGCTACATCGCACTGGTCGCGGCGCTCATCAGCCCGCTGATGCTGATCCTCGACCTGGGCCGTCCGCAACGATTCCACCACATGCTGCGCGTCTTCAAGGTCAGCTCCCCGCTCAGCGTCGGCACCTGGATTCTGCTCGCCTTCGGCGTGACATCCGGCGCGCAGGCGGCGCGACAGGCCGCCGAAGATAATTTCATCCTCAAGCGTGAGAGTCGGCTGGGGCGGCTGGCCCGGCTGCTGCCCGGCAAACCGCTCTCGCTGGCGCAGGCGCTGCTCGGGCTGGGGCTGGGCGGCTACACCGGTGTCCTGCTGGCGGCGACGGCGATTCCGCTGCTGGCGACGGCGGGGCTGCTGCTAGGGCCGTTCTTCCTGGCGACGGCGGTGGCGTCCGGCGCGGCGGCGCTGGCGCTGCTGGCCGGTCTGCGATTGGGCCGCACCTCCCACGCGGATGCCGCTGAGGATGAAGAGGAGGAGGAGGCGCGGGCGGATATCGAGACGCTGGCGACGCTCAGCACGGCGACCCAGCTTGGCCTGGAGATCGCGCGCGAGGCGGTGACACCGCAGACGATTGGCAGGCCGCTCCGCCATGGCACGTGGGCGACGGTCTATCGCGTCGGCGCGGTCGGCGGTGGCATGCTGATGCCACTGGCGCTGCGGCTCCCGGCGCAACTGCGCGGGCGTCCGGTCGGGCGGGCGCTCTCGATCACGGCGGCGACGCTGACGCTGGCGGGCGCGCTGGCCGAACGGTTTGCCATCGTCGAGGCGGGCAAGCAGTCGGCGGATGATCCCTATGCCTACCAGGAGTTCACCTCAGGCAAAGTCGGCTCCGCCCGCCCCACCGCAGAGCAGCAGGCGCTGATGGCCCCCAAGACTAGGGGTGCGAAGCCCCACATCGCCGCGAAGGATACACGCTAACGCATCTCATCGCATCACCTTACGAGACTGCCTCCTCACCAATCTGGCAAGGAGGCAGTGAGAACAGGCCTTGCCTGTTCCATTGAGCGAACGGTGCGCGGCCTTAGATGATGAAGCCCGCAACGTCCAGGATGACATGGGTCGTGCCAACGTTGGCATGGATGTCCGCTTTGCCAGCGGAACTCAACGCGCAGATGACGAAGTTGGCAACATTGACTCCGCCTGAGTAGTTGAGGTTACTGGATGCGGGTTTTGCCACGCCATCGGCCCAGATCGTCAGGTCACCGTTGGCAGAGGGAACGGCAGTCATGTTGGCGATGATGGCCGTGGCATGCGCGGGCACGCTCAGGCCACCGACAGAGGTGCCGGTAATCTGCGCGACCATGGTAGAGCCGCCAGACAGTGCGTGGCCGCCATTGGTGATGGGCGCGCCGCCTCGGGTGTCAATCAGACGAATGGGATGCGACAGCAAGTTGACCGTCGCCATCGGACGCCAGGCGCTGAAGCGGCGGCTATACAGTGAGCCGTTGCCATCAACGTTGATGGCGCCATTGGCCGCGCTGGTGGTCGGTGCGCCATTGGCCGAGCTACCGGACGTGCTGATCAGCAGCAACGGAGCCGCGCCGCGATTGGCGTGGGCCTTGACGCCATAGCCCTTCCCGGCGTCGCCGCTGCCACTAGCATGGTTAACATGACCATAGACGCCTGTGAACGACTTGTCGAACGTGCTATCGCGTGTGGCGACGCCACCGCCTGAGAGGCCGTACACGCCACCATTGTTAAAGCTAACGCCTAGAAGGCTGAACGTATTCTGACCGGCGTTGCTCTCGTCAACTGTATAAAATACGCCAGTGCCGCCCGTCGCGCTCGACATGGTCAACTGTGTGACATTTGCCTCAGTGTTGGTTATCGAGCCAAGCACCAGGCTATCGCCGTTATCGGCGTGGGCAGCAGGCGCGTGGAGCAATTCGGTTGCCCCTACGGCCGTCAGCGCTGCAACGCCCGCGGCGGCTGGAACGGCCAGCCGCAACATCGAACGCCTGCTTCTCGATTTGCCAACCTCGTTGGTTTCATCACTCATGCTGAGTTGATCTCCTCATTCACTATTCTCAAAACACGCGTGAACCGGAAACGCCTGATCAAAGACACTTCTGGAACTCCAAACGGCCCCCTTCCCGCGGTGCTCGTGCGAATACAGCAAGCACCCACTACTCACACTGTATTCCCATATCACCAGGCATCGGTATGGCGAACGAGCGTCCAGTTAACGAGGCTGGTGACAGGAATATCGACTAGCGCGTGGACTGAGAGCCAACCGCATGGCGGGGTCGTTTCTTACGGTGGGGTGAACTATCGTTTTCTGAGACGTCTTGCTGGACCTGGGATTCTGTCTCCAGGGGTAGCGGCATGAAAGGATTAGCTTCAGCCATGTGGCCGTTGTTATGCATGAGCGCAGCGAGCAATCGTGTCGCTACCTGATCCCATTCCTCGTGCATGACGGCCAGACGGATGATGTCGTGATAGGCGCCCTGATAGTAGCGCTGTCCGCGAAAGCGTCCCTCCACACGCGCCCCGAGTTGCAGGAGCGGCGTCAGAGCCAGCTGGTTGAACGCGAAAACGTCCATCGACGCTTTGCGCAGATCGAAATAGGTGAAGAGATAATTCAGGAAGAGAATGCTGGCCTCCGCCGCCCAGCCGTAGCGCACGTAGGTGGGGTGAATCACAATGTTGATAAAGGTGGTATGGTCGAAGGCGCTGAAATCATAGGCGAAGACGTAGCCAACTGGCGCCGATCCGTCAATCGTCTCGATCAGAAGCGTCGTGAGGACCTTACTGGAAAGGGTTCCGTCCAGTTCGTGGGCGTACAACTCAAAGCTGGGCAGCGTACGGTCCTGCATCCAGAGATACAGGATTTCTGGATGGGTACGACACTGCCACATAAACCCGTAGTCGGCGCGCGTAATTGGCCGAAGGCGCACCGAGGACCCATCCAGCGAGATTGCCGAGATCGATGGCGCCTGACTCTGCGCGTCTGCCATATCCCATCCTCCCAAACATGCTGGCTACTGTACGTAGGCCAGTCGCTTAACCGGTGGCCTGCTATCTACTCACCGAACGCGCCAGGGGACACCACATCGTGCGCCGCCGCGGAAACAGGCGGGACCCCATCGGCTATTGCTGACCTGACAGGGCGTGGATCGAACACCTTATGCTGTTTCTGCCTGGTTTTTTCCCACTGAGCGCGTGTGCCAGCAAGGCGAATGACATCGTGATACGCGCCCTGATAGTAGCGCTGCGCTCTAAAGCGCCCCTCCTCCTCCGCCCCTGAACGCAGCAGAATACGAATCGAGCGCTGATTGAACGCATATTGGTCGCTGCAAACTTTGTGGAGGTCGAAGTAAGTAAAGAGGTAATTCAGGAAGAGCAAGCTGGCCTCTACTCCCCAGCCGATGTTGGTATACGCCGGGTGGATGGCGACACTCCAGAACACATATTTGTCGAAGGGGTTGTAGTCGTAGGCGTAGACAAACCCAATCGACTCCGGGGTGGTGCGCAGCTCGATGATCAAGAGGGTGAGCGTGTGGCCCGCAAGCGTCGCATCCAGCTGTTGCACATATTGCTCGAAGGAGGGCAATGTCGATCCCTGAGTCCACAGGTGCATGATCTCAGGGTGACTACGGCATTCCCAGAGGAAGCCGTAATCATCTCGTGTGATTGGCCGCAGCCTTACCCGGTGCCCATCCAGTGATATCGCGGAGACCGGGAATGGATTGTCCTGATTCTCCATCGCGTTTCATCACCTCGGTTGTGGTGGTCTGGGAACGGATACTTTGTGCCATCCCAGCGTCACAGTGCTCTGAACACCACACCACATCATCATGTCAACATTTCAACCCAGTGCCGACCAGGGGAACATGTACCAATTGGTATGCACAACCATTCAGTGTATCCAAGCGTAACTACGTAGCAAAACACCGTCAGTAACCTAGATCACACTTTTTCTGTGCGGTAGTTTCCAATTGAGGTAAGTCAACGCCTGGCAACTGGTAGGCGGCCTGCGGTTATCCCAGGACTCAGCATAGGCCGGACAATTGTCGCGAACCAGTGAGAACCTATAGAAATACTCGTAAAAGCAGCCGTAAGAACGACCAAACGGCAGGTCATAAGGCGCTAGCGCGGCCAGCTGGCAGGGGAATGGCAATCGATGTGGGCACACGGAGAGTAGGAAGCGCGAAGGATACGCGGTAAGAATGTATCAGCCTTGCGCGGCATTGGCCTCGGCCGCGTTGAGGACACCAGCGACCGCGTAGAAGCGCCCTCGGCTGCTTTTGCCGTAATCAGGATGGCAGCGCGGCGAGCAGAGCCGTCGCGATGGCCTGGTGCCCGGCGTTGTTGGGGTGAAAATCATCACTTGTTCCAAAAGCGGTCACTATGCCCGCGGGTCCGCGGTAGTGCGCATTGAGGTAGAAGTGGCTCAGCGCCACATAGGAGCCGCCGACCAGGCTGGCGCAATCGCTCCGAATGATCGCGTCAAATCTGCCGCCCTGCGCTGGAGTCCGCCATGTGCCAAGACAGACGATCTTCGCCTGTGGGGCGTCATGACGCACGCGGGTCAGAATGTAGTCGTAGGCGGTACGGAACTGTACAAGTGTCTCGCCGCTAGCGAACACATCATTCGTGCCCAGTTCGATCACCGCGTCCTGCGCATCGGCGGGATCGGCGCCACGCAACCATGGCAAGAACACGACGCTGGTCGCGGCGCTCACCCCCGAGGGACTGCACGTCCCCTGGCTCATCGAGGGGGCGATGGACAGCCTGACTTCGCCTGGTACATCACCGAGCAACTGGCGCCGACGCTGCGGCCAGGACAGGTGGTGGTCCTCGATAACTTGAGCGTCCACAAGGCGGCGCGCATTCGTCAGGCCATTGAAGCCCGCGGGTGCCAGCTCCTCTTCTTACCGCCCTATTCGCCGGACTTCACCCCGATTGAGCAAGCCTTCTCCAAGCTCAAAGCGAGCCTGCGCCGACTCGGCGCCCGCACCACCGAAGCGCTCTGGGAGGCCATGGGCGTGGCCGTTGAGGCCATTACCCGCGCGGATGCCCGTGCCTGGTTCGCCCACGCTGGCTATGCCTTGCCTGCTCAACCTACCTGAAAGTTGCTGTAGACTACAACATTCCCTGCGGATTCGGTATCAATAGCAATCTGCCGTGCTTGCTATGCGGGAAAATCCGCCAGAGATGCGGTGGTGGAGCAACCGGGGAGCTGGTCAGGCACTGTTCCCTGCGGATTGCGGGGACTGTCAGAATCTTAACTTGCATCAGGCGTGTATGGCATAAACATAGTGATCCCTTGAGCCGACGTAAACCACGCCATTGGTGACCGAAGCTGAACCAGCCTCGTCACCTGTCTGAAACTTCCAGATCAGACTGCCATCTGTGGTTGCGAGAGCGTAAACATAGTGGTCACTTGAGCCGACGTAAACCGCGCTATTTGCAGCCCAAGGGGAGCCGCTTGCGTCACCCACATCAGTCGACTCCCAGCGCACGGAGCCATTCGAAGCGTCGAGTGCGTAGAAGGCGTCGCCAGTTGACCCGACGTAGATCTTTCCATTGGACACAACTGGAGAGAGTCCAGCATAAGCCCCTGTCTGGAATTTCCAGCGCACGGAGCCATTCGAAGCGTCGAGCGCGTAGATGCAGTCGTGATCATAGTCGACCGTATCGCCACAGCCATAACCAACGACCGCATATACGAGGTCGCCAGCGACGGCCTGGACCCAATCGAAACTCAAGAACCCGACCTTCCACTGTAGGGAACCGCGTACCGCATCGAGAGCGTAAACACTTTGATCCATCGAGCCGACATAGACCGTGCCGTTGGCAACTGCCAGCGTCCCTACAGTATCTCCAGTTTTGAATTTCCAGCGCACAGTGCCATCTGCTCCATTGAGAGCGTAAACATAATTATCCCATGATCCAACGTATACTACGCCATTGGCAACAACGGCGGACGACGATGCTCCTTTACTTCCTATCTCAACCTGCCATCGCACGGAACCATTAAGCGCATCGAGAGCATAGAGATAGTTGTTGTCGGAACCGACGTAGACAATACCGTTGGCGATCACTGGCGTACCAGACCACCTCCTACTTCCTTGGTACTTCCAGCGTACAGACCCATCCTTCGCATCAAGCGCATACATATAATTGTCGTACGACCCAATGTATACTATGCCATTGGCAACCACTGGCGCATCTACTACCTCCCCACCAGTCTGGAATTTCCACTGCTCAGAACCATGATCACTACTAGACGAGCCAAAGATCCGACCTAAGTTGCAAAGCAAGATGATGCCAATGAGTAGCAACACAACAGGCGCAGCTAGCTTTGGGGATAGGAGCCGTCGTGAAGAGGTTGGAATATCCTTGGTCACCGTATGCGGCAATGTGTCCGCAGTTACGGGAGGAGAAGGTGGCGCGGGCGCGATTTGTATTGTGGGCGCAGGTGAAGACTCTGCTGGCAAAACCTTGGGAAGCATGGGAACTTCTGAAATTGGTGACACTAGTTTGAGTGCAGTTAGTACCAACCGCAATGACGCCTCGTAGTCTCCTGTTGCGTCGATCCGGTTATAGATCTTCCAGAGTCCAGGAATGTCTCTGCCCGAAACGGGCTCGGCTACCACAACGATGGGAGCCTGCATGAAGCCATCTTTGTACTGTATAATAGCCGCATTCATCTCATCAGGGACCCAATGTGAAGCGATGGCGCTAGGTGAGAGGACAAGCACGAAAACGTCACGGTCGGCCAGTGCCCGGCTGATACGCGCGAGAAAATCACCTCCCGTCCCCAAAAGATGGGTAGCATCTATCCAGACGTCTGCTCCAGCACTGCGAAGATCACCGGCGAGGCGTTCAGCAAATGCCGTATCGGCACTGGCATGGCTAATGAATACACGAAGAGGTGCCATTGCCTATATCCTATCGCTGCTTCACGAGCAGAAAGTCTGATTTGTCGCAAGTATAACATCGACGTCTATAATTGGGCAGTTGCGCTAGCCACAGCCACAATCTGTACCGCCTTATTGTGTACCAACATTACGATTGACTGGAGTGGAGTCCGGTATCATCTGTAAATTAGGAAGCGCCTGCTAGGTAAGGGAAGCGGGGCCTCTCTGGTAGACTGATAGTGACCAAACCGTCAGCTAGCCAAGAGAGGACACCCGTGACGCTATGACGCAGTATCAGCTTACCCTAGACAGCGAGAGCGTGCAACGCCTGCTTGCCGGAGATGGCCAGTTGGGTCGTCTGGTGGAGGCGGTCTTGAATCAAGTGCTGAATGCCCAAGTGAGCGAGCAGCTCCAGGCGGCGCCCTACTCACCACGCGGGTCGGCGCGCTCACCCTGCTCGTGCCCCAAGTGCGCGACGGGCAGTTGTCGACTGAGCTCTTCGGGCGCTACCAGCGCAGCGAACAAGCCCTTGTTCTCACGCTCATGGAGATGGTGGTCAACGGGGTCTCGACGCGCAAAGTGGCGCGCATCACCGAGGAGTTATACGGGACGAGCTTCGCCAAATCCACCGTCTCCGACCTGTGCAAAGACCGAAGGCGTTATGACCATGACAGGACGCGATGGGCAGCGACACACCTATTTCTTCCTTGCTCCGTACGAGCCGTAATATCTGGAAGCAGTATGAGAAGTGCGTGAAGTCCTAAAGTGTCTCCAGGAGTTATCTCACCCGCAATCAGTGGCTCAAACACAATGCAGTGGGCATTCCTGATATGGCACTTTCAGTGTACTAGATTCGTCAGATAGACCCTAGTTCTGTTCGAGCACCCTCTCGGATACAGCACATGGGAACCGATCTATATCCAGTTGCGGAAGTTGATCTGCTAGTGCGCCAGACGGTTCCCTGCCGCTTCCCATGCAGCGGTTTCGTAACGGCGTCCGTAGTGATCGCAAAACGTCCGCACGGTTCCCTGAAACAACAATCAAAATACAATTACGGTTACTTTTGCTCATTCGCGTTGGCCTCGGCCGTGTTGAGGACGCCGGCGACCGCGCGTATGAATGGCCCTGGCTGCTGAAGGAAGGGTAGGTGGCCCGCGTCGGGGAGCGCCACCGTGACCGCGCCGTGCTCGCCCAGCGCGTCCGCCGCACGTTTCGTATCGGCCTCCGTCACCAGCGCGTCCAGCGCGCCGCGGAGCACGATGGCAGGCGCAGTCACCGTCTTCGCCGTCGCCAGCAAGTCATCGCGGCAGCCGTCGAGGGAGCGCCAGAGCGCCGCGAAGGCTGCCACCGAGGCGGGATAGTCGTCGCGGGCCCGTTGCTCCCGCCGCCGCAGGGCAATCTCGGTCGTCAACGGTGTGTTCGGCCCCAGCGCCAGCGAGGTCAGGATCGGCTCTAGCCGCCGCAGCAACGCCGGATTCCCCAGCGCGCGCCCCGCCAGCCGGCCGACACGGCCACCAGCGCCAAAGCCGAGCGGGCCGGAAAGCGCCAGTCCCAGCACACGCTGTGGATGCGCTGCCGCGTAGATGAGCGCCGCCGTCGCGCCGATGCCATTGCCTAGCAGCACCGCGCGCGCGATGCCAAGACTGTCGATCCACCCGGCGAGCGTCTCCGCATAGCTGGCCGCGCTATAGGCGAACGCGGTGGGCGCGGGCTTCTCCGAGGCTCCGAAGCCGGGCCAGTCGAGGGTGAAGACGCGCCGTTCGGGGGCGAAGTGTTCGAGGATGGTGGTGTAGTCCTGCCAGGCGAACGCGGCGGCGGGCAGCACGATCAGCGGCGCCCGCGCCAGCAACGCACGGGGGGTATCGTTCATCGCCGACGCCAGACGCACGCCACGCACCGCGACGCCACGCTCGACCAGCCTGACGCCTGGCTCCGTCGCCGACGACTCCGAGCTCATGGTCGCTCCATCCCGCCTAGATCACGTAGTCGTTGCCCGATTCCTCATCCCACTGCGGCTCCAGCTCCTTGGCCGAGCCGGGACGGATCTGAAGGCGCGCCGGTTGCGCCATCACCACCGAGCACGCGGGCAGCGATTCGAGCACCAGCGCCATCGCGCCGATTTTGCTGTCGTGCCCGACGGTGATTGGCCCCAGGACCGATGCGCCGACGCCAATCGTGACGTTATCCTCGATGGTCGGGTGACGCTTGACACGCCCATCGCCGCGATGCTTCCACCAGCCGGTCGCGCCGAGCGTGACCTGATGATACAACATCACGTTATCGCCAATCTCCGCCGTCTCGCCGATGACGACGCCGGTGCCGTGGTCGATGAAGAAGCGCCGCCCGATGCGCGCGCCCGGATGAATCTCGATGCCACCGGTCACCAGACGGGCAATCTGCGAGATCAGACGTGGGATGAACGGCATGTGGCGCGTGTAGAGCGCGTGGGCGAGGCGGTGCAGCAGGACAGCATGCAGCCCCTGATAGGTGAGCACCTCGAAGATAGTGCACGCCGCCGGATCTTTCTCGAAGATGACGTCGATATCGTCGGGCCAGTGGGTGTGCTGACGCGGGACCGCGACGGGCGCCTGAGCGGCGGTTGTGGCGGGCGGACTCGCGCCATTCGCTGACGCGCCATCCAGCGAGGCGCGGTCGGTCAGTGATGATGGTTGTGGCATAGATGGCATGTGCGCTCCTCCCCAACGAATCAAGACTGCGCGCACCTCTTGCGCCCGATGTGCGGCGATCCGTATGATTCATAAAGTGAAGTGTAGCCCGCGCCACAGGGCGCGTCAAGGCGGCGTCAAGGCGGTTGATAGGCTATAATACCCCGTACCGCCTTGCGTCGTTTCCTGCATCTGCGTCCTCTGGCTCCCCTCTCCGCGTAGGAGAGAGGCTGGGGGTGAGGTACGCCGAAAGGATTGCCCGCCATGTCTGTAGTGCCTGACGCGTCGCACGTGACGCTGCATAGCGCGAGCGCCAGCCAGACCCACCGGCTCGGCGCGCAGCTGGGCGGGCTGCTGCGGTCGGGCGATGTCGTGCTGCTGGAGGGGCCGCTCGGCGCGGGCAAGACGGCGCTGACGCAGGGCATTGGCACGGGGCTGGGCGTGCGCGAGACGATCAACAGCCCGACCTTCACGCTGCTCAAAGAGTATATGGGTCGCCTGCCGCTCTATCACTTCGACCTCTATCGCATCGAAGATCCCGAAGAGCTGTTCGCGCTGGGCTTCGAGGACTACTTTGGCGGCGAGGGCGTCTGTGTCGTCGAGTGGGCCAACCGCGGCGTGGCGGCGGATGGCGCGACGCTCTGGGGCGCACGCTGGCTGCGCATTGCCATTGCGGCGGATGGTGGATCGAAGCGCGTGCTGGCCTGCACCGCCAGCGGGGCGCGCGGTGAGGCGCTGCTGCGGACGTTTGCCACTGCCGCCGAGGGAGGTCGCTAGACCATGCTGCTCGCCTTCGATACCTCCACCAGCGTCGCCAGCGTTGCGCTTGTCGCCGACACCGCAGGCACGGCGGACGACGCGCGGCTCGTGGCCGAGCTGACATGGCAGGTGGGCCAGCGTCACAGCACGGAGCTGCTGGAGCGGCTCGAATGGCTGCTGGCGGCGTCGCGTCTCTCGATGAACGACTTGACGGGTGTCGCAGTGGCGCTCGGTCCCGGCTCGTTCAATGGCGTGCGGGTGGCGCTGGCGACGGCGAAATCGCTCGCCTTCGCGCGTGGCGTCCCACTCTACGGCGTGCCGACGCTCGACATCATCGGCTGGGGATATCGCCTCAGCGGCGGCACGATTTGCGCTATACTGGAGGCGGGACGCGGGCAGATTTACGCCGCGATCTACGACGCCGACCGGACTGACGCCGCCCGCTGGCAGCCGGTTGCTGGCTACACAGTATTGACAGCCGCCGAACTTGCTGCGCAGATTCATAGAGAGGCGCTGTGCTGCGGCGAGATGTCGGCAGAGACGCGCGCAACCCTGGCGAAGGCGCTCGGTAGCCGGTTTCAGGCGACGTCGTCGCTGGATGCGCGCCGGGCGAGTTGGCTGGCGGAACTGGCGCTGGCGCGGTCCGCTGCCCAGCGCTATGATGATCCTATGGCGCTGGAGCCGCTCTACCTCCGGCGGCCCGCCATCACCACCAGCGCGCGCCAAGGGCTGCCGACGCCAGAAGCGGGCGCCGACGAGGCAGCGGCAGGCGATACGTCCATGGCAACACAGCAGGGTAGCGCAACGATGCGCCGAGAGGAGAGAGAATAGCCGATGCGCTACGTCGTGAACCGGATGACGCTGGCGGATATCCCGCGGGTGATCGAGATTGAGAAGCTTGCCTATTCCTCTACCTGGCCAGCCAGTTCGTATCGCAAGGAATTGCAGGATAACCCACTGGCCCACTACATCGTCGAGCGCGATGCCCAGATGTCCATCCACGTCGGGAGCGATAGCCCATCCGATTCGGGGCGGCGGCCGTTCCCGCTCTCGCTGCTCTCGCGCCCGCAGCCGCTACAGCCGCCGGAGATCGCCAACATTGTGGGATTCGCGGGCCTCTGGCTGATGGTGGACGAGGCGCACATCACGACCATCGCCACCCACCCCGACTACCGCCATCGTGGCCTCGGCGAGCTGCTGCTGACCTCGCTCTTCGACATCGCCTATGATATCGGCGCGCGCCAGGTGACGCTGGAGGTGCGTGTCACCAACTCCGTTGCGCAGAACCTCTATCACAAATACGGGTTTCGCGAGCAGGGTATCCGTCGGCGCTATTACAGCGATAATGGGGAAGACGCGCTCATCATGTGGACCGAAGACATCATGTCGAATCACTATCGCGAGCGCTATTTCCATCTGACACAGGCGCTGGTGGCGCGGCTGGCTGGTGAGGAGAAGGACAAAGGCACCGACGCGACCAGTGGCGCGGCGCAACCAGCATAATCCGCAGCGCTCGTATCATCGGCAACGGGAAAGTAGCCTCTATGCGCATTCTGGCAATCGAAAGCTCCTGCGACGAGACCGGCGCCGCCGTCATCGAGCATGGCCGCGTCATCCGCTCCAATGTTGTCGCCTCGCAGGCCAGCATCCACGAGCGCTACGGCGGCGTCGTGCCGGAGGTGGCCTCGCGCCATCAGCTGGACGCGCTGATTCCGGTGGTCGAGGCGGCGCTGCGTGAGGCAGAAGGCGCCTGGGACGATATCGACGCCATCGCGGCGACGTATGGGCCGGGGCTGGCAGGCTCGCTGCTGGTTGGGCTGACGGGCGGCAAGGCGCTGGCGCTGGCGCGTGGGCTGCCGTTCATCGGCGTCAACCACCTGGAGGCGCATATCTACGCCAACTGGCTGCGCTGGCAGGAGGCTGACACGATCACAATCCCCGCGACCGCCGACGAGGGCGAGGACGAGGACGAGTGGCCCGGCGATCCGCGCTTTCCGCTGCTGGCGCTGGTGATTTCGGGCGCGCACAGCGAATTGGTCTCGATTCCCCGCCACGGGCGCTACGAGCTGCTCGGCCAGACGCGCGACGACGCGGCGGGCGAGGCGTTCGACAAGGTGGCGCGGGTGATGGGCCTCGGCTATCCCGGCGGCCCGGCGATCCAGCAGGCGGCAGCGCAGCGCGACCCCTCACGGAAAAATCCATTCCGGTTGCCGCGCGCCCGGCTCAACGGCACGTGGGACTTCAGCTTCAGCGGGCTGAAGACGGCGGTGCTGCACCTGGTGGAGGGCGCGCGGCACGGTGCGGGAGATGGCGCGAGCCGCTACGCCCGTGAGGGCGCGGCGCTGGCTGGTGATCTCTCGCTCCCCGATCTGGCGGCGGCGTTTCAGGATGCGGTGGTGGACGTGCTGGCAACCAAGACGGTGCGCGCGGCGCAGTCGCTGGGCGTGCGCCAGGTGTTGCTGGCGGGCGGTGTCGCGGCCAACGTCGCGCTACGCGAGCGGCTCATGCGCGACCTCGCGCCACTGGGGATCGACCTGCGCTTCCCGCCAGTCGCCCTCTGCACCGATAACGCCGCGATGATCGGGGCCGCCGCCTGGTTCCACCTGCGGCTGGGCGAGCGCTCCGGCCTCGACCTCGACGTGCGTCCCAACCTGCAACTCCCCTTCGCCGCAACGCAATAATCCGCAATCGGCTGACTCCTCATCTAGCAAGCGCCATACGAGGAGCCAGTGACATCTCTCCTGGCTGAAACCGGGAGCTTCTAGGGGTCGAACCCCACGCCATGATGCCCCAGGGCGAGAGCGAAAGCTCACGAGCAGTATACCATCCTGGCGTGGGAATCGGAAGGGGCCATTCATCCCCTGCTTGAAATCAGGGGCTTTCTGGCCAGTCGTCGGTAAAATTATCGCCGCCTGTTCGTGATATGGACGCAATATCACGACGACTCTTGCGCGCTACCCCAGCAATTGTGTAAGATACAGCCTGACAGTGTAAGCGGTATCGCAAGGAGGCCAGGAGAGCGATGGCAGGGAAACAGGTCTTCATCTGCGCGGCGGCCGAGGACGCCGGATACTATGGTGAGCTTATCACCGCGTTGAACGCCTGGGAGGTGCCCCACACCGAGCTGGGCGTCGTGCCCAACCCCGTCAGCAGCATGCCGCCCGCCATCGAGTCCGCTATCCGCGACTGTGAGGTGTTCCTGCGCGTCTGCACGGCCCACACACGCCAATCGAACGCGGTTAAGCTCGCCACCGACTTCTTCCAGCAGGCGCTCGAAAGGGATCGCAGGAGGCCGCGTCAGCGCCGCAGGCTGGTCAACCTCATCCTCGATCCTGCCTATCCGCTCGACGATGAGGAGAGGAAGACGCTCTACATTATGGCGCCGGGCAAGGCGCGCGCCCTCTGGCTGGAGGAGCTAGCCGTCTCGGTTGGCGCGGCCACGCTGACCCAGCAACTCAGCCGCCGGGCCTTCTTCGGCATGGGCGTTGGTGCGGCGGTCGCGGTGGCCTCGGCGGGCGTTGCGGGGACGCTCTTGGTCAAGCAGTTCCGGAGCCAGCAACCGCCGCCCCTGCCGGTGCAACAGAGTATCTCGGGCAACCCCAGGTTCGACTTTAACCTCATTCCAGAGCCGCTGAAGGACCCATCCGATCCCGCACGGGTCTTTCAGGATGGCGCGACCATCTACGCCCAGCCGGTTCTCTCGTATGACACATTCGATAAACTGACGAAAGTGGTCGATGACACGGTCTATGTGCTCAAAACCACGAGTGGGC
>DATBIB010000141.1:0-8502 GCA_036557205.1 Ktedonobacterales bacterium | reverse complement strand
CCTATCCCAAAAGCGCACACGCGCAAAGTTGCCAGGCACAGAATATGACAGGCGGATTCCGCTTACCCTGCACGCGAGGAGTGTCCTGAAGGGCAGTCTTTCCGCTCACCCACGGGTAGTTATTTCTCCATCGAGCGGCATATCCACTGTTTGCATGGCCGAAGCGCTGCTCATGAGGCGAGGAGGCGACTCCCCCTAAAAACTTGCCTGAGGGCGGGGTTCCTCGCGAAATCGTTGGGGCTATACTGGCACGAACCGCTCTGTCGTTGTTCGCGCTGGCAGATTCCCTACTCTGGAGCTGGAGCACAAGGAGGACATTCGCGATGGACGCCCACATTGATACCTCTCGCCCAGCACCATCACAGGCGGCGCCATTCGACTGGTCGCTCCTGCTGCCGCTCGCGCTTGCCCAGTTCATCGCCAGCTTCGCCGCCACCAACATGAACGTGGCGATCAACAATATCGCGCAGGACTTGAATACCAACGTCCAGGGCGTCCAGACGACGATCACCTTCTTCACGCTCACCATGGCCGCGCTGATGATCCCCGGTAGCAAGCTGACGGACATCTGGGGCCGCAAGTTCTGCTTCGAGCTTGGCCTGATCGTCTACGGCATCGGCGCGCTTATTGCGGCGCTTGCGCCAGGGCTGGGGATACTGATCTTCGGCTATTCGCTGCTCGAAGGCGTCGGCTCCGCGCTGATGATCCCACCGATCTATATATTGGCCACGGTTGTCTTTACCGATCTTCCCTCTCGCGCCAGAGCATTTGGCATTATCAGCGCCGCCGCCGGGATCGGATCGGCGACTGGCCCGCTCATCGGCGGGCTTATCACCAGCGCGATCAGCTGGCGCGCCTCCTTTCTGCTCCAGGTGCTGGTCGTCGCCCTGATTATCATCAGCGGCCATCGACGGATTACGGATCCCGGCATTCAGGGTCCAAGGCCTCACTTCGATATCCTCGGCGCGGTGCTCTCAGCGGTTGGACTCTTCTTCATCGTGCTGGGCATCCTGCAATCCGGCACGTACGGATGGTTTACAGCAAACAAAGACTTCACGATTGGCGGGACCGTGATCATCCCCAAAGGTGGCATCTCGCCGGTCTGGCTCTTCGTGGCTATCGGCGCTCTCTTCCTCCTCTGGTTCTTCCTCCACATCCGGTCCTTCGAGCGGTCTGGCAAAGAGCCGCTGCTGCCGAGCAGGCTGTTCCGCAATCGCACGTCCAACCTTGGGCTGGTGACGCAAAACATCCAGTGGCTCATCATGCAGGGAAGCTTCTTCGTCATCTCGGTCTTCCTGCAGACCGTTCGCGGCTACAGCGCCATCGAGACGGGACTAATTCTTACACCCACCACCATTGGCGTCCTGCTCACCTCGAGCATCGCCGGTCGGCTTGCGCAGCGACGTCCGCAGAGAACGCTTATCATTTGGGGATTCATCGTGACCATCGTCGGCATGCTTCTGGTGATATTGCTGGCGAACATAACAACCAGCACCCTGGGCTTCCTGCCTGGCCTGTTCCTAGTGGGCGCGGGCGTTGGCGTCATGCTGACCTCCTCGGTCAATGTCGTCCAGTCCGCCTTCCCAGAGCAGGATCAAGGCGACATTTCGGGTCTCTCGCGCAGCATCTCGAACCTCGGCTCGTCGCTTGGAACCGCCATTGTTGGCTCGGTGCTCGTCTTGAATCTGCTCGAAGGCAACAAGGATTTCGGCCTGGCGCTGATCGTGATGGTCGTCTTCGCCTGTGTCGGCCTGATTGCGGCGATTCTTCTGCCTGCTAGCAGGGCAACGCCAAAGCAAGCTGGCGTGGACGCTCAAGCGGGATGACTGGTTAGGGGATACGCCCAAACTCACCGCAGGGATAGGCATTTTCCACGCTCTGTGAGAGGAAGAAAACCCATCGGCAAGTCTATCTCTGCGCATGGGTTCTCTGCCGCGGATTGCGGCTACACTGGTTGCATCTCTGCGCGGTTAGGCCGCCCCGATGAAGACCCCGGCTCGCTGGAATGCCCTGTCTCGATGGAGGAGGTTCGGTATGACGACCCTTGATTGGATACTGACCGTCTCGTTCGGGGTGCTCTACTTCTTCCTCTTATTCACGGTCTGTGTGATGACCTTTCAGAAGGGGCATTGGCTGCTGGGGATTATCGGCATCTTCGTGCCGTTCCTCTGGCTCATCGGCGCCATCATGCCAGCCAAGCCTGGCTCGAGCTACCAGCTGCGCGAAGCCAGCCGCTATCAATCAGAATCCAGGCGCTACACCTCATAGGTATGTATAGCCGAATACCTGTAGCTCAGACATAAACAGCGCTATCCCGCCCAATCGGGCCGTACCTGAAGTCCATCGTCACGAGAGTTCTCTGCGCGAACGCATTACATCGACACGGAGGGATATATGGCTACAACAACCTCGCCTGTCAGTAGCAGTCCTACCGATAGTCCCGCCTGGCACACGCTCGCCGTCGCGGAGGCGCTACGCCAGCAGGGCGTCGATGCCGCGACCGGTTTGAGCACGGCTGAGGCTGAGGCGCGCCTCAAGAAATATGGCCCAAACGCATTCACAGCGGAGAAGAAGGAACCCGGCTGGCGGGCTTTTCTGCGTCAGTACCAGGATCCCATGCAGATTCTCCTGCTGGTAGCTACCGTCGCCTGCCTCTTGATTACGGAATGGGGGACAGCGCTCCTCCTGCTCGCGTTAACCCTGTTGAATGCGTTCATGGGGCTGAGCCAGGAAGGCAAGGCGGAGGCCAGCGTGGCCGCTTTGCAGAAGATGATGATCGTCAAATCGAAGGTGCGGCGCGGCGGTCAGGTGATCGAGCTCCCGGCGGAGCAGATCGTCCCTGGCGACATCATCTTGCTCGAGGCGGGTGACCGTGTGACGGCTGACGGCCGGATCATTCGGGCAGCGACGCTGGAGATCGGCGAGTCTGCGCTCACTGGCGAAAGCGCGCCAGTCCCCAAGGAAGTCGCTCCCGTCGATAAAGCCGATACGCCCCTGGCTGATCGTGTTGACATGGCGTACATGAATACCGAAGTGACCCGTGGCGCCGGTGACATCGTCGTGACGGCCACCGGCATGTCGACCGAAGTCGGGCATATCTCCGGGATGCTGCAAACGACGGCCATCGAGCAGACGCCTCTCACCAAACAGCTCAATACCCTGACGAACCAGATCGTCGTGATTGCGCTGGTGGCGCTGGCTCTCTTTCTCGCGCTCGGTTATTTCCGTAATGGCCAGGATGTGAACGCGCTGCTGCTGGCGGGCGTTGCGTTCTCCATCTCGGCGATTCCGACTGGCCTGCCCGCGGTCGTTACCTACCTGCTGGCCCACGGCACGACAGCCCTGGCCAAAGTTGGCGCAATCGTCAAGCGTCTACGTTCGGTCGAGACACTTGGCGCGACCTCTGCCATCAATACCGATAAGACAGGCACGCTCACCCTTAACCAGATGACCGCCGTCGAAATGGTCACTCCTGGCCAACGCTACACAGTCACCGGCGGAGGCTACTCCACCAGCGGCCAGATCACACGGGTCGGCGGCAAGGCTGTCATCGAGCTCGAACCCTATCTGCTACCGATGGCGTTGGCCTCCGATGCGGTAGCGAAAGATGGCGAGCTGGTTGGCGACCCCACCGAGGGCGCGCTCGTGGTGTTGGCTGCCAAGGGCGGCATCGATGCCGTCACGACCCGCCAGGAATATCCCCGTGTGGCCGAGGTGCCGTTCGACGCCGCCTATAAATTGATGGCCACCTTTCACAAAATGAAAGGGGATGATGGTCGCGAGGTCATCCGCTGCTTCGTGAAAGGCGCTCCTGACCAGTTGCTGGCCCGCTCCTCCCAGAGCCTGGACGCGCAACAACACGCGGTACCCATTGACACTGTGCGCGCCGAATATCTTGCCAACAATGAGCGGCTCGGCAAACAGGGCCTGCGCGTTATGGCCGTTGCGCGCCGCGACCTCGATCCAGCCTCGTTCGATCCCTCCGCCGACCTGCTGACACTGGTGAGCGATCTGACGATGCTGGCGCTCGTCGGCATCGTTGATCCGCCACGCGCCGAGGCAAAAGCCTCGATTGCCAAAGCGCGATCCGCTGGCATTCAGGTGCGCATGATCACCGGCGACCACGCCGTCACCGCCGGAGCCATCGCACAGCAGCTGGGCATCCCCGGCCGAGCGATCAGCGGCGCCGACTTTGCCGCATTGACTGACGAGGAGGCGCTACGCCAGGTGGACGAGATTGGCGTCATTGCCCGCGTCACGCCAGAGCATAAGGTCAGACTGGTCGAGATCATGAAGAAGGCGCACAAGATCGTGGCGATGACCGGCGACGGCGTCAACGATGCGCCCGCGCTCAAGAAGGCTGACATCGGCGTGGCGATGGGCATCACCGGCACCGACGTCGCCAAAGAGGCCGCTGTGATGATCCTCACCGACGACAACTTCGCCACCATCATCCGGGCTGTGGAGAGCGGGCGCGCCCTCTACGATAACCTGATGAAGTATATTCGCTTCCAGATGGGTTCGCTGTTCGCGTTCATCATCACCTTCCTGGGCGCGGCGCTGTTCGATATCCTTTCGGGCGTTCCCTTCCTGCCCTTACAGGCGCTGTGGATCAACTTTACGATCGACATCCTGCTATCTATTGGCCTGGGTCTTGGCAACCCGACACCGGGTCTCATGCAACGACGTCCGCGCAAAGCCGACGCGCAGATTCTCCCCGCTCGGCTCCTCACACGGCTGGTTCTCGTTGGGTTGATCCTTGCGGCCTGCACGCTCGCCGTGATGCAGTGGGCGATTGTCAGCGCGCACTTGAGCACCGCCGTCGCCCATACGATGGGCATGACCGTCTTCTCGCTGGCCAGCATCTTCTATGCGCTGGAAACGAACGACGAGCTACGCACGGTATTTAGCCATGAGACGCTGCAGAGCACCCGGTTGCTGCAAACCTGCGGCTGGTCACTGCTGGCGATATTCCTGGTGACGGCGCCGGATTTCATGAACAGGCTCTTCCAGACGTCCGGCCTCAACATCGGCCAGTGGGTTATCTGCATCGTCGCCAGTTCGGTGATTCTGTGGGTGATCGAGATAGCCAAGGTCTTCCGGCGGCGCGCGGCGGCATCATCCACAGCCGAGGCTGAAACGCAAGGCGCTGAGGAGCAGGCGGCCTGAGCCGCGATGGCCATGAGGAGCACATTGAAAGGTGGCAGACGATGTCGAAGGTCAAAGAGCAGGAACGCCCACAGGTCACCCAGGACGTGAAACCCGGCAAAGCGAAGTTGAAGCGCAAAGCATATGAGAAAGAGATGGCGAAGCTCCATGTCGAGCTCGTGAAGTTGCAGCGCTGGGTGCTACACGAGGGGCTGCGGGTGGTCATCGTGTTCGAGGGGCGCGACGCGGCGGGCAAAGGGGGCGCGATCAAGCGCATTACCGAGCGCGTCAGCCCGCGCGTCTTTCGCCATGTGGCGCTGCCCAAGCCAACCGAGCGCGAGAAATCGGAGATCTACTTCCAACGCTACATGGCGCATTTTCCAGCGGCGGGTGAGGTCGTCATCTTCGACCGCAGCTGGTATAACCGGGCTGGCGTCGAGCATGTGATGGGCTTCTGCACCGACAAGCAGTATGAGGAGTTCCTCAAGAACACCCCTGACATCGAGCGCCTCATCATCGAGCAGGGCATTATCCTGATTAAGTACTGGCTTGAGGTCAGCGAGGAAGAGCAGGACCGCCGCTTCAAGGCACGAATTGACGACGGCAGAAAGATCTGGAAGCTCAGCCCGATGGATATCGAGTCGCATCGTCGCTGGTACGACTACTCGCGGGCCAGGGATGCTATGTTCGACGCGACCGACACGGTTGTATCTCCCTGGTATGTCGTCGACGCAAACGTGAAACGGCGCGCGCGGCTGAATTGCATCGCCCATCTTTTGAGCTTGATCCCCTACAAGGATCTTCCGCAAGACGAGATCAAACTTGGCAAGCCACACCATCGCAACGGCTATAAACCGCCCGAGCGGGCCTATCATATGGTTCCCGAAGTCTATTAGCCTATCAGCATTTTCCTGGTGCATCTCCCCACCTTTGGGAGAGGTCATGCGCTCTCTCCCGCGGATAGTTCAAGACTCGCCTTTTGCTCCCGCTTTTGGGGCGAGGTCTACGGCGTGCGCCTGACATATGCTGCTGGTGACGGCGCAGAGACGAGGACGCAGACAGTCGCGTTTCGGTCATCATCACTGGTCCGGTCTATGGGAGTATAGGCCGCATGCCAGGTATGCGCGTGAATGCGGTGCAGAGAAAAAGAAACGAGGGGAGCAAATGGATACGTCTATGAACGCCGCGGCGCAACCACAAACCGCGGAGGCCCGCCAGGCGGCGCAAGAGCTGAGCAAGTGGTGGTGGGGATGGCTCGTCACTGGAATCCTCTGGATTCTCGCCTCGATTGTCATTCTGCAGTTCAGGAATAGCTCGATCACGCTCGTCGGTATCGTGATCGGCATCATGTTCCTGGTGGCGGGAATAGAGGAGTTGACCGTTGCGTTTGTCTCGGGCGGCTGGCGCTGGCTCTGGGCCGTCTTCGGGGTGATCCTCCTCATTGGGGGCATCTATGCCCTGATTAACCCGGTGCAGACCTTCCTCGCGGTGGCCAGTCTGCTCGGCTTCCTGTTCGCGCTCGTCGGCATCTTCTGGACGATTGAAGCCTTTGCGACGATGGGGACCAACTCGCTGTGGTGGCTCGGCTTGATCGCCGGGATCATGATGGTCCTGCTGGGATTCTGGGCTGGCGGGCAGTTCCTCGCCACGCAGGCCTATACGCTGCTTATCTTTGCGGGAGTCTGGGCGCTGCTCCATGGCATTACCGACATCATCAAGGCGTTCGCGATCAAACGGATGGGCGCCATGGTGGCCGCGTAGGCGTAGATAGAAGCCATCTTTCAAGGGAGGAAAATGCCGGACTTTCAGCCTCCCATTGAGGATGGCGCGGTAGAGCCAGGCCCGCGTTACACTGCCTGGCAAGTACCCCTCACGGCGTGGCCGCCTGGGCGAGTGATTTCGTGATCGTGGATGTGGATGGAGATGTGCTGGACGCACAGGAGGACTGGGATGAGCAAAGATAGTGATGTACCCGTAGAAGTCGTGCTCGCCGCGTTCAACGACGAGGATGGCGCTGAGAAGGCGCTGGGCCAACTCAAGCAGGCCAAGAAAGATCGGCTGATTGGCATCCGCAACGCCGCCGTCCTCTGGAAGGATGACAAGGGCAAGCTCCACTTCAAGGAGACAGCGGACATGCGCGGCGGCAAGGGCGCAGTAATCGGCGGCGTCATCGGCGGGGTGGTTGGCCTGGTCTTCCCGCCGTCAATCCTGGCAAGTGCGGCGGTGGGGGCGGCCGTCGGCGGGTTCTCCGCTCGGCTGCACGATGCCGGTTTCCCCGACGACCGTCTGCGTGAGGTCGGCAAGGGACTGAAGCCCAACACCTCGGCGCTGATCGCGGTGATCGAGGACGTCTGGGTGCGCGAGGTAGAGGCTGAGCTTCAGCAGTATGGCGCAGACGTTGTCACCGAAGCGGTGCGTGCGGATATCGCCGCGCAGCTCGATGCAGACACGGTCGAGGTTCCAGTGGCCAGTGGCACGGCGACTGGAGCAACGGCGACTGGAGCAACCGCCACCACAGCAACGGCCTCCGATACATCCGCGTCGAGCGCATCCACACAAAGCGCAGCGACGCCTGGCCCATCCACCTCGGATACTTCGACCACCGCTCCGGCCAGTGGCGGGACTCCTCCGCCCGAGTCCACCGCATCTGGCAGCGACACCGGGCCAAACCCCGCCTAGGCCGCTGCTGCCACACCACTGGCAATGAAGTAAGAGCGCGACGAGCAACGTCACCGTCGCGCTCGCTCCATATGCAGACATCTACTAATGCCCCGCGAGATGGATTACGCCGAGATCGGCCAGGCCATCTAACGCCAGTTGCACTGCCAGCGCGGCCAGCAGGAAGCCAAAGACTTTCTCGGTCACCAACATGCGGCTCTCATCGAGGTGCGCGCTCACTCGCTCAGCCCAGCGGAATACGACAACATCGATGACGATCACCAGGACGAGGAGGCCAAAGACAATGGCGAGGATGCCGAGTGATCCAGCTTCCGCGGAGACCGTGACGAGCGTCACGATGCCCGCGGGATTGAGCAGGTAGGGGACGGCGAGCGGAAACACAGCGAGCTTCATGGGATCGCTGGTGGCTGGCGCGTCGTGCTGCGTCTGCCGCTCACCGCGACTGAGGACCATTGCCATCGCGATCACGAGCAAAATGATCCCACCAGCGATGGACAGCGCGCCCGTAGAAAAATGGAGCAGCCGCGTCAGCACCCCGCCGAATATCATGAGCAGAATGGCCGTGATGGACGCCGTACGCAGCATCTTGCGAACTACCTTGTCCCTGATCGGTTTGTCCATCTTAGCCGTCATTTCGAGAAAAGGAACCAGGGCTATCTTGGGGCCAACGCCGAT
>DATBIB010000140.1:0-10859 GCA_036557205.1 Ktedonobacterales bacterium | reverse complement strand
ACCAGGGCGGTAGTGGTTTCAGACATATCAGCCATCGAAGCTCGCTCCTTTTCGCCGCGCGCCGACCGCGTGGCGTCTCGCGCGTCCGTTCGAGTGTGATTTCACCGTGACACGTCCCATGCCAGTCTCAGCATTGGACACTACACAGTATACAATACTTCATTCTGTGCAGTATTGTCGATTGGTATTGTACGTCGCGCTCGATTTCCCGTCAATAGCGGTCTCAGCGGAAATCAGTGCGCGTTGTGCTGAGCGACGAGCTGCAGCCAGATGCGCGGCACCTCAGTGATGTTCAGCTCGGTCATGGCTTCGGAGGCGGAGTGTTCGAGCGCATCGGCGCCGATGGGGATCGGCACGCCGGGGAGCGCGCCCTCGATGAAGAGCCAGTAGCGGCCAATATCCTGCCACGCGCGTAGCGGTATCAGCGCCGTCTCTTCCGCGCGGTCCACCACATGCAGCCCGTTAGCCTCGAACGCCTGGGCATACTCGTCGGGGGTGAGCCATTGCATGGCCGTCGCCTTCTCGGTGCGCGCCGTGCGGACGCCGGGGTGATTCTTGCGCAGCCAGCTGAGCGCGCGGCGGGTCCAGAGATGATAGAAGCGCTCGCTACCGGGGGCATAGGCGCCCTGATAAAACGAGCTATTGCAGGCGAAGAAGCCATTAGGCGCGAGCGCACTGGCGACCTTTCCCGCCACCTCGCGTTTATCTGGCACCAGGTGAATGGCATTGCAGAAGAAGACCGCGTCGGCGTTGGGCGCAACCGTCACCAGGTTATCGGCGTCGCCCTGCACAAACGTCGCGCCACGTGACGCGAGGCGGTCGGTGGCAATCTCGATAGCCTCCGGCGAAGGCTCGACGCCAATGACCGTGCCTGGACGTCCCAGGCGCTCCAGCTCGTCCAGAATCAGCTCGGTGACCGCGCCCGTTCCCGACGCCAGCTCGACGACGCGCACCGGCTTGCCCGCGGGATGTGCGGCGTCTAGTCGCGAAATCGCCCGGTGAACGAGCGACTGATTGACATCATGATAAAACTTGTGGCGTGCAAAAGGATCAAAAGTGTAATTACTGGCAAGCACTGGTGTCTCCGTCACTGAGGGCCTCCGTAGTCTGTTTAGCAGGGCATTTGGTCGCGATAGAATCGATAACGTTGAGCGCTGATCGTGCGCCTGATTTCTCTGATTTTCCGCGTAGGATAGCATCTCTACCCACGTTGGAGCGCATTCGTATGATGGATGTTTCATAGATATCGCGGATATCGCAGCATCATGTTGGTGCATTATACGTCGAGGCTCCCTGTCGCGCGCTGCGGGTAGGAGTCTCAGGGCACGTGGGTGGTCAGGCCAGCGGGCGGTGACGGTGGATTGCTCGCGATGCTCCAGAGGGCCAGCGGACTACCTTGCGCATCCCAGGAGACGGCTAATGGGAGGCCTGAATTCGGCAGCGCACCGACGAGAATCCATGCTTTTGCGCCAGGCATGAGGCGATAGACAGCGGGCTGAGCCGTGGCGCCGCCAAAACCCCATGTTTCAGCGTAGATGATCATGCCGGGCGTGGAAGCCAGCGAGGAAATCACCAGACCACGTGGCAGCGACGGCAGCGGCGCCCACGTCGTGGCGCCATCGTCTGAGCGGAGATACACGCGCGTGTCGTCATCCGGGCCGGGGTAGACCTGCCCTATCAGGGCATGCCCATCGGCTAGGCTGACAGACTGGTCGAGCAGATATACCGGCTGGCCATGATAGCGTGGTCGGAAGATCGTCCATGTTGCGCCGAGATCAGCGCTTACTTTGGTCAATGAGCAATTGGCGGTGCAATCGTTTGGCCCAAAAGAAGCAAAGTCGACGTAGAGCGCACTCGTGGTCGCGTAGATGTCGTTGATCTGCATGCTCGCCGATACCTGCGCCCACAACGTGGCCCTATTTACCCAGGCGAATGGACCGCCAGCCACACTGATCGCCACGCTATCTCGCGACTGTGTTCCGAGCGGGAAAGGCATCACGAAGACAACCGAACCCTGCCAGGCCCATTGGTACCAGGCGAACTGTGGTGAAGTACTCTTGCCGAGCGCTGGGAACTGGACAAGACTCCAGCTCCGCCCGCCGTCATGTGTGCGATAGAGCCGCATCGGAGCGGGAGACGAGCATACGATGCAGTCTCCCACCGCTATCAACAGATCGCGCGCGTCGAGCGGATTCACAGTCATCTGGCAGGTGCTTGCGACCAGTTGCGTCGTGGTCGTCTGCCATGTCTGGCCGAAGTCGTCGGAAATACCGATGGCTACTGGCGCCTGGCTGCCTGCGTCGCGGTTGCCCGGCATGCCACAGACGTAGGCCGTCTGCGGCTGGCTCGGCGCGAAGATGATTTGTTGCGCCCAGGCTGGCCCGGCGCGAGACCACCTCTGGCCTGGCGGAATCGTCGGCGCCGATGTGGATGTGGATGTGGATGTGGATGTGGATGTGGATGTGGATGTGGATGTGGATGTGGGAACAGCCACCAGTACGCTCGCGGGCGCCTTTTGGCGCAGCCACTGAGCGCCCGCCACAACTGCTCCCAGCGCCAGGATGGCTACGAGAACCAGCGTGAGCGCGTTGATCTGGGGATTGGGGCTGAGCGTGCGACGCATTCTGCCGGGGAAGAGCGGCTCGCGTGTGAGCGCCGACTCGTCTTCGTCGGGTGCTGGCGGCGAAGAAGGTTCCACGGCGTCTCTCCCTCTCATGGCGCGTGTACGCTTGTGCGTCCCGCATTCTACCATACGCCATATTTGATAATCCTCGACCCCGTTGGTAGCGCGTCGCCGCCAGGCCGTATAATTTGCTGGGATGGCGCATCTATATGGCCCTCGTGGCGGCGGAGAGTTGGAGAGAGCGAGAGGTTTGATGCAGGCTGAGGCGCAGCAGAGACAAGGCGCAGCATCGGGAACGATGCGCAAAGTGCGCATTTTTCTGGATGCCATCAAGTTCGAGCACACGATCTTCGCGTTGCCTTTCGCCTATCTGGGCATGGTGCTGGCGTCGCGCGCGGACCACGGCTGGCCCGGCCTCGACAAGCTCATCTGGATCACCCTGGCGATGGCGGGCGCGCGCACCCTCGCCATGACGCTGAACCGCCTGATCGACGCCCAGATGGACGCGCTCAACCCGCGCACGGCCAATCGCGCCCTGCCGAAGAAGCTGCTGCAGCCCGGCGAGATGGTGATCGTCTCGATCATCTCAGGCGCTGTGCTGGCGTTCTCGGCATGGCAGCTCAATTCACTCTGCTTCAAGCTCGCGCCGGTCGCGTTGCTGTTTGTAGTTGGCTACTCCTACACCAAGCGCTTCACCTGGCTCTGCCACCTCGCTCTCGGCCTGACCGACGGCATCGCGCCGGTGGGCGGCTGGCTGGCGGTCAACCCGACCATCAGCGTGGCGAATCTGCTGCCGCCCGCGCTCCTCGGGCTTGCCGTGACGTTCTGGGTCGGTGGCTTCGATCTCATCTATTCCTGCCAGGATATCGAATTCGACCGCGCGCACGGCCTCCACTCGATCCCGGCGCGTTTTGGTCCGGCGCGGGCGCTGCAAATCTCGGAGATGGCGCACGGCGCATCGGTGGGGCTGGTGGCGGCGGTGGGCGGCATCCTGCACCTGGCGTGGCCAGTCTGGATCGCGGTAGGGCTGGCGGCGTGGCTGCTCATCTGGGAGCACCGGCTGGTGAAGCCAGACGACTTCTCGCAGCTCGACGTCGCCTTCTTCAACATGAACGGCTATATCGCCGTCTCGGTGTTCGTGTTTACGCTGCTGGCGGTGGTGATTGGCTAATATCCGCACTCGCACTCGCCTGTCAGCAAACTACGACATCGCGTGCCTCTCGTGCGTATATGCTACAGTGGCAGGAGCGTCTGTCGAGACCACGGCATCATATGGTATGGCCGCCACCACCGTAACGCGGAAGATACCGCGCCGTAGACTCGTTGAAACAACGACGGCGCAAACATATGGCAACGTTGGCGAAGATACGGAGTAGATGATGGAGCAACAGACGAGCGCCCAGTCGTCGCAGATTGAGCGCGGCGATACGCTGCTGAAACAGGGCGATGTGCGCGAGGCGGCGGCGGTGTTCGCCGATGTCGTGCGCGCGGAGCCGAACAATCCCGCTGGCCACCTGGGCTTGGCAGAGGCCAGTCTGGCGCTGGGCGACTTCGCGACGATGCAGCAGGCCTGCGCGCAGGTGCAGCAGCTCGCGCCACAGGGCGCCGAGGCAGCGTTAGCCCGCGCGTTGCTGGCAGCCCTGAACCAGCGGTTCGATATCGCGCTGCAGGAGGTCGAGCACTCGATTGAGCTAGACCCCACCCGCGGCTACGCCCATGCGCTGCGCGCGTACGTGCTGCGGCGGCTGGGGCAACGCTACGATGGCGCGCTGGCGGAGGCCCGCGCCGGACGCACCTGGGGCACACGCGACCTGGATCACCTGTTCGCCAACGTTCCCAAACCCGCCGAGACACTGCCCACCGTCGCCGCTGGCACGGAGTTCGCGCCGAAGATTCCGACCACGCCCGGCCCGCGCACATGGGACCAGCGGTCAGCGCGCGAGCGCCAGATGGTGCGTGCCCGCTTCGCCTTCCGTGGCGTGCCGATTGTCACCTATTCGCTGATGGCCATCAATATTGCCGTCTTCGTCGTGGGCCTGGCATTCGGTGGCAACATCAACGACACCAGCGGCGGCATTTTCGTCTATACCAGCAATCAGATGTTTGCCAAGGCGGGCAACCCCATCTACAGCTTCGGTATGGAGCAGGGGCTGCTGATTCAGCATGACCCGATTCAGATTTACCGCATCTTCACGGCCATGTTTATGCATGCCAGTCTGATTCACATCGCCGCGAACATGCTTTCGCTGCTCTTCGTAGGCGTGGTGGTAGAGCGGGTGTTTGGCAGCGGGCGTTTCGCCTTCATCTACTTCGCGTCGGGGATCATCGCTGGACTGGCGCAGGCGTTCATTGCTCCGGAGACCATAGCTCTCGGTGCGTCGGGCGCCATCTTCGGCATCTTCGGCGCGTTTGGCGCGTTCCTGCTGATGCGCCGCAGTTCGCTGGGACCCGCGGTAAATGGGATGATCGGACAATGGGTCTTCTGGCTGGCGATTAACCTGTTCATCACCTTTGGCGATCCCCAAATTGGCCTCTGGGACCATCTGGGCGGGCTGGCGGCTGGCTTCGTCATCGGGGCAATCATGACCTCGATGTCTGGCAGACAGCGCACTCGCGTGGGGTATTGAGGCGTGGCGCCCTCCCAGCCCCAGGTGTATTACTCGTATTTCAGGACCTCACTGCGTCTGGCATCGGACATCTGGGAGCCCGCGCAGGCGGGCTTGGTGGCCGAACGCAGTGAGGTACCTTAGGCGCGACTTTAGTCGCCAGCGCCTATCGGCGCGCGGCGGCGGTCGGGCGCTGGTAGATGTGAATTGGGCGGCCCTCGGCGGCGAGCACAGCCTCGCGGAGCGCCTCGCTGTAGGTCGGATGCGGGTGGACGGTCGCCATGATCTCATCGACCGTCAGCTCGGCGCGCATCGCCAGCGAGTACTCGGTAATCAGATTGGTGGCGTCTGGCCCAAAGATGGTCGCGCCCAGAATCTCGCCATACTCGCCGATGATGACCTTGGTGAACCCCTCGGCCTCGTTCGACGCCAGCGCCTTGCCATTCGCCGCCCAGGGGAACTTGCCCACCTTGATATTGGCGCTCCGCTCGCGCGCCTGCTGCTCCGTCAGCCCGACCGAGGCAATCTCCGGGAAGGTGAAGATCGGGCGCGGGATGACGTTATAGTCCATCTCCGCCTCATGGCCAGTGGCGTTCTCGCCCGCGACCTCACCCTCGGTCTCCGCGACGTGCGCCAGCCAGGTCCGCCCGACCAGATCGCCGATGGCATAGACGCCGGGCAGGCTCGTCTCCATCTTCTCGTTGGCCACGACGCAGCCGCGCTCCATCTTCAGGCCCGCCCTCGCCAGCGCATCCAGCCCGACCGGATTCGCCTGGCGGCCCACCGCCACCAGTACATATTCGCCGTCGAAGGTCTGCTTGCTGCCGTCGCTGGTCGTCGCCGTGACACGCTTCTTGCCTTCGGCGTCCTCGATAGACTCGACCTTCGCCCCCGTGACGATCTTCACCCCGCGTTTCGTCAGAGAGCGGGCCAGCGCGTTGCGTGTCTCCTCATCTTCGTTGGCAATGATCGCGGGCAGCATCTCGACGATGGTCACCTCCGTGCCGAACGCGTTGAGCATGCACGCCAGCTCGACCGCGATGACACCGCCGCCGATGCAAACCAGGCTGGATGGCACCGACGAGAGGCTAAGCGCATCATCGCTAAAGATGACGTTGCGCCCGTCGATGCCGGGGAACGGCGGGCGGGCCGCCTTCGAGCCGTTGGCTAGAATCAGCTTGCTGGTGCGCAGATCCGGAGTCGAGCCATCTTTGAGGGTGGCGCGCACCTGCGTCGGCGACTGCATCTCGGCCGTCCCCTCGAAGACCGTTACCCCGTTGGCCTTGAGCAACTGACCGACGCCGCCTGTGAGCTGCTTGACGACCTTGTCCTTGTAGGCGACCGCAACGCCCATGTCTATGCTGGGTTTGTTCGCCTCGATGCCCATCTGACCCATCTCGTCGAATGCCGCGTAGAGATGGGCGACGTGCAGCAGCGCCTTCGATGGGATGCAGCCAACGTTGAGACAGGTGCCGCCGATGTACTGCCTCTCGACGATGCCCACGTGCGCGCCCAGTTGCGCCGCGCGAATCGCCGCCGGATAGCCGCCGACGCCCGCGCCGATCACCAGCACGTCGAACTCTGTTTGTCCTGTAGCCACGCCGTCCTCCTCGGACTATTCAAGCGCCGCCTCGGCCCCGCTCGCCAGTGAGCGGGGGTCTCCGCAGGCCACGCCTTTGCAGATTATTCATGCCTCTCTCAGTATACAGCGGGCGACACGGCCCTGCCTACGCCGTCCGCAAGCCCATCCGATCCATCTGGTGTCCTTATCGCCCAGCGGATCATCGCCGACTTCAACCGCTACAAACGCTTGAACGTCGAGCGGTCCGCCAGCGATGCCAGTGCGCTGGATATCGACACTGCGCAATGAACCAGCCCTGCCTCTACGCGCAGACGTAGTTGGTGGGCGGGTTGGTGACTGTCGTCGGGATCTGGCTCAATAGCGTGGGCGACAGGCAGTTCTGGCCGTTCCATGTTTCGGCGAGCGTATCGAAGATCGTCGGCTGCATCGTCGAAATCGGCGCGGCAGTCACCGCATCGTAGTTCAGGCCGAACGCGAAGGTATACGTGCCCGCGGCGATGGGAGGCGTAACGCCCATGGTGAAGATGACCATCTGTCCGGGACCGAGACTGATCGGCAGCGGCGCGGTGGTATCCGAGCCGCCGCCACCATCGCTCGTGTCGCCCGTGCCGACCAGCGTCGCGGTGACCTGCGCGCCCGTGGTCGCGTTCGCCGCAAAGGTCGCCTGTACCGATTCATCGAAAATGTTTGCGCCGCCACAGCCGCCGCCGCCGATGCCATCAGGGCGAGCATAGACGGAGTCACAAAACTGCCACACATTGAGCTGGCCGTTATACGGCTGGAACGCCGAAATACTGGCGGTAACCCCCGCAATGATATGGCTGGTCGCGCTGGATGTGTTGCAGACAGTGAAGCCGTAGCCAGAGCCAGAACCGACATTCGGATTGACAGGCGGATTGGGCGGATCATAGGCGTTGACTGGCAACTTATAGGGTTTCGACCCATCCAGGTTCGACGGGAGTTGCAACGATGGATAGGCAAGCGTGAAATGCACCTGGCTCACCTTCAGGTCGCCCATCTGCACATAACTGACCTGACCGGAGGCATCGGTCTCGCACGGATGGCCTGAGGTGATCGCGCCATGCGTGGCAATCGGAGTCGGCTGAGTCGTCGCGGTTGGCGCGACCGAGGCAGTTGGAGCAGTCTGCCCGCTTGACGACTGGGCGCAGCCGACGAGCAGAGCCACCATGACGCATGCGATACATGCGCTACACACGGCCAGTAATTTACGCATCTCAGGCGCGTCCTTTCTTATGACGCTGGTTGCTCCCAACGATAACGATGGGCATCATTGCTGACTGATGGATTCAGCATAAAGGGGGTGGCAGGCGCCGAAATATGAACCTGGCAACAATTGGTGTGAAACTGGCCGTGGCATGCGCAGTGGAAGGCCAGATGTTACGCCGCTTGACGGCATGGGGTGGTGGGTCTATAGTCAGGCTAGCGCTAGCGGCAGATCTGTGATGTGGAATGTGACGACGAAGGCCGGGCGGCTGGATTCGGGTAAGGAGGCTTACTATGCGCGTGGCATCCTTCCCTGCGCGAAGCGGATGGACCGTTGGCGGTATCGCGCTGTCCCTGGCGCTGATTGGCGTCGGCGTTTTGGCGCTGGCCGCGGCGCTGATTGGTGGCGCACCCACAGCGCTCGCCAAAGGGCCGCATGTCGATGTGGTCACCTTCGACCAGGAGGTGGACCCCGCGTCGGCGCGCTTCCTCACTGGCGCGATACAGACGGCTCATGACGACGGCTCGGCGCTGCTCATCATCGAGATGGATACGCCCGGCGGCGATCTCGACTCCATGAAGGCCATCTCCCAGGCGATCCTCGCCAGCCCCGTGCCCGTCGCCGTCTACGTCACTCCGGCGGGCGGGCGTGCGGCCTCGGCGGGCGCGCTGATCGCCTTCTCCGCGCCGATTATCGCGATGGCGCCCGGCACGCGTATTGGCGCGGCCAGCCCGGTGGATAGCGCAGGCGATAACCTACCCTCCACACTGGATGCCAAGGTCAAAAACGACCTGCTGGCGATGGTGCGTTCGGTGCAGAAGGCGTATCACCGCACCGTAACCCCGGCGGAGCAGACGGTGACCAACGCCGCCTCGTTCACCGATCAGGAGGCGCTCGACAATGGCCTGATCAACCTGCGCGCCACCTCGCGCGGCGATCTGCTCAGCCAGCTCGACAACACATCTATAGTGATGTTCAACGGCAAGACCATCTTGCTACAGGTCGCGGAGCTGCCGGTGACGGTGCTGGAGCCGACATTCGCTGATCAGGTGATCGGATTTTTCCTCGACCCCACCGTGCTTTTTCTGGTGTTCATCGTCGCGGCGGTCTGTATCTATCTCGAGCTGGCGCACCCTGGAGCCATCGTGCCGGGGACCATCGGCGCGATTGCGCTGGTGCTCTTCCTGCTGGGCGCGGGGACACTCAACCCCAACTGGGCAGGGCTGGCGCTGATGCTGCTGGCGATTGTGCTGCTGGCGATAGATGTGCGCGTACCGACCCATGGTGTTCTCTCGGTGGGGGCGTTAGTCAGTCTGGCGCTCGGCTCGTTCATCTTCTTCGACACGGGTGTGGACCGGTCCGCGCAGCCACTCAGTCCAGTGATCATCGGTGGAGTGGTGATTGGCGTCGGTCTGATTGCGCTCATCGTCTTGCAATTCGTGATCCGCTCGCAGCGCTGGCCGGTGCGCACGGGCAGCGCCGGACTGGTTGGCCAGCCGGCGACGGTGCTGACCTCGCTGGCGCCGGAGGGTCGCGTGCGCGTCATGGGTGAGGATTGGAGCGCCCGCCTCGCGCAATCGGACGCGCCGCCCATCGAGGCGGGCGCGTCGGTACGGGTGATGCGCGTGGAGGGACTAAAAGTCCTGGTTGAGCCAACTGCGGATGAGGTGGGAGTGTCGCGCCGTCATAAGTAATGGCAGTAGTGGCGGACGTGATGACAGAAATGAGGGGATGAGGTGGATCCAGTTACCTTGAGTGTCGCGGGCGCTATCATCGTGGTCTTGCTCCTGCTGTTCATTCTGGCGGGTCTGCGCGTGGTGAATCAGTACGAGCGCGGCGTCATCTTTGTGCTCGGGCGCCTACGTGGCGCGAAGGGGCCGGGCGTCTTTTGGGTGCCGCCGTTCATCAGCACGATGCGCAAGATCGACCTGCGTATCATCACCATCGAGCTGCCGCCGCAGGAGGGCGTCACCCGCGATAACGTGACGGTGCGGGTGAGCGCGGTCGTCTACTTTTACGTAGTCAATCCCAGCGACGCCGTCAATAATGTGCTGGACTACTACCGCGCGACGGTGCAGATTGCCCAGACGACGCTGCGCAATGTGATGGGCCAGTCGGAGCTTGACCAACTGCTGGCCAGCCGCGAGCAGATCAACCGCTCGGTGCAGCAGATCATCGATGAGCATACCGAGCGCTGGGGCATCAAGGTGACCGCCGTAGAGGTGAAGGACGTTGAGCTGCCACAGACGATGCAGCGCGCGATGGCGAAACAGGCGGAGGCCGAGCGCGAGAAGCGGGCCAAGGTGCTGCTGGCCCAGGGCGAGTTCCAGGCGGCACAGACGCTCGCCGACGCGGCCCAGGTTATCTCGACGGAGCCAGCCGCGCTTCAGCTGCGTTACCTGCAAACGCTGACCGAGATCGCGGTCGAAAAGAATTCAACAATTATCTTCCCTTTGCCCATCGATCTCATCGAGCCGCTACGCGAGTTACTGACGGTAGCATCCCATCGTATCGCACCCAACGGCAATCCTTCGGCGACACCAGCGCCAGCGCCGTCGACGGGTACGCCGCCACCTCCGCTCTCCGAGCCGTTTGGGCAGCCGCAGCCGCCCACCACGCCGCTGCCTTCGGCGAACCAGCCACGCCCCAGTGACCCTAGTTCACCGCAGTGATGGTGCTGGATAACGAAAACTGCCCTCCCTGGAACGCCGGGGAGGGCATTTCACGGAGGGCATTTCACGGAGGGCATTTCACTAGCACCTGGTATCATAACTGACCAGTCAGTGCCATTTTGCCAGTCTCTCGGGGGTATCTTTGTCCGCT
>DATBIB010000139.1:0-35003 GCA_036557205.1 Ktedonobacterales bacterium | reverse complement strand
AGCTTCCCACTGATCCACCTGCGGATTGTTGGAGTATGTGAGGTTCTGGCCACCTTGGGATGGTACCTGTGTCGAGGTCCAGATCAGGTGGTTGTCTGGGTCGACGCCGATCGAGTTCTCGAACTCAGCAATATCCCACTGGTTATTGCTCTTGTCGTACTTGTGATCAGATGGGAACAGGATCGGGCCAAAGAAGTCAGACGACGGGAAGTTGACGACATCGATCTTGACACCGATGTTCTTCCAGGCGGCCTGCGCCAACTGCTCGGAGTCGAGGCGATATTGGCGGCCAGCCGTGGTGGAAATGCGGAGCTCGAGTTCCTTGCCACCCTTGGCATAGTAGCCTTTGCTATCCATGGTATAGCCATCACTCTCGAGGAGAGCCTTGGCTGCGGCAGGATCGACCTTAGCGCTCGCGTCTGGGCCATACGGGCAGTAGCCGTCTGCACTAACAAGGTTTGGCTCGTGGGCGAATGTACCCGTATCATCATCGCAGGTTGGGACAGCGTTGCCCTTCTGGATGGTTGTGATCTCCTGCTTGACGTCGAAGCTCATTGCCAGCGCCTGCCGCACCTTGGGGTCGGCCAGCGTCGGGTTGCTCAGGTTGAAGTAGAGCGCCTCATAGTTTGGCGACTGCTTCGGCGTGAAGAGGTTGTAACCAGGGATGTTCTTCAGCGTGTCGACATCGGTCACCGGCAGGAAGTAGGCAGTGTCGATCTGACCAGCCTGGAGCGCTTTGACCTGCGTCTCGGCGTCAGGGAAGAACTTGAACGTGACCTGGTTCAGATACGGTTTGCCTGCCTGGTAGTAGTTCTTGTTCCGAGTGACCGTGATGTGGTCGCCCTTGACATGGTCAGAGACCGTGAATGGGCCGCTGGTCACCTGAGGTGTGAAGACCTTGGCGATGTCACCAGGGGCGGTGTTCTGATAGATGTGCTGTGGCAGCGGGGTGAAGATGAGCGGATCGGTCAAGGCCAATGTCAGGAAGGCGACATTGATCTTGTTGAGATGGATCACCACCGTGCTGGCATCGGGCGTGTCGACGCTGGCGATGTCTGCAGCAGGGAAGCCCTGCTTGTCCCCATAGGCGGGATCCGAAAAGGTTTTGATAGCGAAGGAAACGTCAGCCGAGGTGAGCGGCTGTCCGTCCGACCACTTCAGATTCGGACGCAGATGAAGGTTGAAGGTCTCCGTGCTACCAGAAACGACGATACCGCCATTGGTGGTGCTTGGGACTTGTGTGAGCAGCCCGGGAGATAACTGGAACTGGTCATTTGTATAGACCAGCGATGCCCAGATTGCCGCATCAACAAGATCCGCGAATGTCTCGGTAGACTGGGCAGGCATGATGCTGTTCGCTTCTTCCTGCACACCATCGATGATGCTGCCGCCCTGTTTTGGGCCAGTGTTACTAGTGCTGGCGGTAGGTCCGCAGGCTGATAGTGCCGTCACCATCAGCAGCAATCCAACCGCCAGGAGATACCAGAGATTGCGCTGTCTGAGCATTCTGGCGAGCCTCCTACGAATCCGCTCTGGCCGACGCTACGCAACGCTTGCGCTGAACGTCAGCACGGCTTGAATCCGCTACGCATTTCAGCGGACTTGCCAATTATTACGTACCTGGTGTGAGCAATCTCACACAAGACGCGCTGAGATTGGCTGAGATTGATTGAGCGGCGTTCGTAACAGCATTTACGTGTCGGGCCAGATGGGGAGTCCACATGCACAGTCTCCCTGCTCGGCAAATGCGAAGGTAGCTATGAGCTCGGCCAGCGAGGGCCACTGCGAGGGTTCGTCGGCAACCCATGCATCGAGGCACTCATTGTAGCGGCCAACCGCGACCAGCGCCACACTCGGAGACGCTTGCGGTTCCACGATGCGCACATAGATGCCTCGTGCTACATTGCCCGGGTCAGACAGGAGTTGTCCGGGGAGAGCTAGCTCATGTTGGAGCGCAGATAGCGTCGCTGAGTCGTCCGGGAGGATGAGCAGCGGCTGCACAGTGAGGTAGTCGAGTTCTTCGCGTTCGGGAGCAAGCGTTGACAGCCAGGCATGGCACTCTGGGCAGGTTGGGCTGTGCAGCAGCGCGAGCAGAACAGGACGGCGCTGTCTGAACGATCTGAGTCGAATGAGAGCGCCGTTTGCGTCGGGCAAGGCGAAACTGGGCACGGTTTGCCCTGGTTGAATCAAGAGCGCCGTTTTTCCAGCAGGCGAGGCGGACATAGGATTCTCCTCGGCATAGCGGTATAGAGTGGTACCCTATGCGTTGCGCGCCCAGAATTCCATCAGATCGCTCTTGGAGACGACGCCGCTCAGCCCATCGGCTCCGGTCACCGCGATTGCAGTCTGACCGCCAGCGAAGAGCGTATAGGCCTCGCGCACGGTGGCGCTCTCGGCCATCGCAGGCAGCGGCGCATCCTGCCAGTCGCCGACGACGCGCCCCTCCAGTGGTTCGCCAGCCGCGAGGCGCTGCAACAATGATGTCTCGGTGAGCGATCCGACGACTTTGCCGTCTTCGATCACGGGGAGCTGCGAGATGCTATACCGGTGGAATCGCTCGATAGCCGTTGTCACGGGATCGCCTGGGGCAACGCCAATGACAGCGGGCAGCGCAGGCTCCGACTGACGTCGAAATGCCAGCACATCCGCGAGCGTGGGTTGCGCGGGGACTTCAAGGAAGCCGTTCTCACGCAGCCACGTCTCGTTATACTGCTTCGACAAATAGCCACGTCCGGTATCTGGCAGCAGCACCACGATCAGATCATCCGGCCCGCGGTCCCTTGCATATTCCAGCGCCGCGGCAACTGCTGTGCCAGCCGACCCACCGCAGAGCATCCCTTCCTCGCGGGCAAGACGCCGCGCCAGGTGGAACGAGGTGCGGTCATCCACACGAATGACCCGGTCGACGACCGACTCGTCCCAGTTGGCTGGATAGGCGTCCTGGCCAATCCCTTCCACCTTATAGGGGCGGATTTCGTCATGGGAATAGATGGAGCCCGCCGGATCAGCGCCGATAATCTGTATCTTCGGGTCGCGTTCCTTGAGATAGCGCGCCGTGCCGATGATCGTTCCAGCCGTGCCAACGCCCGCCACGAAAGCGGTCACTTTGCCGTCGGTATCGTCCCAGATTTCTGGCCCGGTGGTGCGATAGTGCGAGAGTGGGTTGGCGGGGTTTGAGTATTGGTCGGGGCTGCACGCGCCCGGAATCTCACGGGCGAGCCGCGCCGCGACATTGCGGTAGCTCTCCGGCGAGTCGGAGGGAACACTGTTGGGGCAAATTACCACTTCAGCGCCCAGCGCGCGTAGGAGGCTGCGTTTTTCCTCGGCCACTTTATCAGTCATCACGCAGATGAGATGGTAGCCCTTGATCGCCGCGGCCAGCGCCAGCCCGGTGCCGGTGTTGCCACTGGTTGGCTCGATTATGGTCCCGCCGGGTTTGAGCTTGCCAGACCGCTCGCACGCCTCTACTAGTGAGAGGCCAATCCGGTCTTTGACACTGCCGCCTGGATTGAAGAATTCGACCTTTGCCAGCACGGTCGCCGATAGGTCTTGAGTAACCCGATTCAGGCGGATCAGTGGTGTGCGTCCGATGGTTTCGAGAATGTTCTGGTAGTAGCGCATATGTCCTCGCGGCGGCGCGTCCCGCCCTGCGACTTTCGCCGCACAATGGCCCTCCGGGAGTTTCCCTCCGAGACGGCGATGAACGTCACTGTTCGAGGCGCGCATCGTTGTCGCGCCATCGTAGTGCATAGTATATCGAAAGCGCGACGAGCGCCAGCGTGCGGTAGCCGCGCCTGGCAGGTTACATTTGAACAAACGGCGGCAATGTGGCAGTGACCGCGCCGCAAGGCACTATAATCACACAGATGGCGCGGTCCTATGCGTGTCATAGACTGATCGGCGGAATACCGGGGAAACAGGTGGACAATGCGTGCTGCGATAAAGTGGGGCGCTCTGGTCGGAGTGGCCTCATATCTCTTGTTAGGCATTGGGTTAACGGTGCTTGGTATGGCGGCATTTGGCAATGGCCCTGCCTCGCTCGATAGCCCTGGCAAATTGACGCTCGGCTGTGGGAGTCTCTTTCTGCTGCTGTTCGCTTTTTCAGCCGCGGGCTTCTTTACTGGGCGGGAGACCTTGAACGCTGGGATGGGCGCGCTCGCTGGAATGGTAACATTCGCCATCTACGGCGTCTTGATCACCATCTACGCTCCGGGCAGCGCCTCAAATGTCCTCACTCAGGATGCGAATATGCCAGGCGGTTTCGGCATGCAGGCGATGGCGCTCTTTGTTACCGTGACCATCCCGCTGGGAATCGCCGCGCTGATGGGGTGGCTCGGTGGGCGGCCAGGGGCGATGCGTGCGCGCAAGACCCGCCAGACGCGCACGACACCATCCGACTACGTGACCGGCGAGAACACCAGCGCGCCCGTCAGCGAAAGCTAGCGATTACCCGCGTCAATCTGGCGCGATGAGGCGGATGAGGCGCTGGCAGGCTCGACGGTATCGAGCAACGCCGCCGCAATCGAAAACTCGGCAATCGCCCAGCTTCGTTCCGCAACTGCGGCGAATCCTTCCCGCGATGCCGAGACTGCCGCCAGAACCGGATCAGTCGCTCCATCGGTACGTTCGCCAATATCAGGATCACCCGTGTTTTGCGAGAGTGTGAACGTGCCGCGTAGCCCGGTTTCGACCAGCCCGCGCACCAGTTGAAGTCCCAGTCCCTCCGTCGCCCGTGACGCATCCGCGGGCAGTCCGGTACCATCGTCCGCGACCCGAACCATCAACCGATCACTCTCACGCGCGGCGCTGATACGAATCTCGCCACGCTCGCGTCCCTCAAAGCCATGTTCGATGGCGTTGGCAATGAGCTCATTGAGCACGATAGCCAGCGTCGTCGCCTCCTCGGTCGGCAGGTAATAAGGAACCGTGCCGACGTGAAAGCGGATTGTCATATGGGGCGGGACAAGATTGGCCTGCACAATCATGGCAATCTTACGGGCAATCTCATCGATGCGCGCGACCCCCAGCTGATTGGTCGAGAGCAGGTCGTGCGTCGCGGCGATGCCCTGGATGCGTTCGACGCTTTCGAGCAATATCTGCTGCACCTCGGGATTCTGGCTCCGTCGCCTGCGCATATTGAGGATGCTGGATATTTGTGTCAGGTTGTTCTTTACCCGATGATGCATCTCGCTCAATAGCGTTTCTTTGATACGCAGTCCCTCGCGCGTCTGCTCGAAGAGCCGGGCATTCTCCATAGCGATGGCCGCGACATTGGCGAATGTCGTCACAAGCTGTAACTGGTGATCATTGAGCATATAGCGCTGGCTGCTGAAGATGCAGAGCGAGCCGACCGGTCCCTGGCGCGCGTTCAGCGGCACGCAGAGGACGGCATGCTGGTCTTCGATTGCTTCGGGATGACCATAGAGGAAGCACCCCTCATCGGTGCGCATACAATCGAGCTTCAGACTCGATGTCCCCGTCTGAACGACTCGCCCGACGCAGCACTGACCGACGGGCACTTCAGCGCGCGCCGCCTCCAGTTGTTCGAAGCCGTGGGTCGCAACGGTCGAAAGCTTCTTGTTGGTATGGTCAAGCTCAAAGAGGACCGAGCGATCGGCGCCACTGAGCTGGACAGCCTGGGCAACGATGGTATGGAGCACATTCTCGAAGACGAGTGTCGAGGCGACCAGTGTAGAGACACGATAGAGCATATTCAGCTGGTGCACTCGCCGCCGTAGCTCCTCATCGGTCTGGGCGTAGATGCGACCGTTTTCGATGCTCATCGCGATCTGCCCGGCGACGATTTCCAGAAAGCTCAACTCGTCGTCGGTGAATAGATGCGGCTCGCGCGTCTGCACGCTGATGACGCCCTGCAACTTTTCGGCGGTGAAGAAGATAATGGGAACGGAGAGAAGTCCCGCATAGGGCGTCTCATAGGCCTGGGCCTCCGCGGCAAAGCGATGATCGCTGAGCGCGTCGCGCAGCAGTAGCGGACGCCCATGCTCGGCGACATAGCCGGTGTATCCCATGCCGAGCGCGAGGGCATGGTGGCTCACATTGCGAGGGCCGTTGGTTGCCCGCAGCGCCAGCTCGCGAGTTACTTCATCGAAGAGATAGATCGAGCAGAGGTCGGCATCCATCTCCTCGGCGACGGCGAGGGCCGTAGTCGCAAGTGTTTGATCGAGATCGAGCGTGGAGTTGGCGGCGGAGTTGATGCGCTGTAGCGCCTGCATACGGGTCATGCCGCGACGTGCGCGCTCCGCCTCACTGTCTGTCAGCTCATTCTGCGCGTCCCGCCATCCCCGGCTGATGGCGACGGTAGCCTGTGTGGTGATCTCAAACAATGAACGAAGCGCCCGTGCATATATTGCTGGGCTGGTCGCAAACTGCTCGCCAAGCACATCGGCAAGCGCGCAACTCCAGACGCGAATGCCCTGGAGGCGCATTTCAAGCCGACCGCCCTGATGCGCAAGCGCGCGGCCCGATTCCTCAAAGCGTTGGAAAGAGATATCGGACGGCAGCCCGGCCAGGGATTCGATGAGCAGGGTGGCGTCGCTGCCATCGTCCGGCTCACCCTCCAACCCCGACGCTTTGCCCAGTTGCTGACGCAGTGTCTCTACATGGCGCCGCAAGAGCTCGACAACATCATTTTCGTCGTCCGTCATAGGGAATTTCCTGCTAATTTGCGGTATTCCGCGCGCTTGGGTCTATGTTGGCGCCAGAGCCTCAAAACAGATGTTTCAATCTGGCATTCTACGAGCCACCGGTTGCTATGTCAAGCGAGCGGTGGTAGTGCGCGAGTCTCTGCTGGGAAAGTGCGCCCATGAGGATTGTCTATATGAAGCGGCAGGCGTACAATTGAGCGGCAACTAGGGGGACATCCTGAGAAGGGAAGAATATGACGAAGCCTGGTGGGTGGGAGCAGCGTCTGTATGTGGGCCTGCGCTTGCCTGGTATAGACGAGCCACAGCTGATGTTGGCCAGGGCGCTGGGCGAGGTTGGCGTTGAAGCCGAGTTTTTCCTGTTGTTGACCGGCGCGGAAGCGTCGTTGGCTGGCGCGACGCACGCCGTGGCAGATCAGTTTCTACGGCAATTAGACGATTCATGCAAGCGTATCTGTGCCGTGGCGGCCTCGCTGGAAGTCGCGACGCAGGGCTATTTGAGTGCGCTCGAAGCGCGCCATCCCCAGGCGCAGTTGGCCGATACTGTATCAGAGCCGTGGTGGCCGATGTTCTCTGGGTTCGCGTTAACCGGCGAACCGGTTGAGCTCCGTTTGCGCCGCTGTGGCTATAGCTATCGTCACGCAATAGAGGCTCAATTGGGCATTTCCATCGAGGCCATCGCGGAGCAACTGGCGCTGACACTGCACGCGCTCTACACCCTGCCGCCCGCGGGTGTCTTGCCGATGGCAACGCTCTATCACGGGCTGTATGAATTGTCGTCGGCCCTTCAGGGGCATATTGTTCCTCACCACATCACTGAGTCAGCCAGTGAGTCGCCTGGGTTGATGATGGGGATCAGTCTATTGCGCCTTCTCGATGCCCAGGACGATCACTCGATTCGGGCCGATATTGTGTGGGTGCAGGCGCAGCTTGCCCAGGCACGCGAGACACTGGCGCGCCTGGGCGTGAAGCGCAATCCTCTGGCTGCTCTCGCGCATCTGGGAGCCAGACAGCCCCAGGTGGTGACGCCAGATACGGCGGCGTGGGTGGCACGATCCATCCGCGACTGGGAGGACGCCCTGACCCAGCTAACCAACCTCGCGCGCGAGGAGCAGACCATTCGTCGCTAGGGACAAGCGTCTGGAAGCCTGGCTATCAGCCATCTGCCGATTCATGGTCTTGCGGGTTCTTACGGACGAGATCGGTCCCCGTCCAGATCCACTCTTCGTCATCCGCGGAAACGTCAGCAGACGCCGCATCGTCTGCTACCACCGGCGGCTCTAGCGGTGGAACCTCGATAGGACGCTGGCGCCGCGGGGGAGACTGCTCAGCGGATGGTTGCCTCGCGGTTGCTGGAACATCGCGTGCCTGCCCACCAATGGTAATGCCGCTTCCTGTACCCGGCAGTGGTGTCTGGTAGCCACGGGGAGGTTGGTGACGCACATAATGCGCGACGCGCACATCGTCGAACTGCTGGAAGCGCACATAGTCGGGCGGAACGTACTTTGACACCTTCTTGGCAATTTCCGCCTCGGCAATAATTTCATCCGGGCGAATGATGCGCCAGATATCGATCACCTGGCCCGCGCCGCCCAGACGATAGATGAAGGATGTCTTCAGACCAGCGCGTTTGGCCTTGTTGGATGCATAGGTGAGTGTGCGCTGGGCTTCGGCATCAGTCAGATAGGGATCAGCGATTTGCATGAAGCGCGGCGACTGTGTTGGCTTGCGCGAGAGATAGAGAAAGACCAGTTGATGCTCGTCGGCGGTCTCGATGGCCGCGTCGATCACTTGGCGGTTAAACGCACTGGCTGATGAAAGCGCGACCAGTAACGAATCGCTCATCCGCTGGAGTATTTGCATAGGAGCGACTGGCGCCTGACCTTGCCGCACCAGCCGCTGGTGATACAGAAGCGCCACGCCCACGCCCAGCACGGTGAACCCGCCGCCAAACACCGTTGCGAGTGGCTTCGCGATGAGGTTTGTCAGCCAGGCGATGGCCACAAGAAGAGTGGTCACGATACCAAGGTAGTATTTCGTGGTTGGCCACGCATCCTTGGCGCGTTTGCTCCACGGACTGATACGCCGCTGGGTTTGAGCGCCAACGGCGCGTAGCCGCGCGGCGACCTGTGGATGCATTCGAGCGCCTGTTGCATTGGCGATCCGCCTGTGCCATGGCTCACCTGTAGGCTGGGCCGCGCCAAGACCGGCAGCCTGTTCAGCGGCCTGCACTGAGCCGATATGCGAAGCGTTATGACGTTCGCGGTAGCGGATGACGGTGATCGAGAGACAGGTAATCAAAAAAGCGCCCAGAAGCCCGAAAGCGTACAAATCGCCGAGAATGTCTATCTGCCCCTGAACGCCGAGCAGGACGATGATCGGGATCGCTGTCGCCAGCAAAATGGCGAAGTGTGGCGTCCCGCGCCAGCTATTGATGGCGGTGACGAAACCTGGCAGGTAGCCCATGCGCGAAAGCGCCATGAAGACATGATACGCGCCGATGATGGCGGTATTGCAGGCGAAGACCAGCAGGGTGGAAGCGGCAATAGCTGTTCCCACCAGCAACACGGTTCCTCCATAGGTTCCGCCAAGATCGGAGATAAAGGTCTCAGGGGTTGGAGCGATTTCCAGGCGGATCGAAGTATTCGCGAGCAGTTCGGGTGAGTTGAGCAATACGGTAGAAAAGATCGTGAGCAGTGGGCTGGTGACACCGACGGTAATGGCGACGAGGACCAGCGCTCTTGAGACGGTCTTGCCGCGTGGAAGCGCCATCACCGGTGAGAGCTGGGAGATGCTTTCTAGCCCGGAGAATGCCAGAAATGCCCCAGAGAATCCGATGAGAATGGCAACACCACCCAGCTGGCCAGAAAAGACCTTCTGAATGACTTGCTCGATCACCGACATCGGCACATTGAGAACCACAACAACCAGTATCAGTACGTCACTTGCAAGAGCCGCCACGGCGATAACCGCGCTGACTGTCGCCGACTCTCTGATGCCCCAGAAGTTGAGCAGTCCGAGCATGATGACCACAATCACGGTAATTGGCAAGACGTAATCTGAGATCGCTTCGAAAACGGTGGAAAAATAGAGGAGACCGGAGAGCGAGCTGATCGCGGATGTGAGAAAGTAGGATGTCAGGATAAACATACCGCCGATGACACCTGCCCAGGGAGCAAGCCCATTGGCGGCTGCGGTGACGACGCCCCCGCCCTCGGGAAAGCGGACGCTAACTTCAGCGTAGACGAAGATAAGAAGCGTGAAGGCCACCAGCGTGAGTGTCACAAAGAGGCCGGATTGCCATGCGACTTGCCTCCACAAGATGCCCGGCACGTAGTATACCGAGGTACCAATATCGGCGAAGACGACAGCCCAGCAGAGGAAAGCGCTAAGCCGGTGGCCGGCGTGCTGTTCAGCGGATGGTTGTGATGCGGTCAGGTTCGCCGTGTTGGTCACTCCATGCTCCTCGGCAAGACACCTCTGCGCGCATGCGCACTTCCCGTCAGGGAGGAGATCCGGTTCGTTTCTGTCTGACCCACTCTACCATTGTCTCGTTGCATCTGTCACCTACTCGAATCAGATCCGGGTCTGACCTGAATACGCGCCGATCCGTGCGACATATGAGTGACACATGACATGCGAGCCAAGCCACCGATTGCACGCTACGTCTTCTTCTCCGAGAGTCGTAACAGAAAGCCAATAATGATGAAGTTAGCGATGACCGAACTGCCGCCATACGCCACAAATGGCAGTGGAACACCGGTCAGCGGCATCAGTTTGAGATTACCGGCTACAATGACGAGCGTTTGCAGCGCGAAGACGGAGGTCAGGCCAACGGCCATCAATTGGTTGAACGAGTCGCGGGAGCGCAACGCGACGAACATGCCACGAAACACGAGCAGCATGAACAACCCTAACAATGCCAGCAAGCCCGCGAAGCCAAACTCTTCGCCAAATGCCGCAGCGATGTAGTCAGTATTGGAGGCAGGAACGAACGTTGGGTGACCAAGACCCAGGCCAGAGCCAAAGACGCCTCCCGACCCAAACGCGATCAGCCCCTGCACGATTTGGTAGCCGTTGTTCGTTGCAACATTTGGATCGAACGCATTGGAGACAATGTTCAGGCGTACCCGCGCGTAGCTAAAGACCGAGAAGGCAATCACCGCGCCGACGGTAAAGAGCGCCAGACCGCCAAACACATAGACCTTGCGGCTGGTCGCCGCGTAGGTCATCGAAAGCACCATGCCAAAGATTAAGAGCGCCAGACCCAGCTCACGGATACCAACCGCAATGATCAGCGCCAGCCCAAGCATGAAGAGCAGGGGTCCTAACTGCTTCAAAGGTGGTAGCTTGATGCCGCCGATTGGAATGGATCCACTGGTGAGCATTTCCTGGTTCTCGCTAAGATAACCGGCAAAGAAGACGACCAGGCATATTTTTACGAGTTCCGATGGCTGGAATGACAGCCCACCGACTCCGATGGTGAGGACGTCGCGGCTTGGCGTGTTTGGGTCGAAATTGCGAATGGCGTTCACCAGAGTAACAGCGACGAGAGCCAGGCCCACCACCGCCCACGTATACTTATAGTTGCGCACCCAGCGCAGGTCGCGCGTCAGGATGACGGTACCAACACAAAAGCCCAGACCCAGGATTACCCAGGCGAGCTGCTTGGCTCCGAGCGAGAGCACATCGAATCCTGGTGACGACCCGATGCGTATCGCCATGATGACGCCGATGCTGGCCAGCATTCCCGCGATTGGGAGCAACGTCTGGTCGGAATCCGGCGCGAAGAGATTGAGCAAGACGTGCGTCACGGCAAGCGCGAACACGAGGCCGATGGCTGGCCCAAGCGTATCAAGTGGATTGAGAATATTGCGTGTTAGTGGTGTCGAGGCGTTTTGGGCCAACTGTAGCTCAATCAGCGCCACGGCCATAAATGCTGCCGGAAACAGCAGCAGACCCATCTCGGTCCAGCGATAACGGCGACGATAGATCATCGGTTCACTCTCTCCTGAGACTGGTCCGGCTAAATGGCGAACTTGAAGCGAACATCGCCCACCTGAAGAATGGTTCCTGGCGTCACGGCAACCGCCTCGGAAATGCGGTTTTGGTCCACCAGAGTGCCATTGCGGCTGCTCATATCTTCAACCCAGAGCGAGCGATCCCTGAAGAGGATGCGCGTGTGCTCGGTGGAGACGAAGGTGCTGTCCAGCACGATGGTATTGGTGGGCGAGCGCCCAATCGTCGTGATTGGCTCGATATCCAGTCGCGCGCCGGGTCGCAGCGCGGTCGAGCCGCTGTCGATGACGACAAGATGGCCCACGATGTCTTTGCCGCGCGTCACTGCTGCGGGCGCGCGCTCCACCAGTTTCATTTCCCGACGCGCCACCGCGACGACCCGCAGGATGACCAGATAGAGGATGGCAACCAGCGCGATGCGCAGTATGAGCAAAACGGTATAAGTATCCAACCGAAGCTACCTCCGCTGGAAGACAAACTCGTGGCTACCCACGGTAATCAAATCATTGTTGCGCAAGGGTACGGGTTGGCGGGTTGGCACCCCATTGATCTTGACCCCGTTCGTAGAGCTGAGATCATACAGCACGAACTGCCCGCGTTCGTAGCGAATCTCCGCATGGTGACGCGAGACGCGTTTATCGTTGACGATGATTTCGTTTGAGAGATGTCGCCCGATGTGAATAGGAGAGGTCAGCAGACGCATCGGCTGCCCACGAGTGGGGCGAAATAGCGTCAGCCACGCCGGTGGCAATGAGACGTTCGCCTGGTTGCGCGCCTGCTCGCGGGCAATTTCGTCGTTGAGTTGCTGGATCTCGCCCGGCGCTATGGAACGTGTCTCATCCATGCTGGCGACCCCGGATGGAGGCGCCTCCTCTTCATCGAGGAGGAATGATGCCACCCGCATTTGCCCGGTGATGACGTGCGGGTCCTCGTGGAACCGAATGACTGGGTTGCGCTCGAGCCAGTAGTTCCGCTCGCGCGCCATCTGCACCAGTTGGTTGGACAACTCCTGAGCGAGCCTGGTGTCCCTCCCATACACACCGTAGTCTTTGATACTCAGGTAAATATCGTAGAGTGTCGGCGCCTCGCGCCCATTGGGGCTGCCGCGCAGATGACTTTCCATCGCGCGCTCAACTTGGGGACCAAATTCGTCGCGCTGAAGCGAGGTCCGAATCAAGCGGCCAAACGTCCCCTCGACCAGACCGCGCATGGCGGATTCGAACTTACCGACAATGCCCATATTTTATGAGTCCTCCCCCATTACGGATGGGCATCACCCTGATGCACGGGCTGGCGTCTGAGTGAACTCTGGCCACTCTCCGACGCCTGATGAACACTCCCAAGATGCAGGCGCGCCTGCGCGACGTCCTCCGTCATCTGGCGAATCAGCGCCTCGACGCTGTCAAAGCGTTCCTCTGATCGCAGCCACTCGACGAATGTCGTCTCGATGCGCACTCCATAGAGATCCATACTCAGATCGAGCAGATGTACCTCAACCAGGCGCGCGTTGTGATCGCCGAAGGTTGGGCGAACGCCGACACTTGCCACCGCCGGGCGCGATACGCACGGGTCGCCAGGCAGCCCCACACGTACAGCGTAGATGCCATTGGCGGGCAAGAGCTTGTTGGCGTCGACACGCAGGTTGGCCGTCGGGAAACCGAGCAGCCGCCCACGCCGATCCCCGCTGACAACTTCCGCCGAAAGCGCATACTCATACGTCAGTTGCCGCGTTGCCTCCGCGATACGTCCCTCTGTGAGCGCGTCGCGAATCTGCGCGCCCACCGAAACAGCGGTCTCTTCTTTCGGGAGGGAGGTAACAGCTGCTCCGCGTTGGTGGGCCACGGCGGCAAGTTGCATGCCACAAAGCTCCTCGTCTGCCGACGGGTCTATCACCAAGCATCGCACATCCCAACCGTTCGTAATACGTTCGGCTAGCGACGTGGGTGACCATGGCTGCGCCGCGTCTGCCGCAAGTACCACTGGCCGCGCGTCGGGCGCGATGCGCGCCAGTAGGGCAAGTCGCTCATCAAGGGTCGTCAGCAGGTCATCGCGTGCCGGGTCATTCGTCGTGCGTGGCTCATCCATCGTTGACGGCCAGGGAAGCAGGGCGACCGGCGCCACACCGAGCTGCCTGGCAACTGTGATAGTCTCAGCCAGCAACCGTTGATGTCGAACGTGTACGCCGTCAAATGCGCTGACGGCCACGACCGCCGCCTGCCGGTGCTCTGGTAGAGTGAAAACATACTGCACGCCGAATGACCTCTACTTCCTCCCTGGATTCCGACCATATACTACCACAGCGGCGCTGTAGCATTAGCCACTGGCTGACGATTCTGCCAGAGACGCTCTGCTGGAAGAAGCTGGCGACGCTGTACCTCATTGCCTCCTAATTGATAACTACGCATAGAGTGCGGCGAAATATTCCTCTCGGCCTATGAGATAGCTCACATCTACGCAGTATGGCTGAGTCGCACACCGCACGTCTGGCGCGGGCAGGTCGCTTGCGCATGCGGGAAGTTCGGCAGATACTAAGGGTTGATGACCATGTTTGGAGATATTCGAGTACACTGGTACTCATGATAGCCGCGACGCATTGTGCTTCTTTGCACGGAACAGGATGAAATGTCATGGACGCCAGGCAGCCGGGTGCGAAATCTGAGCCATCCTATGTGGAGCGCCTGCGCAACCACGGCCTGCGGGTGACGCCGCAACGACTGATCGTGCTCGATGCGTTGGCGGCCCATAGCGGCCACATCTCCGCCGACGAGATTTTGCAATGGGCTGCGGCGCGCTATCCGGCGATCAACCTCGCGACGGTCTATCGCACGCTCGATCTGTTCATCTCGATCGGCGTGGTGGCACAGACAGACTTTGGCAGTGGCGTCAGCTTCTTCGAGCTCGTCGGCGATGTTCCCCATCATCATCTCGTCTGTGAGCGCTGCCACGCTGTGCTGGAGGTGGATGATGTTGCGCTCCAGCCTGTCCATGAGAGCATTTTGCGCGACTACGGTTTCCTCACCAATGCGCGCCACCTTGCGCTCTTCGGCACCTGCCGCGAATGCCAGGCCGCGCTGGCAAACAAGGGCCGCTGAGCGTTCCCCACATCCGATTTACCCCTGCCAATGAGAAGGTAAAGGTGACTCGCCCGAGCAATGCCACTTGCGAATCTATACAGATGCGAAGATTTGCAACAAGCCGCGGTGCGCTGCTATCCTCTATCCAGACACTCGGCACGCGCTCCATGGGTAGCAGGGGGAGTATGAAGGAGGCGACGATGTTCTCGGGGCTGTGGCGCGTGCTTCGCACCGGTGATTCGGGCCTGCGGACACGCATCTTCGCCATCTATGCGGTGTTGATCGCGGCGAATATCGTCGCCTGGGTGCTGGCGGTGCTGGCGTCAGTCAGGCTCAATGATCCCCGGTTCATTACGCTTGGGTTTGTGGCATATGGCCTGGGGCTGCGTCACGCCGTAGATGCCGATCACATCTCGGCGATTGACAACGTCACCCGCAAACTGATGCAGGACGGTAAGCGCCCCGTCGCGGTCGGAACGTTCTTCTCGCTTGGCCACTCGACCATCGTGATTCTGCTGAGTGCGCTGCTTGCCGCCGCCTCGCTCTTCGTGCAAAAGGAGCTGCCAACCTTCCAGGCTGTCGGCGGCCTGATCGGGACAAGTGTCTCGGCCGTCTTCCTCTTCCTGATAGCCGCGCTCAATATCGTCATCCTCATCGACATTTTCAAGACGTTTCGCAGCGTCACCCGTGGCGGCGAGTACAACGAGCAGAAGATCGAGGATTTCTTGGCGCAGCGCGGCTTGCTCGGACGCTTCTTCCGCCCGCTGTTTCGCTTCGTGCATGATAGCTGGCTGATGTATCCGGTCGGCTTCCTGTTTGGGCTGGGCTTCGACACCGCCAGTGAGGTGGGGCTGCTGGCGCTTTCCGCTATCTCGGCGCAGCAGGGCGTTCCCTTCCTTTTCATCATGGTCTTTCCGCTGCTCTTCACTGCGGGCATGACGCTGGCCGACACCACAGACGGCGTGCTGATGCTTGGCGCATACGGCTGGGCGTTCGTGAAGCCGGTGCGCAAACTCTACTATAACCTGAATATCACGCTGATTTCGGTGCTGGTGGCGGTCGTCGTCGGCGCCATCGAGGTGCTCCAGGTGATCTCGGGCGAACTGAACCTCGGCGGCCCCTTCTGGCACTTCGTCAACAATACCCTCGACCTGGGTAACGTCGGCTTCTTCATCGTGGCGATTCTGCTGGTAAGCTGGCTCATCTCCACCCTCATTTACCGGGTGAAGAGATATGAGGATATCGAGTTAACACCCGCTAAAATGTGAGGACATCCTTGCGACGCCGCAGTAGCAGCAGTGCGAACTGATACATTACGAAGAGCTCGACGCCGAACGGCAGATAGCCGGAATAGCCGATCACTGGCATCTCAAAGAGGTGGGGGATGTGCCAGCTCTCGATCAGTGAGATCGTGTAGATCCACTTCGGCAGCGCCTGCGAGTTCCACATCTCCCAGAAGAAGCCACAGCAGAGCGCCGCGAGCGGCATTAGCACGAAGAAGCGCCAGTCGCCCGCCAATAGGTGGCCCAGCGCCGACTTGGTGCGCGCCAGGTTATTGATTGGGTCGAGCAGGAACGTCACGCCGACCCAGAGCAGGCCAAAGGCGTAATACGGGGCTGTGAAAGGCAGGATGAGACCCGCGATACCCACCAGCATCAGAATAATTGCCGTGGATACCTTGACCTTTGGGCCGGGATCATGCGGCGCGAGGCGCGGGCGCAACCAAGCAAAACTGGCAAGAATCTCGGCGATTTCGAGCACGGCGGGCAGCACTGTGCTGAAACACAGGGATGAGATGGTGTGGTACTCAATCCAGCCGGAAAGTGTGTTGGTATTGATTGGATGGTCGAAGAAATAGCGCCAGTTTTGTACGGGAATATTCAGAATCTCGAAGACCCACCAGAACGGGATCGAGAGCAGAAACAGCAGGATGAAGCCACGCCAGCTTCGCACCAGTGGCGACGATCCACTACGCGCGACGTTGACGCCGTCTAGCACGAGGATGAATCCCAGCCAGATGGGAAAGAACGTGTACGCCCACAGGTTGATGTGCGCGCCGAGGTAGGTGTAGCCGTTGATAGTCAGCCCATTCCACTCGCCGATGCGCGCCCAGGACATCACCCATGCAGCCACATTGAGCGCGAGGCCAGCCCAGGCGTACCAGGGGATGCGCGCGAGGAAAGGCTTGCTGGAGCGCGAAGGCCTGGCAGAGTCGCTATCCTGGAATTCCTGAACTTCTTCTACCGGGGTTTGAGCTGGAGCCAGGGGCTGTGTCGCCGTCATGCTATGAGCCTCCTCCACCACACGCGCACATGGTCAACCCAGAGAGCGTCGCCAAACGCTTTCCCCTGGAAAGAATAGCACAGCGGGCGCGGCGAAGGCAGGCTCCAGCCGCTGATTTGGGCCATGTGAGGACAGAGTAGGCAAAATTGCTGGCCGACTCAGTTGGATGTGGCTGGAAGGCCGGGCGCGCCGCGAGATGACGTGAGACGAGATTATCCGGGCAGAACAAGTACGTCGATGCCAGTGTCGCCGGTAAGCGTGACCGAGGTGTCTTGGCCCAGACATGCGAACCGTATGTGGGCGTGCCGGTTGCCCAGCCGCAGCCCGCGCAGCTCCAGGTGGTCGAGCCAGTCGGGGAGCATCGGCTGGCGGAGCATCAGGCGATTCTTCTCGGCCTCCGGCTCGAAGCCAAGGATACTGCCCAGTAGCAGGAAAGGCGACCCTGCCGCCCAGGACTGTGGCGAACACGCGACCGGATAGCGTGTCGGGCCGAAGCCGTGCCTGCGCGTGAATCCGCAGAACAGTTCCGGCAGGCGAGCGCCTTCATAGTAGAGGCTGGCCCCGTACAGATGCCCGAGCAGGTCGCTCGCCTCTTTCTTGCGCCCAACCCGCGCGAATCCCGCTCCGACGATAGCGGTGTCGTGCGGCCAGACCGAGCCGTTGTGGTAGCTCATGGGGTTGTAGCGCTGTTCCTTGCCGGAGAGCGTGCGGATGCCCCACTTTGTGCACATGTCCTCAGCGAGCAGGCGATTTACGACTGTCTGGCCCCATTCATCAGGCACGATACCGCTCCAGAGACAGTGGCCCGCATTCGAGGTGACAACATTGCACGGTTTCTTCTGGCCATCCAGCGCCAGGTAGAAGGTGTTTTCCTCCTCCCACCAAAAATCGCGCAGGAAGTTGGTCTGAAGGGTCTGGGCAGCGTCGTGCCAGTTCTCCTGCTCCTTGTGCAGTGAGAGTCGGCCAGCCAGGTAGCTCATGGCGCGGTACGCGGCGTAGGCATAGCCCTGCACTTCGCAGAGCGCGATGGGCGGTTCGCTGAGCCGTCCGTCGTGATACGAGATGCTATCCCACGAATCCTTCCAGCCCTGGTTGATCAGACCTTTCTCCGAGGTCTTCACATATTCGAGGAACGTGTCGCCGTCGCGGTCGCCGTACCGACGCATCCACTGAGCCGCGGCCTCGGCGCTAGCCCAGTTCGCCTTGAGAAACTCCGTATCGTTGGTCCAGCGGATGTAGGCCTCGAACAGGATGAGAAATAGCGGCGTCGCATCGATGGTGCCATAGTACGGGATGAAGGGAATCTCGCGGCAATTGGCCATCTCGCCGCGCCGGTATTCATGCAAAATGCGTCCGGGTTCTTCTTCGGTGAAGGTGTCTTCCTTCTGGCCCTGGTGCGCGATCAGGAATGACAGTGTGCCGCGCGCCACCTCGGGAAACCAGGGCAGGAACTCCAGACTGGTGATGAGCGAGTCGCGCCCGAATGGGCAAACATACCACGGTATGCCGCCGAAGGGAAATAGCCCCTCGGTCGTAGGGGAACACATCATGATTAGGTCATGCATGCCGCGCGTCAGCACGCGGTTGAAGAAGACATTGTCGCTCTGCACGACCGGCAGTTCCGTGTGAGCGACCGCAACCTCCCAGGCGCTCTCGGTCGTTTCGGTGTGCGTCTCGTCGGCACGTAGCGCCTGTTCGCTGACATTGACGACCACCTCTAAGCGGACAGTTTCGCCCGGCACGAGGCGCAACCGCCAGAATACCCCGTCGTTGACGATATGATCGGCAGGTGGATCGAGCAAGACGCGCGTCTTGCGTTCGACGCCGTCGAGGCCATCATAGCGAAAGACCACCTCGTCGTTTTCCATGTGCGGTGGCTGCAATTGACCCCGGCTAGGGCGCTCCATGCCGCGCACCTCGAAGATGTCGAAGAAGTCGGCGCCCGTCTTCAGACCGAGCCGCACCTCCACAGGCAAGGAGTCGAAGCTGGTCAGCAGGAACGTTTGGATGAGCTGGTGGCTGTGCAGATCGATCTGGCGGCGCAGGTGAATCAGGCCCTGATACATCCCCTGCTCCTTTGCCAGCGGGAGGAAGGGATTTGTCAGGTCGATCTGGCAGGCGCCCTCTTCATCGGAGATTGAGTGCGAGAGCGTGACCATCGGCAGTCCATCGATAAACAGGTCACAGGTGCGCAGAAAGCGCGTTCCATGCCAGAAGAGGCCGGTCTCCTGTTCGGATACGGGCATATCACCGCGCGCATCCGTCACCATAAAGGCATCACCCTGTTTGAGGGCTATCTTCTCGACAGTCGTGCTGGCGGCGCCGCGCAGGACATAGGGGTCCGTCGTCTCGCCTGAGGCGGTGGTCAGGCCGTGGTCAAGGGCTTTCAGTGTTGCGTCAGAAGCGCCATCTGTTGGATTGGTCATGATATCAGCGAACTCGGATCCAGGTTGTCCTGATGCTGCTCCGTTTCAGCGAGCTGCTCAGCTAATGAATCAGCCGGGCGCTCGGCAGGGACGGCAAAGAGCCGCCGCCGTTGTTGAACCTTCGAATAGACTTCTACATACTCCAACGCCATTGCATTGATGTCAAACTTCTGCCGCACATATTCGCGGCAGCCAGCGCGCGATATGTGACTCACCTGATGCACCGCTGCGACGAGGTCGTCTTCCGACTCGCATGCGAAGCCGGTCACGCCATCGCGCAAAAGCTCCGGCACTGAGCCATGCGGGCAGGTAAGCACAGGCGTACCGCAGGCGAGCGACTCAATGAAGACCATCCCGAATGGCTCCGGCCAGTGAATTGGCTCAAGCAACGCAAGCGCATGTCCCATCAGGCTCTGCTTGCGCTTTTCGTTCACCGGTCCCAGGAACTCAATGGAAGGGTCTTCGAGCAGTGGCTTGATCACCTGGTCGAAATATCTGCGATTGGCCGGGTCAATCTTTGCGGCAATCTTGAGCGGGATTCCCGCGCGTTGGGCGATGCGGATTGCCCGATCTGGCCCCTTTTCAGGGGAGATGCGTCCGACAAAAACGAGATAGGAGCCGGGCTGATCGTGAAACGGGATTGGACGCAGATCAATGGCATGATATATCGTGTCGGTCCAGTTGAGGTCAGAGATCTGCGAGCGTTGGCTCTCGCTGATGGCGACGTAATTGCAGTCTTTGAATGTTTGCAGGATCTGGACGGTTTCAGGACCATCCAGCCGTCCATGGAGCGTAATGACCGTTGGAGTATCTGATGCCGCGGCAAATGGCAGGGTCAGATAGTCCAGATGTGAATGGATGACGTCGAACTCGCTCGCCCGGCGATACACCTGCTGGAGCATCGCCAGATGCAGTGCGGTCGCATCTAACTTCGAGTTGAAGCGGATCGGGTCGTCACGCATCGGTATGAGGCGTGCGCTCGTTTCGGAGCCGCGAGCCGCGAACAGCGTTACATCATGCCCTGCCTCTACCAGCGCCTCGGTCAGATTGTAAATACAGCGTTCCGTTCCGCCATAGCTCTGCGGTGGAACGGTGAGATGTAATGGAGCAACCTGTGCAATTCGCATATGCCTTCCTTGAAAGCCTTCCCACGTCATCATGTCCTTGATGACGGCACAATCCCACATTGTGGTGTGCGATATCAGTCAGTCGGTGACATCACAGTATTACATGGCAATAATCAGGCCAGGGGGCTGCCGAGATCCTGACCGAACATGATCTGCGGGCCAATTACTGCAACATTGGCGTCGAACAGCGCCCGTGCCTGCAACTACGCCTGGGAATACGCCTGCGGATTATGTATCTTCATGCCTTCAGTGCCTTCAGTCATTTCGGTGACTTCAGGCGTGGCAGGCGCTATCGTTTGCCTCGTGTTGCCTCGTGTTGCCTCCTGGAAGCAACTCCTCACGTGCCAACATTCGATACGTTATCCAAAAGAAAATCAGGGTGAGGAGAAGTCCCCACCCTGACCGTTGCGCTCATAGCGTACACTACATCTTCGACTTTCTACGAATGCAGCCCGGTATCCAGCGTCCCCTGCAGCATCGAATTGTTCCAGATGAGCGTGAGCGTCATCGCATCGAGGTGCGAGTACAGTCCCGATGACGTGGAATCAGTCGTATGCATCAGCGACTGCAAGCCCGCCGCGCTCACGTAGCCCGTCACCGCCGCACCGGACGGGGCTGCCTTGAGCATCTTCTGGAAGGTCGCGTTGCTCGTCAGGTTCGCGACGGTGCCCTGCGCCACCTGGGCGACAAGCGTTGCCGAGGTGGTATCCGGCGCGATGACCAACGTGTTATTTGTGGTAAACGCGACCGCCACGACGTGCACGGTCGTCTTCACCGGGGCGCCGTCTGCCGTTGGCTGGCCAGAGTCAGTAGACGCATCACTCAGTGTCGTCGCGGAGCGGCCCGCGACGTTGGTTGGTGTGGCTGTCCAGTTGTGTGCTGCGGCAATCTTGCCAATCAACTGCGTCGCGGCGGCGTCATCGCTGACATGGATGTAGATGACAGGCTGTGCGTTCCCACTCGTCTTCAGGGCTGCCACACCCACTGGCTGCTGCGCCAGCGGATCGCTTGCCGAGACGCCCAGAGCGGACTGAAGCGGATCGGCTCCCGTTGTGGCAACGCCAACCTGGCTGACAACCGCCTGAACGAGTTTGCCGAGATTGCCCGCACCTGCATAGGCTACCGCATCAGAAGGCACGAGTTTAGCGAAGCCCGTCGTGTCGCCCGAGACATTGGGAATATTTGGATTGCGCACGGCGTTAAAGGTGATCTGACTCCGCTGCCCGGTCTCGCTCCAGGCGAGATAGCCACCCGCGACCGGATAGCTCTCGATGAACGGGACGCTGACGCTGGCGAGCCCGTTCGGCGCCTTGACGGGGATCAGCGAGTCGAGCGCCTGCCGGAGATTCACATAGTATGTGCCGAAGTGATTGCTCGGCAGGTTGCTGATCGCGTCCTTGAACGCCTGCTGGTCGTTGAGGGAGTCGCTGCCGCCGTTGATGCGGTCGATCACGGCGTGCGCCGCATCGGTGTTGCTGGCGATGAGCGCCCAGCCGCTACCGCTCCCATACAGGCCGGACGATGAGCCTGAGCCAGTGGCGTAAAGGGTAAATCCGTTATAGCTCGACTGCTGTAGTGTCGTCCCCTGTTGCCTCTCGTGGGCGTTCAGCTTGCCAATGGCGGCTTTCGCGGCGTTATCATCGCGCGACTGAATCAATGCCACAACCCCCACTGCCGTTGCCGCGTTGGCGGCTGCCTGCTGCGAATTGGCCAGCGGGAAGACGCCGACGGCAACATCCGGCCCGGCCCATGGGACCACGTCTTTCTGCCAGTCCAGCCCAGTGGCTTTCTGCAGCGCCGAAGCCTGAGCGCCGATCATGTCGAGGGGGTTGATGTTGAAGTTATTGTTGGCGGCAGCCGCCAGGTCCGCCGAGGCAAACATCACAGTGGACGACGGGAAGTAGCGCGCCAGTTGATCGTCGGTGCGCGAGGCGAAGGCGGCATAGGCCCAGTAGGCGCCGGACAAAATCAGCCCGACGACCACGACTGCGGAGATGGCCGTCACGAAATTGCGGCGTTTATGCGAGCGAATCGGCTTCTCTGGGGCGAGCACAGGCCCAGTTGCCAGGGCGGCGATTCCGCCGGTGGATGTGGGCTGGTCGTACCAGTCGGGCAACGGTGGGGGCAGAGTCGCATCGGCAGTCTGCACGGGCGTCGTCGCGTAGGTGGCGTCCGACGCCCCGCTGGTCCCGCCCGCGCCAGCCAAAGCCGGATTCGGTCGGCCACAGGTGGGGCAATAGATGGCCTGTGCATCAAAACTGTGACCGCATCCAGCGCATTGTCTGGTATCCATAGTCCGCGTGTCTCCTCCTGATCGCATCCATCACACAATCGCTAGAATCCGGCGACTACTGCGCGTCGCCATGAGAAACGACGTACTAGCGTAGGCCTGATGTTTCTGGCTCACTTCAGAATTGGCGGCTGCCGCCTTATTGATGAATACTATACGTCGCTCGTGCTCGAATTGCGTCGCAGGATTGTCGCGGTTTTTGATAATCCGCTCACCTCCAACGTAGATAGTACGCTTATTGGGCTACGAAGTTCCCTTGCGTCGACGCTCCGGAACGAAAATAGGTCAGGATGGCGTCTTGCAGCTCGTTCTGGTGGCCGTTGAAGAAGTGATCGGTCTGTGGGACAATGGCGAGCGATTTGGGTTCCGGGAGCGCGTCATACCAGGGCAACAGACTGTTCTGTGGTCCATACTGGTCGAGCTCACCCTGCACGATCAACTTCGGCTTGCGGCATTCGGCGAGGACGTCGGTTGTGAGCAGGGACGTGGGGACGCCAACGCCGATGAGCTGGCGCACGCGACTGTCCGCGCAGCCTATGGGCAGCCCGACCCAGGAGCCGAAAGAGAAGCCTGCGAGGCAGACCGGCACGCTAGGGTATCGGTGCGCGATCTCGTCGAGCGCCGCCCAGACGTCTTCACGTTCGCCGTTGCCCTCGTCATAGGCGCCGGAGCTGCGGCCCACACCGCGGAAGTTGAACCGCAGCGCCGGAATCCCCAGATCGCCGAGCGCCTGCGCCACGCGAAATACGACCTTGTTATGCATCGTCCCGCCGTGAGCCGGGTGTGGGTGACAGACGACCGCCACCATTGCTGGCTGCGCCGCCTCATCGTCGGGCAGTCGCAGCAACCCTTCCAGCGCGCCGTGCGACACGGGAATATCTATCGACAAGAGCCGCGCCATAGAGTGGATCTCCTGCTCGTGCTTGCCTGTTGCCATCCAGATTGTAGCGCCTTTCTTGCCCCTTGTGGTATGGCGAGCATTGGGAAATATATGGGCCGCTGTGCTATACTACACAGTGATATCATCATGAAGGCGCAGGTTTCGTCGTAACGTCGACGGAGCTTGCCCGTGAATGCGTTTGGAGCGATTGGTAGCATGACGCCCGAATCTTATGCGCGTCGAACATCCTCATATGCTGGTCTACGGGAAGCCAGGAGGCTTCCCGGTGCATCGTGTCCTCTTTGCTGCGAATATTCGTCGCTCTGTATCTAGGCCTGCGGGTTGAGAGACGCTACTTATGTGGCATTCCCTGGCAGGCAATACGAGCCACCAACTCCCTTGCGCCACCCACCGCCAATGGCAACGTTAGAGCGAGATCATCGGCTCCTGGCCGGAGACGGAGTGCCAACGCGGGAGAACACAAACAGGACAAAGAGCAGGAAGTGAGAATACACGATGCAGATCTTCAATACTGAATCCGGGCGTAAAGAACCGTTCGAGCCGCTGACATTGCCGGTGCGGATGTATGTCTGCGGCCTGACGCCCAAGAATGAGCCGCACCTCGGCCATGCGCGCCTCTTCATCGTCAACGATATGGTGCGCCGTTACCTGGCCTATCGCGGCTTCCCGGTTCGGTATATTCAGAACTTCACCGATATCGACGACAAGACTATCGCCGCCGGATTGCGCGAAGGTATCTCGCCGTTCGAGGCGGCGCAGCGCTACATGGACGCCTACTTCGAGGATATGGACGCGCTCAACGTCGAGCGGGCTGACGAGTTCACCTACGTCACCAAATACATTCCGCAGATCATCGAGATGGTGCAGGGGCTGATCGACCGTGGGCATGCCTACGAGATCGACGGCGACGTCTACTTCTCGGTGCCCAGCTTCCCGCGTTACGGGCGGCTCTCGGGTCGTAATGCGGAGGCGATGCTGGCGGGTGCGCGAATCGAGCCGGACGAGCGCAAGCATGACCCGCGTGACTTCGCACTCTGGAAGGCCGCCAAACCCGGCGAGCCATGGTGGGAGAGTCCATGGGGCAAGGGACGGCCCGGTTGGCACATCGAGTGCTCGACAATGGCGCGCGAGGTCCTCGGCGACCAGATAGACATTCACGGCGGCGGTACCGACCTGATCTTCCCGCATCACGAGAACGAGATTGCCCAGAGCGAGAGTTTCACTGGCGTTGAGCCATTCGTGCGCTACTGGGTGCATACCGGCATGCTCACGATGCTAGGCGAAGAGGGCAAAGAAGAAAAGATTGCCCATTCAGGGCGTTTCGTCACCATCCGTTCGACGCTGGCAGGGGGCGAGATTCCGCCGCCCGCGCTACGGACGTACCTGCTCGGCACGCACTATCACGCCAATCTGATGTTTTCGGAAGAGCAGCTTCGCGGCACGATTGGCCGTTGGCGGCGCTGGGTGGAGGCGCGCAACACCGCGCTGCGTCTGAAGGCATGGGCGGCGGAGCATCAGCCAGCAGGCGTCGCGCATGTGCCGGGGATGGCCGAAAGCAGTCTGCTGGGAGCGGTTCAGGATGCCCATGATGAGTTCGTCGCCGCGATGGACGACGATTTCAACACGTCGCTGGCGCTCAGCGTGATCGACGAGCTGGCGCACCGGACCAACGACTACGCCCATAGCCTGGGTGGCGAAGAGGCGCCAGCGGGAGCTGTGGAGGCGCTCGGGGCCGCAGCCGCGATGCTCGAAGAGCTGACCGGTGTGCTAGGTATCTCGCTCGAAGACGTTGCGCTGGAAAATGCCCTTGACGACGATGCGCGCTCGCAGATCGAGGTGTTGGTGGCGGAACGCGCCGCCGCCCGCGCGCGTAAAGATTGGGGCGAGGCGGACCGTATTCGCCAGACGCTTGAGGCTGGCTGGAACGTGGTGGTAAAAGATACGCCGCAGGGGCCGACGTGGTCGGTGCGCGAATCATAATTCAACAGCCACGCACGTACAGAAATAGAGATAGAAAGTGAAGAGATGCTATGGCGGACTATGTGTGGGGGCGCTATCCAGTGCTGGAGGCGCTGCGCTCGCGCCGCCGTGTGCACCGGGTGCTGGTTGCGCAGGGACCGCGCGACCCGGCGCTGACACAGATTCAAGACCAGGCGCGGCGTGTGGGCGTCATCGTTGAGACGGTCTCGCGCCGACGCCTCGATGAGTTGAGCAAGGGCGCGAATCATCAGGGCGTGCTGGCGATGACAGCCCCGCGCGAATACGCCGAATTGGACGATATCCTGGCGCGGGCGAAGGATCTTGGCGAGGAGCCGCTCGTCGTGGTGCTCGATGCGATTCAGGATGTGCAGAATCTCGGCTCGTTGATTCGCACCGCCGAAGCGGTCGGCGCGCATGGGGTCGTGATCCCGGAGCATCGCGCGGCGGGACTGACTCCAGCGGTGGACAAGACCTCGGCGGGCGCCGTCGAGTTTTTGCCGGTGGCGCGCGTCACCAACCTGACACGGACGCTGGATGATCTGAAGCGGCAAGGAATCTGGTGTATCGGGCTGGATGGCGACGCCGAGATTACCTACGATCAGGCGAACCTCAAGGGGCCTATCGCGCTGGTGGTTGGCAATGAGGGCAAGGGCATCAGCCGACTGGCCCGGCAGCACTGCGACCAACTCATCAAGCTGCCGATGCGCGGGCATATTGGCTCGCTGAATGCGGCGGTGGCTGGCTCTGTGGCGCTCTACGAGATCATGCGCCAGCGCGGCTGGAATAAGCTCGGGGAAACGCAGCGTAGCGAGTCCACGATTGTAGAGTCCGAGTGATGCCATGATGCAGCCGCTCACCATCCTGATCGACGGCTACAACGTCTCGCGGAATATGCCGGGGTCGCGGCTGGAGGATGGTATCGCGCTGGCCACCGCCCGCGAGAATCTGCTGGCAATGGTGCGGCAGCGATTTCGCGGCACGCCGCACCATGTGGTGATTATCTTCGACGGCAATGGCGAGCGCGAGGTCTGCGAGCCAATCAAGGGGCTACATGGCGGCAGACTCATCTTCACGCGACGCGGTATGTCGGCTGATGCGGTGATCGTGCGGCTGACTGCGGAAGCCCGCGCTGAGGGGCGTCAGGTGGTTGTCTGCTCCGATGATCTTGAGGTACGTCAGAATACGACGCTCCAGGGAGCGTCACACGCCTCGGTCGCCGAGATGACCCGCACGCTCAATGCGCCTGACAGGTATGCCGCGAAGCATCTGCGGCACGTCGGCCATATGCGCCGGCAATGGGAGGGTGACAAGGATGGCGAGCCGCGAACGCATCCGCGCAAAGGCAATCCCCGGCGCGCGCCGAAAAAGCAGCGGGGCCGGGGAGAGCGCGCCTGGTAATCTAAAAGCCTATTCGACGCCGATATCCCAGGCCTGCTCCAGGTCTTCGCGCGAGTACGCCTTAAACGCCATCATCGTCTGCGTGCGGGTAATACCACTGATGGCGATCATACGGCTGGTGACGACATCGGCCAGATCCTCATACTTGGCGAGATGTAGCACCGCCACCAGATCATACTCCCCCGTCACCGAGTAGACCTCGCTGACTCCTGGAATGGTCAGCAGTTGTTGCGCGGTGCTATTGACCGCGCTCCGCTCGACATTCATCAGCACAAGCGCCGTAACCATTGTTTTCTCCTTGCGAGGCGCCTCTGGCTCCCCTCTCCCTGTGGGAGGCTGGCGCCCGAGGCGATAGCCTCGGAGCGCGCGTCAAGCGCGCGCAGCGTCAGCAGCCCGAAGGGCGGGGCTGGGGGTGAGGTCAGCTAGACAGCCTGCGCGGCCTTCTCGCGCAGCTCGCGCCGCAGAACCTTGCCCGAAATGTTCTTCGGCAGGGCATCGGTGAAGACGACCTTGCGTGGACACTTGAAGACCGCAAGCTGCTCGCGGCAGTAGTCAATGATATCCTGCTCGGTTGCCGATTCTCCCTGCTTGAGGACAATGAACGCCATCACCGATTCGCCCTGGTACGGGTCGGGATATTGCACGACCGCCGCATCCGCCACCGCCGGATGCTTGAAGAGCGTCTCCTCGACCTCACGCGGATAGACGTTGAAGCCGGAAACATTGATCATGTCTTTGACACGATCCACGATGGTGACGTAGCCGTCATCATCCATCGTGCCCAGGTCGCCGGTATGCAGCCAGCCGCCGCGCAACGTCTCGGCCGTCGCCTGGGGCTGTTTCCAATAACCCTTCATGACGTTCGGGCCGCGAATGATGATTTCTCCCAGCTCGCCATGCGGCAGCTCGCTATCTGACGCATCGACGATCCTGATCTCGCAGCCAGGGATCGCTGGTCCGACCGTTCCGGGTTTGATGACTGGTCCGGCGGCGTTCGTGGCGGCCACGGGCGAACATTCTGTCAGACCGTAGCCCTCGGTGATCGGTACGCCCGCTAGCCCCTCGAAGAGCTGCATGATGCGCACAGGGAGCGCTGCCGCGCCCGAGCCAATGTAGCGAACACTCGAGAAATCGTAGTCCTTGAGGGTGGGCACCTGCGCCCAGCCGACAAACATCGGCGGCGCGCCGTAGAGGACGGTGCAGTGATACTTCTGAAGCTCGTCCAGGCTGCTCGTGAGATCGAATCGCTCGATCAGTAAGATGCTTGCGCCCTCTTTGATGGTCAGGTTCATGGCGACATTCATCGCGTAGATGTGGAAGAGCGGGAGCGCCAGCCAGACGATATCATCTGGCTGCGTCGCGATAGTCTGGATGGCGCTGCACTGTTCCAGATTGGAGTAGAGGTTGCGGTGGGTCAACATCGCACCCTTGGGATGGCCGGTGGTGCCAGATGTGTAGCAGATGACGGCGACATCCTCATCCTGCACGGCGACCTGTGGCGCGGTCGTAGGCGCATTACCGAACGCATCACGCCAGAGCGTTGCGCCGGGCATCGGTTCGGGCGCGGCGACGATCACATGGCGCAGCTCGGGCGCATTTTGCGCGGCGGCCAGGGCAACTGGCGCGAACGGCACGAACGTCAATATGGCCTTCGCTCCGCTGTCCTTGAGGATGTATTCGACCTCTCCGGCTTTATAGAGCACATTCAATGGGACGACCGATGCCCCTGCTTTCAGGATGCCGAAGTACGCCTCCATAAAGATCGGCAGGTTGTGGATGTAGAGCGCAACACGGTCTCCCGGCACGATGCCAAGCGCTATCAGGCCATTCGCCACCTGATTGGCGCGCTCATCGAACTCGCGATACGAGGTCTGTTGATCGTGGAAGATAATCGCGGTCTTATCGGGACTTTTCGCGGCTGTCTGTGCAAGCATCTGGCCCAGGTCCATGGTGCGCTCCTGTCTTTGCTGAAGTTGAAAGAGAACCACAGTCAACAGTCGTCGGAACTTCAGGACGCTATGTCACGGATGGAGAGACTCTGCTGATGGAAACGGATTGCGTTACATCGTAATTCCCGCCGGGCCGCCGTTGACGTAGATAATCTGGCCGTTGACGTAGCTGGCGTCCTCCGACGCGAGAAATGCGATGACCGACGCGACCTCGCTGGGCTGGCCAATGCGGCGGAGCGCGATGCGCGTCGTCGCGGCGGCCTGGGCCTGCTCCGGCGTCAGGCCAAGACGCTCGGCGGTGGCGCGCGTCATGTCGGTGTCGATGAAGCCAGGCGCCACGGCGTTCGCGGTAATCCCAAACGGCCCAAGCTCAATGGCGAGGGTGCGCGTCAGCCCCTGGATACCCGCCTTCGCCGCCGAATAATTGACCTGGCCGCGATTGCCCAGCGCCGAGACGGACGAGAGGCTGATGATGCGGCCGTGCTTTTGCTCGACCATTGGCTTCTGGGCGGCGCGCGCGCAGAGGAATGCCCCGCGCAGATGGACGCCAATCACCGCCTCCCAGTCGTCCTCGCCCATCTTGAAGAGCAGGTTATCACGGGTGATGCCAGCGTTGTTGACGAGGATATCCAGTCGGCCGAATCGCTCCAGCGTACGATCCACCATCTGCTGCACCTGCGCGCTCTCCGCGACATTACAGCCAATGGCCAGAACGCGCTCGCCAGAGGGATCAATTTGTTGCGCGGTTGCCTGCGCCTGTGCCTCGTCCAGATCGGCCAGCGCCACCGTAGCGCCATCGGCGGCGAGCCGCGTAGCTGTCGCCGCGCCGATGCCTCGCGCCGCGCCTGTTACGAGCGCTACCTGTCCGTCAAGCCTGCCTGCCATGGTGCTTGCCTCCTCATGCGGTGACGGCGCGAATCCTCGCGCCACGGTCGGTATGTGGGGGAAATGATCGAAGAATCCAGCGTGCGTTGTGCGTTCAGCATAAAGAGATGTGCCAATGCCTGTCAAGCAACTCATGGCTGTCTCGGCAGAAATACCGCGTCGGGTGACATCCTGATGATAACGCGGTGAAGCGGCACAGACAATCGGGCCAAATGAGGCGTTTCGCTTGCGACCTGGCAGGCGTGTCGTGTACTATTTCCTGCACTGCCAGGCGACTACTCGCCGGGTCGCTGCCCGCTGTCTACAGGCGGTGTCAGCGCCACCATACACGGCAATGGCTGCAATTATAGGCCTGTAATGCGCCCTCTCGCGCGGGACGAGACAAGGATATCCGGTGAACACGGCACATGTGTGGCGCGCGGCGCTCGAGCGCCTGCGACGCGAACTTTCACGCGCACAGTACGATACCTGGCTGCGCGGCACGCAACTCGCCCTCACGGATGACGGCGTCTGCGTTTTGCGGGTGCGCACGACATTTGCCAAAGACATGCTCGAAACCCGTTATCGCGAGCGCATCGGGGCGGCAATTGCCGAGGTGACCGGCGAGCCGTGCAGGCTTGAGATCGCGGTGGATGGCGAATCTGCCGACGATGAGGCTCCGCGCCCTGGCGCGACCCGTCGTGCGCATTCCCATGCGGAATCGAGCCAGTATGATCGGCCACAGTTGTTTGGGGCGCAGGATGATTCCTCGCCAGTAGTCGCACGCACTCCCGACACCTCATTGCCACGGCAGGGCCTGCCGCCCGCGGCCTCCTCGACTCGGAGCGAGCGTATTCGCGCGGCGCTCGACCGCAACCGTGTCGGCGCTAGTAGCAGTGGCAATAGCAAGAGCCAGCGAAGTGCGAGCGGCGATCGCGATCCCCACGTCGTTCCTGGCAAGGGACCACATGATGATCGCTGGACCGACGGCACCGCCGCCATTGATCCCGCGCAGACAGCCAGCGCCCGAAAAGCGCCAGATGGACCGTTCACGACAGTGCCGACCACGGCAGCCATTCCAGACGGCGAGACGCAACGTCGCGCTACTCCCGATTCCCCAGCGGAGTTTGATTCCGCCATCGCGGGAGGACAGAGCATGTTCATTCCACCACCGCGCCTGAATGCCCGTTACACCTTCGCGACGTTCATCGTGGGCAGCGCTAACCAGCTTGCGCACGCGGCATCGCTAGCCGTCGCCGAGGCGCCGGGCCAGGCATACAATCCGCTCTTCCTCTATGGTGGAGTGGGTCTTGGCAAGACCCACCTGCTGCATGCGATTGGGCATGTCGCGGTTGAGCGGAACATGTCTGTCCTCTATGTCTCGTCCGAAACGTTCACCAATGACATCGTGAACGCCATTCGCTACCGGACCACTGAGGAGTTCCGCGCGAAGTATCGGTCGGCGGACTTGCTGCTCGTGGATGACATCCAGTTCATCGCGGGTAAAGACTCCACCGAAGAGGAATTCTTCCACACGTTCAACAGCCTGTACGAGAGCAACCGGCAGATCGTCATTTGCAGCGACCGCCCGCCGAAGGCCATCGTCAGCCTGGAAGAGCGCCTGCGCTCGCGCTTTGAATGGGGATTGATTGCCGACATCCAGCCGCCCGATCTGGAGACCCGCGTGGCGATTCTGAGCGCCAAGGCCGACATGATGCATCGCCTGGTGCCTGATGACGTTATCCAGTTCCTTGCTACACGCATCCATAGCAACATCCGCGAGCTGGAGGGTAGTCTGAATCGCCTGCTGGCTTTCTCGCAGCTGCAAGGCATGCCGTTGACGATTGATACGGCGAAGGCGGCGCTTGCCAGCCTTGCTACCGATGGCCGCCAGCGCCGGGTCAGCGTTGCCGATGTGCTGGAGGCCGTTGCGGAGCATTACCGTATTTCGCCCGATGACCTGCGTGGCAAACAGCGCGACAAACACATCGTCGTCCCACGCCAGGTTGCGATGTACTTGATGCGCCAGGAGACCGAGGCGTCGCTGATGGAGATTGGTCAGGCGCTTGGTGGGCGCGACCACAGCACGGTGCTGCATGGCTGCGAAAAAATCAACCGTGAGGTCAACGAGGACTCGGCGCTACGCAAGGAGGTGCTGGCGATTCGTCAGCAGCTCGTGGGCTAGCGATGGTGCGACTGGCCCCAGCGTTGTAGTATGAATGCCGTGGCAAGTTGCGCCCTTCTACAGCGGCCAATAGCGCGAGCAGTTTATCCACAGAGAGCAAACCTCTATAGTTAGCGCTACCCTAGAAAGTATCTGCATGCCCGACTACCGGACCTATCTGCTTGACCTCGATGGCGTCGTCTATCGCGGCAATGTGCTGCTCCCAGGCGCGCGCGAACTGGTCGCGTGGATCGACGCGACTGGACGCAAAGCGCTCTATCTCTCCAACAACTCGTTTGCTACCCCGGAAGAGGTCGCGGCCAAACTGGCGCGGCTGGGCATGCCAAAGCCGGAGGGCCGCGTATTTACGGCGGGTCAGGCCGCCGTGCAGGCAATTGCAAAGCGCTTTCCCGGTGGGCGTGTCTATATGTTGACGGTGCCTTCGCTCGATGCTCTGGCTGTTCGCGCTGGACTGCGCCCTGTTTGGCGCGAAAATATCGATAACGACATCCCTGATGCGGTGATGGTGGGGCTTGACCGCTCGGTCACCTACGAGCGGCTGAAGCGGGGACTGCGCGCTATTCTCGCGGGCGCGGCGTTTATCGGCGTGAATCGCGACCCGCGTTTGCCTGTGGAAGGCGGCTTCGAGCCAGGAACCGGATCGCTGGTGGCGGCGCTCGAATATGCCAGTGGCAGGCGCGCCGAGACGATTGGCAAGCCCGCGCCGGGGATTGTATTGGAGGCGATGCGGCTGCTCAACGCCGAGCCAGGCTCGACGCTCATGATCGGCGATGGGCTAGACCTCGATATCGTCGCGGGGCACGCAGCCCAGGTGACGACGGCGCTCGTGCTGACCGGGCTGACGAGCCGCGAGGAGGCAGAGGCGTCCAGTGGTGAGCGCCGACCCGACATGGTTTTCCCCGACCTGCCGACGCTTCTGCAAACGGCGCAAGCTGGCAGGCTTTCTCCTGCCTAACCTCGCTTGTTTCCAAGAAAACCAAGTCCTATCAACGCTTGTCAACATGTTAGCGGCTATGTTAAACTATCTCGCAGACTGCGGTCTGCGCCCTGGGGCATGATAATACAGGGAATAATCCCCTGTAAGCTCCTGGGCATGACCGGAGAGGATTTCACACTCCTGGAGTCATGTGCTCATGCACATGCGCGTCTGAGACAACCTGCTTCAAACGTGGGCGGATTTCCGCGTTGCTCTGGATGCCCAGGCGCGCGCCTCCGCAGGCCCGCCGACATACGTTCCGTTGCTTTTCGAGTTGGCATAAGCTCTGTGCAGAGTAAGGTCCGATTCGAGCGCGCGACGTGTGTGCGGCCCTGCTTAAACGCAGCGCAGCGTTGTCTAAGCAGTGATACGGTTCATAGGGAGGGCAGAGGCACTCGTGGATAACAATACCTTGTGGTGGCTGGCGGTCCCGGTCGTGGCGAGTATCGTCGCGATTGTGTTCGCTGGATATCTGGCGCGCTGGGTGCTGGCCAAGGATACCGGCACGGAAAAGATGCGCGAAGTCTCCGACGCTATCTTTGACGGCGCACAGGCGTTTTTGAGCCGCCAGTACCGCACCATTGCTACGCTCGCCGTCGTCGCGGCCGTCGTTATCGGCGTTCTCCTCGCGTTTTTGGCTGGCCTGAGCGGCGGCGAAGTCGGTGGTTTGAGCGCGGGCGAGTTCGCGCTACGCGCTGCCATCTCATTCCTCTTTGGCGCGCTCTGTTCCGGCGTTGCGGGCTATATCGGCATGAATGTCGCCGTGCGCTCGAATATTCGCGTGGCCAGCGCAGCGCAACGCAGTGTTGGCGATGCGCTACTGGTCTCTTTCCGCGGCGGAGCGGTGACAGGATTCCTGGTCATAGCGCTCAGTCTGCTCGGTGTGACGCTCGTCTACATCGTCTTTGGCGCGCTTCTCCCGGTTGGACCTGGAGTCAACCCGGCGATTTCGACGACCACCAGCATTGTTGGCTTCGGCTTCGGCGCCAGCTTTGTCGCGCTCTTCGCGCAGCTGGGCGGTGGCATCTATACTAAAGCGGCGGACGTTGGTGCGGACCTCGTCGGCAAGGTCGAGGCGGGTATCCCTGAAGATGATCCCCGCAATCCTGCCGTCATCGCTGACCTCGTGGGTGACAACGTGGGCGACTGCGCCGGCCGTGGCGCCGATATCTTCGAGTCCACCGCCGCCGAGAACATCGGCGCGATGATTCTGGGCGCCTCGGTTGCGTTGGTTCTGGCGCACAACGTCATGGAGAATGCGAATCCCGCCTGGGTCATCTTCCCGCTGGTGGTCGTCGGCCTTGGAATCATCTGCTCGCTGATTGGCACCCTGGTTGTCCGCAAGACCCAGGCGATGGAGCCAGCCAACGCTGGTGGCCGTGATCCCGGCGATATTGCGATGGGCAAGATGAATCAGGGTTACTATGTGACCTCCGTGCTCTCGGCAGTTAGCATTTTTGTGGCCGCGGGACTGCTGCTTGGCAGCGCGACCGACCACTGGTGGGTGCTTGGGCTCTGCGGACTCGTGGGCATCGTCACGAGCTTCGCTTTTGTCTTCCTCACCCAGTACTACACCGCTGGCAGTTTCCGTCCTGTCCGCGAGATCGCCGAGGCAAGCAAGACCGGCCCAGCGACAAATATCATCGCTGGCCTGGCGGTGGGTTTTGAGAATACGGGCCTGTTCGTGCTGGTCATCTGCGGCGCCATTGGCCTCGCCTATTTCCTCGGCTCGCTGATTCCGGGAATGGGATATGTCGCGAGCAATCTCATCAGCGTGGGCGGCATCTATGGCACCGCCGTCGCGACGATGGGCATGCTGATGAGCGCGGGCTTTGTCTTGGCGATGGACTCCTTCGGTCCGATTACCGA
>DATBIB010000138.1:0-33363 GCA_036557205.1 Ktedonobacterales bacterium | reverse complement strand
CCATCGACACATGCCGACCAGATGGTCTTCTGGCAATTACGCTACCAATTGGAGGCGTATGTGCGGCGGGCGGCGGAAAGCTACGGGCTGTCTTATAATGGCTCAGATCCATCAGCCGTGCTGGATGCCTTGCGCCAGTCTGGTTTCGTGGATGAGGCCGACCTGCGCATTGCCGAGGGAATCCTCGCGCTTACCGACCGTGTGACGCGTTCGTCGAACGTCGCCATGGAAGACTACCGACAGGCATTTCTGCTCTACCTGCTCTACCATCGCAGCCACCTCGGCATCTGAACCCTCTGTTTCCCCTCGGCCACGAGAAGAAGCAATGGAACAATTCATCGCTGCGCGCCGTCTGTTTCTTCATTGCTGAGCATAACGCCACGCTTTGATGTGATATCGCCGCCAGAAACTTGTCTGAGCGCGTGATATCCGGCAAGCTGGCGACGTAGTAATGCCAAAGTATTGGCTGTCTGGCGCTTCTCAATTGCGGAGAGGGGATACTTATGAGCAGGCGGTGGTGGACTCGATGGTATGCGGCGATTGGCATAGCGATGGCGTTCGCCGTACTGGCCGGATGTGGATCGTCTGCAGCAATGAATAGCGCTACGGGGGTCTCTCCCAGGTCGCCAGCCAATGCCTCGGACGGCCAGACATCATATGGGCCAGCGGCGACGGCGGGAACTGGGCAGTCGAGCACTCCTGGTCCGCAGTATCTCATCAAGACGCTCTCTGTCTCAATGACCTTCTCCGACACTCGCGCAACTGCGACTGATCTGCAGCACTGGATTGCGGCAACGGACCCCCGTTCCTCCTCGGCGGGCGTCACATATGAGGAGCAGGCCACCAATCGCTATCAAATTACGATGACTTTCTCGGTGGCGGCATCCGCCTATCCGCAGGTCTTTTCCTACCTCGCGGGTTATGCGCAGACGCACCATGGCACGCTGAATAATCTGCATGAGACGGTACAGGATGTCTCGAATGATTATGTGGATACTACGTCGCGGCTCAAGAATCTGCGCACCGAACAGGATCGTCTGCTGGCATTGCTGAGCAAGGCAAACAACCTCTCGGATACACTCGCCATCGAGCAGCGGCTGACGGATGTCGAGGGGCAGATCGAGCAGATCGAGGCGCATCTCAATGCACTGAACGGCCAGACGACGTACTACATGGTGACTATTACACTTATGCCGCTCTATACTGCAACGCCGGACTCGCCGTCCGCGCCCTGGAATCCTGGACAAACCTTCCATGACGCCTTGAGCGCCGCCCTTGGGTTCGGCCAGGGACTTGTCTCCGTGCTGATCTGGCTGGCGACCTTTGCGATTTATCTCATCCCGGTAGTCGTGGTCTTCCTGCTGGTGCGGCGCTGGAGGCGCGCACGTGCCGCCGAACGCCCAGCGCCCTCGATAGCCTCAGTGGTTGCGCCTGCCGTCGCTGCCACTCCCACAGCGCCTACAGCCACAAGCCAGGCGCCAGACCAGCCGCCGAGCCAGCAGCCGTAAAGCGCCATTTCGCGGAGTATGGCCTCGCCAGGTCGAGGTGAGGTCATCCCTGCTCGAGCGCCTGCTGAACAAGCCGCCAGTCATTGGCGAAACCAGCCAGCGCGTCACTGGTAAGCGGGCTGTGGACCATCGCGCGAATGACGTCTGGCTGGGCGGTAATATCATGCGCGCCCGCCAGCGTCGCCTCGATGACATCATCCGGCGATTTCAGGCTGGCCACCAGCAGCCGCGTCTCGGCGCGTTGCGCGCGCAGGAGCCGCGCCATCTCACCAATACGGGCGCAGGCATCTAGCCCGGCGCGACGCAGCCGACCGAAGTAGGGAATGATCCACTCCGCTCCCGCCAGCAGTCCCTGATATGCCTGTGGCAGCGTGTAGACGGCGGTGAAGGCGATCCGCGCGCCTTCGCTGCCCAGCAGCTTGCCCGCATGCAGCCCATCGGCCGTCATTGGCAGCTTGAGGACGATGCGCGCTGGGTCAATCGCCATACGGACGCGCCCCGCCTCCACCAGCTCATCCGCGCTCTCCGCGACCGGCTGCAGAAAGACTGGGCCGGGGCAGAGGGCGAGCAGCTCGCGGGCCAGATCATCGAGCGAGAGCTTCTGCCCCCGCTCGATGGCCGCCAGCACAATCGTCGGGTTGGTCGTGACGCCAACCACCGGGAAATCCCGGCAGACCTGCGCCACATCATCGAGCCGCGCGCTATCAACCAGGAGCGCCATCTCGTTCCCCCTCTCAACAGCACGACGTCACGTCGCTGGCGGCGCCGTATCACGCATCGGCGTCTATTCCGCCAGCGCCCGCAGCTTCTCCATAGCTACCTGCAAGCGGCGCAAGACCCGCTCGCGCCCAAGCACCGTCATCATCTCGGTGAGACCAGGCGTTTCTTTGCGCCCGCTTACCCCCACGCGCACCAGCATGAAAACTGGCCCGCGGTCGGGAACCTGGCTGCCGTCGGCCTTGGTGCGGACGTATCCCAGCCGCTCGACCGTTCCATCCAGCGCCCGCAGCAGCGCCTCAGGCGTCCACTCAGACTGCTCGCCCAGCACTGCGATCGCCGCATCCAGCGCCTGCCTCGCCCGCTCGCCATCCATCCCCTTGCCCAGCAGCAGCGAGGCATCATACTCAGGCCGCTCGATAAAGAAGAACGATGTCAGCAGCGGCACATCGGCCAACGTCTTGAAGCGCTCCTGGTCGAGCACGAAGACCTGACGCGCGTAGGCGGGATCGACCGTCGCGGCGACATCTTCTGGCAGCCCCTGGAGCAGGAAGGGCAGCGCCAACTCGGTCAGCCGCTCTGGCGAAAGCGCACGGATGTAGTGGCCGTTGAACCAGTCGAGCCGACTCAGGTCAGCGATAGAAGGCGAGGTGCCAATGCGCTTCTCATCGAATGCTTCGATCATTTCCTCGCGGGTGAAGAACTCTTTCTTATCGTCGTACGACCAGCCAAGCAGCAGTAGGAAGTTGCAGATCGCCTCCGGCAGATAGCCCTTGTCGCGATAGTCCAGCAGCGGCAGTGCGCCATGGCGCTTGGCCAGCTTCGAGCGGTCGGAGGCGAGCACCAGCGGCACATGCACCACCGTCGGCTCCTCCCAGCCGAACGCGCGATAGACCTGGGCGTAGCGTGGCGCGCTGGAGATATACTCCTCACCACGAATCACATGGGTGATGTCCATCAGGTGATCGTCGACGATGTTGGCGAAGTTGTAGGTGGGATAGCCGTCCGACTTCAGCAAGATCATGTCATCAATCGTGCCGTTATCGAAGGTGATGTCGCCGCGCAAGAAATCGTGGTAAGTGGTCGTCCCCTCGATGGGCGCGGCAAAGCGAATCACCGACGGTAGCCCCTCTGCCTCGTTGGCGGCGCGCTCCTCCGGCGTCAGATAGCGACAGCGACGATCATATCCTGTCGGCTGATGGCGCGCTTCCTGGTCCGCACGCATCTGCGCCAGCCGCTCCTCGGTGCAGTAGCAGCGATAGGCGTCGCCCTGCTCGATCAGCTGCTCGCCATACTTACGGTAGAGATCGAGCCGCTCCGACTGCGTGTACGGGCCGTACGGACCGCCGACATCTGGCCCCTCGTCCCATTCCAGGCCGAGCCACTTCAGTCCCTCCTGGATTGCCTCAAGCGAGCCAGACACCAGCCGCTTGCGGTCGGTATCCTCCACCCGCAGCACGAACTTGCCGCCGGTATGCCGTGCCGCCAGCCACTCGAAGAGCGCCGTGCGGTAGTTGCCAATATGGGGAAATCCCGTGGGGCTCGGCGCGTAGCGCGTGCGTACGGGAATGCTATCATTCGTACGATCTGCCATGACAAACCTCTGGTATGTTGTGCTGTTCAGTCGCCTGCCTGTCGCGCTCCTGACCGCTGATAGGCTAGATGCGGCCCATCAGCGGATAGTGGAACGGCTGGCCCTTGAATGCCTTCACCGCGCCAATGATGCTAAAGACAACAGCGAAGATGTAGATGGCGAAGTAAAGCACGTAGAAGAGTATAATGCCGCCGAAGAACGCCGCTGGTGGCGCATCTGGATACGTTGTCGATGGCGCAAGAGCGACTGCACTGGCGAAAAAGACGAAGAAGGCAACGAAACCTACTACCAACTCAACGACGAAGAGCGCGAGATGGAAGAAGAACGCCTGCTTCGACTGCTGCGCGGCATAGGGCGCCTTGCCACGGTTCACCAGCCAGAGAATCAACGGCACGATCAGCGCGCCGAAGAAGATGCTCAGATGCGCAAGTCCAGCCATCACCGTCTGATTGTCGTTCGCCTGCGGCGGCGCATAACCCGGACCCGCGTAGGCTGGCGGATAGCCATACTGCGGAGGCGGTGGCCCCCAACCGCCAGGCTGAGCAGCCGAGGGAGCGGGCGGCGGCAGTGGCGTGCGCAAGTCGGGGCGTTGCGCATACAGCGCCTCCAGAATCTGCCACGCATGCGGCGGATCGGCGGGCGTCGCCGAGACATACTGCCCGTTCGCCATGCGCCAGGCGACGGCGGGCAGTGGTTGCGCGCCCTGCGGAGATGCCGGATCGTTGACCAGCCCAGCCCAGGCGATTTCCGCCAGCGGATAGGAGACGCCTGCCACCTCCAGCCGATCTTGCCAGACGCTCAAGGCTCCGCCACTGCGCAGACTGATCCCAATCAGAGTAGCCCCACTACTCGCTCCCGTACTGCTCATCCCTCGTGCAATCCTCTCATCGGTCGTGTTAGCCGGTTCCCAGCCACTACTTCGACTCCTGCGCCAATGCCCGCGCAATGACCATGCGCTGAATCTGGTTGGTGCCTTCGTAGATTTGCGTGATCTTGGCGTCACGCATCATCCGCTCGACCGGGAACTCTTTCATATACCCATAGCCGCCAAGCACCTGGATGGCGTCATTGGTGACCGAGATCGCCGCATCGGAGGCGAACGTCTTGGCGATGGCTGACTCGCGGCTGAACCGTAGCGTCCCAGCATCCATCAACTCGCCGACGTGATAGATGAGCTGGCGCGCCGCCTCCACCTGGATATCCATATCGGCCAGCATGAACTGGATCGCCTGGTTGTCCCAGATCGGCTTGCCAAACTGGACCCGCTGCTTCGCGTATTCCACCGCGAAGTCGAGCGCACCCTGGGCGATGCCCAGCGCCTGCGCCGCGATGCCGGGGCGCGTGCGATCAAGCGTCGCCAGCGCGATCTTGAATCCCTCACCCTCGTTGCCAAGCAGGTTTTCCACCGGGATTTCGCAGTCCTCGAAGACCAGTTCGCCGGTCTGCGAGCCGCGAATCCCCATCTTATTCTCGACCTTGCCCATGTAGAAGCCGGGACGGTCACCCTCCACGACAAAGGCGCTGATGCCGCGCGTGCCCTGATCGCTGGTCACGGCGAAGACCGTATTGATATGGGCGACACCCGCGTTGGTGATGAAGTGCTTCAACCCGTTGAGCACGTAGGTATCACCGCGCTTCTCGGCGCGCGTACGCATCGCGCCCGCATCGGAGCCGGAGCCAGGCTCGGTCAGCGCGTAGGCCGCCAACCATTCGCCACTCGCCAGCTTCGGGATAAAGCGTTGCTTCTGCTCGTCATTGCCTGCCAGCAGAATGGGCAGCGAGCCAAGTTGCTGGACGCAAAGCAGCAGCGAGGTAGTGGCGCACGCTTTGGCCAGCTCCTCGATCACCATCAAGATACTCAGCTCGCTCGAACCCAGGCCGCCGTACTCTTCTGGGAACGGCATCGCGAAAATATCCTGCTGCGCGAGCAACTCCTTCATATCCCAGGGAAACTCGCCGGTTGCGTCGATCTCAGCGGCGCGGGGGGCGACCTTCTCGCGCGCCAGATCACGCACCATATCGATGAGCATCTTCTCTTCAGATGCCAGTTGGACGGCCATATAACACGCTCCTTTGCGTCTCTGTGACTGCGTGTGTCTGCGACTGCCTCGCCTGTCTATCGTCTGCTCGTGAATTCACTGCGCCATCAACGCGCTCGCCCGCTGATAGCGCGCCACGAATCCAGAAATAAAGGGACACCCACGCATTATACGTGCGGGCGCAATCGAGCGTCAAACCGCCACTTGAGCAATCGGGCTGATATGCGTTACACGCCTTGCTACACAGGGCATTAAATGGTATACTGCGAGTGAGCCGAGACCGTCCCGGATATATGCTTCGAGCGAAAAGTGGGTTATCTGTCCCACTTTTTTGTCTTATGTGGGCAGATTCCAGAGGCGGCACAACTCGGAGCGCGCCGCGTAGCGCGGGGTGGCATCCGACAATAGGTCGGGGAGGCGTGGGATGATCTCACGCCTTCGTCGTGTTTTCATGCCAGGACGCGGTCATGTGCAACCGCTACGAGCGCGTGGGAAGGAGAAAACTATGCGAACCGAATTTCAAGCAGCAATCGCTCAATTGATTCATGAAAAAGGTCTTCCACAGGATAAGGTGATGGCCGCGGTCGCCAACGCGCTGCTGGCCGCTTATCGCAAGAGCACGGGCAGTGGTGAGAATATTCGTATCGAGGTCGAAGGCAACGGCGAAGTGAAGAGCTGGGCATCGAAGCGTGTCGTAGCGCAGGTGCAGGATCCCATGCACGAGGTGTCGCTCGCCGAGGCGCAGCAGCGCGACCCGCATGCGGCGCTTGGTCAGCAGGTTGACGTCGAGGAGCCCGAAATATTCAACAAGATTCCCGCACAGGCCGCCAAGCAGGTTATCCTGCAACGCATCCGCGAGGCCGAGCAGGAGTTTCTGTTCGAGTCCTATCAGGACCAACTAGACGACCTGGTGATTGGCACCGTCCTGCGGCGCGATGAGGGGGGCGCCTATGTGCTGGACCTGAACAAGATCGAGGGATTGCTCGAGGCCAAAGAGCAAATTCCTGGCGAGCGTATGCGTGTCGGGCAGCGAGTGCGTGTCTATCTCTACGAGCTAAAGCGCGGCGGTGGCCGAGGCGTGCAGGCGTTGGCATCGCGGACACACCGTAACATCATCAAGCGCCTCTTCGAGCTGGAGGTGCCAGAAATCTATGATGGGCAGGTAGAAATTAAGGCTATCGCGCGCGAGCCAGGCAGCCGCTCAAAGGTCGCCGTCTGGGCGCGTCAGGAGGGGATAGATCCCATCGGCGCGTGTGTTGGCGTGCGTGGCACCCGCATCAACAACGTCATCAACGAGCTGAACGGCGAGAAGATCGACATCATTCTCTGGGATCCCGATCCGGCGAAGTTCGTGGCCAACGCGCTCAGCCCGGTGAAGCCAATCTCGGTGGAGCTGCGTGAGTCGGACCACACCGCGCTGGTGATCGTGCCAGAGCGGCAGCTTTCGCTGGCGATTGGCAATCGGGGACAGAACGCCCGGCTGGCGGCGCGGCTGACCGGATGGCGTATCGACATCGTGCGGCCCGAGGGACAGCCCGCACCCAGCCCTGAGTCGACGGCGGCTGCCTCCTTCGAGGCATAGGCGTCAGGAGGGTAAGAGACATGCCCACATCGCAACCACCGACGAAGAGGCCCAAACAGCCGCCGCGACCGCGCCATGTGCCGCAGCGTACGTGTATCGTCTGCCGCCAGGTGCGCCCGAAGCGCGAGTTGATCCGCGTCGTGCGCACCCCCGCTGGCCATATCGAGCTCGACCCGACCGGCAAGAAGTCGGGTCGGGGCGCGTATCTCTGCGCTCGGCGCTCGTGCTGGGAGCCAGCGCTCCACCAGGGGCGACTGGAGCGCGAGTTCGAGATGGCCATCCCGGCGGAGGACCGTCCCGCACTGGAAGCGTATCTCGATTCGCTCCCACCGGAGCCGACGCCGCCACCCAGCAAAAAGCCAGCCAGGCAGCGCGAGAAACCTGCCGCGGTCGACCAGTAAACACAGTGCAGCCCCCTCACCAACAGCGGTAAGGGGGCCAGCTTTTCTCTCCTAGCGATCAGGTGCGCTCAGGCGTCCAGGAGGGCGGGTCACTGGCCGGGAAGGACTCCATCGAGGATTTTGTCACCACATCATCGGCGTGCTGCTGCGACTCCTCGTGCGTCGGCCCACTCAACTGGTCTGATGACGAAGGGCGTTGCTGCTCGCCTTTGGCAGCGCCACTCACCGGGATTTGCCTCGCCTTCGCCGTCTCCGCCTTGGGAATTTCCAGCACTAACACACCCTGCTCGAATCGCGCGGTCGCCCGATCAGCGTCAAGGGGAGCGGGAAGTGTTAGCGAGCGGTAGAATGAGCCAGAACGCCGCTCGTGCAGAATCCAGTTCTCGTCGTCGTGGTCGTCTTTGCGCTCCTGCTCGCTGGTCGTCGCGCCGCGAATGGTCAGCACATCGCCCTGCACAGTAATCTGCACATCCTCGGGTTTGATGCCCGGCAGCGAGGCCCGTATTTCGTAGGCATCGCCCCGCTCGATGACATCCAGCGGCATGGCTCCGCGCATCGCCGGAAGGATAGATCCCGCGGGCCGCAAGAAGCTCTCCTGAATCAGCCGCTCCATCGCATCGCGCAGGCTCATCATGTCGCGCAACGGTTCCCATCGTTCCATAGACACTTTACCGAGACTCCTTCCTCTGCCACGTCAGCCACTTACTGCCAACACTTCCAGCTCTCGGGACTAGGCACATCACATGGTTGTCAGGTGCGCTCGCAAGATACGCCGCCGCACAAAACATGCCACGTGCTGGTGTTGAAATCATGCGAGCGCTAGTCGACCACTCCAGCTCCCCCTCAACAATTTGATGATCCTGAATCCTTGTCGCGCTGATTACATAGCCCTTGCGATTGGCTACAGTGACTCTCAGCAAAGGCATCACGTCTACCGCTTCTATCGCCGATGATCCGACCCTCGCATGAATACGACCAGGAAAGCCGGACGACAGGGATAACCAGCCAACCAAAGCAAGAGAAGGAAGACGTATGGAAACCAACCCACCCAAAGAAACTGTCATCACCACATCGGGACTGTCAAAGAGCTTTGGATCGTTCGTAGCAGTGCATGACCTGCGCCTTGAGGTTTTACGCGGAGATGTCTTTGGCTTTCTGGGGCCGAACGGCGCGGGCAAGACGACGACTATTCGCATGCTGCTGGGACTGATACGCCCCACCTCCGGCGCTGTTTCACTCTTCGGCATAGATAGCGCCACCAGTCTGCGCAAAATCCTGCCGCGACTGGGAGCCATCGTCGAGACGCCGGTCTTTTATCCATACCTCTCAGGCACGGACAACCTACGTATCGTGGCCGCCGCGTCCGGGATGAAGATGGGTCGGGCGAACCAGGCACGCATCGATGAGGTACTGGATCTGGTAGACCTCAGCGCGCGCGGCAAGGATACGTACCGCACCTATTCGCTGGGTATGAAACAGCGGCTGGCGATTGGTGCCGCTCTGCTCACTGACCCTGAACTGATCCTGCTCGACGAGCCAACGAACGGGCTTGATCCCGCGGGCGTGCATGAGATACGCCAGTTAATTCTGCGTCTCGCGGCTGGCGGCAAGACTATCTTTCTCTCCAGCCACATCCTTTACGAGATTCAGCAAGTTTGCAACCGCGTGGCGATCTTGCAGAAAGGCACGCTCATCAAGCAGGGGAGTGTTCAGGAGTTGCTGAAGGAGGGCAGGCGACTGGTCGTGCGCCTGGGAACTGCCGAGGAGACGGCGCGTGCGCTGGTCGTTCTCCAGGAAGCAACCTGGGGCGATATGCACTGGATTGCCGAGGTGAGCAGCGGTAATGACAAGCAAAGTCGTCCGGCGCTCTTTGTGGATGCGCCCGACGCGCGCTCGCCAGAAATCAGCGCGCTGCTTTCACAGAACGATCTTTCTGTCGCGGAGATGTATCAGTCGGTGGGCAGCCTGGAAGACTTCTTCCTGGAGTTGACAGGAACCGATGCGGGTGAAGGCTCACGTATCCGCGCGGGCGCCCCGAACACTGTCAGCGATGTTGGCGCCACCTCAGTGTCACGATGGTTCGGTTCCTTGTCACCGATCCGATCACAGAAACGAGATGAACGATGAGTATCCCTATGCAAGCTCAACCCGAAATCCAACGCGCCGCTCCCATCGTCATGGGACGTAGCAACTACCTGAGCGTGGTGCTGCGCCTGATCGGCATGGATCTGTACAAGTTGCGCCGTCGCATGCTGACAAAGATACTACTGCTCATCCCAATACTGCTCATTGGGGGCGGCTTTTTCGTGACGGGCATTGTTGCCATCCATGACGCTAGCTTGCCCGCCACCAGCTTCGCGACCTATAGCTGCGCTCAGTTCCCGCATGACCCAAATTGCCTTGACCATCCACCTACCCTGGCTGATAAGCGGCGCGCAAAGCAGCAGGTATTGGATGGGTTGGCCATCTACATGAATATGCCAGGCAATTGGAGCGCTCAGGAGCGCTTTCTGGTAGAGCGGCTCGTGGTGCTGGGAATCATCCTGGCGGGATTGCTGGTGGGCGGGGAATACAGCCTGGGCACGGTTCGCCTGATGTTCACGCGCGGGCCAACACGCCTGCAATTTCTGTTTGCGAAGGTCGTCGTGCTGGCGATAGTTGTTATCCCCACCGTACTCTTCGCGATTCTGCTGGGGTCGGGCGTTGGGGCGGTCATGGCGCATCTGGCTGGGGTCGGCGCGGGGTTCAACTTCCTGACCGCCGACGTATTCGGTCATTTCGTGCTCTTTGTGCTGCTTGGAATATTGTTTTGGTTCAGCTATATGCTGATGGCGCTGTTCTTTGGCACGGTGGGCCGTTCGACGGTCGTCGGCATTGTTGGGCCGCTGGTCTGGCTACTCATCGAGCCGGTGCTCACCGGTTTCTTGAGCAGCGCGCCAGGCTTTGTACAGTACATCCCCAACTACTTGCTGGGGAATAACCTCTTGGCGCTGATCTATGGTCAAATGGGCGCGCTCGGAATACTCGGTCGCGATGCGGCGACCCAGGCCAGCGCTTACTCTGCTGGGCAGCCGCTGCTGGTGGTTGCCGCCTATCTCATTGTATTCGTCGGTGTCGCGTGCTGGCTCACGGTGCGCCGCGATGTTACGCACTAGACGCCTTCTACCCCGCAACGAGGCCGGGAGCATGCCCACTGCCCCCAGCTTTTGCGGGAATAGAAAGCCTAGTGCACAAACCACTGCCCTTCGATGGACGTAGTGATAAGGGCTGGGTATACTGGGGCGCCACCGCTCACAGTCGCGGGTACGAGCAAGTTGAATACACAACGAGGCAGCGCTATGCGCAACAAAGCTACACTCATCTCGAAACGGTTGCGCTCTTTATCTACGTTGAACTGGACCAGCCTGCGCGCGCGTATGACGGTCTCATATGTCTCCGTCACCGTTGGCACAGTCTTCTCCTTCCTGATGTTGGTGGCGCTGGCAGCAGGCGCGGGTTCCGCTTTCTTCCCCGCCTCCGATACGCTATCCACTGATTTCTTGACCTCCATTCAGCGGCAAGCTCAAACCTACGCCATGATTGCCGCCTATCAGACTCAGGGCGTCGCACTCGATCCACGGATCACTTTCATGCCAGGGCAGACACATACAATAGCGGTCGCATATCCAGATAACGAGACCTCGAATTTGCTCGTCGCCCCTTATATCACGGCAGCCTCTCCCGATCCAACAGCCGTTGCTCTCGCCATGCTTGTCGCGCCCGATGGCCGTTTGATAGCCAGCTCGTACCCCTCACGTTATCCCACGGGGATGTCTGATTCCGCGCTCACGACAGCCCAGGCGCGGGCCATTCATTACGCGCTCGCGGGGCATGCTTCGACGGGGGTCGAGCAGCTTTCCTCCGTCCCGCTGGGATATGCCACGGAACCAGTCTGGAGTGACGATCATCAGCCGATTGGCGCGATCTTCTTGCAAGTTCCCGGACCCGAGCAGGAGAGCATTCTTTCGCGGCTGTGGAGCGCATTATCGCGGGTACTGCTCTTGTTGCTCATAGTAACCCCCATTGGGGTGTTCTTTGGCTGGATTGCAACGCGCGGCATCGTGCGGCGCGTGCAGCGGCTGGTGGCGGCCACCACCAGATTCGCGAACGGCGACTATACTCAGCGCGTCGATTCGATCCATCGCGATGAGATTGGTCAGTTAGAACGCCAGTTTAATGCGATGGCCAGTAGTTTGGTTGAAGGTATCGAGGTTCGCCAGCAACTGGCCGAGCAAAATGCCCGCCTGGAGGAACGCTCCCGCATCTCGCGCGAGTTGCATGACGCTGTCTCGCAGGATCTCTTCTCGCTGCGTATGCTGGCCGATGGCTTGCATCAAGCCACGCGGGCTGGGTCGTCTTCTGCCGATCTCCACCCGCACATTGTGTTGCTGGAGCAGGCGACAGGTAATATGACGCGCGAAATGCGCGCGCTCTTGCTGGAATTACGTCCCACAGAGCTGGAGAATCTTGACCTGGCAGGCGCTTTACGGAAGGTAGCTCATGCCTATAGCACGCGACTCGGCATTGATATCACTACCGACCTGGCGCCCGTTACGCTCGACGTGAAAGCAGAGCACGCGCTGCTACGAATCGCACAGGAAGCGCTTGCCAACGCCGCTCGCCATTCTGGCGCTACTCTCATCTCGCTAACCCTGAAAGATACGGGCAACACGACAACGCTGACGGTTACAGACAATGGCGAAGGATTTGACACAGATGCCGGTATGGAGGGATATGGGCTAGGACTGCGTATCATGCGGGAGCGCGTCGAGGAGCTACACGGCATCTTTGACCTCAAGACGGCCTCCGGCCAGGGCGTCCGCATAACAATTAGCCTGCCTCAGCGAACAGAGGTGCTCTCATGAATACTAGAATCGTTCTGGCCGACGACCATGCCGTCGTGCGCCACGGTCTGCGATTTATGCTGGAGCAGCGCTCCGACATGCAGGTTGTAGGCGAGTGCGAAGATGGCGCGCGGGCCGTTGCAATGGTCACCGAACTCTTGCCCGATGTCGCGCTGCTCGACCTGTTGATGCCAACGATGGACGGTGTAGCGGCTACCCGCGAGATAAAACGCCTGGCGCCAAGCACTCAAGTCATCATCCTGACCTCGTACCATGAAGATGAACACATCTTCAGCGCGATCAAGGCCGGGGCGCTCTCGTATCTGCTGAAGGATAGCAGCCCGCAGGAGCTGGTAGAGGCTGTGCGCGCCGCGGCCCGTGGCGAGAGCAAGCTGCACCCTGCCGTCGCCACACGGGTGCTTTACGAGATGAGTCACCGTCACGATGCTCCCCTCGACGACCTGACCCCTCGCGAGCTTGAAGTGCTGACATGCGTTGCGCGCGGGCGGTCAAATCACGAGATTGCTCAGAACCTTGTGATTAGCGAGCCAACGGTGCGCACACATATTGCAAATATTCTGTCGAAGCTGCATCTCTCTGACCGCACGCAAGCTGCCATCTTTGCCTTGAAGCAGAACCTTGTCCCACTCAAAGATGCGCTTAATGAGGACCAATGACATCTATCCGGGGCGCGTCAGGACAGCAGAATGACAACCTGTCGCTTATAGCCCGGTGAAAACATCATCCTCCGGCGTGGGATAGGCTCGGTCAGAGATCGGCGGCGGGGCCAGCACAGAGGTCTCGCTTCCCATGAATTGGCGGAGTTGTTCGGGCGTCGCCTGCGCGAACGGGCCATCGGACGGCATCTGGGTCGCATGTGCCCTCATGGATTGGAGCTTTGCAGCGAACTCAGCGTCGTTGAGGGTCACCACTGTCGTAATCTCCGCCTCGGGCGTTCCCATCTCTTCTAGCGGAATCGTGCCCGCGTCGCCGCCGGGAACGAATTCCTGCCCCTGCTTACGGGCCTCCGCAGCCAGCGCCAGCATGCGCTCGCGCGGGAAGGCGGCGTAATAGACCTTGCGGACACGGTGCGGCGCAAGTCCGGCCGCGATCTGCTCTGGGTAGCGCGTCGGATCGGCTGCCTCCGCAATTGCGGTCAGCGTATAGCGGTGAATCGCCATGTGATCGGGGTGCCCATAGCCACCGTTCGCGGCAAACGTCGCAACGACTGCCGGGCGGAAGCGGCGAATATGCAAGACAATGCGCCCGACCGCCTCCTGCTCATCGGCATTGGCAAGCTGCCCATCGATGTAATCGAGAAACGAGATATCACGCACGCCGACGGCGGCACAGGCGGCCCGTAGCTCGCCCTCGCGCACCTGGCCGAGATTTTCGGGCGTCGCCAGCGCGGGATCGGCAATCTCACCGACCTCGCCGCGTGTGGCGCAGACAATCGCCGCCGGATGCCCATGCATCGTCGCCCGTGCCAGCGTGCCCGCCATGCCAAACGACTCATCGTCTGGATGCGCAAAGATGCCCATGATGCCAGGCAGGCTGCCCGGCGCGTCACTCATCGTCATCGCGGATTCATCCGTTCCCTATCATCGAACGCTACTAGTTTGTCTCGCTCAGCCCCGGAGTTGCGACTAGCCCCGGCGCGTTCTGGTCGTGCGGCTCCTGCTGGCCTCGCTGTTCTGGCGGGACTGGCTTCCCTCCCCGCGACCGGCCGCTCTCGAGCGCGATGGTCAGCACCTCACGGGCATCATCGACCGGGTAGAAGTGCATCTCGTCGCGCAGCTCCAGCGGAAGCTCTTCGAGATCATACTCGTTCCGATGTGGGAAAATCACCGAGCGGATACCCGCCCTATGCGCCGCCAGCACCTTTTCTTTCAGCCCGCCAATCGGCAGCACTTTGCCGCGCAGGCTAATCTCGCCCGTCATCGCCACATCCGAACGCGCCCGGCGTCCCGTCACCAGCGAGACAATCGCGGTCATCATCGTCACCCCCGCCGAAGGGCCGTCTTTGGGGATCGCGCCCTCTGGAACATGGATGTGAAACGCGCGATTCTCGAAGGCCGTCGAGTCGATGCCCAGCGCTTCCGCGTTCGAGCGCACATAGGTGAGTGCGGCCATCGCCGACTCCTTCATCACGTCGCCCAGTTGGCCTGTGAGCGTCAGCGTATTTTCCCGGCTGGGCATCATCGCCGCCTCGATGAAGATAATGTCGCCGCCGACCGGTGTCCAGACTAGGCCAGTCACGACGCCAGGGCGATCCAGCCGCTCCGCCGTCTCCTCGAAGAAGCGGGGGCGGCCCAGTAGCTCGCGCAGGCTCTCGGGCGAGACCGCGACCGGGCCAGGATGCCCTTCAGCAATCTGGCGCGCCACCTTGCGGCAGACCGAGCCAAGCTCACGCTCTAGGTTGCGTACGCCCGCCTCGCGCGTATAGCCACGGATAATGGCCGTCACTGTCTCGTCGGGAATGCTCACTTCATCAGCCTTCAGGCCGTTGGCGGCGATCTGCTTCGGCATCAAGAAGCGCCGGGCAATATGGAGCTTCTCCTCCTCGGTATAGCCACTCAACTCCAGAATCTCCATGCGGTCGCGTAGCGGCGCGGGAATCGGGTCGAGCGAATTGGCAGTCGCGATGAACATCACCTTCGAGAGGTCGAACGCCAGATCGAGATAGTTATCGCGGAAAGAGAAGTTCTGCTCCGGGTCGAGCACTTCCAGCAGGGCCGAAGATGGATCACCGCGCCAGTCGGAGGCGAGCTTATCGACCTCATCCAGCATGAAGACAGGGTCATTCGTCCCCGCGCGCCGAATCGACTGTAAGATGCGCCCTGGCATCGCGCCGATATAGGTGCGGCGGTGGCCACGAATCTCGGCCTCGTCGTGAATGCCGCCCAGCGACATGCGCACGAACTCACGGCCCAGCGCGCGCGCAATCGAATGACCCAGCGAGGTCTTGCCGACCCCCGGCGGCCCGACGAAGCACAGAATCGGCTCGCGACTGGCAGCGGGAGTACTGGCGCTGGCGTCCACGAGCGTGCCTGAAGCGGCGGCCTCCGCCTCGGCCTCAGCGCGGCGCACCTCCTTCAGGTGACGCACCGCCAGATACTCGAGGATGCGCGCCTTGATTTTCTCCAGGTCATAGTGGTCCTCGTCCAGCACCTCACGCGCATGCGGCACATCGATGCTCTTGCCCGTGCTCTTGCTCCAGGGGAGCGAGATGATGAGGTCGAGATAGGTGCGAATGACGGAGTATTCCGGCGAGGCGGCGGGTAGCTTTTCGAGCCGCGAGAGCTCGCGCTGTGCCTCTTTGTAAGCTTCCTCAGGCATATGCGCCTGCTCGATTTTGTCGCGCAGCTCGTTGACGGTGGCGGCCTCTTCGCTCTCCTCGCCCAATTCCTTCTGGATAGCCTTCATCTGCTCGCGCAGGAAATATCCCTGCTGCGCTTTGCCCATTTCCTCCTGCGCCTGGCTCTGAATCTTCCGCCCAAGCTCCAGGACTTCCAACTCGTGCGTGAGGAAGCGATTGACCTTGAGCAGTTTCTCACGCACCGAATCAAGCTCAAGCAGCTGCTGGCGTAGCTCGAGGTCCATCTGGGCGCTGCTGGCAATCAGATAGACGATCTGGCGCGGCTCCTCGACATTGAGCGCCGCCAGAGCCAGCTGATCGGGCAGATATTGCACCAGGTTGACGAGCCGCTGGAACATGTCGCTGGCGTTGCGCTGCAGCGCCTCGATCTCGACGCCCTCCTCAGACGCCTCTGGCAAGAGATGGACCTTTGCCCGCAGATACGGCTCTTCGGCCACGAACTCATCAATGCCGATGCGCTCCAGCCCCTGCACAAAGATTTGCAGTGTGCCTTCGGGCATCCGTAACAGGCGGGCAATACGCGCGACGGTGCCGACGCGATAGCAGTCATCTGGCCCCGCGTCCTCGACGGAGTCGTCCTTCTGCGCCACCAGACCCACCATCCGCGAACCGCGCATCACGTCGTCGATGAGACGGATCGAACGCTCTTTGCCCACCCCAAGCGGGATCATCGCGAACGGATAGACGACGGTGTCTTTGAGCGGGAGAATCGGCAGCTCGTCGGGGAGCTCGAGCGTTGGCTCCTGACGCGCTTCCTCATCGGCCTCGTCTTCACTCTCAATTTCACCCACGTTGATCTCGGCAGACTCATCATCAGCCGATTCGCCGCCGGGTTCGTCTAAGTTCGCATCGGTGACATCGGCGACTGGCTCGCGCTCGACTTCGAGCAGCTGCTCATCACCAGGCGCGATATTGGTCTCACTATCGCTATCGGGTACGGTGACCGCCTCGCCATCGACGCCATCAGGGCTATCACTGCCATCACTCTCGGACTCGGCATCGAACTCGGGCACGACTCGCGGCAGTGGAATAGTGGGCGTATCTGGCAATCCACCAAAGGTCTCATCTGGCACGGAATCCGCTGGCAGCCGATCAGCCCAAGGATCATTCGGGCGCTCGTCGCGCGGCTCGTCGTCATCCTGTGGCGGCCTATCCGGGGGTAAATCATCACGCATGCGATGTCTCCTTGGAATAGGAAGAGGTCAGCCTGCCAGTGGCTGGTTCACAGACAATCGAGTGGCTGGCTGGGGACCAACTGGAAAGCTCTGGCCCAGTGGTATCCGCTTCGCTATCCCCGTCCCCAGTCTCACCGTCGGATATCTTCCCTGATTCCTCGGGCGTCGCGCTTCGCCGTGGCAAGGTGATGCGCAGGAAGCCGTTCTGGTAGACCGCGCTGGCCATTTCAGCCTGTATCGGTGTCGACAAATAAGCGTCCGCACGAAATGGTCCATAACGAATCTGCGCCTCGTGATAATACGTCTCTTCGTCGTAGTCGCTATCATCGATCCGCTGCCCCGTCACCACGATGGCGTTTGGGTAGAGCGTGATCTCGATGCTCTCCTCATCCATTCCGGCCAATTCGATCTTGACCAGCACCGCGCTGGGCGTCTCGTGAATATCCATCGCGGGCCGCCAGATGGCGCCCGGCTGCAGATAGGGATATTGCTGGCCCAGATGAAACATTGCCCCACGCAGCGTGCGGTAGTGTTGCTCCAGGCTGGGCGCGGCGCTGCCAGAATGGTAGATAACGGAGTGTAACCGCAGACGCATTGTAATCGCTCCTCAAGACATCTCCTGCCTCTGGCAGGCATTGGCCCCGGCCGATGCGCTGGCATCGCTACATCGGCCGGTATCTTTAGAGTATAGGCGTATGCATGGTGTCCTGGCTACCTCGGCCTGATATCACTATGTATACGCCTGACAACTACTCAGGAACGAGCGGTAAATCCTGTTCTCCGGCGGCAAGTTCATCTCGGCACGTTGGGCAGAGCAAACGATACTCGGCAACTCCATCGAGCGCATCCGCGGGCGCGTCGGTGGCCTCACGCGCGGAGATGAGTGCGCCACAGCGCGAGCACTGCACATAGTTGGCCTGACCAAGCGCCTTACGCAGGCCAATTTCGTCTTCCTGCATGGTCACCCTCCTGATGTTATCAGCGTGCTGATTGCGCGCCGATATGACAGCGGTTCGCAACATCGTCACCTCGCCCCATCCGCGGGAACGCATCCGTCGAGGGGCATCCCCCATTATGACACATATGACATCGCGGGACAGCAGCCAGGAAGCGCGCCAATTGCCACAACCACGGGCAATGACGCGCCGTGTGATGCTCATGGAGAGGCAGGCAGCGATGCCAGGAGCGCCCGGGCATAGGCCTCTGCGACTGTCTGGCAGTCGAAGTACGTCGCCTCGAACATGATTCGGTATTGGCACTTCCAGCGACGGGCGGCTGCTGGGGTGAGCCGGTAGAGCGTGTAGCCCTTCAGGTGCTCCTCCAGCGCCAGCCGCAGACCCACCTCGTCGCGCACCCATATCCCATACGCGGCAAGAGCTCCATCAACGTCGCGTGGCACTTGGTCAGAAGGCGGCGTTTCCCCCACGAGCTTTCTCCGTCCTATGATATGCTTGCTGGTGTCCGCTCTCGCTGAGGCGCGCGCCATAATCGGCACAGACACAATATAAGGGCAATAGTGAACGCTCTCGCCGATACGTGACGCTGGCCCAGCAGCGAGCGACCTACCTAAAGGCTGATCTCATGGCGAATCCACCACTGCGCACCATCACAGCGGTCAACAACACGATTGGCATCGAGATCTCCGATGGCGGCATGCGGTTGACCGCAAAACATACTACCACCAACACGATCCATCGCCGTCGCCTCGTCGCGCCGCCCACACCTGATGAAGCGGTTGATGCCCTCAACAAACTGATCGTCGAGGTCATGCGTGACGACACCGCTCCGCACGCTGACGCATTGGGCGTGGCGGTGTGGGGCGATGTTGACCCCGCGCGCGGCGAAATACTCAGTTTGCCGCATACGGAAGGATGGGATAAGTTTCCGCTGGCAGACCGCCTGGCCAGCCGTTGGGAGATACCTGTCTTCCTGACATCCGCGGTGGCGGCTGCCGGGCTGGCGGAGGCGATATCGGGCGTGGGCCAGCAGCGACGAGTGGCGCTGTTCGTCCACAGCGGCAGGACGATTGCCAGCGCACTGATCGAAGACGGCGCTATCTTCACCGGCGCCAACGGTCGCGCCGGGATGCTGGCTCACTGGTTGGTCAGCGCGGACGGCCCGAGGTGCGCCTGCGGCCAGAACGGCCACCTCGCCCCCATCGCCTCCGCGCAATCCATCGTCCGCGCGACGATTGGGCTGGCATCCGCGTCGGACGAAAGCACAGCGGCCATGCTGCGCGTCTCTGGTGGCCAGGCGGAGGCAATGACTGTACGCCAGGTGGTGCAGCTGGCCGAGGAGGGCGATAGCGCGGCGCGCGCGGCGCTCGAACGCGCCTGGGACGCGCTGGCGGTGGCGCTGACCAATCTTGTCGCGGAACTCGATCCAGATGTTATCATTCTGGGCGGCCCAATAGCCGAGGCTGGCGAGGGTTTCTGCCAGCCATTGCGCGAACGATTGGCGGTCCTCTGTGGCTCGTGGCGGCCCGCGCCAGAGATATTACCTGGCGCACTCGGCGCGCGTGCGGCGCTCATTGGCGCATGCCTGCTACCATCTTATCGACGGCGCTACTGATGACTACATTGTCAACTGAGCTGGGGAGTCCTATTCTGGCGCAAAAGTGTGGCCGGTCGCCTGCGGAGATGCCATAATGCAGTACGGCGCAGGCGAGCGCAGAGAGGCGGAGTAACTGAGCAGGGCAGCCAGTAGGCAAGGGCGGGAAGTTGTGGCAGGCAATATCGCGGCAGACTCAGGCATGCAGTTAAGCGGACGGCAACTCGCGCGACGATACACTCTATCCGATGAATTGGCGCCGGGCGCGGTCAGCCGCATCATCCGCGGCGACGACCTGACGTTGCGCCGTCCGGTGATCGTCAAAGCCATTCCACCGGAATATGTCGAGGTCTACACGACGGCGCTACGCGCCACCAGCGCGCTGACCCACCCCGCTGCCATCGCCTTCTACGACGCCTTTTACGAGGATGGCTGGCTCTTACTTGTCCAGGAAGCTGTTCAGGGGCAGGCGCTCTCGCGCTATCTGCGTCAGGGCGTGCCGAGCGAGCGCGCCGTCGATCTCGCACTCCAGCTCGCGCATGCGCTTGCCTACGCCCACCACCGCGACATCGTGCATGGCGACCTGACACCATCGGCAATTCTGGTCGACCGCCAGGCAACGGTTCGCGTGAACAACTTTGGGTTGCCGCCGAATCTCGATTATTTTCTGGCGGAGGGCAGCGATGAATTGCAACCGCTGCTCACCGATGGCACGCCACATAGTGACGTATTGGCGCTCGGATTACTGCTCAGGCAGTTGCTCAGCAGCGCGGAGCTGGCGGGAGCAGAGCACGGCACGCGGCAGATGCGCGTTGATGTGCCGTCGGAACTGGCGCGTCTCGTCGCGCGCTGCACCACCCCGGACACCAGCGACGCCATTACTGATGCGGCCACGCTCGCCGCCGCCCTGGAAGCGATCGGCGGGCAACTGGTGGAAACCAGACACCCGCTCTCAACGGATACTCCGGCGGCGCTTCGGGTCGCCCATGCGATTGCCGCTGAACAGGCGCGCTGGTCAAGCGAGCAGACCGTCGCGGGGGCGCCTGCGCCGCAATCGATTGGACAGAGCAGCCATGAAGTTGGCTCGCGCTTCAGCCCGCTCGCCGAGCCTGATCCCCTGGATGGAGCCGTCACCCGCGCCGCCAGGGAAGCCGACCTCGCCGTCGCGCCACGCCTGCGCCTGCCCGCGCGCCCCTGGCCCAATCCGCCGTTGTATCATGAGGCAGTGCGAGGCTCCGCGCCGGGTTATCACAATGGTGAGAGCGATAGCGCGCGCAGCGTTGGCCTGGGGGCTGTGCTGGTTGTGAGCACAGTCCTGTTCATCATATTCTTTCTGATAGGCTTCCTGGGTCCGTTTTCACTTGGTGGACGTTGAGCATCCCGGGCGTGGCCCACTGCTGAGTACGTCGGAGGCACGGAGCGATGGAACACCTGTGGGCGCCCTGGCGGATGGCCTATATCGACGCCAACGCCGAGAAGGAACAGGGCTGCGTTTTCTGCGTCAAGCCAGCGCAGAGCCAGGAGCACGACGAAGAGAATCTCGTGCTCTATCGCGGCGAGCGCTGCTTTGTGCTGATGAACCTGTTCCCATACAACAACGGCCACCTGATGATCGCGCCATACGCTCACGTCCCCGATATCGAGCATCTCGACGCCGAGACGCTGACAGAGATCATGCTCACCGCGCAGAAGTCGCTGGCTGCCCTGCGCGCCGCGATCCATCCCGATGGCTTCAACATGGGCATCAACCAGGGAACCGTGGCGGGCGCGGGCATCGCCGACCATGTGCATTTCCATGTCGTGCCGCGCTGGAACGGCGATACCAACTTCATGCCCGTGCTGGCCGAGACCAAAGTGATGCCCGACTATCTGCAAAACACCTATCGCCAGCTCAAACCCTACTTCTCCTGAGTGGCGCGATGGCGTATCCAGCGTACAGGCGACTCGACGTTGTATACTATCGGGTAATGTTTGATAGCGGCCAACTGGTGATTGCCGCGCACGAGAGGATTCTGGCATGGATAAGCAGGGGCGTATTCGCCTGAGCACAATGGAGATCGTGTTAATCTCGGCCATGCTCGGCACGTTGCTGCTTGGCTTGCTCCAGGCATTCGCCGAGGAGCGGTCGCGTCGCCTCAGCAGTGAGACCAACCACGAGCATTAACGCCTCATCGAGAGCGCCCCGTCCCCCTGCCCAGCACTGGGAGGTAAAGGATGGGGCGTCTGTCTGTCCGCCGCCGCCGGTCAGCTATGGTGCGCTGGCAGTGCTGTGGATGGTTTGCTACGATCTCATCATACTACCTACTTGCTCAGGAGTATCTATCACACCATGAATATGATGAATTCCGACGGTTTCGACCGCAAGCTCAATGCGCTTGCACAGCGCTACGAAGAACTGCAACGGATCATGGCCGACCCAGAAACGGCCAGCGATCCCGTGTCATTACAACGGTATGGACGCGAATACGCCAGCATCACCGACGTGGTGGAAAAGTATCGCGCCTTGCAGGAGGTGCGCGCGCAGCTGAGCGACACCGAGGCGATGCTGAGCGAAGGACTCGACGAGGAGATGCGCGCGCTTGCCTACGAAGAGATCGAAGAACTGCACATCCGCGAGGCCAAGCTGACGACCGAGGTGCAGGTGGCGCTACTTCCGCGCGACATCATGGATGACCGCAACGCCATCGTCACGGTCCAGGCAGGGGCAGGTGGCGACGAGGCCGGTCTCTTCGCCGCCGACCTCTTCCGCATGTATCTGCGCTATGCCGACGCCAAACGCTGGACTATCGAAGTGATGGACGAGAACGAGAGCGGCATTGGCGGCTACAAAGAAGTCGTCTTCGAGGTGCGCGGCAAAGGCGCCTACGCCCGCATGAAGTATGAAGGCGGAACCCATCGCGTCCAGCGCGTACCTGCCACCGAGTCTCAGGGGCGCATCCACACCTCCACGGCGAAGGTAATAGTTTTGCCGGAGGCCGAAGAAATCGAGGTCGAGATTCGTCCCGAAGATATCCGCGTGGATGTCTACCGCTCCACCGGCCACGGCGGCCAGAGTGTCAACACGACCGACTCCGCCGTGCGCATCACCCACCTGCCGACCGGGCTGGTCGTCACCTGCCAGGATGAGAAGTCACAGATCAAGAACAAGGCGAAGGCGCTGGGCGTGCTCCGTTCGCGCCTATGGGACCTCGAACAGCAGAAGCGCGACGCCGAGCTGGGCGCGGCCCGCCGGTCGCAGGTGCAGACGGGCGACCGCAGCGAGAAGATTCGCACCTATAATTTCCCGCAAGATCGTGTCACCGATCACCGTATCAATGTATCGCTTCACAACCTGCCGCGCATCCTGGGTGGCGATCTCGACCCGCTCATTGACGCGCTGATCGCCTCTGACCAGGCGCAGAAGCTGGCCGACATGAACGACAACTCCGATAATAACAACCATAAGTAGGCCAACGTCGCATCAGACTGGACCGCAAAGGAGCAGCACAGATGACCGTAGCATCGTCAACGACAGCGACCGCCAGCACATCCGCCGCGTACGCCCCCGTTGAGCCGCCAGAGCGGCTGTTGATGGGGCCAGGGCCGAGCAACCCGCATCCCGCTGTGCTGCGGGCCGCGGCGGCTCCGGTGCTCGGGCACCTCGATCCAGCCTATCTGGCGATACTGGGCGAGACGGCGGACATGCTACGGCAGGTCTTTGGCGCCAGCAACGCCCTCACCCTTGCCGTCCCTGGCACAGGCTTCTCCGGGATGGAAGCGTCGCTCTGCAATCTGCTGGAGCCAGGCGATACGCTGCTCGTCGGCGCGGCGGGCTTCTTCGGCGCGAAGATGGCGGAGATCGGCGCGCGTTGCGGCGCGAACGTCACCAAGGTCGCGGGCGAATGGGGAAAACCGGTTTCGGCGGATAAGCTCCGCTCGGCGGCAGGTGAGTTGGGACAGGTAAAAGCCATTGCCGTTGTGCTGGCGGAGACCTCGACCGGCGTGCAGCAGCCCTTGGAGGACATCGCCACACTCGCCCACGAGATTGGCGCCTTGCTGGTCGTGGACGCGGTCACGGCGCTCGGCGGAATGCCCATCCCTGTGGATGAGCTGGAACTCGACGCCGTCTATAGCTGCACCCAGAAGTGCCTTGGCGCGCTGCCCGGCCTTGCGCCCATTACACTTAGCGCGCGTGCTGTGCGGGCCATCGAGGCCCGCAAACAGCCAGTGCAAAGCTGGTACCTGGACCTGCTGGCGCTCCAGCGCTACTGGAATCCACCCCACGCCTACCACCACACCTCGAACGTCTCACTCATGTACGCGCTCCACACCGCCCTGCGACTGAGCCTGGCCGAAGGGTTGGACGCCCGCTACGCCCGCCACACACTGAACGGTAAGGCGCTCCGGGCAGGAGCCGCAGCGATTGGGATGATACCGTTGGCCGAGCCAGAACATCAGTTGCCGATGGTGGCGGCGTTGCGCGTCCCAGACGGTGTGAGTGACGTGGTCGGTCTGCGCAAAGCGCTGCTGGCAGAGGACGGCATTGAGATCGGTGGCGGCCTGGGTGACTATGCCAGCAAGGTCTGGCGTGTCGGCGTCATGGGCTACAATGCTGAGAGGCGCAACATCCTGCGCGTGCTTAGCGCGTTCGAGCGCCTGCTCCCGCGCTTCGGCCACAGGCTGACCGCTGGCGCGGGCGTTTCCGCCGCCGAGGATGTCTATGCCGGGCAATCTGCCGGAGCCTAGGCATTAGAACCGTCGCGCATACCAGGAGAGTTCTTCATGCCAGCACCGCTGGAGCTTCCCAATCCACAGGCTATACGGGCCATCTTCTTCGATGTTGGCTTCACGCTGCTGGCGCCTCATCCATCGGTAACGCAGATTGCCCTGGACGCCACGCAGCGCCTGGGTGTGACTCTTGACGTGAGCTGCCTGCGCCAGCAGCAGAAGCGCTCTGAGGAATATCTACGCAGTATGTCGAAGGCAAAGCCCTGGACCTGGAGCGACGAGTCCGCTATCAATGAAATCTGGACAAGCTACTTCACCGAAATGCTCCGTCCCTGCCTCGCCGATCAGCCGGGTCAGCTGGAAGCCTGCGTCCAGGAGACGGTTCGCGCCTTCGACGACGCGGGCAACTATGCGCTCTATCCCGATGTGCTGCCCTGCCTGCACGCGCTACACGAGCACGGTCTGACTCTCGGCGTCATCTCCGACTGGGGGGTGAGCCTGAGTCTGATCCTGCGCCACTATGACCTGATAGCTTTCTTTGATTTCGCGGTCATCTCGGCACAAGCTCGCCGAGCAAAGCCCGATCCGCAGCTCTTCCAGACGGCGCTCGAACGCGCCGACGCCATCCCTGACTATGCCCTCCATATCGGCGATTCCTACGTGCTCGACGTGCTAGGCGCACGCTCGGTCGGGATCACGCCCATTCTGCTCGACCGCCGTCGCGTACACGATCCGGCGCAGATGGATTGCCTCGTCGCGACGACACTCTACGACTTGCTCGACTGGATGCGGATTCCGCGGCCTCCAGCGGATATGGCCGAGCCCGCCTCACCGTAGCCGCATGCGGGCTACGCAGTGATAGAATCGCCGGATTCGCCCCGCGCGCCTTGCGGCGTCACATACCCTGGATCGACATCCGGGCCATCTGGCGAGAGACGCAACCGCAACACAAAGTCCGGGTTATACTGGCGAAAGCAATGGCCGCAGGAGACCGGCCGCGCATAGCGCCGCACGCGAGGATAGCTACGATGGCAGCGAGGGCAATAGTAGAAGTATTTGTAGGGACGAACACGCCGTAGCGCATCTTCACGCCGCCGCGTCTCCTCAGCCAGCTCCCGCCGGAGCGTCTCGGCGTCGCGGCCGGTAATCACCGCCTCATCGAACGAGATAGAGTCGCTGCCGTGGCACTGATGCTTGCGCGGTCGCCCCTTCACACGATCTGCGAGGTGAATCAACTCGTGGGCAACCGTCACCTCGATGCCGCGCTCGAGCATGCCCGGCTCGATGAAAATAAGGTGGCGAAAGTCGCCGGTCGGAGCGCGAGAAGATTCATTGTCGGAATAGAAATCCGCGAACGCATCGAAGCCAGGAAGCGTCGGCTGAAGCGAGGGTCCTCGTGAGGCCGTCCGCTCTTCGGTGGCGACCTGGACAATATCAGGCGAGGCGCTATGCTCCGCCGCAGCGCCAGCAATATCGCCAAGTGGCAGGTAGCAGTAGCAGCCAAGCGCCATCGACTGAAGCCTGCGCCCCGTCCATTCCGCAAACTCCTGCCGGTCCATCGTGATGGCGAGATAGCGCAGTTGGCTGGTGGGTATCTTGAGCTTTTCCCAATAATGCCCAAGCCAGTGTTCCACGTGGGAACTGGCGTGCATCAGGGGCAAGACGTCAAGCGATGGGGGATGAGGTTGTCCTGGTGTGTTCTTTGCCATGCCTGCCATTATGACAGCCCGTCGGCACGCGCTGTCACATCCTCACTTTCAAGCCTGGACCGTTGATACGCTTGTGCGCATCTTAAGCCCTACTGTTGTTCCTGGCAATACGGGAAGCGCCGCCGTGGGATATCGTGGGATTTATCGCTGGCCGCGCCCGTGATCCTCGTCCACCTGGGAGGCGACTGACGCGCCATGGCGGCACGCCAGTGAGGATTCGCTAACGTTCATAACGAGCACAGACGGTGGGAGTAATGAGCCGGGACATCAGTCCTGCCAGCGTGCTCTGCCCTTGTCAAGCGGTTGTCCCGCGCTGGCAGCCACGCTACACCGATGTCGACTCCTGCTGCTCCTCGCCAACACTTTCGCTCGCAAGCGTCGCATAGCCCTCACGCCGCAGCCGCAAATCATAGAGCACCGAGACCGCCGCAAGCGCAACGAGTGGCGCTGTCAGCGCGGAAATCAGCGGGTTCACAATCAGCGCCGCGAGACCATACGACGCATACTCCACAAAACTGAAAGGGAACGAAATGATAGCCACTAGTAGTGATATCGCGAATAACGGCCAGAAGACACGCACCCATTGCCTGCGTGTCAGACTCCAACTCCGACGTATCGCCGCAATCGGCCCCAGCGTCTCCGTGGCGGCGATATAGGGAGACAGAATGAGCCGCACATAGACGTAGACCGCAAAGATGATGCAGGGCGCCATGACAAGCAAAGTCAGGCACCCCACCAGTGTGAAGGCGGCGCCCTCTGGTGACGATGTATCGAGAGTGGTCGGATCCTTCAACGCATCACCAAACTGAGTGAGCAAGATGCCGTAGAGCACAAGAACCGGCAGCACGATAAGCAGCACAATCGCGCCACTAAAAATGCTGGCGCCCATGGCCGCGAATGCCCGCTTTAGCCCACTGCGCAGAGATGCGCCAATCTGCGGGGCGCGGCCAAACAACGCATCGCGGCCCGCATGCCCCAGGACAGCGGCAGACCATCCGGTAATCAGGGCGCTCACAATCGCTGTGAGCAACAGGTCGAGCGAGGTCAACAGCAGATCGCGGCCCTGAGGCAGGGCAGTGCTGCCTAGACCGAGACTTCCACCTCCCGCGCTCTGTGACGCCAGCGATAGGCCAGCCCAGAGATCGTTGCCGCCAAGCACGTGGAACACCACATCCACCGCGCTATTAACCATCTGGGGCACGAAGAGCGCGACCAGTCCCAGCAGCAACCAGCTTCGCCAGTGCGCCGCGAACAGCGCGAACGTTGCCCCAAGCAATTCGCCCACGCCACGTGGATAGGGCGTCAGACGACCACCAGCGGCGCTGACTGGTGGATAGTGCGGAGAAGCATACGGCGGCGTCGATGGGGGCAGCGCGGGTTGAGGTGGCGGCGGATACATGCCCGGATGTGGCGGCCAGCTTGGGTGTGCTCCCCACGGAGCGGAGGCGGTTGGCTGTTGTGCGGCCTGCGGCAGCGGCGGGAAGCCCGCCGGGAGCGTCACGGGCAGCTCAAAGCCTGCTGGCCGTAACTCTGGCCGCAGCCGGAATAATGCTTCTAGCAGTAACGCGCCGTCGGCTGCCTGCGCGGGCTGAAGCTCGACGCCGTGGCGCTCATTCGCCACGCGCAACGCGATGGTCACAGGGTCAGGCGCAACCTGGCGCGCATCCTGAATATCGGCCAGCGCAAACGTCCGTTCGCCCACGTGCACGCCATCGTGTCCCACCGCTGCTAATGCGCCGTTCCGTAGTGGAATTGTAATATATGGCCCTTGATTTTCCACCTGTGTTCTCCTGACGCCCGTCTTCTCACGTCCGGCCTATCGTACCAGCCCATGGATAGATGGCGCAAGCAGCGCATCGCGCATCCAGCACCCGGCGCCCATGGATCCATGCCAATTGCTATCACGACGATCCCCTGCCATTCGCTTGCTCTATGTATCTTGACATTTTCACTCATCCACGCATATACTTGCAGGCATCTTCTGGCAAGATGAGCCTGTGGCGGGCCTTTTGGACCCCGCCAGTTTTTTTATGCTGCAAGCCGGACCAACCGGCATATCTCCGCACTGCGGCCCGTGCGGCCGGAGCGGTTCGTGTGGGATATGGCGCGCACAAGCCACCAACCTGTACGGAGAAGCAAGGAGTATGGACTATGGCGACAAATGCAACAAACAATGGTCACGGGGGGCGCGCCGCCGACCCAGAGCGCATCCCGTTGACACGCGAGGGCTACGAGGAGAATCAGGCTCGCCTCACCTATCTCATCACCGAGCGTCGCCAGCAAGTTGCCGACTACATTCACGAGGCCAAGGAGGCTGGTGATATCTCCGAAAGCAGCGCATATGAAGACGCGAAGAATCTCCAGGCAATGGTCGAGGGAGAGATTCAGGAGCTTCAGCACCTGCTGGAACATGCGGTAATTCTGGAAACGCCACAGCACACTGGGGGTAAGCGCACTGTACGTCTGGGCGCTAGCATCGACGTCGAGACAGATCGTGGCACGAGCCGCACCTTCACGCTGGTAAGCAGCGCCGAGGCCAATTCGACAACCGGCAAGCTCTCCGATCAGTCTCCCGTGGGACGCGCGCTCATGGGCCATGCCATCGGGGACAAGGTCGAGGTCACCACACCCGGCGGAACGGTCATCTACACCGTCAAAAATATCCACTAACGCACGTATTTCGACCGACGATTCATCACGCTGGCTGGACGATTCCAGCCAGCTTTTTCGTCCGCCAAACGTCCGCGTCCGCATGTTGAACTGCCAGTTACGACCGCGACGCAAAGAATGAAAATACACCAAATACCCTATTTGACACCCTCGGGGTCTCACCATATACTAGATTAGAACAAAAGTTCCCGCGAGAGGATTCATCCTATGGTCATGGCAGGATTACTCTGGTACGATGACGACGCCAAACGTCCGCTGGCTGCGAAGATCGTCGAGGCGACCGAACGGTACCGAGATCGGATCGGCTTCGCGCCGACGGTATGCCAGTTGCCGCCGCAACAATTGAAAGCACTCACCGAGGCATCCACAAGCCATCGGAAGCGCGCGCGTACTCCTGTTATCGAGCTTCCCCGCAAATTGCGGCTGGAACCCGACGAGCATCTCCATCCAAATACCTTTCTCCTGGGCATGGGTGAAGAGGATATCGCCATACCTAACCCACTGCTCGCTGAGGACGACGATGCGCCCCGGCACGCTCGACAGGTGAAACAAACTCGATCAGCAAAGTCACCAGCGAAGTCTCCGCCGAAAGCAGTAGCGTCTGCCAGTCCGCCAGTGGCCCCTGCGACGGCAAGCGCCAGGACGCCAAAAGCCATTCAGACTGCGAAACCCGACGTGACGACAGCCCCTGCGATGAAGCCGAGAGTCGCCAGGGCGGCAAAGACCGTGGCGGCAAAGAAGGCAGCCGAGCCTGCGGTTACTGCCCGTCCTGCTGCTTCGACGATAAAGCGGTCGGTGACGGCGAAGAAGACGCATCGCATCGAGGCGAAGCAGGCGACACTATGGGACACCGCGCCTGCCACGACAACGCGCGCCAGAGCGTCGGCAACGTCATCTGCGCCTGCGGTCGCGCGAGACGAGAAGGTTACGAGGACCGCAAAGCCAGCTACCGTTAAGTCGGAGAAACCGACCAAAGCCACCAAAGTCACCGCGCCAATCAGGACAACTGCCAAGAAAGCAGCGCCGACCGCAGCCCAACCCGCGACAAAGTCAGCCAGGCCGACGAGGGCATCGGCCGTCAAAAGTCCCAAGGCTACCAAAGCCATCAAGGCCGAACATCGCGCAAAACCACCAGTTACTGGGAATACGAAAGCGAAGGGTACAGTATCGGAGAAGGCCGTTCGAAGCGCCGGACCGACGACTAGTAAGCGTACACGAACCGGCAGGTCTGTGGAGAAGCAGGCGGCGCGTGCTACAATCACACCTTCGACGCCAACAAAGCCGCGAGCAAAACGAAAGCCGACCGCGGAGAAAGTGGCTGCCGTCGCCAGGTCAACGCAAACGCGCGCTCAGTCGAAGCCTGCTACTGCACGTCGGCGGCTGGCCAAATCCGCCTGAGCCTACTCATTGCATGCGGTGGCTGACAATTTGAGCATAAAGGATCTATCTACATGACGACCCGCGCGACCTGCACCTTCGAGATCACGGCCTGGGAGGCGGTGGAGTACGACGATCAAGATGGCGTCAAGCTGACACGGACGCACGTGGGCAAAACCTTTCATGGCGACCTCGATGGCCAGAGCACGGCAGAGCTGCTGATGGCTGGCGCGCCGACTGGATCCGCAGTCTACGTCGGGCTCGAACGGATCGTAGGGCGTCTTCACGAGCGGTCGGGCAGTTTCGTGCTCGTCCACGACGCCAGCATGTCCAACGAGGGGCAGTCCTTGAGCTTGACGATTATGCGCGATTCGGGGACGGGCGAGCTACAGGGCATCAGCGGCCAGGGCAACATCACCATAGACGCCGACGGCGGCCACACGCTCGCCCTGGACTATGACCTCGGCTAATATCCGCGTCTGCTATCTCTCCAACAGCAGGAACGCGGCGCAATGCGGTACCATAGAGAGAGAAACCACGCGAGCGGCGCCACGCCGACCGCACCGCATTGACGCACAAGCGAGACAGGGGGTCCGCTAAGGAGAGGGCATGATCGAACGCTACACCCGGCCTGAGATGGCGCGGGTCTGGTCGGATGAGAATAAGCTCGATATATGGCTGCGAGTCGAATTGCTGGTCTGCGAGGGTTGGGCGCGTGAGGGCGTCATCGCCGCCGAGGATATGGCAAAGTTGCGCGAGGCCACCTATGATCTGGTGCGCGCCCGCGAGCTTGAGTCGGAGATTCACCACGATGTGATCTCGTTCCTACGGTCCGTCCAGGAGCGCCTGGGACCAGAAGGGCGGCTGCTACACCTCGGACTCACCTCATCCGACATGCTCGACTCCGCCCTGGCGGTGCAGCTAGTAGAGGCTAGCGCGCTCCTGCGCGAGCGACTCGACGCGCTGACCGAAACGACAACGCAAGCAGCCCTCCGCTATCGCACCACCCTCATGGTTGGGCGGACCCATGGCATCCATGCCGAGCCAACGACCTTCGGGTTTAAGCTGGCGATGTGGGTGGACGAGCTGCGCCGCTGCCGGGCGCGACTGGATCACGCTGTTGACACCGTCGCCGTCGGCGCGATTTCGGGCGCCGTCGGCACCCATGCCACGGTGCCACCGAGCGTCGAAGAATATGTCTGCGCCGAGCTCGGACTCCAACCTGCGGCGGTCTCCACCCAGATCATCCAGCGCGACCGCCACGGCGAATTCGTCAGCATGCTGGCGCTTATCGGGTCCTCGCTGGAGAAGATGGCGCAGGAAATTCGCCATCTGCAACGCACCGAACTGGGGGAGGCGTTCGAGCCATTTGGCGCGCAGCAGCAGGGTTCATCAGCCATGCCGCACAAGCGCAACCCGGAGAAGTGCGAGCGTGTCTGTGGGCTGGCGCGGGTACTGCGCGGACATGCCGTCACCGCGATGGAAAACGTCGCCCTCTGGCACGAGCGCGATATCAGTCACTCCTCCGCCGAACGGATTATCCTGCCAGATAGCACCGGGTTACTCCATTACATGCTCTGGCTCTTCAACTCGATCATGCAGGGACTGGAGGTGGACGAGGAGCGCATGCGCGCCAACCTGGAGATGACGCGAGGACTCATTTACTCGTCGCGCATCCTGCTGGCGCTGGTAGACAAAGGGATGGATCGCCAGGAGGCGTATAAGCTGGTGCAGCGCAATGCGCAGAAGGTCTGGCGCAATGAAGACCAGGGGCAGGGGCTGCTCGCCATGCTCAAAGCCGACACCGAGGTCATGGCCCACATCACCGCGGACGAACTTGATGCGATTGCCGACCCCAGGGCTTATCTCGTCCACATCGATACCGCGTTCGAGCGTCTGCGCCTGCTTTGACAGATTAGGATCGTGGAAAACAACTATCCTCCCCGCTCTATAGAAGGAATGGGGAGGATATCAGCCGCGCGAGCGTTCGTCGCCCTATTTAGCGCGTAGCGCCCTCATTCAGCAGCCGCTCCCGTAGCGAGAGTTCGCCTTCCGCCGTGACCAGCGCGAAGATATGGTCTTCCGGCAGAATCACCGTGTCGCCCGTAGGAGTCAGGTTAGTGTCGCCCCGCACGATCAGCGCCAGATTGACCGACGTCGGTAGGGTCATCGAGCGCACCGTCTTGCCCGCGGCTGGCGAGGTAGGAGGCACCGTCAGCTCTACCAGACCCAGGCCAGCCTTCGTCAGCGTCATAAGCGGCACCAGCGTATGATGCGGGAGCTGCGCCTCGATCATATGCAGAATTGACTGCGTTGGGCTGACGATGACATCAATGCCGAGCTTGCGGAAAAGCCCTTCGTTGCGGGGATTGTTCACGCGCGCGATGGTGGTGGCGACGTGGAAGCGCGCCTTGGCGACCTGGCAAATGACCAGATTGTCCTCGTCATCGCCTGTCACCGCGATGACCAGATTCGCGCGCGAGGTGCCGACCTCAGCCAGCGTGCGCGCCTCACATGCGTCACCTCGCACGATGGAGTTGCTCAACTCTTCAGAGAGACGCTCGACCCGCTTGCTATCTTTCTCCAGCAACACCACTTCATGGCCCTGCTCGATGAGCCCTTTCGCCAGATAATAACCGACCTGCCCACCACCACCGATAACGATATACATAGGTCTAGTGCTTCTCCCCAGTGGCCGCGGGCGGGGTCAGCGGCTTCTCAGGCTCGGTGGCACGTGGAACGCCCCGGCCTTCGGCAAGCGATTGCACGGCCGATTTGGTGTGGGGCGCATCATTGATGAGCGCTGTCTTGATGAGCTTCGCGCCAACAACCGTCGGTGAGATGCTCTCCAGGCCGAGCGCATTGTACGTTTCTTGTCGGATTGGGTCATAAATGCGGCAGATCACTTTTTGAACGCCAAAGATATGTTTCGCAATCTGGGCTGCCAGGATATTGCGATTGTCGCCATTGGTCACAGCCGCGAATGCCTGGGCGTCTTCGATGCCCGCGCGCATGAGCACATCTTCATCTGTGCCATCGCCGATAACGGTCACGCCGCCAAAGTTCGCCCCC
>DATBIB010000137.1:0-3920 GCA_036557205.1 Ktedonobacterales bacterium | reverse complement strand
CTGCTCGAAGCGGTCGCGGCACTCCTCGATGATCTTCCATGCCGCAGAGGCGTCGTGCCAGTCGCGCGGCCAAATGTGCGCCAGCTGGCCGACGCGGACGATCTGGCGCTGCGACGGCTGGAAGAGGCATGCGGCGAGCAGGAGTGGGAGCATAGCGGCATCGGTGGGGCAGAGCAGGTGATGTTCGGCGCGTTCGCTGGGGATCTACTCGTCGCGGCGGGGATGGGCGAGCCGCGCGCCGCCACGCTGCTGCATATCGGCATCATCACCCATCCCGACCATCGTGGCCAGGGCCACGGTCGCGCGGTCGTCAGCGCCATCTCCGCCCACGGGCTTGGGGTTGGCCTCGTACCGCGCTATCAGACACTGGCGGCGAACACTCCATCGGTCGCCATCGCCCGCGCTCTCGGCTTCACCCACTACGCAACGACCCTTGCCGTCCGCCTCTCGCGGCTAAGTGAGTGACCGTTGAAGCATTGCGGCTGGTACCAACCTCAGCGCTAGCCTGCGCTCTGGCTCCTCCTCTCCTCGCTAGGAGAGGCGCGGGCGTTCGTGGCGTCCGCGCGCTAGCCCGTATTAGCCCGCGTAGTCATCCGTCAAGAAGCGATGCTGCTCGAAGCGGTCGCGGCACTCCTCGATGATCTTCCATGCCGCAGAGGCGTCGTGCCAGTCGCGCACATCCGTCTGGACGCCCTGTAGCTCTTTGTAGGTGCGGAAGAACGCGGCGATCTCGCGCGGCCAGTGGTCCGGCAAGTCCGGCAGGTCCTGGATCTCTTCGTAGCGCGGATCGTCCTCGGGGACCGCCAGAATCTTCTCATCCAGCCCCTTCTCGTCGAACATCGTCAGCGTGCCAATCGGCCGGGCGCGCACGTGGCAGCCGGGAAACGTCGGCTCGTCCACCACCACCAGCACATCCAGCGGATCGCCGTCGCCGGAGAGCGTCCCTGGCACGAAGCCGTAGTCGGTGGGGTAGTGGACCGACGAATAGAGCACGCGGTCCAGCCGCATGACACCGCGCTCGTGGTCGTACTCGTATTTGTTGCGGCTGCCACGCGGAATCTCGATCATCACCTCGATCCAGCCGTCATCCCGCCCGCCACGCAGGGTATCGTCGTTCATGTCGCTCATTGTCGCGCCTCCTCGCTCTGAGTTCGACTAGCGCCTCTCAGAGAGATTATGGCGCATAGAGGTATTGGCTCGCTATCAGTGCCTGGCGACATATCCCGACACCCACGCGTCGTTCGGGAAGAGGCCGCGCGCATCCTCGACAAAATCACCCTTCACCCAGCTTCGCAGCGCGTAGTGGTTGACCAGTTGGAATAGTGGGCAGACGACGGCGTTATCGATCAGCGCTTGCTCCGCCTGCTGGTAGAGGGGGATGCGCTGGCTCAGGTCGGGCAGGGCGTCGGCCAGCTTCATCAGCGCGTCGGCAGGCGTGCCAATGTGCAGACCATCCCATAGGACGGCCTGGCTCATGACATCCTGTGGATCAGGGTACTCCACATCCCAGGCAGTGGGGAAAATGTACACCAAGGGCGCCGTTGTAGTGATCGGGCGACTGATTAGTGCGTCCAGGCCTATCGAGATGCCAAAGGTCTGCTCCCACACGTGTCGCAGCGTCATCGTTAACTGTCCGCGCCGCAATTGGGGATCGGGCCCGTTGAGCGCCAGCGAGGGCGCGTGCCCGTCATGCGCCGCCAGGTACATCTGCCAGTATTGCTGTGCCAGCCCGATATCTCCGGTCACCGGCGCGTGGTCTATCCCCGTCACGACGCCAGGGTAGCCCAGTACCCCCTGCCCATTATCGCTACGCGTTGGGGTACCGAAATAGCTGAGCAGTTCCGGCGGAATGATATCCCAGCGAGGGATGTTGCCCCCCTGATACACCTGCTGGTTCAGTTGCTCGCGGTTGATCGCCAGGCAGAATGCCTTCCGCGCGTTGACATCGTCGAAGGGCGTTTGTTGCTGGTTGAATGCCAGCCACGACATGCCGAGCGCGGGCTGTTCGCGGTAATAGGGCTGATTCTTCAGCGAGGTGACGGGCTTATCGGGAGTGTCAGGCAGCATGGTGGTAAAGCCCAGCGACGAATCGGCCTTAAACGTATCGAAGGCCGCGCTGGGATTCTCGCTGGCGTTGACGAATGTGTAATAGATCGTGGTGAAGTTCGGACGTTTGTTTGCATATCGTCCCCACCAGTTGGGATTCGGCTTCAGCGCCATACCCCCACGGTGATTCCACGTCGCGAGATAGAACATGCCGCTGGCGCCACGGCTAGTTGGGCCGACGACAAGGGTATCGATCCAGCGACCATCCCCGCCAAGCAGCGTGCGGTGGTCGCCTCCTGGATAGGTCTCCTCCACCACTCGCTGCTCAATCACCGACGCCCAGGGGTACGCCAGCATGGCGAGGAAGTAGCCAGCGGGATGCGCCAGCTTGATGGTGAGCGTATTGGCGCTGTCATCCGGCACGATGGTCCGCCCTGCTAGCGTCTTGATCGCGCCAGTCGGCTGGGCGACTGAGCATGCCTCCGCGTGGAAGTTTGTTGCGTCTTTGATGAGCGCCCAGTAGACAGCATTGGAGGACTCGCCGAGGCAGGGGTCAACCGAACGGTTGAGCGACCAGGCGTAGTCAGAAGCTTTGACAGGTACGCCATCCGAGAACTTCTGATTCGGCTGCAAGGTGAATGTGTAGGTCAGGCCGTCGGGGCTGATGGTCCATGATTTGGCGCCCCACGGCTCGATGTGAAGATCCTTGTCGAACGTGACCAGCCCGTCGAAGAGCTGGCTGACCACGATCATCGCGGTGGTATCGTACGTAACCACACGCGCCGGGTCGAGCGTTGAGATATCAGTTGGGTTGCCCTCTCCATTCATGCCAACCGGGAGAACCGCCCTCAGCGTCTCGTCTTTCGCGCAGTCGGCAAAAGCGCAATGACCTCTTGGAGGGGGCTGTTTCGAATACACTTCGAATACAAGAAACCCCAGAGCGGCAATCACCACAATGATGAAAGCGATCCGTCGCGCCTTCTCGACCCTGGTCAACATCGCAGCCTCCGGCGGCATGAACGCATCGTTCCACGTAATACGGTATGTCTGCTGAAACTACGTCAGTGCTTGGCGATATAGCCCGACACCCAGGCATCGTTGGGGAAGACACCGCGCGCATCCTCGGCAAAATCACCCTTCACCCACGGCCGCAGCGCGTAGCGAGTGACATACTGATAGAGTGGACAGACCGCGACATTATCGATCAGCAGCTGCTCGGCCTGGTTGTAGAGCGGAATGCGCTGAGCCATATCGGGCAGCGCGTCAGCCTGTCGCATGAGCGCATCGGCGGCGGGGACGCTGGCGCTCTGGGTGTTGTAGGGCGCGTCGCTCCTGAAGAGCTGCGAGAGAAAATCCTGTGGGTCTGGGTAGTCCGCCTGCCAGGCAAATCGGTACATTTGCCGGGAGCGCATGTCGTCAACGATTGTATGGACAAAGTACGTCGCCACCGAGACGCCAAGCACCCGGCTCCAGATCTCCTCATAAAACGATATGGCCGCCTGCACGAGCTGTGAGAACGATCTGTCAGAAAACGTGATGTGCGGCACGGCATTGTGATGCGCGGCGAGATAGCGCTGCCAGTATTGCCGGGCAAGCGCCGCATCTCCCGTGGTCGGGGCGCCATCCAGGCCATGCAGGTTCGCGTCGTAGCCTGGCATGCCCTTCGGCACAATGTGCCATGTTGGCAAATAGCCACCCTGGAATGCCTGCTCGTTGATCTGGTCGCGGTTGATGGCGAGACAGAACGCCTTGCGGGCATTCACGTCGTCGAACGGAGCGACCTTCCAGTTCATCATGAAGCCGCCGATGATCAGGGTTGCCTGCTCGTGGTAGTCAGGGAGACTCTTGGCGGCGGCAATCTGGTCAACGGGGAT
>DATBIB010000136.1:0-35189 GCA_036557205.1 Ktedonobacterales bacterium | reverse complement strand
CGTTGTCGGTCAGGTGGTCGGTCCAGCTCTTGAGGCCGTACTTCTCAATCAACTGCTTCGGCGCGGCCAGAACGATGGCGACGGCGGCCACAGTTGGAATGAAGAAGGCATAGGGCTTCTCGAGCGTGACGGTCAGCGTCTGCGGGTCGGTCACCACGATCGACTTACCAATGAGGGTATCGTTCGAGACAGGGTTCGCGGCATTGGCGTCAGGGCAGGCGCTCTGATTGAAAGCCGCAGCGCCCTTGATCGGGTACAGGTACGAGGCAGTGCCCGAATTGGTGCAAGGGTCGAGGCCGCGGTTCCACGAGTACGCGAAGGTGTTAGCGTCGATTGGGGTGCCGTCGGACCACTTCAGGCCGGGGCGGATCTTGAATGTGTAGGTCAGGCCACCATCGCTGACCGTAGGCATTCCATCGGCTGCCCAGGGGACAACTTTGTAGTCGTTGTCGTACGTATACAGCCCTGGGAAGACCGGCTGGGCCGCCGAGAATGAATACAGGTCAGTGATCCGCTGCGGATCCATCCGGCTAATGTCGTTAGCCGCTGGCACCAGGCTGACACTGATCACCTGCTTGCTGTCGGGGGCCACGCCGCCAGCGCTGCCGCTGGTGCCGCCACAGGCGCTCAGCACCATGACCAGCATGGACGCTAACGCCGCCAGTGTAAACACGATTGCTTTGCGTGATCGCATATCCTGCTTTCTCCTGAAAGTTGCGAACGATGCTTGCCTTTGCATGCAGTGTGGCAATCAGCAACAACTACGGCATCATACGTGCTGCCATCTCGCCTGAGAGCGCAGAAATTCAGCGGATTCGCGCAGAGATCCGTTGCATTTGCGCAGAGTTAGAGAGGATGGCGCGCAGATTCCTGGTCCTTCAGTCTGCGCTCCAAGCCACGTGGCGACGATTAGTGGGGATTAAGAGAACCTGGCTCAGCAGTATTCTCGGCTTCTAGCGGCTGTGCGCGCCGAATGAGCGCCTCATCCAGCCCCATCGAGGCGGAGAGCGAACCGCCAGCGATGCCATCTGAGCCATCGGATGGACCACTTTCGCCGATGACACTCACCAGATCGTTTACGCGCAGGCGGAAACCGGGTTCGGGATGCGCGATCAACTGCCCGTCGCGCAGCACCGCGATGATGCGGCTCCGGCGGTTCGTATGCAGCCGCACCTCCGACAGCGGCTGATCGATGAGCGAGCTGCCCTCACCGACACAGAACCAGGCGATGCCAAGCGCGCGACTCGCGTGCAGAAGATGATCGAGGGCGCCCTGCTCGTCCGCTGTCGAAACCGTGATATCATAGCGGTCGCGCCGCACCGCCTCCGCATAGTCGTCTACGTCTGTCGTAGGATATCCAAGTCGCATGAGGGTGTGGCGCATGATTTCGAGACCGCCCTCCAATTCGGGCAGGATGACATCCTGTGCGCCCAGGCGGTGTAGCTGTCCAACGCCTTCCTGTGTCGCCGCGCGCGCAATGATGAGGAGCTGTGGCGCCTGATGCCGCCCCGCGGCGACCACCACCTCACAGGCCGCTTCATCTGGCAGGGTTACGACGAGCGCCCGCGCCCGGCTAAGTCCCGCGTGATCGAGCACCTCCGAGTCGGCGGCGTCGCCATAGAGGGTTGGCACGCCCTGCTGGTCGAGCGCGACAGCGCGGCCAATATCCAGCTCCACCACCAGACGCGGTATCCGCAGACGGCCCAACACAGTGACGATATGCTCGCCGACGCGCCCGTAGCCGACGACCACCACATGCCCGCTCATGCCCTCGGTGGTCGGCTGGGGTGGCGTGCCATGCCGGTCCAGGCGGCGCCAGAGTCCCGGCGCGCGGCGCAGCAGCGACTCGGCGGGCGCGATGAGTCGGAGCATGAATGGGTTGAGCAGGATCGAGAAAATCGCCGCGCCCAACACAAGGGAATACTGCTGCGAGGTGAATATCCCGAGTAGGATGGCCGATTGCGCCAGCAGGAACGAGAATTCGCCGATCTGGCTCCGTCCCGCGGCCACGACCAGGATTGTCTTCGCCGGGGTGGGTAGCGCGAAGCCAGAAAGCAGGGTCAGCACAGCCTTGCCGACCACGACGACGGCTGTACATGCCAGAATTCCCCCGACGTTCCCGGGCAGGTTGCGCGGATTGACGAGCATGCCGATGGAGACGAAGAAGAGCACCGTGAACGTTTCGCGGAAGGGCAGCACCTCCGCGCTCACCTGGTGCCTGGTTGACGATTCGCTGACGACGACCCCGGCGAGGAATGCGCCCAGCGCCAGCGAGACGCCGAACCACTCCGCCGCGGCGACCGCCGTGCCGACGGTAATCACGACGACCGTGATGATGAAGAGCTCGCGCGACTGCATGTGCGCGATCCGCAACAGCATCCAGGGCACGAAGCGCGTCCCAACGACCAGCATGAGCGCCGCGAAGATAGCCGCTTTGAGCAGCGCCAGCCCCACCGATTGCCAGACAGGCGCGCCGGTCTTCTCGGTGAAGGCGGGCAACAGCACGAGGATCAACACCGTCGCCAGGTCTTCGACGACGAGCCAGCCAACAGCGACGCGCCCGTGTGAGGTGTTGAGCAGGCCGTTATCCATCAGGCCGCGCAAGAGCACGACGGTACTGGAGATCGAAAGCGCCACGCCAAGCACAAGCCCGGATACCGTCGTCATACCCCACCAGCGCGCAAGACCGAACCCGATAGCGGTGATGAGGACCATCTGCGCCAGCGCACCCGGGATGGCAACCGCCCGCACCGCCCAGAGGTCGCGCAACGAGAAATGCAGGCCGACGCCAAACATCAGGAAGATGACGCCGAGTTCCGCCAGCTCGCTGATGGTCCCGGTATCGCCGACAAATCCTGGCGTGAATGGCCCGATGATGATTCCGGCGAGCAGATAGCCGACGAGCGTTGGCAGCCCGATACGGCGCGCCAGCAGACCACCGAGTAAGGCGGCAGTCAGCGCGACAGCCACGTTGATCAGCAGTGCGATATCATGCATGTGGATCACCTCGCCCTCGCCATCAGCATACAATACCACCTACGCACCGAAACACCGCGAAATGGCTGAATCGAAGCGCGACATCTCGCTGTTTCTTTGGTAGGTATGTGCGAATATGGTACGTGGATGGCAGTGCGAGAAAGTGACTAGCAAACGATGAATCGAGAGCAGCTCCTTGCCCGGCTCGACAAGGCCTGGACCGCGCTTGGAGAATCATATGCCGGACTCACTGAGGCGGAGATGACCACGCCGGGCGTCGCGGGCGACTGGTCGGTGAAAGATATGCTGGCGCACGTCGCCACCTGGGAGGAGGAGGCGCTGAAGTATCTCCCGCTGGTGCTCGCGGGAGGCAGGCCGCCGCGCTACGCCAGCCACGGCGGCATAGACGCCTTCAACGCGCGGATGACGGAGGCGAAACGCGGCATGTCGCTCGCCGAGGTCCAGCGGCATCTGGAGGAGACGCACCGCCAGCTCATCGCGTATCTTCGGCGCGTCCCTGAAGAGCAACTCGCGACGGAGACGCGCTTCCGCCACCGCCTGCGGCTCGATACCTACAGCCACTATCCACTGCACGCCAGCATGATCCGCGACTGGCGCGAGCGGACGAACGCCACGCCGCTCTAGCGCGCACGCCCAGACATCCCGACGCGAACGGGTCTTATCCCGCTGTGTCGGCCTGCCCCGTTCGGTGCTGATACGCAGCAGTCCCCGCGGCGATGTAGGCGCGCAGCATCCGCTTCAGCTCGGTGACAGCCTCCGGGCGCACCTGTCCCTCCGCGGAGGTCATCAGCGGCATCAGCGCGCGGACCGTCTCGACTATCATCCGCACCGACAACTCCCGGCGCTCCGCCGACAGCCCAGGCATGCGACGCGCGAGCCGCGCATCCAGCCGCAGCACAATCTCCTCCACGAGCGGCTCTCCGGCCTGTGCGCCATCACCCGTGCGTGGCAGCGCCACGAACAGCGCGAGCATACGGTAGCCACGGGCGTAGAGAGCAATCAGCGGATCGAGCAGGCGGTCCAGCAGCTCGTCGGGCGATAGCTCATCCTGTGGGTCGCTGGCGAATACCCCTTCGAGCACGTCACGCATCTGCTCCTGAGAGCGCGCGACAAGCGCCCGCAGGATAGCCTCTTTGTTGGGGAAGAACTGGTAGAGCGAGCCGATAGAGGTACGGGCCTCCGTCGCGATCTGATTGGTGCTGGTGGCCTCATAGCCCATCAGGGCGAACAGGCGCTCCGCCGCGTCGAGGATCGCCTCGATACGCCGCTGGGCACGCAGTTGCCGCGGTTGCCTGCGCATTGGAACGCTGGAGACCATCATACGACCTTCGGCAATGCCGGGGTGGATGGCGCCACTCCGGCGGACTCCAGCCGCACGCGCAGACCATTCGCCAGCCGTAGCGTGACGCGCGGGCGCGGTATCGGGCGGAAGCCCGGCACGACGACCGGCGTGACCTGCTGAAGTATCGTCGCCAGCACGAGGCGCATCTCCATCTCGGCCAGCGGCATGCCAATGCAGATACGCGGCCCTAACCCGAAGGGGAAGTACGCGCCGCGCGGCAGATGCTCGGTGCTGCCATCGAGCCAGCGCTCCGGGCGGAAGACCTCGGCGTCGCCCCAGAGAGACAGCTCGCGGTGCAGAATCCACGGGCTGACGATCAGTGATGAACCAACGGGGAAGGTATAGCCATCCAGCGTGATCGGCTCCAGCGGCGTCCTGTTGATAGACCATGCAGGCGGACGCAGGCGCAGTCCTTCCTGAATCACGGCGTCCAGATAGGGCAGCCGGGCAAGATCGGCGGCGCCTGGCACGCTTCCGCCGAGCACGTCGGCCACCTCAGCGCGCAGCCGCGCATAGGCATCGGGCCAGCGCGAGAGCAGATCGAGCGTCCAGGAAAGCGCGGTAAAGGTGGTCTCGTGGCCCGCGGCAATCAGGGTCATGGCCTGGTCGCGAATCTCAGTGTCGCTGAGGGGCTGCCCGTCCTCGTCGCGCGCTTCCAGCAGCATCGAGAGCACGTCGCCGCGATCCACACCTTCGGCCCGGCGACTGGCGATCAAGCCGTAGACGAAGGCATCCAGGTCGGTGGCCGCCGCGCGCACCATTTCGCGCGCCTCGTGCCCCGGCATGAAGGGCAGGCCGAGCAGCGCGGGCGGCAGCATCGTGCCGAACCCAGAGGGCTGGGCATCCACCACCGTGGCGAAGATGCGGCTCAGCCGCGTGCCTTCCTCGGCGAGGTCCAGATCGAAGAGCGCCTTGATGATAATGCGCAACGTTAGCTCGCGCAACCTGGCGGCAAAATCTATCTCGTCGCCGACATGCCAGCCCTGGAGCATCTCGGCGGTCTGGCTGGTCATGATCTCGGCGTAGCCCTCCACACGCTTGCGATGGAAGGCTGGCTGGACGAGTCGCCGCTGCCGCCGGTGCATCGCGCCATCGGTGGTGAGCAGCGAGACGCCCAGCCGCGCGCGCAATCCCGGCCGCTCGCCGACGCCAACACTGCGGGCGCGCTCGACCAGGAGCTCGTAGGCATGCTCCGGGCGGAAGGCGAAGACGACTGGCTCGCTAAACATATGGACGGTCGCCATGGGGCCATACGCGCGATGAAGGCCTTCGAGAAAGGTCAGCGGATCGCGCTGGAACTGTGGGAGATTGCCGAAGACCGGGAAGCCCTTCGGCCCCGGCGGATAGGTATACGTCGTCTCTGTGAACGTTGTCGCCATATCGCCTCCCAATTCCTTTAGAGCTAACAATGCCCTGACTCAGAGGAGTAGCGGGTATGTCGCCATTCGCATCATACATGAGCGATTACTCATGTTTCAAGAGGTAAACGAGATTGCCGCGGACGCTCGGAGCATTTTGAAGCTGCTCGCCCTGCTGGCCAGTGGCCGCGATAGAAACGTCACTGGCGCAGACTTCTTCTTCGACTGTGGGCCGACTGCGGCGCTATGATGACATTGTGCGACATGGATGTATCTGGACAACAGCCCAGAAATATGAAAGGAGCACATCATGAAAGCGATCCGTGTGCATGGCCGTGGCGGGCCAGACCATCTCAGCTACGACGAAGCGCCAAAGCCCCAGCCCGGCCCAGGCGAAGCGCTGGTGCGAGTCGGCGCGACGGCCGTCATCGCCACGGAGTTGACCTGGGATGAGACCTACCAGACATCCGCTGGCGACCCGCGCCCGCTCCCTATCCCTGGCCACGACCTTGCCGGAGTGGTGGCGGAAGTTGGCCCTCAGGTCACTGAATTCGCCGTCGGCAACGAGGTCTACGCGCTGACAGCATTTGGACACGACGGCGCTGAGGCTGAATACGCCATCGCATTGCCCGACGAGCTAGCGCCCAAACCCCAGACGCTCGATATGGTCCAGGCGGCGGCAGTCCCGCTGGCGGCGCTCACCGCGTGGCAGGCGCTCTTCATCCACGGGCATCTCGCGAGGGGGCAGACCGCGCTGATTCACGGCGGCGCTGGCGGCGTGGGCAGCTATGCGGTGCAGCTTGCCCACTGGGCAGGCGCGCGGGTGATCACGACCGCCTCGACCCGGCATCACGACTTCCTGCGCGGGATTGGCGCCGACCAGGTAATCGACTACACCGCCACGCCCTTCGAGGATGTGGTTCATGACGCGGACGTCGTCTTCGATACGGTGGGTGGCGATACGCTGGCGCGCTCCTGGCAGGTCGTGAAAGACCGCGGAGTGGTGGTCTCCGTCGTCAGCCCGCGTCCGGCGGAAGATCCTTCAAGAACCAAGGCGCGGTTCGTCTGGTTCATCGTCGAGCCCAGCGGCGAGCAGTTACGCGCGATTGGCGATTTGATCGACGCGGGGCAAGTTCAGCCAATCGTCAGCCAGGTCTTTCCACTGGCCGATGCACGCAAGGCCTGGGAAGCTGCGGCCAGCGGCCACGCGCGCGGCAAGATCGTCCTGCGGGTGGAGGGCTAACCATCTGTAAGCGAGGAAGAGCGCGGGCGGTTGAAACCGCGCCTGAACGGCCTCCCTACGGTTGGCCACAAAACCCGCCTGCGCGGGTTCCAGAGACCTGTCACCGGCTATTCATCTCGTCCGGCGTCTGATTCTGGGCAGTCCGCGCAGGCGGACTTCGTGGCCGCAGGTCGTCTAAGCGCGACTTTAGTCGCCAGCCGCTTTGGCGTGTCCGCACTATCGTGAAAACATCATAACGGCTTGTCCATCACTCTCACCCCGCCAGCAGCGATTCGAGCGCGCGGCGGGTGTAGGCGCGGACCATCCGCCGACGCAGCGCAATCGTGCCCGACGTGTTATCCATCGGGTGCGCCAAGCGATAGGCCTCCTCGGCGGCGGCATCGAGCACCTCGGGCGTCCAGCGCTGGCCCCGCAGCATCTCGTCTACGGCGGGCAGGACAACCGGATGGGTCGCGACCGCCTGAAGCACCACACGCGCCTGCGTGCAACGGTCGCCGTCGAAGCGCGCTGCCACGGCAACGCCGACAATCGGGAAATCGAAGGAGCCGCGCACCCGGTATTTGAGATAAGCCGAGCGCCAGCCATCAGCCAGCGGCGGCACGGTGACATCGCACAGCACCTCGTCGTCGCGCAGGCGCACCGGATGAATGCCATCGTCGTGGTAGAGCGCGCTAACCGGGACAACGCGCTCGCCCGCCCGCGCCGCGATTCGCGCCGTCGCGTCCAGCGCGATGAGCACCGGGGCGGTGTCGCATGACGAAACGGCGTAGCAGCCCTGGCCGTTGGGGGCGACGCGGCAGATATCGCTGCCCTTCTTCAGGCAGAAATCGAGCGCCTTGCGCCAGTTGTCCGACTGGTTGTAGTAGTTGCAGCGCGTATCGAGGCAGAGGTTGCCGCCAAGCGTGCCCATGTGGCGTAGCTGCGGCGTGGAGACCGACTCCGCCGCCTGAGCCAGCGCCGCATAGCCCCCATGCATCAGCGGAGACGCGGCAATCTCGGCCAGCGAGACGCCCGCGCCAACACGCAGTCCGCGCTCGGTATCGCTCGCGATGCCACGTAGCTCGCGCACGCCGCGCAGACCGACGACCACCTGCGGCGTGAAGAGCCGGTGCTTCATGTTGGGCAGCACATCGGTCCCGCCCGCCATCAGCATGGCATGCGCCTCAGGGTCTTTGTCAGCGCTCCCGGCGACTTCGCCCAGCCAGGCAAGCGCCTCCGCGATGGTGCGGGCGGCGCGATACTCGAATGTCGGCAGGCGGTTCATAACGTCGGCGCCTCCTGGGAAACCCTGCTCGCGGCCTGCGCTGGCTCCGGCTGCGTCTGTGGCTGTACTGCGCTGGATGCGGCGAGGCGGCGCTGCTGCTCTTTGAGCGCGCGCGCAATCTTGTCGGGAGTAATGGGCGTGCTCTCAACCCGCGCGCCGATGGCGTCGTAGACCGCGTTGGCAATCGCCGGAATGATTGGGTTGAGCGGCCCCTCGCCTGCCTCCTTCGCGCCGTACGGCCCCTCGCGGTCCATCGTCTCGACGTGCATCGCGATGATTTCCGGCGTGTCGTAGATGGTGGGCAGCTTATATTCGAGCAGCGATGGCGCTTTATGCAGCCCCTTGCGGAAGACCTGCTCTTCGAAGATAGCCTCGCCAAAGCCCATGTAGGCGCTGCCCTCGATCTGTCCCGCCACCAGCGTGGGATTGAGCGCGCGCCCGCAGTCATGCGCGACCCAGAGCTTCTCGACCTTGATGTCGTAGGTTTCGGGGTCAACCTCAACTTCGGCCACGCAGGCAGTGTAGCTATAGGCTGGCGAGATTCCGACGCCCGCGCCCTTGAACTGCCCGCCGAGTTTGGGCGGCGTGTAGCTACCGACGGCGCTGAGCGTGCCGTGAGTGGCCTCGGCCTTCTGCGCCGCCTCCGCAAACACGACGAAACGTCCAGGATCGTCGCGGACGGAGATGCGCCGGGCGCTGGCCTCCAGTTGGTCGGGCACGGCGTCCAGCAGCTTACCCGCCGCCTCCAGCAGCCACACCCGCAACTTGCGCGCCGCCTCGCGCGCGGCGTTGCCCGCCATGAAGGTGACGCGCGACGAGTAGCTGCCCAGGTCCACCGGGGTCAGGTCAGTATCGCCCGCATGCACGCGAATATCGGAGAGATCCACCCCCAACTCTTCGGCAACCACTGTCGCCAGCATCGTGTCGGACCCCTGGCCGATGTCAGACGAGCCGCAGAGGACGGCGACGCCACCGCCGCGGTCCACCTTCACAATCACGCCGGAGTGCGGCATGTCGTTCCAGTAGATCGCCTTGCCCGCGCCGGTCACGTACGAACTGATGGCCATACCCATGCCGCGGCCCACCGGGAGATGGTGGCGGCGCTCGTGCCAGCCGGAACTCTCCACGACGCGGTCGACGCACTCCACCAGCCCGCAGCTAGTGACGCGCAGCCCGTTGACGGTGGTCGTATCAGGGTCAATGGCGAGCTGCTTGCGATATGCCGCTGGGTCTAGTCCGAGCTGCTCGGCGATGCGGTCGAGCTGGCACTCGAAGGCATAGCGCGGCTGGGTCGAGCCGTGGCCGCGCTTGGGGCCGCAGGCGGGCTTGTTGGTGTAGAGCCGCATGCCGTCGAACTTGTAGCGCGGAATCTTGTAGGTCACGGTCAGCAGCGCGCCGGTATAGTAGACCGTGGCGAGGCCATAGCTGGCGTACGCGCCGCCATCGAGGAACGTTTGCAGGTGGACGGCGGTAATCGTGCCATCCTGCTTGACGCCAGTCTTCAGGATGATCTTGACCGGGTGGCGACCGCGATGGCAGAGAAACGCCTCCTCGCGGCTGAGCGTGAACTTGATCGGGCGGCCATGGCGCCGGGCGAAGAGGCACGCGGCGAAGTCATAGGCGAACGGCTCGCACTTGCCGCCGAAGCCGCCGCCCACTGCTGGCACGATGACGCGCAGGTGACTCTGCGGCATCCGCAGCACCTTGGCAACCTCGCGGTGAATATAGTGCGGCGTCTGCGTCGAGGTCCACAGCGTGATCTTGCCGTCGGCGCCAGAGTCGGCGACGCAGGCGTGCTGCTCCATCGCGGCGTGCGTCGTCCCCTCGAAGAAATAGGTATCCTCGCGGACCAGGTCGGCCTCGTCGAAGCCTTCCTCCATGTCGCCAAACGAGAGGTGAACCTCTTTCATGATGTTGCCGCGTCTGGTCTCGTCGTGAATCTTGATGTCCTCGCGCGCCAGCGCGTCCTCAATCGAAAGCAGCGCGGGCAGCGGCTCGTACTCGACCTCGATCAGCTCCAGCGCGGCCTCGGCGGTCTCTTCGTCCACCGCGCAGATGGCGGCGACTGGATCGCCCACATAACGCACGCGGTCGATGGCGAAGGGATACTCGTCCTGTGTCGTCGGCATGATGCCATACTTCACCGGCAGATCGCTCCCGGTGATGACATCGAGTACGCCCGGATAGGCGCGGGCGCGGCTGGCATCGATGCGGATGATGCGGGCGTGGGGGTGCGGGCTGCGCAGAATGCGCCCGAAGGCCATGCGCGGCAGCTTGATGTCGTCGGCGTAGCGCGCCGCGCCGGTCACTTTGGCGTAACTATCTATCTTGGGCAGAGATTTGCCGATGAGCATCGTGATCTTCCCCCTTCTCGCCGCTAGCCAGCCGCCGTGGCGTCGGTGGAGGCGCGCATGCGGGTGGCCGCCAGCTCGACCGCTTCGATAATCTTGGTATAGCCAGTGCAGCGGCAGAGGTTGCCCGCCAGCGCGGCCTTGATCTCGTCCTCGCTGGGCGCCAGATTGTGATCGAGCAGCCATTTCCCGCTCATCAGGAAGCCCGGCGTGCAGTAGCCGCACTGCGCCGCGCCACACTCGGCGAACGCCTGTTGCAGCGGATGAAGCGTGTTGCCCTCGGCCATGCCCTCGATGGTGGTGATCTCCTCACCCTGCATCTCGACCGCCAGCGCCAGGCACGAGAGGATGGGCACGCCGCCGACCAGCACCGTGCAGGCGCCGCAGTGGCCCAGCTCGCAGCCGTGCTTCGTGCCCGTCAGGTCCATCTCCTCGCGCAAGACTTCGAGCAGCGTCTTCGTCGGCAAGGCCGCTACCTGCACCGTCTCGCCGTTGACGGTGAACGTCATCAGTTGTTTATCCATGGGTCACGCTCCCACATGACGGCTGGCGGCTAAAGCCGCGCCTAGGGGACGCGCTTCCGCGCATCCACGAAGCCTGCCTCCGCAGGCTCCACACACCACCCTCCGCGTACACCCGTTCTCGTCTGGAGGCCGCGAAGGCGGCCTTTGCGGCGGTACGTCAGTGCCGCCCTTAGCAGCGGCTTTAGCCGCCAGCGATATCGCCTCGACTGTTACCCACCACAATCCGCCGCGCCTTCAGCTCGTAGCGCGGCAACGATCCAGCCGCGACTGACCGCACCGGCACGCGCAGACTCAGTGCCTGGCGCAGCGCCGCCTCGACGGCGGGCACGGTCGCCTCAGGGCATTCGACTTCAAGCTCGATCTCATCCATCGCGCCAGCCTTCAGCCGCGTGATGCGGTACTCCTCGATCTCCGGGAAGCCGCGCAGCACATCCTCGATGCTGGAGGGATAGACATTGACGCCGCGCACGATCAGCATATCGTCCACCCGCCCCAGCACGCCGCCTGGCAGTGTCAGGTAGGTGCGCCCACAGGAACACCGCGTCGTGCCGCGCTCGACTAGATCGCCCGTCCGATAGCGGATGGCGGGGCAGCCCCAGCGGCCAAGGTTCGTCAGTACCAGCTCACCACGTTCGCCCTCGGCCACTGGCTCGTTGGTGGCTGGATCAAGAATCTCGGCGATGAACTCTTCTTCGTTGATATGCACGGCGTCCTGATTGAGACAGGTGAAGCCATACGCGCCCATCTCCGTCATGCCGATATGGTCATAGGCGCGCGCGCCCCAAAGCTCCTCGATGCGCCGCCGCGTGTTGGGGATCGACGCGCCCGGCTCGCCCGCGTGGACAGTGACGCGGATGTTTGACGCTGCCGGGTCGATGCTCTCGGCGCGGCCCACCTCTGCCAGATGCAGCGCGTAGGTCGGCGTGCAGATGAGCACCGTCGCCTGCGTCTCCATGATCGAACGCAGCCGCTGCACAGAGGTCTGGCCGCCGCCGGGAATCACCAGCGCGCCAACCCGTTTTGCGCCCTCATAGGCCGACCAGAAGCCAATAAACGGCCCAAACGAGAACGCCAGATAGACGATATCGTCGCTGGTGACGCCCGCCGCGTGCAGGATCACCGTCCAGCAGTCCGCCCACCAGTCCCAGCTCTCGGTCGTATCGAGGATTTTGAGCGGGCGCCCCGTCGTGCCGGAGGTCTGGTGCAGGCGCACATAGTCACGCAGCGGGAAGCTCAGATTCGTGCCGTAAGGAGGGTTCTCGCTCTGGTCGCGCACCAGGTCGGCTTTGCTGGTGAAAGGCAGGCTGGCGAAATCGGCGAAGTCGGCAAGCGGCTGGCTAGCGAGGTCGCCCAGTCGGCGCTGATAGAACATATTGCCCGGCAGCGCGCGTCGCAGGCCGTTCCGCAGGCGGTTGAGCTGGAAGGTCGCGATCTCGTCGCGGCTGGCTCTTTGGAGCATGGGCCGCGCGCTGCCACGCTGACTGACCGACGACGCGGGACGCGAGTACATCGTGCCAACCTCCTGCCCTCTCACTCTCAGCATTCAGCAACGCTCGGCTCACGCGGGCGCGCTACGCCATCATCAGCGCGATGCGTCCATGGCCTGCGCAATCGCCTCCGCCTCATCGCGGAGCAGCTCGCCCGCCCGGATCATGGCGTCGCCATCCAGGCGCGTGGCGAACCCCACCACCCACAGCAGGCCAGCCAGCGCGCCGCCCAGTCCGCGAATCGGCACGGCCACCGCGTTGACTCCGGCCAGATATTCCTGATGGTCCATTCCAACGCCGCTCTGCGCGGTCGCGGCTATGGCTGCCAGGAACTGATCGGGGTCGGCGACGGTCTGCTCGGTAAAACGCGGCAACGGATGCGCGCGCAGATATTCCTCACGGCGAGCGGACGGCCACGACGCCAGCACGACGCGGCCCACCGCGGCGGCAAGCAGCGGCACATGGGCGCCGGGAGCGGCGGAGATATGCAGCGCCGACGGGCCATTCTCGGCATTACAGCACTCGACGATGCGCACACGATCTCCCTCGACCCGGCCCAGGAATATCGTCTCGCCAATCTCGCCAGCCAGGCGGCGCATGCCCGGCAGCGCGAAGCGGCGCAGCCCCGCACGCTGGCTATAGGCAAGGGCGAGGTCGTAGATGCGCGGCCCGACCACATAGCGGCGACCATCTACCTGCTCGACGGCGCGCACGCGTTCGAGCGATTTGATCAGCCCGTGCAGGCTGCCTTTGCTGATGCCGAGCGCGCGCACCAACTCGGAGAAGGTCAGCCCATCGTCGGAGGCGCTGAGCAGATCCAGCAGCCGGAAGGTGCGCTCGACCATCGGCGTGGACGCGCCGGTGATGGCGTCGCCAGCCTGCCGCAGCGTGCCTTGTTCAATATGGCGAACTGATGGTTCCGTCATGCCAACAATTATGGTTTGATGATAGCCTGATGTCAAGTCTATTGATTCGAACAAAGGGGTTGACAAAACGTCGCGGAACGACAAAACTTATGACAACCCTTGTTCGCACATCTGTAGACATCTCTCATCCATCTGAAAGGAGGCCAGTTCTCGCGGGTCTATGCCAGTTCACCGAGCGCTTTGAGCAAGCCTTTATCAAGCTATGCGCAAGTGCTCATCGAGCGCACACCGCATCGTCCATACGCACGTGTGCAGTGTTCACAAGAGCGGATCGCCTCGCGGCGACAGACTACATCGTTGGGTCGCGGTAGATGGCAACAGATATCCTCGCGCCCAACATCGAGTCGGGTCGTGCGCGCGCCATCCAGCTCTCAGGGAAAAGGACCTGGAAATGGCATCACCGCAAGTCGACGCAAGTCAGGTTATCGCACGCCAGGATAAGATTTCAGTCTGGTCGCTGCCATACCTGTACATGTTGATCATCGGCATCGGCTTTCTGTTCACCTTCTACGACATCTTCGACATCAACGTCTCGTTTATCCAGACCTGCCTGCAAATCGTTCCTGGGTGTAAATCGCCAGCCGATGCAACGAATTTCCTCGGGGCTCCAGTGCTCTGGAACCTCATCGGCTACGTGATCGGCGCGCTGATTCTCAGCCCGATTGCGGACCGGATCGGTCGGCGGGACATGCTGCTGATTACCATGCTCATCACGGGCCTGGGATCGCTGGCAACCGCGTTCGTCGGCAACTACGGCTCGCTCGATACCCTCTTTTCCGGTGGGGCATACACCACATTCATCATCGCCCGCACCATCACTGGCATCGGTATCGGCGCTGACCTGGCCATCGTCAACACCTACATCAACGAGGTCTCGCCCCGCACCGGACGCGCGCGCTATACCTCGCTGATCTTCATTACCTCAGGCCTGGGCGCCTTCGTGGGCATCTGGCTCGGCCTGATTCTCACGACGCCGCCGGGAGATTTCCCCGCGGGCCTGCCGTTTGCCATCGCGGGTCTGCCACCCACCCAGGCGCTCTTCGCTGGTCCGGGCTGGCGCATCATGTATATCGTCGGCGCGGCGCTCGCGCTCGTGGGCATCCTGCTGCGCGTGCAGCTACCCGAATCGCCACGCTGGCTCGTCTCGCGTGGGCGTGTCAACGAGGCGAATGCCATTGTCGGACGGATGGAGGCCCGCGCCGCCAGGGCCGAGACAGCCGCTCTGCCCGTGGATGTGGTGCCAGTGCAGTCGGATACCAAGGGCCGGAATCCGTTCATGGAGATCCTTGCGACGCCACGGTACCTCGCCCGCGTCATCGTACTGCTGCTGGTCTGGCTCCTCGCCTACGTCACGGTCTACTGCATCGCGGCGGGGCTGACCTCTATTCTGGCGGCACAGCTTGCCAAATCTGGAACCCCGGAGCAGGCCGTCGGCGGCACGGCGGGCATGATTGCCGCGGTGGGCACGATTGGCTTCGTGGCCTGTGGTGTCTTTGCCTTTTACTTCAGCGAGAAGCTCGCGCGCCGGGCCTGGCTGCCTATTGGGGCTGTGCTCACCATTATCGGCGGCTTGATCATCGCGCTGACGATTGCGTCGAGCGTCTATCTCGCATTCGTCGGGGCGATCATTCTCTTCTTCGGGTTCAATATCTGGGTGCCGATCACCTATGCGTGGTCCACCGAGAGCTTCCCAACTCGCGCCCGTACGACTGGCTTTGGCATAGTAGACGGCATCGGCCACGTCGGTGGCGGCATCGGCCTCGTCGCCATTGCGCCACTGCTGCCAGATTTGAACCCAGTCGAGGCGTTCCTGCTGATCTCCGCGTTCCTGGTGGCAGCGGCGATCATCGCGCAGTTCGGCCTGCCAGCGACGCGCGGGAAGCAGCTTGACATCGTCTCGCCATAGGTTCCGTTCTCGTCAGGTCGAGTAACCCGAAACGAAATCCTTCACGAGCGCCCCGGGCAAGATACGCATGATGCGCCTTGCCTGGGGGTTCGTGTCTGTTTATGGCTGTATGGAGGTAATTCATTGATCGTGGCTTCGTCGCTTTGAGCCAAGTGTCAGCACCGCCACTATAGCCACAACCACCACCAGAACGACAAGTGCCACTACAAGGGCCGCAACCGGTGAAATAGTAACCATATCCTCTCCTTCTCATCGCTCATGCTACGTCGAGATCAGTGGAATCGCCAGCAGCGCCAGGAGGACGCCCGTCGCCTGGATGCGCTGCACTCGCTCGCGCAGCACCAGCGCCGCCAGCAGGACGGTGGCCGCGGGATAGAGTGAGGAGAGAATCGCCGCGATATCGAGGCGACCGCTATGGGCAGCCAGCACGAAGAAGGCGTTGCCAACGGCGTCGAGGATGCCTGTGGCCACCACCAGCCATGCGACGTTTCTCCCCGGCAGGATCGGCTGCCGCCGCGCCATCAGCACGCCCAGCAGGAAGATGACCGAGACAACGCGCGCCATCGCCAGCGGCCAGAAGACGGCGCCCGGGCTGACACGACTGATCAGGATGAAGAAACAGCCAAAACCGCAGCCAGCCAGCAAGGCCAGCCCAATCCCCTTGGGTGAGCCGCCGACGCGGTCTGGACGCGATATCAGCCCAATCGCCAGCAGCGCCAGCACGAAACCGCCCAGCTGTAGTGGATGGGGAAGTCCGGTGGTGAAGATGCTGAAGAGGACGGGGAGCGTCGCCGTCAATATGGCTGAGACAGGAGCGGCCAACCCCATCTTGCCCGACGCGAGCGCCGAATAGAATGCCAGTAGCCCCAGCACGCCCGCCAGACCAGCCAGCCCGCCCCAAAGCAGATCGATGGGCTGCGGGAACGGTTCGCGCCAGATGAGCGCCAGCGCGACCAGCAGCACCAGCCCTATCGTGTATGCCCCGACGATGACGCTAGATGGATTGGCGCGGCGAGAGGCCAGCCCACCGCTAAAGTCACCGCTTCCCCAGCACAGGGAAGCGCTCAGGCCAAAGACAACGGTGGCGAAGAGGTGATCCATGACAAAACCTTAGACAAATAGCGCGAGATCTGAAAATGCGCCCAAGCGCAATGCGGCGCGGCCATGAGTTGCCGCGCCTATGATATAGTCTATCACGGCGGCGGTGATTATTTCCCGCCGCGCTTTGGATATAGCGCTAGAAGCGCCAGCGGGTAGCGCCGTATGGCTCCTCAGTCGCCACACCATACGCTACAACAGGAGTCATGACGTAAAGGTTCCAGGGAGAAGGCCCGGCGCTCGGCGCGCTGTATGCGGCGGTGATGGCGTCTTCGCCCGCGCTGGCTGGCCACCCATGCGCCGCGTAGCGCTCCGCGATGCGCTGCAACGTGGCCCGGTCGGTCACTCGCGACGCCGTTCCCTCGATGACAAGATCGAGCGTCGGAAGGTTGACCGAGATGGCGCAGTGCGGGTTCTCGGCCAGGTTGCGGCTCTTACGAGTTCCCGCGCCGCTCGTGAAGTAAAATGTGTCGTCAACCCAGAGTGCGCCTACTCCCGCGACGTGTGGCCGCCCACCGGCGGACGTGGTTGCCAGCCAGAACGTTTTCTTCGCGTCGGTTGTGGCGACGTTCTCCAGCTCTTCGAGCGCGCGCGACCACGGAATCGGCGGGTCGCCATAGATGTCGAGGTTTTTCTGGTCCATCCCGTGCTCCTGCATCGTTACCCCTCCTTCGTTGTCGGTTCGGCCACCTGATACGTCGCAATCACCACACCCGTAGTGGTCATTCCTTCGCCCATCGCGCAGCCCATGACCGCGTCGTTATACGGTAGCGCCCAGCCGCCGTGCGTGAAGCCGCCGCGGATGTCTTCATCTGGCCGCCCAGGCGCCTGCATGACGCCATCCAATGTCACGTTGTTTACAACAATGACTTTGCTCGTGGAAAGCGCCTTTCTACTGAGCGCGTCTGCATCATTTCGCGCTACATCGATGCCCCATACGGTGATGTCCGCTCATTGAGCGCCATGCACATCAAGTGCGACTTCTTCGATCATGCGCTTTTCGCGGAGATCTCATTAGAAGTACACTTCGTCCACGTAGCACCAGCGCCAGTCCTCGCCCGGCTCGAACGACTGGATGATGGGATGGCCAGTCGCGTGGAAGTGTTTGGTGGCATGCCGGTTCTTCGAGTTGTCGCAACAGCCGATGTGGCCGCAGATCAGGCACTCGCGCAAATGCACCCAGGTGTCGCCCATCTCCAGGCACTCCTTGCAGCCGCTGCCACTCGGCGTCACATCGCGAATCTCGTTCAGGTGCGCGCAATGCGTAGCCATGCGATCCTCCTTGCAGGTACGCTGCTGTGTGTCATTCCTTATGCGGATATAATAGTCCACCGCGTCGCGCTGGCTCTCATCCCTTGCGAAGATGCGCCTCAACCTGCGACCAGAAAGCTATCAGCGGCTCGCGGGCATCCTCAAACGAGCCATCGATGATGAGCAGGAAGCAGGGACGCCCGGCCTCCATCATCGCCTGCCACGTGCTCACCGCCTGCGCGTGGAGGAACGCATTAGTGTAGCGCCCCAACAGACATGCTTCGGTCTCCCGCGCGACGAGCCGCAGGCTGACCAGCCAGGACGGCCCATCCATCTCGCTCTGCTCCGTCGAGTGATAGGCGGCGGGCGCCTGCCGCAGCTTGACCGGAGCTCCGAGCAGTTCGTTTCCGATAGCGCACGCACGCTGGACCAGGACGTTGAACACGTCCCCTTCCGCCTCGCCGTTGATCGTCACATCCAGATACCCCAGCGGTAACTCCTGCACTGAAACAGAAGCCTCCAACGCTCGCGCGAAGATGCGCGCCGGTTGAGATATGGCGGCATCTAGCTCCGATGTGACAGCCTCGGCGGGAGCCAGCAGCGTCAGCATACCGTCATGCGCGGCTAACTGCCAGCTCGACGCGACGCTCAACGGATCCGGCTGCTCGCGTAAGGCGCGCGCTCGCGCCTTGTAGTTCTCCACGGCGGGCTGTCCGGCGAACGGAATCCGATGCAGGTAGCCATAGAGCGCCGTGGTCAGTTGCCAGCCGAGGAAGCCAGCGGCGAGAGCCGCCAGCTGGTCACGCGGCTCCATACTGGCGCGGGCAGGCTGAGCGAGCACAAAGGCATCGCCCTGTATCGCGGACGCTTCGGTCACGACGCACACTCGCAGCATGCCATCCTCGTGATAGCTCGGCGCCGACATGTTCAGCGTCTGCTCGTCGAAGACGACGATGCCCTTTCCGCCCTTGCCCAGACTCTCCTCCATCAACTGCTCCAGCCAGGAGACGAAGCTGCCCCAGCCTTCCGGCATGCTCACAAGCACCCGACAGGCGCCGTCACTGCTGGCGGCGCTCAGCGCGGCGGCAAGCCGCACAAAGGGATGCTCCGACGGGCGCGCCGTAGCCAGATCGAGATCGTAGGCGTCCCAGGCGGCCCGCAACACTGCCCGCAGTTGCCCTGGTTCAGTGGAGACGCCAGTGAGATAGAGCGCCGCCGGGAGCAGGAATACCCGCGTTCCTGGCGCGCTCATCCGCCCGGGCGTGCCGGTTCCGCCATCCAGTTGCAGCGGGCACGTCGGCGCCTGGCGCTCGCGCGCAAAGACATCGAGGTAGGAGCCAGGGAGCGTCATCACCAGCAGATGCTCCGCCAGTCGCAGGCCCGCCTGTTCGAGCAATGCGGCGAACCAGGCCAGATGGGTGATCGGCTCCTCCGAGGTCATCCCCATCGCGACGCCGACCATCATCACATCGCCCAGGAGCGTTTGGAGGAATGCGGCATCTATTTGCCCAGTCGCAGGTGGAACCGCAAGCCCGTTCGCTGCTGCAATCGCGCGAATCACCGCGTTGAGCGCCGCCGGATCGGTGCTATCCAGCGGATGAATCGTGACGGCGTCTCCGTCAGCGTCACGTCCGCCCCCGAAGCCGAGATCTCGGAGCACCCGCACCGTCAGCACCGAGCCGCCCATGCCCGCCCAGATGATGTGGCGGATGCCACGCCCCCGAATCGCGCGCGCCTCGGCCTCGACGCCCTCAAGCGCATCCGCGTCGGCAAGCAGGCGCGCGACCGCCTCGACCCAATCGAGCTTGAGCGCGCCGTCCTCACTGCCCAGCGTCGCCATCAGGCCATCACGCCGCCGCAGCTGGCCGACCGCATCTTCGGCGATGAGTTGCTGTAGAGCGCGTTGCATCGCGTCTTCGCTTGCCATCGGGCGACGCCGCCTTTCCACGTACGCCTGAGCGTCTGGTCACTCGCCGCGCAAACGATAGAGTCGCTCGCCCGCGTGGGGCACATAGAGGATACCGTCGGCCTCGCGCCCCATCCATGCCGCCGGGTCAATCGCGCGATAGTCCGCATAGCCCAGGTTGATGCGACGACAACGCTCCTCCGGGATGCCTGTCGTCAGCGTGACCGCGATGCGCGGCGTCTCGATGCCAGTGGCGGCATCGTACGTGCCCAGCCCCTTGACGTGCGTGCTGTGCGCCAGAATCATCCCTGGCACATCCTTGAAGCGCTCCCATTGCTTGAGGAAGTAGTCCCTGACGTGGTAGCCAACCTCATCGATCAGCCTGCCATGGGTGTAGGATACCTCGGTAATGTGCGGCGCGTAGATGATCACCTCACCGCCATCGGCGATCACCGGCTCGGTCTTATACATCGCCTTGGCCGCCGTCCACAGGTCGTCGTAGATTGCCGCCGGAGCGGAGAGCACCCGCTGAAACGGGCGGTCCACGTAGGTGATATCGAGCCGCGCCGAGAGGTCCGCCGCCGCGCTCCACGCCTCGGTGAGCGAGCCGATAAAGAGGCCGTGAAGCTCCTTGCCCTGCATCACCAGCGCCAGGCAGACGACCGGGCGCGGCACAAACTCTGCCGCCCGCATGATGATGCGCCGCACCGGAGTATCCTTGACGCCGATGGTGTGCATGCTGGTCACCAGCGCGCCGAGCCAGTGGGTAAAGTTGATGATGTCTGGCCCCGCGATGCCAGGGAAGAGATACTTGGCGCCGCCGGAGAACCCGGCGACCTCATGCGGAAAGACCGGCCCGCAGATCAACACGAGGTCATAGGCGCTCACCATGCGGTTGAGCGTGACCGGCACGTCCTCGGCGAGCAGGCCACCGGTCAGCGTGGATGCCTCCTCGCGCGAGATGAAACCGATGGTCTCCAGCGCCTGTGGATTGTTCCACTCATGGTTGAAGATGCGCACGTTGGGATAGCGCTCGGCACGTTCAGCAGATGTCGCACCTACCAGGCGGTCGATGGCGTCCGGCGACATCGGCGGATGGGTTCCTAGCGCGATCAGGTAGTCCAGTTGTGCGACCCGCCGCCCGAATTGCTCATAGAGCAGGCGAAAGAGGAGCGGGATTGGCGCGGTGCGCGTCCCATCGGGAGTGATGACCAGCACGCGCCTGCCGGTCGGGTCAAGCTCGTCACCGACGAACAGATCGGCATCTGCCGTGGCCAGCACGCTCCGCACATCGTCCGGCGTGAGCGCGGTTGCGAGTGAGCTTTTCCTAAGCGCCATGTTGCTGCCGCTCCTATTTTCCGCTTCTTTGCACTAGACGCCGCTGAATGAAGAGAAGCCACCATCGACCGGAACGACAATCCCTGTGACGAACGCCGACGCTGGGCTGACCAGCCAGAGCAGCGTGCCCACCAGCTCGTTCGGTTCGCCCAACCGATCCATAGGTGTGTGGCCGATGATCGCCTGTCCGCGTGGCGTCGGCGCGCCTGTTTCATCCACGAGCAGGTAGCGATTCTGTTCGGTGAGGAAGAAGCCGGGAGCGATGGCATTGACGCGGATGCGCGGGCTATACTCCTGCGCCATATGCACGGCGAGCCACTGGGTAAAGTTGGCGACGGCAGCCTTGGCCGCGCTATAGGCCGGGATGCGGGTCAGCGGGCGCAGTGCGTTCATCGAGGTGATGTTGACGATGCAGCCCTCGCCACGCGTCGCCATGGCGCTTCCAAACACCTGGCAGCACTGGAAGGTCCCGGTGAAGTTCAGCGCGAAAACAGTATTCACCGCGCTGGCGTCCAGATCGAAGAAGCTCTGCTCAGCCGACGTGGTCGCCGCGGGCGAGTTGCCGCCCGCCGCATTGACCAGAATGTCCACCGGCCCAAATGCGCGAATGACCTGCTCGCACGCGCGCTCGATGGCGGCGCGGTCCAGCACGTCACAGGCGATGCCGATAGCTGACCCTCCCTCCACCTGAATTGCCCGAGCCACCACATCCACCGTTTCGGCGTGACGCCCCAGCAGGGCGACCTGTGCGCCTGCCCGCGCGAGACCCAGCGCCATAGCGCGCCCAAGCTGGCCGCTGCCGCCCGTGATGACAGCGACGCGCCCGCGCACGTCGAAGAGCGCCTGGCCGCCACTGCGCTCAGTATCTGGCATATTTGCACCTTTCGACACGGCTGCTCCGCTGAAGTTGGGAACGATTCCCAATTATTCTACATCGGGCATTCGTGTCGGTGGCATTTCGTGAATAGGGCTACCGCACGCCCAGGAGCAGCTCGATCACCAGCTGGTCGAGCGCCTCGTAGGGCTGGCCGCGCGCTCCCAGCGCCTGCCGGTCGAAGTCGCGGGCGCCGAGCGCCTGGGCCGTCTCGCGCGAATACGGCTCCGCGGCGGCGTCCTGTGCGCGAATCTGGCTCAGCAGCCCCTGAATCTCAGCGTCCTCCGCGAAACGCCTGGCCTTCTCTTTGAGGATGAGATAGGTGCGCATACAGCCGCGCGCGAACGCTTTGACATCGTCGGCGTCGGCGGTGCGGTAGGCGTGCGCGTCGAAGTGGCGCGAGCCATCATAGCCGACCGATTCGAGGAACTGCACCAGGAAGAAGGCTGCCTTCGGATTCTGCGCGCCAAAGCGGAAGTCTTGATCGTAACGGCCAATCACCTGATCGTTGAGGTCGATGTGGAAGAGCTTGCCCGCGTCCCACGCCTGCGCGACCGCGTGCAGGAAGTTCAGCCCGGCCATCGTCTCGTGCGCGACCTCCGGGTTGACGCCCACCATCTCGGGGTGGTCGAGCGTCTGGATGAAGGCCAGGGCGCTGCCCACCGTCGCCAGATAGATATCGCCACGTGGCTCGTTGGGCTTCGGCTCCAGCGCGAATCTGAGGTCGTAGCCCTGGTCGTGGACGTAGCCAGAGAGAAAGTTGAGGGCGTCGCGCATCCGCTTCAAGCCATCGAGCGGCGATTTGGCGGCGTCGGTCTCCACCCCCTCGCGTCCGCCCCAGAAGACGTAGGTCTTCGCCCCAAGTTCCACGCCAAGGTCGATGGCGCGCATCGTCTTCTGCAAGGCATAGGCCCGCACCTGCGCATCATTGGACGTAAACGCGCCATCGCGGAAAGCGGGATCTGTAAACAGGTTGGTCGTCGCCATCGGGACGACGATGCCCGTCTCGCTCAGCGCCTGCTTGAAGTCGCGCACGATGCGGTCGCGCTCGGCGGGGGTGGCGTCAATTGGGACGAGATCATTGTCGTGGAAGTTGACGCCCCACGCCCCAACCTCGGCCAGCAGATGCACCAGCTCGACCGGCGAACGGGACGCGCGCACGGGCTCACCAAAGGGGTCACGGCCGATGTTGCCGACGGTCCAGAGACCGAAGGTGAACTTATCGGCCGGGGTAGGGATAAAATCGGTCTGCGTATCTGGCATAGAAAACAAGCCTCCGCCCTATTGTAGCATGCCCCGGTCACATGGTCCTAAGGTCGTATCTCCCCATGCGCGCATATCCACCATGTATCTCACAAACCCTCCATATTGTGCACTTTTGGCTCATGGCATTGGTGAAGAGACTTGATACGATGCACCGCATGTCATTGGGGTCGAAACAGCATGAAGGCGCAATTTCCCACGTAATCTTCTGGAAGGGAGGCCTCACCTAAAGGGGAGTTTCGTCTGGTGGCCGCCGCGAAGGAGAGGAAGTAAAGCAGGGTGGAGAGGAGGTGGGGTACGATGTCAAATCGCGGCGAGGATCTTCATGTGGTCGTAGCGCAGCCAGCGAAGACGTTCCGTCGCCGTCTCCACGACTTTCTGGACCATCGGCGCGAGTTCTTCGCGCTCGTCGTCGTCCTGCTCCTGCTGCAGGTACCAGTCTTCCTGCTCAGTAACGGTCTCACGCTCAATGACGTCCTGCGCGAGAGTGGCATGTCAAGCCTCACGACGGATACGAGTGGCAGTAATACCACCGAGGCAAGCGGACCCAACTGGGTCGCGATTTTCATCGCGGCCGCAGTCGTCGTCTTCTTTGTATGGGGCCGTAGCGTATGGCTCCGACGGCTGACGATCGTTGTGGCAAGTTTCCAGACTTTCGTGGTGGTTCTCTTCACGCTGATACTCGTCTTCACCATCGGCCTCAAGTCACAGACTGGAGTGCGCTTGCTACAGGATGGCGTGGTCGTCTGGACTAGCATTGTCCTGCTATTCGCGCTCTGGTACTGGCTGATCGAGGGCGCCTCTGCCCGCGAAAAAGCCGCCGGGAAACCTCACGACATCGTGTTCGCTGAGAAAGATCTCTCAGTTGCGGAGACCGGCGGGAAGCCGTGGCGACCGCACATCATCGACTACGTCTACCTAGCCTTCACCGTCAGCACCAGATTCAGTCCGGGCACAGCGATCATGCTTTCGCGCCGGGCGAAGCTGATCCAGATGCTTCACGCCATCCTGTCAATAATCGTTCTGCTCGTGATCGCAGCGAGAGCCGTCAGCATCGCGTGATCGCGACCAGAGATGCGAACGACGACAAAGGAGAATTGCGATGTACGATCAGCAAGCCAGTCAACCAACCAGTCGCCCCAACCGACCGGTTTTCCTCACCATCCTGGCGATTCTCGCCATTATCGGTGGCGTGCTCTCGCTGCTGGGGGCGATCTTATTCTTCACCACCGGTGGCGCTGGCATCTTCGGCAGCGGTGGGAATGCGGCGACCGTTACAGCTGGCGTTGTCCTTGGGTTTGTCGGGGTGATCTTGCTCGTCTCGGGCATCCTCGACCTGGCATTTGGGATCGGCACGCTGCAAGGGCGTGTCTGGGCGTGGATACTTGGCATTCTGGCCCAGCTGCTCGTGCTGCTCTCGGCGCTGATTGCCATTATCAGCGGCGCGTTCAACCACAACTTCGGCGGGGCAATTAGCAGCAACATCGTCTCGATTATCATCGCGGCGGTTATCCTGTTCTACCTCAATTCGCACCGGGTCCGGGCATACTTCGGGCGCAACTAAACTGGCGCGGTGGCAGAGCCTGATCCTCGGCCCTGAATATGCTACGTCCATCGGAGTACTCGCAGGAGTTGCTACCAACTCACCTGTTGAGTACCCGATGGAACTGGCAGAGAGACAGTAGAGGCGGCGGTCAGGAGAGGATCTCACCCGGTCATTCTCGTCAGGCCAGCCCATGTGCAACCGTGATGAGAGGAGGCATAGAGATGAAACGACCGCGCGGCGTGATAATCATCGGCTGCCTGCTGATCTTGCAGGGATTAGTTTTGAGCGCGGTTGTCGTCGTGCTTGCCGCAACCATCATCCTGGCCCTTACCCGCCAGTTGCCCTCTGACCTTGTCATCAGCCTCAAAGGCATCTCGCCACTGAACTGGGCGAATGTCAGCGCGAATGCGGTCGTTGCCGTGCTCTCGCTCATCGGCGGGGTCGCGCTGTTGTTGGTGCGGCCATGGGCCTGGACCTTGGCGCTGTTAGTGCAGGGGTATTCGCTGGCCGTCGATCTGTGGGGCGTCTATCAGGGTCGGACACCCTACCTGGAAATGCTTATCCCCATCGTCATTATCTTCTACCTCAACACTCGTTCGGTATCGCGCTTCTTCGAGAGCTTGCGGCATCGTACCAGCGTGCGGCCTCACACCGCCCCAGCCGCCCTGAACGCCATAAACACCAGTGCCGGACAATTCGTGCCAACCCTAACGCCAACGACGATGCCAACGCGAACCCAGCCAGACCAGCAGCCAGTACGACATGAGCGCGCGCAACGCACATAGCACGTGGCAGGCGAAAGATGACCATGCAACACCTTACCGACAATGATCTGGCGCTGTTGCGGCGCTTTGAGCCAGTCCTGTGTTTCAACCGGGGCGAGCAGTTCTATCCGATGAGCGCCGATCTCTATCTGACTCAGGCCAGCCTCTGGCGCCACCGTCCCGACGCCGATCCAGAGCTGCTTGTGCCGCCTGGCAAGCTGGACGATACGACCCTTACGGTGCGTCGCGATGAAATTCCGGGCGCCGTCTACTACTTGCGCGTCGCACATGCCGCATCGCTCGCCGAGGTCCGTGCGTTTCGCCACACTTCTACCTTGCGTGAGTTCCACACGGGGCCGGGGCGACTCGTGCGCGTCGGCTTGCTGGCCCGCTTTCTCGATCTGTTCTTCTCGCTCTCGCTGCTGCTCCGTGGCAACACGCCCGGTGGTCTGGCCGTTGGCGCTGCCCAGCGTTACCAGGTCGTCGAGCAATCGTCGGGAAACCATCGTGGAACCTGGTATCACGGGCGGGTAGTGCGCCAGCACGGCTACATCGCGCTGCAATACTACTTCTTCTATGCCTTCAACGACTGGCGCTCGTCATTTCACGGGGTCAACGACCATGAGGGCGACTGGGAGATGGTGACAGTCTACGCCGCGGAGGATAAGTACGGGCGGATACAGCCCTGCTGGATGGCATGCTCCGCCCATCTCGGCGAGGGCGACGACCTGCGCCGCCGCTGGGATGATCCGGGGCTGGAGCGCCTCGATGAGCATCCCATTGTCTATGTCGGCGCTGGCTCGCATGCGAACTACTTCTTTCGCGGCGAGTATATGCCCGCCGTCGAGATTCCGTTCACCCAGCCGCTCGCACGCGCCTGGAGAGAGGTACGCCGCCTCTGGGCGCGTCTGGGCCAGGGCGATTCCCTCGGCCCGCCGAAAACGCAGGAAGGCATCCACATCCCATTTGTCGACTACGCGCGTGGCGATGGACTGCGCGTTGGACCCGGTCAACCGCAGACATGGCAGGTATGTCTCCTCCAGCCAACCGCGAAGTCGCCCGCGCCGCCGTGGGTGGACGATTATCGCGGCCTGTGGGGGCTGCGCAGTGGCGATCTACTCGGCGGCGAAGATGCGCCTACCGGGCCGAGGTTCGACCGAAGTGGCGGGGAGCGGAAACGTTGGTACGACCCAATCGGCTGGAGCGGGCTGGACAAAACTCCGCCGCCAGCGGATGCGATGGCAACACTCGATCAACAACAGCGCCGCCTGCGCGAGCAGCGCGATGAGCTGTCACACACGATTGACGATGTCACCGCGCAGTTGATGGGACTGGAGATGGAGGTAGCGGCCCAGCGCGCCACGTTCTCGCGTGACGAAGCTGCCAAGGCGCAGCAGCAACTCGAGAAAATGGAGAAAGAGCTCACACAGCTCAAGGCTGAACGCGCGGACATTGATGTTGCCGAGGAACAATGCGCCGCCTACGCCGAGCGTCTGGCTGCGGGAGATCCCGGCGATCCACGCGCGCATCTCCATGCCCCCGACCTCCCGGTGAGCGCGGCTGATCTGCGGCTCGGTCGCCTCGCGGCTATCTGGAGCGCGGTAAGCGTCGGGGTGTTGCTGCTGAGCATTGTGGTGCTGGCGCAGTTCTTCCCTGGCATTCTGATTCCAGGCGCGGCGGTGTTGCTCGGGGTGTATGCGTTCATCGAGGCATTGTTCCACCGCACCCTGGACGGCCTGATTCGGGGCGTTGCAGTGGCGCTGGCGCTGGTCGCCACAGTGGTGCTCGTCATCCAGTTTGCCCTGCCGCTGCTGCTGGCGCTCGTGGTGCTCGTCGGCATCTTCATCCTGGTGGAGAATGTGCGCGAGCTGATTACCTGAGACGCAAGGCCGCGCCAGTGCGACACGACCCTGCTCCAAACAGCGCAACGAATCAGGCTACCGGGTGCTGTGCATTGGCATGATGACGTAGACGTAGTCGCTGTTGTCATCAACCGGCTTAATGACGCCAGGTTGCTGGGGTGTATTCAGCTCGAGCGCTACTGACGGCATATTTACGACGCCGACGACATCCGTCAGATACTTGACGTTGAAGATGATCTCCATCCCCGGCCCATCGACCGCCGCCGTCAACGTCGTGGTCGTATCACCGCTCTCCTCCGCCGTCGCCGCCAGGGTCACCGCGCCTGGCTTCAGGCCGTCGTTCTCGCCCGGATCGACCTTCAGCCGCACAATATTGGCGCTATCACGGGCGAAAATAGATGCCTGCTTGGCCGCCTGACGAAGCTCGTCGGTCGCGATGGTGACGCGGGTCGTATGTCCCTTCGGCAGAATCGCCTCGTAGTTGGGGAACTGCCCGGCGATCAGCGTCGAGACCAACTCAAGGTCGTCGCCAATGCGGAAGAGCACCTGATTGCGGTTCGGCGTCACGACGATATAGACCGTACCCTCGCCCGGCATCACCTTCGCCAGCTCGGTCAGCGTGCGCGCGGGGATGAGCATATCGTTGACGGGCGTGTCGCCCTGGCCGCTCGTCTCCGCTAGCGCGGTCGAGCGTACCGCCAGCCGGAAGCTATCCGCGGCGGCGAACGTCAGCCGCCCATCGCGCACCCGCGCCAGGACGCCGGTGAAGACCGGGCGGGCGTCGTCGGTGGCGGCGGCGAAGGCCACCTCGGCGATCATAGCTTTCAGCTCGCCCGCGCTCACCATCAGCGGCGGCTGCCCACCATCGGCCGTCGGGATCGCCGGAAACTCGCCCGGCTCCATCCCGCGAATCGTTGCCTGGCTGCGCTGGTCGCTCACCTTCAGGCTCTGCCCCGACGGCTGCAAGGCCAGCGTCACCTCAGTTGGCGGCAGCGTGTTGACGAAGTCGGTCAATAGACGCGACGGGCTGGTGGTGCTGCCCTCCTCCTGGATGTTGGCGGGCACCCAGCAGGTGATGCCGATCTCCAGGTTGGTGGCGGAGAGGCGCAGGCGGCCATTCTCGGCGGCCAGCAGAATATTGGAGAGAATCGGCAGCGTGCTCCGCGTCGAGACGGCATGGCTGACGGTGGAGAGTCCTCGGGCAAGGTCTTGCTGCTTGCAGGTGAGCTTCACGTGGGGGCCTCCTCAGATGGAATGTTTGCTTATTAGGACGGTTGATGAGCACGCCAGGGAACGCCCCGCCAAGACGCGACGCGCCCCCTTAGTATACCCTGCTCCCTGTCCTTTCTTTGCATGCCCCACCCATCTGGCAGCCTGATTCTTAAAATGGCTTGAGCACCATCAGCCAGAGCAGAATCACCAGCCCAATGCCGCCGGTCAGCGTCGGCAGCCATGGGCGCAGCGCCGCCAGCGCCTCTGGCAGCTGGTCGGAGACGACGGACTCGTCGATGGTGGTTGGCCCGGTAAAGCCCACCGCTATGCGCGCCTTGCGGAAGGCTGGCCCGGTGAAGGCGGCCATCAGAATCCAGACCACCACGAAGACGCCCAGCGCCGCCCAGATCCAGCCCATCGACCACCAGTTCCCCACGAATCCGGCGGCGATACCCGCGACCAGAATCAGGAGCAGCGAGAAGGTGGACATCATCACGGCGCTCGCCGAGAGGCCCAGCAACGCGCGAATCGCATGGATATCTTTTTCACGCTGCACGCGGAAGGCGACGAAGACCGAGACCCCATGCGCCAGCAGGAATCCGAAGACGCCGAGCACATGGAGAAAAACGAGCCACTGATACCAGTTCACACCAACACCTCCTTATGCGGACATTCGGGAGAAACCCAAAAGACCCGCAACATCCATACCTCTCAGAACACACAATCTCCGGACGCGGTTGCGCCATGTCCATGAGATATATCTTGTTATAACGGGCTTAGTTGGAGGGGTCAACTGTCCTTTTGGCCGAGGTCGTAGGTGTGACTCGCAGCTATACTAGGGGTTATCGGTTCCGGCGGCAAAGATGGTATGCCACGATCCGGCTGCTGACGTCACGTCAAGCTGGTAGCAGCTTGCGGCGCTGACAACGATACCGAGACCCCAGATATTCCAGTGGCCTTTGCTATTGTCGGTGCTGCCACGATTCGGCGCGGAGGGATCGAGGACGGCGCTGGTGGTGAAGTAGTCAGTGCCGCCACCGCTGTTCGATGGAAACATCTCGAACCAGAGCGGCGTGCCGTTGCGTAAATCCTGCCCGGTCAAGGTCACTGGTTGGTTGACGTTTGGCCCAACGACCCACATGATCTTGGAGCTGGGATAAGTCGACCCCAGGGCTGCGAACACGCCGTTCGTCTCGAAGCCTAACTCCCAAGCCGGGAAATCGCCCAAGAAGGTTATATCTCCGCTAAAACCGCCGCCGAAATCTGGCACTCTCAATGTCTTTGTTGGTGGGGCCTTGGGACAATCTGTTGGCGGCGGGCCGAGCGTGCTGGCGACCTTTGGCGGCAACACCTGAGTCGGGATCGGGGTGGCGAACCCCTGATGAGTCGGCTGCGGAGTTGATTGGGCCGTAGAGTCGCCGCCCAGCGAACAGCCAGCAAGGGCGATCATCGCGACCCCTGTCGCGAACAGCGTCACCAACCGAACGAGCGTCTTGCCCTGCTTGCGCAACATAGCAGTCTCCTTCTCACAATAACCGCTGTGCCTGCGTGGTATGGAGCACCGTATATATCTGACTGACGGATAGATAAAGGCATCTTTTCCTCTTCTGTTCGGCTCCCAGCAATTCAAAGAGCAGTGGCCAGTGGCACGCTATATCGTTCGCCGCGCACTCCATGTTCAGCGATGCGATAGGCAGTGATTTCGCGGACGACCGTCTGGAATGTGGCGGTGAGGCTGACTGCATCGTGTAGCGCGGTCTCGAACGGCTCACCTGGTGCGACATGGCCGACAGTCAGATGTGGCGCGTAGGTAAAACGCGGCTGATGGTAGGGCGCGAGCGGTCCGCTGTAGAGGCTATCGTGCAGCGCGATGATTTGGTCGTTGCCACGCTTGACGTTGAGGAAGAGCCACTGACCCTCCTGCCCGGTGACACTGCGCAACTCGATCTCGAACGAAACGACCAGCTCAACGGCCTGGCGCATGTGCGCCAGCAGATCTTCTGGCGAGATGGTCTTCTCGAACGGAAAGACCAGTGTGATATGCGGATCGATCACAGCCGCGAGAGGGTCATACGCGGCGCGGATGCGGTCAATGGCCTGCCGTTCGGCAGGTTGTAACGCTGGGAAGATGACCACGGCCCAGACTGCTGATTCCATGTGCGCCGCCTATCCGTGCGCGTGACTATGTGACGGCGGAGACTGGTTGGGGAAGCGCTGGGCTGAGCGGGCGCGCGCTTTGTCCGCCTCTTCGGCGCGGTCCTTCGGCGGCGCGTTCGTCTCCAGCGCAGTGAGGAGCTTCTGGGCGATGGCGGCAATCTCATCAACGGCGGTGAGAAAGGCCGTCTCGTTGGCCTTCGAGGGCTTGGCAAATCCGCTGATCTTGCGCACGAATTGCAGCGAGGCCGCGCGAACCTCGTCCTCGGTGGCTGGCGGCTCGAAGTTGAACAGCGGTTTGATGTTGCGACACATAGTGGTTCGGTGACCTCCATTGGGCTGAATGTGCGCCTGTATGCCATAGCAGGCTAGCGCGCGAATATGTCATCCTCGCCAAGCGCCAGCCGAATCAGCGCATCACGTGGGGCAGCCAGCCCCGCCGCCCAGACGCGCTGATAGACTTCATCGCCCAGCGCCGTCCGACACCCAGCAAGCGCACACTCAAATGCCTCCTGTTCGGCGTGCGGACGTGGCGCGCGCCCGCTGGCGCGCAGTGTCTCGGTCCCGGCGCTGATCGTCACTGCGGGACTATGGTTGCCTTCGGCGGCATCTAGCGCGGCGACGGCCTCCAGACACCACGCCAGGTAGACATTGCTGCCGAAGGTGCGATAGAGCGCCAGCGCGTTGCCGTAGTGCTGGCGCGCCTGCTGGTAACGCTGTTGCGCGAACGCGAGCCGCCCCAGATGCGTCTCCGTCAGCGCCTCGCCCCAGAGCGAGCCGATCTGGCGCGCATTCCGCAGCGCCTCCTCATAGAGAGCGACCGCGTGCGCCATATTCCCCGCTGCCTGCGCGCTCTGAGCGCGGAAGCCGAGCGCCGCACTGAGCGCATGGAGGTTGTCACTCCTGCGTGCCCACGCCAGACCCTCCTCGAAGAACTCGCCCGCCCGCGCGAGATCGCCGCTATGCTGGGCAACTTGCCCAAGGATCACGAACGCATTGCTCATATCTTCGGCATCGTCTGCCGAGCGCGACGCCTGTAACGACTGATCCGCCAGCGCGCCCGCGTGTTCGATCTCGCCGCGATCATAGGCGACCCGCGCGACGCCATAGAGCGCATTGGCGCGTAACGCTGGTGAGGCGGGTGTCTCGCTGGCGGCGTCGAGCGCGAGGAAAGTCTCCAGCCAGTCGCGCAACTCAGAGAGAAGCCCACTGAGGTACCAGATGCGACCAAAACGTGACATCAGCTCCATTCCCAGCGTGCTTTTTCCTCTATCCCGCGCCCAGATCAACGCCGCCCGCACATTCGATATCTCGCGCGCCAGCGCCGCCTCATCGCCCACAAAACGCGCGAAATAGGTGGCGTGATGATGGGCATAATCTCCTTCTTCCCCAGCTGCGCGCAAACGGTCGCTGGCATCGTCGCGTATCGTCGCCAGCATCTCATAGCGCGCCTCGCCATTGGGCTGAACGCGCACCCGCAGCAGGCTGGCGTCCACCAGCGCGCTCACATCAGGCAATACATCGCGCGGGGCATCTTCCGCTGGCGCGCAGACCGCCTCGATGGCAGCCAACGTAGCCCCACCAACAAAGACCGCCACCCGGCGGAATAACGCCTGAGCGGAGGGCGGCAACAGATCGTAGCTCCAGCCGATAGTATGGCGCAGGGTCTGGTGGCGCGCGGGCAGATCACGCGGTCCGGTATGCGGCAGCGGCATTCCGGCGGCCAGGCGTTGGCGCAGATCGGCGAGTGAGAGCGCGCCAAGGTGGGCGGCGCACAACTCAATGGCCAGCGGTAGGCAATCTATTCGCTCGCAAATAGCGGCGACATCATCGGGCGCGATGGGCAGATCGTCGCGGAGAGCCGTGGCGCGGGCAGCGAAGAGTACGGCGGCGTCTGGCAATGTCAGCGGTACGAGCGCCAGTGTCTGCTCGCCACGCAGGCGCAGGGGCATACGACTGGTGGCCAGCAGCGTGAGATCGGGGCAGGCCGCCAGCAGGTCCGCCAGCATCGGCGCGCACTCCACAACATGCTCCACATTGTCGATTACGAGCAGAAGCTGCTGCCCGCGTAGCGCCGCTATCAGCGCGTCGAGCAGCGTGCCGGTGGATGGCTCGCGCAGTCCCAGCGTCTGCGCCAACGCCGCCGGAACCAGCGCCGGGTCGTGGAGCGGCGCAAGGTCGACGAAGACCGCGCCCGCCGCGAACTGCCCCACACACTGGCGGGCAAGCTCCAGCGCCAGATGTGTCTTGCCGACGCCTCCCGGTCCGGTCACCGTGAGCAGGCGCATCTCATCGCGCCGCAAGAGCCGCAGCCCACGCAGCACATCCGCCTCGCGGCCAATCAGCGGTGTGGGTGGCAGCGGCAGCCGCGAATGACTTGCCGGAACCTCCGCACCGACCGGAGATGCATTGAGGCCGGGATGCGCGGCGGCGATCAGTATGGCGCGCTCCTCAAGGGTGAGAGCGAGCGCGCTGGCGAGCAGATCAAGCGTCTCGGCGCGTGGGGCGCGATTGACGCCACGTTCGAGATCGCTCACGGCGCGTGTGCTGATGGTGGCGCGGGCAGCCAGCGCCTCCTGGCTGAGGCCCGCGAGGGTGCGGTAGCGCCGCAGTAACGCGCCGAATGCGGTTGCTTCCGACATACTGGTCATGCTCCCCGGCTGCTTTTCCGCGGTGGATGAAGAGAGTGCGAGCGCATGATAGCACAGCATGGCATAGTGAAAGATGTGGGGAAGCTGTGGATGAACCTCATGGTGTGGCTGACAGCGCGCGGGCATACTGCCCTTCAGATGGGGTGTTGAATTTCTCGCGAAAGGAGCACAGAGTATGAGCAATCCACAGACTAATCCGGCGGCCATTGTGGCGCAGGCGGGACGACAGCAGGTTTGGAACGAGACAGCACAAGATTTTAGCGACGTAGCCGCGATTGCGGCTCCAGGAGGAGAGGTCATCAGCGAGCGATTGATTGCGCTGGCGCATGTCGCCACGGGACAGCGTGTGCTGGATGTCGCCACGGGCGCGGGCGATCCCGCGTTGACCGCCGCCCCTATCGTTGGACCATCAGGGTCGGTGGTGGGTATCGACCACGCGCCACAGATGCTCGAAATGGCCCGCCAGCGCGCCGCCACCGCTGGATTGAGCAACGTCACATTCATCGAAGGGGATGCGCGGGCGCTCGATCTGCCGCCGCAGAGCGTCGACGCCGTACTCTCGCGCTGGGGGCTGATGTTTTTCCTGCCGCTCGCTCCAGCGCTGGAAGGATTGCGGCGGGTCTTGCGCCCTGGCGGATATCTGGCCGCCGCCGTCTGGGGCGCGCCGCAACAGGTCCCGATCATTAGCGCGAGCGTGGGCGCTGTCTTCGGCCAGCTTGGCATCCCGCTCCCGCCGCCCGACGCGCCTGGCCCCTTCAACCTCGCCGATCCGGCCAAACTGGCCCAGAAGCTGACGGACGCCGGATTCCACAACGTAGCGACCGAGCCGCAGACGATGAGCGTTACCTTTCCTTCAGCGGACGTGTTCGTGCGTTTTCAGCGGGCCACCAACATGATTGTCAGCACCGTGGTTTCACAGCAGCCTGAGGATCAGCAGGCGGCGCTCTGGCAGACCGTCGCCCAGACCGGCGCACGCATGGCGAGCCCCGATGGCAGCATCACGCTACACAATCTCTGCATCTGCGTCTCCGGCCAGGCGTAGTTGTAGCATGCTCGGCCATCAATGGCCGGAGTAACGGGAGACAGGCCATGAATGGCCGTCTCGCCGCTCGTGGGCGGCGAGCAGGGTGGCCCGCAGGCCACCCTGGTGGGCTTTCAAGCCCGCTGTCCTCAATTACTCCGGCCGTTCAAGGCCGAGACTGTATTCGCCCGCTACTCCCCGACGATGGCTGGTTCGCGTGGAGTCACCTCTTCGCCACGGGCCTTGGCCTCCTTCGCCGCCTGCACCGCCGGATCGCGTCCGACGAACAGCGCCAGGATGGCACAGACACCGCAGGCGATCATGACGAACATGAAGGTATCGTTCAGGCCAAGCGTGGTCGCATGCTGTACGACACAGGCCTGGATCGCGTCCATATGCGCCGCCAGGTTCTGTGGCGTGGGAATCGTCACGCCCGCTGCTTTGATGCAGGCGGCGGCGATTCCCGTCGGCGGGCGCTGCTGGAAGGCGGCGGCGATATCGTTGCCATGCGTGGTCGCGCTCTGCGTCAGATAGGCCGTCAGAATCGCCACGCCGAGCGCCGAGGCCACCTGTCGCGTCACGTTCACCAGCGACGAGGCGCGCGCCATCGCCCGGTTGCTCACCACCGAAAGCGCCAGCGTCTGCAATGGGATGTTGATGAATCCCAGGCCAAGCCCGCGCAAAATCAGGTAGATCTGTAGCGACTGCCCTGTCGTATTCACATCCATGTGGGCGAAGCCCCATGTGCCTATTGTCACCAGCACAAAGCCCAAGAAGGCCATGATGCGCGGCCCAACACGGTTATAGAGCGCGCCCGCGACGACAGTGGCCGCGGCGGCGGAAAGTCCCTG
>DATBIB010000135.1:0-44742 GCA_036557205.1 Ktedonobacterales bacterium | reverse complement strand
ACGTTGGTCACCCGCGTCACCAGCGGTCCATAGAGGCTGTCATAGCTGGCGCAGGCGGTATAGGCTACCGCGCTGACGGTGCAGTCCGTCGCGTTGGTGTGCCCGCTCACCCCCGCCACGGCATCGGCATCCTCGCTGGCCGCAGCGTATCCAAGTCTCCAAATGCATCAAATTTCCGCAAATACTCGGGTATGACTCCATGCGACCATCCGCCGTCTGTGCTACGCTACCATCAGAGAACAACAGCAAGCCATCGTTTAGTGTGTTTATCGTGCTCACCCTGTTGAGTGTTCATGCCCATGGCCGGAATATTCCGGCCATCATAGGAAAAGAGCGCTTTGTGTTACCCCCCGAGGGACATGCGCCGTTGTGATACAATCCGACGAGTACGGCCAGGGGAAAGCGGCGCGCGGAGCAAGCGGAGCATGGCGCGGCAGCGTACAGGGGCAGAGCGATGAGCATACGCATCCTGATTGCCGATGACCACAGCGTGGTCCGGCAGGGTCTCAAAATGTTTCTGGGACTGGACCCTGAACTGGAGGTCGTCGGCGAGGCCGCCAACGGCGAAGAGGCGGTGCGCAAGGCGGGCGAGTTGCACCCCGATGTCGTCCTGATGGACCTGCTGATGCCGAAGATGGATGGCATCACCGCTACGGCGACGATCCGCCGCGCCCAGCCCGATACCGAGGTGATCGCCCTGACCAGCGTGCTCGAAGACGCGACGGTGGTCTCGGCGGTGCGCGCGGGCGCTATTGGCTATCTCCTCAAAGATACTCAGGCCGACGAGCTCTGCGGCGCGATCCACGCCGCCGCCGCGGGTCAGGTGCGTCTCGCCCCGCAGGCCGCCGCCCGGCTGATGAACGAGGTGCGCACACCCGAGAATCCCGACATGCTCACCGAGCGCGAGATCGAGGTGCTGCGGCTGCTGGCGCAGGGGCAGGCCAACAAGGAAATTGCCCGCTCGCTCCATATCGCCGAGAAGACCGTCAAGACGCATGTCAGCAACATCCTCGCCAAGCTTGGCTTGCAGAGCCGCACGCAGGCCGCCCTCTACGCTCTGCGTGTCGGCATCGCGTCGCCCCAATCGACCGGTACAACTGGCCCGGCAACGTGACGGCCACGAGATGGGAAAGCCGCGCGCTATGAGTGGAACCCAGAAGATGGAGGCAGAGAAGGATCCGACCAGCGAGCGCCTCGCCCTGGCCATCGAGGGCGCCAACGATGGCCTGTGGGACTGGGACATCGACGCCAACACGGTCTACTACTCGCCGCGCTGGAAGGCGATGCTGGGCTATGCCGACGACGAGATCTCCGATGCCTTCGACGAATGGACGCGGCGCATCCATCCCGACGACCGCGCGCGCTGTCTGGCCGCCATCGAGGCGCATCTGCGCGGCCCTGAAAGCGCCTATCGTCTGGAACACCGACTCCGCCACAAAGATGGCTCATGGCGCTGGATTCTCTCACGCGCGGCATCGCTGCGGGACGCCGGTGGCCGCGCCTATCGCATCGCGGGCTGGCATACCGATATCACCGCGCGCCGCGCACGCGAGAGCCAGGTCACCGAGCGCGAGCGTCAGTATCACGATATCTTCGAGTCTACCAGTGATGGGCTGATCCTCAACGATCTGAAGACCGGGCGCGTCGTCGACGCCAATCCGGCTGCCTGCGCGATGCATGGCTACACGCGCCGCGAGTTTGTCGGAATGCATCCAACAGCCTTCATCGCGCCAGAGTATCACGAGGCGTTCGAGCGGTATATGGGCGCGGCGCGCGAGGGGCGCCCGTTTCGGACGCATGCCATCGATGTCCGCAAGGACGGCTCGCCGCTGCATGTTGAGATTCACAGCTCGACGATAACCTATTCAGGCCGGTCATATATGCTCAGCGTCGTGCGCGACATCAGCGAGCGGGTGGCCTACTATCGGGAGTTGGAGCGGCGCGTCCACGAGCGGACGCAGGAGCTGACCACGCTGCTCGAGATCGCCCAGAGTGTCGTTTCGACGCTGGAGCTACAGCCGCTACTGCATACCGTGCTCGATCAGCTCAAAACCGTGGTGGACTACACCGGCGCGGCGATTATCGCGCGGCGTGGCGACATTCTCGCGCTGCTGGATTATCGCGGGCCAGCGAGCGGCGATGAGATCGAGATATTGGAGCGCTCGCCAGATTTTCAGGAGGTCTTGCGCAATTTTCTCGACGAGCAGGAAGTGCGGGTGGTGGCCGATGTGCGCGGGGATGAGCCAGGGGCGGCAGCCTTCCGTCGGGCGGCGGGCGCGTACATGGCGACGGAGTTTGCCTTTGTCCGCTCGTGGATGGGGCTGCCTTTGATTGCCAAGGACCGCGTGATTGGGATGCTGAACATCGTCCATAACGAGCCGGATTATTTCACCGAGCGACACGTCATGCTGGCGACGGCGGTGGCAGGTCAGGCGGCGGTAGCGCTGGAAAATGCGCGCCTGTACGAGCAGAGCAAAGACCTGGCGGCGCTCGAAGAACGCCAGCGACTTGCCCGCGAATTGCACGACTCCGTCTCGCAGGCGCTCTTTGGCATCGCCCTGGGCGCGCGCACCGCGCGAACACTGCTCGACCGCGACCCGGCGCGGGTCGCCCAGCCGCTGGAGTATGCGATGTCGCTGGCCGAGGCGGCGCTGGCGGAGATGCGCACGCTTATCTTCGAGCTCCGCCCCGAATCGCTGGCGACTGAGGGGCTGATTGTGGCGCTAGAGAAACTGGCGGCCGCGGCGCGTAGCCGTCACCATATCGAGGTCAACATGACGTTGATGGATGAGCCGCCCATCTCGCTGGATGCCAAGGAGGCGCTCTATCGCATCGCGCAGGAAGCGCTACAAAACGTGGTCCGGCATGCGCAGGCCACCGAAGTCACGCTCAGTGTCGCCCAGAAGGACGCCGATGAACTGGTGCTGGATATCCGCGACAATGGCATTGGCTTCGATCCATCAGAGAGCTTCCCTGGCCGCCTGGGCCTCAACTCGATGCGTGAGCGGGTGATGCGGCTGGGCGGCGTCTTTACGCTGGAGAGCACACCCGACCAGGGTACGCACATCAGGGCGAGCATTCCGCTGCTGCCAATTGACGCCACCGAGAAGCTGGGTTGAGGCAGGCGGCTTGGCGGCCAGGCGGCACGCAATGGGCGACCCCTTGACCAGTGGCTGGTTTTGGGGTAGGATGGAAGTGTTCCGCGGGAGTGGCGCAGTGGTAGCGCAATTGCTTCCCAAGCAATGGGTCGCGGGTTCGAATCCCGTCTCCCGCTCCAACAGCCTCCAGGCCAAGCCTGGAGGCCTTTTTTCCGCCTACCTCAAAGCAATTGCTGCATGAGACAAAGTGAGCTTCTCCGGTCACCGAGTGGTGCAGGCTTTTAACCGATGGCTGCCTCTGTATGGATCAAGGGTGTCCCTTCACATAGGTATCCAGGAAGCGCGCAATCTCCGGGTACGCTTTGACGCGGTTGGCCTGCTTGATCAAGCCATGGCCCTCATCCTCGAAGCGCAGATATTCTACCGGCACATTACGTGCGCGCAGGGCCGCGACGATCTGCTCAGCTTCCCCGACAGGCACACGCGGATCGTTCGCCCCATGGACGACGAAGAGCGCGGCAGTGATCGCGTCGGCATGGTGGATCGGCGAGATCGCTTCAAGGAAGTCGCGGTCGTTCTCCAGACTTCCATATTCCGGCTCGCGCAGCTTGCGCCGCCACGGCCCGGTCTGCTCCAGGAAGGTGACGAAGTTGGCGATGCCGACGATATCGACCCCTGCCGCCCAGAGGTCAGGATAGGTCGTCAGCGCGGAAAGCACCATGAAGCCGCCGTAACTGCCGCCCATCACGGCGATGCGCTGTGAATCGGCGATTCCCTGCTCACCCAGCCAGCTGACCGCCGCCGCGAGATCGGCCACCGAGTCCATCCGCAGCCGCACGTCGTCCAGGCTCTGGTAGAGGTAGCCGTAGCCGCTGCTGCCCCGCACATTCGGTGCAAGAACACCGTAGCCATGCGCCGCCAGGTACTGGATGACCGGGTTGAATGCTGGGCGTGTCTGGCTCTCTGGCCCGCCGTGCACATAGACCACGACTGGAAGCTGGCGTGGCTCGACGCCGCGTGGCAGAAAGAGGTAGGCGGGAATCTGCCGGTCGTCGAAGGTCGGATAGCGGACCAGTTCGGGAGAGACAAACTCCTCCTCGGGAAGCCCACCGCGCGCGCTCCGCGTCGCGGGCGTAAGTTTCTGGCTGGCGATATCCCAGAGCCAGATGTTGACCGCATCATTGGGCAGAGCGAAGGTGAAGGCGAGGCGCGTGCCATCGGGCGACCACTGCGCGCCAGCTACCATCCCCAGCGGAAGCTCAGGGGATGGCAGGATAGTCCGCCCCTCCCATCCAGACGAGATATCGAAGATCTCGATCCGTGAGGCGCCATCGACGTTGGTAACTAACGCCAGTCGGTGGCCGTCGCGCGAGAGCGCCAGCCCCTCGGCGTCCCACTGGTCCTCGCGCAGATAGGTCATCTCCGCCGTGGCCAGATTGAGCCAGGCGAGGGAGAGAAACTGGCGGTCACGGTCGCTGAGCAGGTATAGCCCCCGCCCATCCGCCGACCACTGCGGGGAAATGTGGCGCGCCGGGCCTGGCATGCCATCGCTAACCTCACCGACCTCAGGCGTGAGCTGCCGGACCTCGCCAGACGCTGTATCTACCAGTAACAGGACGTTGCGCACATTCGAGTCGAGGCGCTGCACCAGCACCGAGTGCCCGTCAGGAGCATAGCTCGCGGGATAGTTCGTGCCGTCGTGCTGAAGCAGCAGGCGTGGCGCGGCATCTAAATGGTCCACGGAGCGCTCGTATATATCGAAGAAACGCGCATCGCGGGCATTGGACCCATAGACAATGCGTGTGCCATCAGGCGACCATCCGTTGCTGGCGGCGCCATCTTCCTGCCCGCCGCCGAAGACATGGATCACCTCCGGCTGATTGGTCAGCGGAATCAACTCAGCGCCGATTGAGCCGCTCTCGTCTTCGCGCAGACGCATCAGGAAAAGCTGGGTGCGCTCGTTGCCGCCCACATCGCCGCTGATGATCAGCTGGTTCTCGACCGGTGAATACGATGCGCCTGCGATGCGCTCGCCACCAAAGGTCAACTGCTCTGGCCAGGAGGGTGGCCTCTCCATGCCGTCCCCTGATGCCGTGGGCGCGACCGCTACGCTCCAGACCTCAGCAACGCCCGTGATGTCGGTCAGGAAGGTGAGACGACGTCCATCCGGCGAGAAGCTGGCGCCACTGGCGGCGCGCACGTTGAGATAACGCACGAAGTCGGGTAGATCGTGAGGCACGCCACCGGTCGTCTTCGTCTCCATCTGGTCGTCACGCGCTGCGGTCATAGGTTGCCTCCTGAAGCTGAAACGAAGTGTAAAACCGAAGCTCAAACACGGCGTGCAGCGATGCGCGATGTACTGTGCTCATCGCATGTTGATAGCATAATCGGATACCGCTGCACAGGGGCAATCCGAGGTACCAGCGTGCCCATATTCCCTTCGGGAGAGAGCCGAGCAGTTCTTTTCATGAACTCGAGCCACTCATTGCAACCGCGCGCGCCAGGGGCAAAGTTTCTCTTGGTGGCGAGTATTGTGTCGCTGGACAAACCTCGTAAACGCCCGCTGTTTGCCGCCCCAGGACATTTCGGTAGCCCTCATTGACGGCAGAGCTTGCCACGCTTGTATCATGACTGAACCTGATCTGGCGCGGTGTCAGAAATCACCGCTGGCTATCTCAAGTGATAGCCGAGCGCGCGGTGATGCAAGCAACACAAGCAACAAGGATGTGGGCCTAAGCTCTCCCGAACTCCTGGGAAGGACTACCTCGTGACGCAGCACGGTTGGCATTTTGACGCGATGGACGAATCACATCCGCATCGTAGCTGGCCAACCGACCCAGGGGGGAGCAGGCCTAGCCGCCAGGCGCCGCGCCACTTGCGGCCCTATGTGATGCCTGAGCCTCAGGCACACAGCGTGCGCGGTGGCAATTCCCCAGGCGTCTGGCGTACCGCGGGGAGCGATCTTCTGGATGACCAGGACGAAACCATTATCCAGACCTGGCCTCGTGGTGGAGCGGCTGTTGGCGTCCGCGCCGATGTGGACGCGGAGACCATCTGGCAGGATCCATGGCACCGGGGGGACGAGTGGGACGAGTGGGGTCCCGGCACATCAACGTTTGGCAGAGAGCGCGGGGCGACGACCGCGCGGCCACTGGTCAACCGCGCAGTCATACGTCGCGACGGCCAGCATGAAGCCGCCGACGCGCACACGACGCTGACCATTGTTCCGGCGACGCGCCAGCACGTTGTTCTGCCAGCGCCGAAGGACCAGCGCCCGCCCAACCCCATGAGTCGGACGGCCACCGGTGTTGTGCGGACCCTGCTGATCTCGCTCGTACTCTATTATGTGCTCTCGTCCGGCCTGCAAGTTGTTGGCCAACCCGGTCTGCCGCTGGCGCCATTTCCCTGGGCGGCCAGCAATGGCGCCGCGTCTGGCGTTATCGCGTCTGTGGGCAGCGCCCAGACACCCTACCGTTTTGATGGCAAAATGGCGAGCCGCGTCCAACCGATGACGCAGATGAAGCGCGTCGATCTCTATGACAGCCGAGCGCAATTCAGTCGGTGGGCTGGCGCCGCGTGCAGCGCGGCCTCTCTCGCCGAGGTACTGGCCGCCTATGGCCTGCCGCATATGACCATCGGTCGCATGATCCGCGAAATGGGGGCCGATATCTCGCCGAACTGGGGATTACTTACCTACAGCGCCTTCAATAAGGTCGTCTCCAAGTATGGCCTGCGCGCGGACGTGTATCTCGCCGACAATCCACTTTCCTATAAGCAGATGCTCTATCTGACCAATACGCTGGGCATTCCCGTCCTGGTCAATATGCGCGCGACCACGGGCTACTACCACTACCTCTCCGGCGGCCACGTTCTGGTCATGACCGGCGGCAACAGTTCGAGGATCCGTCTCACCGATTCATCGCTCTACTACATCAAGTCGCTGCCGATTGGTACCTACAACCAGATGGCGCGGCCTCGCAATGTGGTCATCGTCCCCAAGAACTTCCACTACAAGCTGCCCCGCTAGGCCAGGATTACCACAGCCAACCTGAATCGCTACCCGGTCAAGTTACCCGCTGCTCGTCATCGGCGCCGCCCTTGACGGGTGTGCTATGCTTCAGATATACCCCTACCCAGGGGGTATGGGTATGAAAGCGAGGACGACGATGCAGGCCGATAAAGCCAGTGTACTCAAGCGGCTGAACTATATCGAGGGCCATCTGGGCGGCATTCGCAAGATGGTCGAAGAAGACAAATACTGTGTAGACATCCTGCGGCAGACCTATGCCGTACGCAAGGCTATCGAGAAGCTCGAGGCGATGATCCTTGAAGATCACCTACACGGTTGCGTGCCCGAAGGCATCCGCGAGGGGCGCGAAAATGAGGTGGTCGAGGAGCTGGTGCAGCTCTATAACCTGGCGGGCAATCGGTAGATATCCGAGTGTCCCAGGAACCGTTGGGCGAGATTCCATCCAATTGCTGGAGACCAGCAGGGCAAGTATTATGGCAGAGTTACAGGATCGCAGTCAGATAAATCCACAGATACAGCCGACACGTCCGACGCACGCACCGGGGTCGCGCACCACGACGCTGGCGGTGGAGGGGATGACCTGCGCATCGTGCGTACGGCGGGTCGAGCGCAGTCTGAGCAAGGTGCCGGGCGTGGCAGAGGCGAACGTCAATCTCGCGACGGAGCGGGCCATCGTGACCTTCGCGCCGAAGGAGACGACGATAGCCGACCTGATCGGCGCGGTCGAAAAGGCTGGCTACGGCGCCGAAGAGGTGGTTGTCGCGCCAGCGCCCGTCATCTCAGAGACAGGAGAATCTGAGCCAGACGCGGAGTTCGTCAGGAAGCAACGCGATCTGGTCCGGCGGCGCAACACACTCGTGCTGGGGATCGCGCTCTCGATTCCGGTCATCGTCCTCTCGATGTTCTTCATGAATCGCTTTCCTGGCGAAAACTGGCTGCTGCTGGCGCTGACGACGCCGATCTGGGCCTATGTCGGCTGGGACTTCCACCGGACGGCGCTGCGTGTCGTCCGGCACTTTGGCGCGAATATGGATGTGCTGGTGAGCCTTGGCTCGACGGCTGCCTTTCTGATGAGCGTTGTGGCGACCATCTGGCCGGATGTTGTCGGCATGACCACGTTCTACGACACCACCGCGCTGATCGTCACCCTGATCTATCTCGGTAAATACCTGGAGGCGCGCGCCAAAAGCCAGACCAGCGAGGCCATCAAGCGGCTGGCAGGCCTGCGAGCCAATGTCGCCCACGTGGTGCGCGGCGGGCGCGAGCTGGACCTGCCGCTCGAACAGGTGGTGGTCGGCGACGAGCTGATCGTGCGGCCGGGCGAGAAGATTCCGACCGATGGCATCGTGCTATCCGGCAGTTCGCCGGTGGATGAGTCCATGCTGACGGGCGAGAGTCTACCAGTCGAGAAAGGCGCTGGTGAGGCGGTCATCGGCGCGACCATCAACCAGACCGGCATGCTCCGCGTGCGCGCCACCCGCGTCGGCAGCGAGACGATGCTGGCGGGCATCATTCGGATGGTCGAACAGGCGCAGGGATCGAAGGCGCCAATTCAGCGACTCGCCGATACCGTCTCTGGCATCTTTGTCCCGGCGGTCCTCGTCATTGCGCTGCTGACCTTCATGGGATGGAGCGTGGCTGGATACATCTTTGGCTTCGCGCCGCAGGGTGCGGCAGAGGGTATGGCGACGAGTCCGTGGATTGTGGCCTTGGTCGCCGCGATTGCCGTGCTGGTGGTCGCCTGCCCCTGCGCGTTGGGCCTGGCAACGCCAACCGCGATTATGGTTGGCACGGGACAGGGCGCCGAGCAGGGCGTGCTCATCAAAGGCGGCGAGAGTCTGGAGCGCATCGAGGCGGTGAGCGCAGTCGTGCTCGACAAAACGGGAACGATTACACGCGGCAAGCCGGAACTGACTGATGTCGTTATGGTTCCGGGCGCTGCACTGACTCACGATGAGTTGCTCCGGCTGGCGGCGGGCGCGGAAAGCGCTTCCGAGCATCCGCTGGCGCGGGCAATCGTGGCTGGCGCGCAGGTTCGTGACATCGTCCCCGCCACGCCGGTAGAGCGGTTCGCGGCGATCCCCGGTGGCGGGATCGAGGCGCGCATCGACAGGCACGACCTCTGGATTGGCACACGCAAACTGATGGCTGGACATGGCTTCGAGGCAACGGCGCTCGAAGATGCGCTGACTTCACTAGAAGCCGCTGGCAAGACGACCATGATGGTCGCGGTGGATGGCGCTGTAGCGGGAATTCTCGGCGTCGCCGATACGGTGAAAGTCGGCTCGGCGGAGGCGATTGCCCGGCTCCAGGCGCGAGGAATCACCGTCTGGATGATTACGGGCGATAATCGACGTACGGCCCAGAGCGTCGCCCAGCAGGTCGGCATCCCAGTGGGCAATGTGCTGGCGGACGTTTTACCTGAGCAGAAGGCGACGCATGTGAAGCGACTGCAAGCCGATGGCGCGGTGGTGGCGTTCGCTGGCGACGGCATCAACGACGCGCCAGCTCTGGCCCAGGCCGATATTGGCATCGCGATGGGCACGGGAACCGATGTCGCGATGGAGACAGCGGATATCGCGCTCGTCAAGGGCAATCTGCGCAGTCTGGTGACGGCGCTCGACCTTTCGCGCGCGACGATGCGCAAGATTCGGCAGAACCTGTTCTGGGCCTTCGCTTACAACACCGTGCTGATCCCCATTGCCATCGCGTCGCCCGCAATCCCGTTCCTGCGAGAGACCGCGCCCATCTTTGCTGCCGCGGCAATGGCGCTCTCGTCGGTCACTGTCGTGACGAATTCGCTCTCGCTACGCCGCTTCGGTCGGGTGCGGGAGTCGCGGGTGGTCGGCGCGGGGCAGTGAGTCAGCGCGCGGTGACAGGAGTCGCGGACGTGGCCTACGTCCGCGACAGAGAGATATTGTGATGTTGTTGTATAGCGCTGGTCTGCACCAGGGCCAGCGAGTTCGACTGGAGCATCTTCAGAATGGCAATCACTCAGGAAGCGTTACTCTCCGTGCCGGATATCAGTTGCGAGCATTGTGTGAAGACAATCAATGGCGCGCTTGGCGCACTGCCAGGCATCGAAGCGGTAAATACCGATATTCCCACGAAGACCGTGCAGTTACGATATGACCCCGCCCAGGTCTCGATGGAGCAGATCGAGGCGACACTGGACGACGAGGGCTACCCGGTCGCGAAGTAGCCTTCCGTCCGATCCCGCCCCTCTTGCCAGGAGGCGACCAATGCGAACTGTCACGCTCCCCGTCGAGGGTCTGAACTTCGCGACCTGCGCGCGCGGTATCGAGAAGCGGCTGGGAGCGCTGGCGGCGGTCGCCGAGGTAGACGCCAGTTACGTCACGCAGACCGTCACCGTGACCTATGACGAACGGCATCTCAGCGAGGCTGCCCTGCGCGATCTTGTTACGGACTGTGGCTTTGCCTGCGGCGGACCACTGACGGCGAGGGATGTGCTCCAGGCGCCTGCACAGCCGTCACGCACACCTAATCCCTCTACCGAGGAAGGCGTTCCAGAAATGCGGCACGAGCATCCCACGGTGATGGAACCCGCCGAAGCGGATCATAACGCGATAGCGCACGCGGGCATGGGCGGGCATGGTGCGCATGACATGCGTGGTGGGATGCACGACATGAGTGACCCAGCGATGGCGAAGGCCATGGAGGCCGATATGCGCCGTCGCTTCTTCATCGCGTTGGTCCTGACAATTCCGATCATCCTCTACTCGCCACTGGGTGTGCATGTGTTGCGCATCCACATGCCATCTTTTGGCCTTAATCCTAACTGGATACTCCTCATTCTGACGACGCCAGTGGTATGGTACTGCGGCTGGACCTTCCACTCGGGGGCGTATCGCGCGTTGCGTAACCGCGCGCTTGATATGAATGTGCTGGTCAGCCTGGGCGTGCTGGTGGCGTATCTGTTCAGCGTCTTCGCGACGCTCTTTGCGCCGACGGTCGAGACCAGCTTCGATGCCGCCGCGATGCTGGTCACCTTCGTCCTCTTCGGTCACTGGATGGAGATGCGTAGCCGCCGTGGCTCGTCAGATGCCCTGAGCGCGCTGCTGCGCCTCGCCCCGACTCAGGCGAATCTCATTGGCCCTGATGGGCAGATCACCAGCGTGCCGGTTGAAGCGGTGCATGTCGGCGACCTCCTGCTGCTGCGCCCTGGCGAGAAGGCGCCCACTGATGGCGTCGTCATCGAGGGCGCGAGCGCGTTGGATGAGAGCATGGTCACTGGCGAGAGCCTGCCGGTCTCGAAGTCTGAAGGCGACGAGATCATTGGCGGCGCCGTGAATGGCAGTGGCTCGTTGCGGCTGCGCGCCACCAGAGTGGGCAGCGATACCGCCCTCGCCCAGATTGTTCAGCTGGTGCGGACGGCGCAGAACTCGAAGGCGCCCGCACAGCGCCTCGCTGACACGGCGGCGGAGTATCTTGTCATCGCGGCGGTGAGTGCAGGTCTGCTGACCTTTTTGATCTGGTTCTTTGTGATTCATGAGTCGGCCCTGTTCGCGCTGACGCTGGCTGTGACCTCCGTGGTGATCGCCTGTCCGGATGCGCTGGAGCTGGCCACGCCGACTGCGGTGGCCGTCGGGACTGGCATCGGCGCGCGCAATGGCATCCTCATCAAAAACGCGACGGCGCTGGAACAGGCCTCACGCATCCAGGCGATCATCTTCGATAAGACAGGCACGCTGACCGAGGGCAAGCCGTCTGTGACCGATCTGGCCGTTTTCGCCGCCGGCAATGCGCAACATCTCGACGAGACACGCATCTTACAGGTGGCGGCGACAGCGGAAACAGACTCTGAGCATCCGCTGGCGCGAACGATTGTCGCCGAGTCGGCACAGCGCGGACTGGCTACCCTCCCATACGACGAGTTCGCGGCTGTTACGGGTGGCGGTATTCGTGCTCGTGTAGAGGGCGCAGTGGTCATCATCGGCACGCCGACATTGCTTGCCGAGAACGGGGTGAGACTCTCGGACGCCGAGCGGCGGCAGGTGATGGCCTTGCAGGAGCAGGGGAAAACGGTGATGCTGGTCGCCCGCCAGGGAGAGCCGGTGGGGCTGATAGCGGTCGCGGACCGCGTCCGGCCATCCGCGCGCCAGACCATCGAGGAGCTGCGGTCGCAGGGCATTCAAGTAGCTATGCTGACCGGCGATAACCGTCATACGGCTGAGGCGGTGGGGCAGACGCTCGGTATCGCGCCTGAGCACGTTTTCGCGGAGGTGTTGCCCGCTGAGAAAGCTGGCTATGTCAAGCGCCTGCAAGACGAGGGGCTATTCACCGCTATGGTCGGCGATGGCGTGAACGACGCGCCCGCGCTGGCCCAGGCCAATCTTGGCATCGCCATCGGCGCCGGGACAGGAGTGGCCATCGAGACGGCCGAAATCGTGCTGATGCGTAGCGACCCGTTCGATGTGCTGGCCGCCATCAGGCTCTCGAAGGCGACCGTGCGCAAGATGAAGCAGAACCTGTTCTGGGCGGCAATCTATAACGTCGTTGCTATACCGATTGCGGCGGGCATCCTGTATCCGCTCGGCATACTGCTCAACCCGGCGATTGCCGCGCTGGCGATGAGCGCCTCGTCGATTACCGTCGCGACGAATGCGGTGCTGCTCAAGACCATCGAGCCGACTCTCCGGGCAGACCCGCACCGACAAGCCGCAGCGGGTACGCCGCAACGTGCGGATGCTCGAACTGAGCCGCCGATGGATGCGGGAGGTGCGGGAGGTGCGGGAGGCGTGGCATCCGCGAATTCGACCAGTGCTCGATAGAAAGGGCAATAACACGATGGAAGCACACAACACGGGGGACGGACAGGCAACGCTGGCGACCGATCCGGTCTGTGGGATGGAGGTGGACCTGGCGACAGCGGCGGCCACCAGCGAGTACCAGGGGAAAACCTACTACTTCTGCGCGGTGGGCTGCAAGAATCGGTTCGACAAAGACCCACAGAGCTACATCGACGCGCAAGAGCCGTAGCTCAACCGCAACCTGGACGAGATTAGTCAGTAAAAGCGCGTACGCAGATTATCGCGGCGTAGCCATACCGGGCGCTCCGCTTGACGCCTGGATTCCGCTCGCCTAGATTTCCATGGAGGCCATCTATCGGACCAGTGGCAGCCACGGCATGATGCCAGTGGTTGGGCGCGTACACATCATACCGTCGAGGAGGGACAGGATATGGGCAAGAGGCATCCGTGGTCGAGGGGGCGTGATGATGACGGAAACTTCACGGATGCCAATCCGCGGAACACCTGGGATGGCGATAATGAGTGGGCGAGTGAGTCGCGCTCAGATCGCTCGCTGGTGATGCGGAATGGCGGTGGCGCGCTGGAGCAGTTGCCGTCTGACACTGGCCCCGTCATCATAGCCGGTGATGGCGTCTCGATGGGCAACCCGTTCATCAAGCGGCGCGAGCGTCCACTGACGATGCGTATCACCGTAATCTCGCTCATGGCCGCCATCGTCGTGACGGGTATCTTCGCGATTACGCCGATGGGCGCCACAGGCGCCAGTCAGGTAACGGCTTTTCAGGCGCTCGCCGGGTCGCTGGTCCTGCAGAAAGGCCCTACCTACTTCCTCTACACCGCACAGCCCGGCGATGATGTGGAGGCGCTGGCGAAGCAGTTCCACGTGCAGATCGGTGGAATCTACCAGCTGAATGGCCTTCTGCTGGGCCAGGAGCTTGCCATCGGTACGGCGTACAAGATTCCCACCGATCGCAACTATGGCGCTAACTATCGGCCACCTACCTTCGTCGTCACATCCTCGGCTGGCGGGGGCAATGTGTTCGGGTCGAACTGGTGGAACTCCGTCTCTGGTACACCTGATGGGGAGTCGCCCTGCGCGCCCGATGGACACGGCAGTCCCCTCGCCTACAAACTCCACTCGCCGAACTGGGGCTCGCACTGGGTGCGTGGATTCTCCTGGTATCACAATGGGGATGATCTGGCGGCGCAGAATGGAAACACCATCCATGCCGCCCAATCAGGGCAGGTCATCTGGGCAGGCTATGACGCCACGAATGGCCTGGGCTGGTCGGTGAAGATCAACAACTGCAATCACATCTCAACACTCTATGGCCACATGCAAAAGCTCCTGGTGAAAGTCGGCGCCTATGTCCTGATGGGCGACCCCATTGGGCTGGAAGGGTCCACTGGCTGGTCTACGGGGCCGCACCTGCACTTTATGGTCGAGTGGGACAACAATCCGGTTGATCCATTCCCTTACTTCACTGGAACCGCCGCGATGACCAATTACGTGAGTTAAATGGCGGCTTCGCGTCAGAAGTTGGGCGATTTCCAGGTTTTGTCCGCCAGTGTCGTCTTCACTTTCGCGATGTATTGAAGCGCGTCTTGCGTATACCACCAGCCGCTGAACCATCGACCAAGGCAGCCCCACAGGTCACCAGCGTGATAGCTCGGATAACCGGACAGCGGCGTGCCCTGTTTCAGATAGGTAGTCCAGCCCTCATAGCATGCGCGCAGTATGCCATAGGCGTATTCAGCACTGAACGCGGTATTGGTTTGGGCCATCGGGAAGGCGTCCTTGAAGAAATACCACTTGATCTGAAATAGCCCATAGCTTTGGAAGCAGCCACTGCCATCCCAAGAGCCGGGAGGACAATACTGCTGGTTGCTGGTATAGTCGCCGCGCTGGCTTTGCTGCCAGTATGATTCGACCACCGCGTCAGCGCGCAAAATGTCGGGATTGAAGCCCCATTTGCAGGCGGCCCACTGGAGGATCTCGTCGGTAGTTCCGGTGAAATTGCCCGTGATCTGCTTGCGGAGCGCGTCGGCCCTGGGATCCATGCCCATCGCTGACCCCCATGGCTTCAATGCCGCAATCTGCGCCGCTGTCGGCACGCGGGAATTCGCCGCGCTATTGGCGGGCCGTGGCTCCCACGATGATCGCTGGACACGCGCCGCGCAGGTCGCCTCGCTGGGCAGCGCCGCGCCAGGTGGCAGCGTGCCGCTGGAATTCGTCGGCAGCGCCTTTGGTGCGCTTGCCGTCGCCGATGGCTGCGCCGTTGGGGAGCTTGTGGCGGTTCCAGTTACAGTGGCGCTCGCGCTCGATGTTGAGGTTGCGGCGGCGGACGATCCTGCCTGGCCCGCGGAAGGCGCGCTGCAAGCCGAAAGCAGGGGTATTACCGCCAGCGTCACCGCCTGAATAACGACAAGATAGCGCGAGCGTTTGAGCATGTCGCCTCTCCATCCTTAAAAAGCATCGACATGAACCGGAAGCGAACCGGGAGGTCTGAGATGCGCTCATCGTAGCACGTAGCGTCTGGCGTAACACAAGAGTACTATGCCGACAAGGTCACGCTATGTACATGCATAGGTGAGGTAGATGGGGGTGTCAATAGCCGAGACGAGCTCATGCGTTGCGCATGGCTGGCGCCTCGGCCATTATGACAGGCGCTCAGCCGAGCTATGAGGTAGGGGCAGGTTGCGCGGGAAGATAGTAGCCGACGCCCATCTTGGTGATCACATAGCGTGGATGCGCAGGGTCAGCTTCGATTTTACGCCGGAGCCGATTCATGTTGACCTGGAGCAGATGGCTTTCGCCAATGTACTCCTCACCCCATACGTGTTCTAGCAGCAGATCCTGGGTGACGACGCGGCCAGCATTTTGCGCCAGATAGGCCAGCAGGCGATATTCGATTGGCGTCAGCTCAATCTCCTGCTCGTCCAAAGTGACACGGTGCTGGGCAAAATCAATCGAAAGCCCACCCATCACGACGACAGGCCGGACGTTCTGCCCCTCCTGGTTGGCGGCGAATTGCGAGCGACGGAGCACCGAGCGCACCCGTGCCAACAGTTCCTCAACGCTGAACGGCTTGGTCAGATAATCGTCCGCGCCCAGATCAAGCCCATGGATTTTGTCCTGGTCCTGGCCGCGCGCCGTGACCATGATAATTGGGACGCTCGAAAACTCCCGAACGCGCGCGCAGACGGTGAACCCATCGAGTTTCGGCATCATCACGTCGAGAATCGCCAGATCGAACTTCTGCGCTTCGAGGCGTTCAAGCGCCTCCTGCCCATCAGTCGCCGTGACGACATCGTAATCTTCCAGCTGGAGATTGCGGGCTATGAGCCGCAGAATCTGTGGATCATCATCGGCGGCCAGGATAGCGGTTTTCTTTGCAGGCATACGGCATCACCCTTTCAACACTATTCGCGTCATCGTCAGTATGTCTCATCGTGGCGTACTATGTCTCTGTCAGGCTGAAGCTCATTGATTGGCTGCGCCAGCGGCAGCGTCATGTAGAATGTGCTGCCAATATCTGGCTCGCTCTCTGCCCAGATGTCACCGCCTTGCAGCGCCATGATACGCTTGCAGATCGCCAGGCCAAGCCCAGCGCCACCGACCTCGCGCGTCAGGCGGGTATCAACGCGGTGGAAGCGATCAAAGATGCGTTCGAGATGGTCCAGGGGTATACCGATTCCATGGTCTTGTATCGCGATAGTCAGCATGACGCCATCGGTATCGAGCGTCACACGGACATCTCCACCGTCCGGCGAGTATTTGACCGTATTCTCCAGAACGATGTCGAGCACCTCGCGTTGCAATCGTAAGTCCGCCAGGACAAGCGGCATGGTCACCTGGCTGGGCGGCTCGAATGTATAGGTCCGTGATGGCGCTACCGGTGGATACGTTCCCCAGCGATAGTCGGCGGCGGCGAGCGCTTCTCTGACCAGTTGGACACAATCAACGGGAACGGGGTGGGGCACGAGCGTTCCAGCCTCCAGCCGGGCGAGTTCCATCATCCGTGAGATAAGCTGCTCAAGTCGGTCGCTGGCCTCATCAATAGCCTGCAAAAACTCGTCGCGCTCGGCTCGCCCGAGCCGATGTCCGTGGCGTCGCAGCGTTGCGGCGTACCCCTTGATCGCGGCCAGGGGGCTACGCAACTCATGGCTGACGATTGCCAAAAACTCGCTCTCCAGCCGACTGGATGCATGGGGCGCATCGGCATAGCCGGTATTCGCCGGAGTATCTGCCGCAGTATCCACAGGTGTATCTGAGGGCATCGTCGGTGGATGCGACGTGTTGGTGTCTGCGCTATTCTCCATCATCCTATCCGCCTACATACTATCTCTCCGCGTCGTCGTCTCTATCAATCAGGATAGCCTGCGGTCCATCACAACAGGCTCACACCCGCGCGGTAGAGGTCACAACTACATCACAATGCGTTGCCTCGGCGCGTGGTTTTGTGCTTTGGAGCGCTCTGGCTATAAAATGCAGGTAGCTGCATCGCCTCTCCCGTTTGTATCATGTGTGATAACGGAAGAAGAGCGCAGTAGCGGGAACGCCCATGTGAGGCTCGTGTGAGGCTCGTATGAGAAATGACCATGAGACGCGCCCCAACGATGCGCGTGGCACGACCCCTGAGGCGCCAGACGGTGTGCGGACGCCAGGCGCTCCATCGTACTGGCAGCGGCTGCGCCAGTGGCTCAGCGCGGCGGGGCGTGCGGATGGCGTGTGGGTGTATGCTCGTCGCGCCTGGGGGTCGGAGACTGTGCTCCAGGGGAGAAGCGCTCTCGCGGAATGGCGCCAGAAGCCCTACAGTGGCATGGTGACGCTGGTCGCTGGCTCCGTGCTGGTCACGCTGCTGGTCTGGTTCTCGACACAGTTCTTCCAGGTACCGAATGTAGGCGTCATTTATCTCCCACTCATTGCGATGCTGGCCTATTACTGGCGCTGGCGTCTGGCGATTGCTGGCTGCGTGGTACAGCTTGTCTGCGTGTATTTCCTGGTGCTCCCACCCGGCGGGAGCTTCAAAGCGCTCAATCCCCATTCGGCGGCGCAATTACTCCTGCTGGCAGCCATCAGTGTCTACGTCCTGCTCCTTGTGATGCTTGCCCGCAATCGGCGGTTCGCCGCGGAGCGCGAGGTGACTCGTTTTGCCGCGCTCAATACAGTAGGTACAGCGCTTTCTGGTGAGTTACATGAATCGCAACTGCTCCAACTGATCGCGCAGACCGCGTGCGATTTGACGGGCGCTGGTTTTGCCGCCTTTACCCTGCGCCCTGTGGATGCGCGGGGCAAACTGATTGGCCCTTCTGAGGGTAGCCACTTCCGTCTGGCGGCGGTCGTCGGCGTCACACCCGAACAAGAGGAGTTATTCCGACGCATGCCGCTTGGTGGCGAAGGCATTCTGGCGCCGATCTTCCGCTATGGCGTGACGGTCCATGTTGACGACGCGCTGGAGCTTTTGTCGGCGGGCCATCAGGCGGCGGCGGCTCGCGGGCAGATGAAGGCAGTCGCCAACGCCAACGCGCCGTCTTCGACGCCCGAACGAGCCGAGAAGCAGGTGCGAGGCGAATCACCGCGCGACCTTGCCCGAAGGAAGGCGTACGACTTTGCGCACGGGAGGGCTAGCGCCATCGATTTGCGCGCGGTCGGGTCTCCGCGCGGCCATCCGGTGACACGCAGCTTCCTGGGCGCTCCATTGCTGGATCGCGATGGCAATGTACGCGGTGGGTTGCTGCTGGGTCACGAGGAACCGGGGCGCTTCAGCAAAGATGATGAGACATTGCTCAAGGCGCTGGCCGCGCAGGCGTCCGTCGCACTCGAAAACGCGCGCCTCTATCACAATGCGCAATCGCAGGCCGAGGAGCTCAACGCGGTCTTCGAGAGCATTACTGATGGGGTCATGGTCTATGACCACCAGGGCAATCTGCTCCACGAAAACCATGCTGCCGTCGCTATTCAGGCGCTGCTCGATTTCAGCAATGGCGCTCAGGCGAGGAATCCGTCGATACGGGATATTCTTCGCCGCATAGGCAACGGCATACCTGAGGCGGATGTGCAGCGAACCGAAGGTGCGCATACGCCGCTGTCCCTGACCGATGCTCATGGAGATAGCCGCGAGTATGTGGTAAGCGTCTCCCCGCTTCAGGCGATGGCAGCCGAGGACGAGTTGGCGGCGCTCGCGCCAGAGGTGATTCCTGAGAGCGTAAAGACCCACGGAGGTACTGTGGTTGTCTGGCATGAGGTCACGGAGACACGCAAACTGCTGGCTGAGCAACAAGCGCGCGCCGAGGCCGAGGCCAGGCGATTGCTGCTGCAAAATGTGATCGATGAGATGCCGAGTGGAGTATATCTGGTGCGTGGGCCTGATGCCATGCTGGAATTGGCCAACCATGCCGCGCAGGACGTCTGGGGCGCGTACTGGGCCAAAGGGCAGTCGATGGCGGACTTCCTCAAGGGGAGTGGGACGCAGATTGTTGGCAGCGGGGGACGACTGCTGGAGACGAGCGAGCTGGTGACTGTGCGGGCACTGCGTACCGGCGAAGCGATTCACCACTATCAGGAGGTGATCCGTCGGCCTGATGGGACGGCCATGCCTGTTCTCCTCAACGCGGTCACGCTTGACCCAGGCATGCTGGCGGATTCGGCAATGCTCTCCGCTTCTGGAAGCGGGACGCATCCCACGCCGGAACGGCTGGCGCTCGTGGTCTTGCAGGATGTCACCGCGATGAAAGAGGCGGAGCGGCTGAAGGATGAGTTTATCGCGATTGCGGCCCACGAGCTAAAGACGCCAATGGCTGCGGTCAAAGGCTACGCGGATATGCTGGTGCGCCATTCCCAGGGCGATGACGCCGCGGCCCTGGAGCCGTGGCAGATCGAGGCGCTCGAAACAATTGACCAGGCGACCAACCGCCTCGTGGAGCTCACCGAAGACCTGCTGGATGTCGCCAGGCTCCAGGCCGAACGTATCCAGCTCCACAGCGAGCCTCATGACCTCATCGCACTTGTCCGGCGCGTGATAAAGCGCTTCCAGTTGGCCAGTGACCGGCACACGTTGTCGCTTGTCGCCGCCGATGAGTTTGTAGTGGCGACGTTGGATGTGCGGCGGACGGAGCAGATCGTCGGCAACCTGCTGAGCAATGCCATCAAATACAGTCCGGACGGCGGCTCGGTCACCATCACCATCGAGCAGGACGAAGGTGAGCGTGAGGCCAGGCTGTCGGTCCGCGATACTGGCATTGGCATTCCGGCTAGCCAACAGTCGCTACTGTTCAATCGCTTCGCGCGCGCCGACAACGCCCGCGAGCGCGGCATCACCGGCACGGGACTGGGACTCTATCTCTGCCGCGAGCTGGTTGAGCTTCAAGGCGGGCGCCTGTGGTTCACATCTGAGGAGGGATGCGGCAGCACCTTCTATGTCACACTGCCACTGACGGAGGACCCTTCGTGATCGGCCATCCTCGAGGCTGTTGTGTCGCGTCTGTGAGATGGCATCGTTACATCGTGACGATGGCGTGAGATTTCGGCATCACGATTTCCGCCAAGAGCATCACTCGGCGCACAGCTTTAAGTGAGCAGGATACAGCCATGAAAACCAGCCCTGGACCTGGGGTTATTCCACAATGCGAGCTGGCGCCAGCCGCGCCAACGATGGGATGCCCGCTGCAACAGGCGATGGAGGAAATCGCCCAGGCCGCCGTGCAGCAGCACGTGCTCTATCAGGAAGGCGAGAGCCAGCCCCGGCCAGAGCTGCTGGCGCGCCTCGACGCATGGACGGCGCTCCATCGGCTGATTCGTTCGCGTATCTGTACCGCGTCGCGTGAGTCTCGCATAAGTGTTGTTGAGCTAGAAAGCGCCCTCGAAGACCTGTTTCCCCAAGCGGAAGATGCTGTAACACGGTCACGGTTACAGCATCTCCGCGCGAACCTTGCCGCCTGCGCGGGGGCGACCTCCTGCCCGCTGGGAGCGAAGGTCGCCGACCGATGCGCTGAGTAAGCGCTACTTCTTGATTTCAATCACACCGAGCGCGCCAGCACTGGCATTGGCGAATGAGTGTGTCACGAACGGATACAGTCCTGCCTCTGGAATCGTGAGCTCCACCACCGCCCCACCGCCAGGCGGGATCGTGACCGTCTGGTTGCCGACCATGTGGTTCGCCGGATTGCCATCCACGTAGGTATTCGTAAACATCGCGCCGATGACGTGGAAGGCGGAGAACTCCGACGGCCCGGCATTGAGGACGAAGAGCCGCACGCGCTGGCCCAGCTGCGCGGTGAGTGGCGCATCCTTGTACTGGTTGGTGTAGCCGTTGAAGGTCACGTAGTCGGGCTGCATCGCCATCGCTTTGGTGTTGTCGTAGGCGTAGCTCCCATCGGAAAGCTTGCGCGTATAAAACTCGCTCTGCACAAGCACAAACTCTTTGGCAGGCGACCAGCCGCTGGCGGGATCCACGATGATCGCGCCATACATGCCATTGGCGATATGCTCGATCACGGGCGGCGTGCCGCAGTGGTACATGAAGACGCCCGGAAAGCTTGCCTTCCAACTGAAGCTAAAGCTCTGGCCCGCCTTGACGCCCTGATAGTTCACGTTCCAGGGGGTCTCGGCGGCGTGGAAGTCAATCGAGTGGGTCATCCCGGTGTTATTGACGAGCGTGAAGTTGATGGTCTGGCCCTCACGTACGCGGATGACTGGCCCTGGCGCCGTGCCATCGAAGGTCCAGGCTTTGTATGCCACGCCTGGGCCTATGCTGATGAGGGTCTCCTGCGCGACGAGCTTCACGTCGACGGTGTTGCCCTGAGGCGCGGTCGGCGCTGTGGCGTCATAGGTCTTGTGGGCGGGCACCGTGATGGCTGGCTGCGAGTCGCTTCCCGTAGATGATCCACTATTGCTGGAGGAGTTGCTGCCACTACTTGCGGTGTTGGTTCGTGCAGGGCCAGAAAAGCCAGTTATCGAGACGATTACCCCCAGAATCAGCGCAAACGCGGTGAGCGTCGCGAAGACAATCTCGGCGGGCGAGCCGCGCCAGAATTTGCTGCTGGTATGCGGCTGTGTACCCGCGGATGTGAAGTAGACGCCTGCTGGTGTGGCGGACTTCGCGGGTGCGGGCTCTGAGACCGCTGGCTCTGCGGCAACTGCTTGTGGTGCGGAGGGTACTGATTCCTCTGCCACTGAATCTGTAGTAGGCGGCGATGGATGTGTGGGGCTCGGCGTTTTCGGAACGCCTACGCTCTTACGCATAATGACCACGCTTTCTCATCTCGAATAGGCTCGCAATAACGCCAGTGCGCGAAGCGGTTCGCGCTCGTTGCTCCTAGCATCAGGGTGCGTGGTCACGGGCGAGTAACATTTGGCTCCTGTGAGGTAACAGATTGCTCACAGTGCGATAGCGCCTCGGCAGCCTGTGATTTTGCAGCTATCGGACGGTACTAAGGATGGAATGTCAAGGTGCTACACTTGCTAGCGAGTACAGTGTCGAGCAGTCCCCTGCTGTGATGAACGGTGGCTACGATGGATACGATAGGTGATCTTGACGACCTCTGGGACTACGATGATCCGGTTGAATCAGAGGCGCGTTTTCGCCAATGGCTGATTGATCTGCCACCGTCGGCGGAATCGTCTCAGCGGGCCGAGGCGGAGACTCAGCTTGCGCGCGCCCAGGGCTTGCAGCGCCGCTTCACGGATGCTCATGCGACCCTCGACACGGTTGAGGCTCAGCTTGATGAGTTCTCCGCGCATGTGCGCATTCGCTATTTCCTCGAACGTGGCCGCGTGTTCAACTCCGCTGGGACGCCGGAACGTGCGGAGCCTCTGTTTCTCGCGGCATGGGAGCTGGCGCGGGCAAGCGGCGAAGATGAGCTTGCGGTGGATACAGCGCATATGCTGGCCATCGTGGCGGCGGGCGAGGATGCGCTTGTCTGGAACTTTCGCGCGCTCGATCTGGCGCAGGCGTCATCACAACCGAAGGCGCAACTGTGGCAGGCGTCACTCTATAACAATATCGGCTGGAGCTACTTCGACGACGGTCGCTATGACGATGCGCTGGCGATGTTCGCGCGCGCATTGGAGAGGCGGCGCGCAGACGGCGCGGTGGACAAGGAGGTCGGTATTGCCCAGTGGTGTATTGCGCGGACGCTGCGCGCGCTGGGCAGGCTCGACGAAGCGCTCGCGATGCAGCGAACGCTCCTGGCAACGCAGGCCGAGGAAGGGTATGTCTCTGAGGAGATGGGCGAATGTCTGCTCGCCCTGGGACACAAGGAAGAGGCCCAACCACATTTTCATCGGGCGGCGGAGATGCTGGCGCGTAACCCCTGGCTGGTGGAGCGGGAGCCAGAACGGCTGGAGCGCCTGCGCCAACTCGGTGAAGGCCGCCACGCGAATTAGTCCACCGCAATGAGCGACGAATTATCAGTCGGTATGCCAGGTCGCGGCGATCTATGCACTGAAGAATATTCAAATGGCAGGCCAATCAGGATCTTATAATAGTGAAGTAGCTCACAAAATAGAATTGCATTGCACCTGCACTTGACATTGGTGCACTGATAATCTATATTGGTTACAGGTAGTGAGTGTACGCCACAGATCATCCTATCATCAGCATTATCTTAGGAGGTCAATAGCCGAAGTCATGTCAATTTTCCCCCTGATCGGTGAGTCGCGGATTGTTCTCGGTACTCATAACTCGCGGAATTTTCGGGTGCGACTGTCCATCTGGAATGTGTAGGCGCCCTCATCTTGTAGGCTCTTGGTTCACCGTAGCGCGTACATGCCGGGTCTTTTTGCGCTCGTGAGCACGATTTTGCGTGCTACTAGCAAAAATGCAACCGGCGTTTGGCAGACGACTGCCACGAGAAAAAGATTGATCCGCCGACTTCGCCCATCAGCGGGATGCGTGGCGGATCTAGCCCGCGGCCAGGGGGCCTGCACGCCCCACAACCGCCGGTGTGCATGCATGAGCCGACTCGACATCGGCAGGAGAAAGACACAGCTATGAAGAATGCATCACATGCCCGCCCCCGTATCAAACTGATCGCCCGCCTGGTAGTCGTTTCGGCGTTGCTGGCTGTCGGATTCGCTGGCGTTCACCTCGCGCCCTTTGCCCACTCGACAACCGCTAGCGCAGTGCAGCATGGGCTGATTGCCGAAGAGTGCCCTGCTGCATTTACTCATTGCTAAACAGCGGCTGATTGCCGTTGTTGATGTGTTGGTGAAATACTACCCCTTTTGCCGTCTCTTGTGTAGTGCGGCATGGGGTAGTTTGGGTTGTGTTGTCTTTTCTTCTCTTGCCAGGAGCTCCATTTCGCTTATACTTGCTTGTATGGCGGTAGCGGGCAAGTCGAGAGGACATATTTCATGTTCGAGGATGAAAGCAGGACGATATGCAGAACTGATCGCCTGATGTACCCAAAACTCGACGAGGAGCCATCTGGTCCCCAATTCTCGGACTATCAGCAGATTCTCGACAAGGCGTATACATATATGGACGACGACCGCCTGTACGATGCGTGCCAGTTGCTCGAACAGGCGGCAGTGTATGAAAAGTCGCTCTACCAGTCAGTTCGTACAGAGTACATTTTCGCGAATTATTATCGGGGGCTGGACGCAGATCACAAGGTGCTAGATCACCATGGAAGAGAAGACCCCCTCGGTACAGCCGCAGACCACTATGCCCAAGGAGCGGACTACGCTTCGCAAATACCTGATTCGGCACTGGTTGCTCAACTCAAGAAGTTCGAGAGCGACAGGTGCTACAGATCCAATCCGTATCTCAAACGTTTCCGGCGAGCATTTGAGGCGGCACAAGCTGCGCTGATTGCGTGGCGCAAATGTGACAATCTTCGCAACAGTGATCGAGCGTGTGACCTCCATTTTGAGTATGAATTGGCTGATGATCTTGCCGTGCGAGCGCAGATGCTTGCCGAGGATCAGGCTGCCGTTGATGGTTTGATGCGCGCCGCTACCCTACTGCTTACACTGCGCGAGCGCCATGATCTTGACACGGCTCAATACTTAAACGACGATTTCTTTCTCGACTGGAACTGGGCCGCCCTTCATCTCTCAATGGGTGCATACCGACTGGCACTCAAGCGTGCTTTTGCGGCCCGCGACAAAGCGCTCAGCGCATCGACTCGTCTCAACTATGGACGTATCAACATTCTTATTGCCGAGATAGCTCTGGACTGCCTTGATTTCGGTGTCACCTGGCGCAATTATTCACCGGACAGACTGTTGAACGTGGCAGAGAAGGCGAAAGTCGAAGCTATCGAAGCCACCGAGGAGATCCGCGATGAGCCTGGCTACGTTCTTACCATGCTGACGGAAGCGCGTTGGCTTGGTCGAACCAGATGGAGGACGGAGAGGACTGTAAAACTCAAAGAAGCTACGAAGCGAGCCTCATCTGTCTTGGACAAAAATCCGGTGCTGTTCGGCCGTGTAGAGATCGCATGGGGGGATGAATTTGCGTATCGCAACCTTCGGCGCAAGTCCGACAAGAGTGTTGGAACTGCCAGGGAATACTATCTCCGGGCATTCAAGAGATTTCGAGATGTGGAGGCGCTTGGCCTGGCGCGATATGCCCGCAAGCGGCTGGTGCGTCTACGCAAGCAGGTGTCCTCTCCGCGCACGCCTTTCGTGCCTCGACCAGGAGCTGACCTCTCCCGCAACTAATTGCGTCGCCGAACTCGTCTCAGCGTATCACCTTTCGCCGTTGCATTGTCAGCATGTGCTGCTATTCTGCTGGCATTCGAGCGTGGCGTGGTTGGCATCGCCTCAAGCGTTCATGCGCATGCTGCAGTTGCAGGCGCGTTATGGAGTCAGGAAGGAGATGTCTTAGTCGGCGCAATCACTTGCGCTCCGAATCTTGTTCTCGCTTATCATCCCCGCTGTTTTGGTTTCCGCTTTCGCCGTATTTCAGCTTGCACCCTAGGCAGTTCAGCTATGAGTGGTGCGAGCCTGCATTTGCCGCTTGCCAATCCCTGGACTTCGAGTTTACAGGCGCTGCTGACTCTTAGTAATTGAACGACGTGGCATCTGGCCCTTCTGCCGCATCCGCATTGATCGGGCATTTTACTGGAATGAGACTTCTGTGCTTGCCAGAGCGGTATATTTGTGTATACTTGCCTGAAATATGGCTGTCGAAGTCTGATTGCGAAAGGCCTCACCCTTGAGCGACGATCAGAGCTATTCAGTGAGTTATAAGGTTCGTCTGGACCGCAGAGATCGCCTGAATTTCGCTTCATGTGCGGATGAGCCATCGGCGGATCCGGTCTATCAGCCCATCCTCGATGCAGCGTATGCCCACAAAATCAAGAAGCGGCGCAAGCTCGCCAAAGTCTATCGACTGCTGATGCGGAACCGGCGCCTTCCGATGTCGCCCTACCAGCGTATACGCACCGAATACCTCATCGCGGAGTACTACCTTGAGCTTGACCGCGAGCTGGATAAACGTGGCGTGCCCGAGGCTGACCGCGAGGATGATCCGCTCGGCCACGCGGCAGATCACTATCGCCGCGCGGCGGAGGTTGCGAGCGCCATAGCGGATGGGGCGCTTGTCGCGCAGCTCAAAGCATTCGAGAGCCGCGCCTGCTACGGCTCACATCCAACTCGCAGGCGCTATCGCCGGGCGTTTGAGACGGCAAAAGCCGCCCTTGACGCCTGGATGGCGCTGCCCCGACGTGATGTGACAAGCGACATGGCCTTTGGTTTCAGTCTCGGCGATGCAGTTGGTGTGCGCGGGCAACTGGTCGCCGAGGATACAGAGGCGGTTCGCGGGCTGGAGTATGCCGCCTGGATGCTCCATGAGCTGCGGGAGCGCGCGGATGGTGATTCGGCCCAGTACGCCAACGACGACCTCTTTCTTGACTGGGACTGGGCGGTTCTCTACTATTCCGCGGGGCAGCACCGACTCGCGTTCAGGAAAGCCCGCGCGACCAAACAAAAAGGCGCCGATCTCTTTACCATCCAGAACAGAGCACGCTTCCAGTGTTTCATTGGGCGTATTATGCTGGCGTGTGTCGATGAAGGCCAGGTTGGTGACTACTCGCGGGCCAGGCTGATGGCTGCCGCCTCCGGCGCGCTCGCCGAGGCAAAGCACTGGTGGCAGGTCGGCAAAGACCAGGGGAAAGAAGATCGCGCGGCCTATGCCATGATTTTGCTGGCCGCAGCCAAATGGCTGGCCCTGCACAATGAGCCCGAGGGCAGAATCCCAAGAATCGAGGAAGCCGCGGCCATCGCAAGAGCAAGGGCGGATGTCCTACTGCTGGGCCAGGTTGAGACCGCCTGGGGCGACGAGCTTGCCTTTCAGCATCGGGCGCGGCCATCCAGAAAGAAGCTGGAGGAAGCCGAGAAGCATTATCACGATGCCATCGCGATGCTCGAAGATGTCGAGGCGTTCAGTCTGGCGCGGGTCGCCTGGTTGCGGCTCGAACGTCTCTCTCAGCCTCCTGCCAGGCGCCCAGCCCAGCGCAAGGCTGCGGCGCCGCGCCCGGCAATCGCACAGCCATCTCCGAACATGATTCCCTAACAGGTAGCCGGGACGCCGAGGCGCATGTTACCCTGACGTCCCGTGTGTGCGATCAGGCGATGGGTGTTGGCATGCGGGCGGCCCACGGGAGCGCCGCCTCGAGCTGGCTGGCCAGCGCCAGCAGCGTGCCCTCGCCAAGTGGCTGGCCCACCAGCTGCACGCCGAGCGGCAGCCCATCGTCGCCTTGGTAGAGCGGCAGTGAGATGGCAGGCTGGCCGGTGACATTCCAGATGGCGGTGAAGGGCGAGAACGCCATCGCCCGCTCGAAGGCCTGCATTGGCTCAGGGGAGCACGCATCGATCTCGCCGATGCGCACGGGACGCTGGCCCAGCGCCGGGGTGAGCAGCATGTCGAAGCCCGAGCAATAGGCAACCATCCGGCGGGCATGCCCCTGAAGCTGGGTCATCGCGGCCAGCAGGTCGGCTCCACGGTGCGTTGCGTCCAGCTGGCAGAACGCCCACGTCAACGGCTCGACGTCGTCAGGTTGTGGCGGGCGCTGGCGAATCATCGCGCCAAACGCGACACCGCTCGCGATGCCTGCCGCGTAGATCGTGGAAAAAACGGGGACTAGTGGCCGCTGGTCCCAGTTCGGAGGCGTGACCTCTTCTATGGTATGCCCCAGCGACTCCAGCAGCTTCGCCGCGTCGTGCGCCGCCTGAATGCAGGCCGGATCAACCGCCGTTCCCAGTGGCGATCCCGTCACCAGCGCGATGCGCAGCCGACCAGGCGCGCGCGTGGCCGCAGCCGCGAACGGCTCGGCGGGTGGCGGCGCCCAGGTAGCATCGCCGATCTCGTAGCCCGTCATGATATCGAGCAGGCGCGCGGTGTCACCGACGGTGCGTGTTAGTGAGGCGCTGGTCGAGAGGAAGCTATCGCCCAGGTCTGGTCCTGGTGAGATGCGGCCGCGGCTCGGCTTCAACCCCACCAGTCCGCAACATGCCGCTGGCACGCGGATAGACCCTGCGCCGTCGGAGCCATGGGCCACCGGAAGAATGCCCGCCGCGACTGCCGCGCCCGCGCCACCGGATGACCCGCCGGGGGTGTGATCGAGGTTCCAGGGATTGCGGGTTGGGCCAAAACGACGCGACTCGGTGACGGGCAGAATACCGAACTCAGGCGCGGCGGTGCGGCCGATCAACACGAAGCCCGCATCCTTCAGGCGGCGGACGACATAGGCGTCGGCGTCGGGGCGGTAGTCGCCGTAGAGGTCGGATCCCATCGTGAGCGGCTGGCCGACAACCGCATTCAGCTCCTTGATCGCAATCGGAATGCCCGCGAATGGTCGCGGGTCGCCCGGCTGGATGGCATCAGCGGCGGCCAGTGCGCCCTCGGCGTCCACAAGTGTAAACGCATTGAGCGCCCGCGTCTCCGCGATGCGTTCAAGGGCCGCCTCTACCAGGTCGCGCGAGCGAATCTGGCCTGAGCGCACAAGCTCGGCCAGCTCAATGGCGGGGCGCGTCAGCAGTGATGTTGCAGCAGAAGGCATAGCATTCTCCTGACCAATCAGAGACATCATGCAGAGGGATATCGGGTTGCGAACATCCCGTGTTCCAGAGTATAGCGGATGGTCGCCAGCACGACCTTCCTATAGTCGAGGGCCCCAGCAGGTGGCGCATGCGCTATACTAACCGTACCGGTGTAATTGTTGCGAGCTTGAACATGTGCGTTCGGACTCGATGAAACGGTCTGCTGGGAGGCCCGCCATGAAATCTGACGAGTTACGCGCGTTGCAAGCGCCATTGAAGCAGCGCTATCGCGCGGAGCCTGAGGCTGCCCGCATCACCCTCCGGGCTGAGGGCAGGCTGGGCGAGGGTATTACCTGTAACGTGCAAACAGGCAAGGCGTTGGTAGAGGCGGGATTGCATCCAGCGACGGGTGGGACTGGCCTGTCCGCCTGCTCCGGCGACATGTTGCTTGAGGCGTTAGTCGCCTGCGCGGGAGTCACCTTATCGTCGGTAGCGACGGCTATCGGCGTCGAGGTGCGCGACGGCGTTGTTCGCGCAGAAGGGCTGCTGGACTTTCGCGGTACGCTGAGTCTCGGCGCGGATGTGCCTGTAGGCTTTCAGCGCATAGACCTGCATTTTGACCTGGATACCGATGCCACCGAGGAACAACTGGCGACTCTCATCCGCCTGACTGAGCGCTACTGCGTTGTCTACCAGACGTTGCAGCATCCCCCAGAGACTCATGTGACGCCGCATCGCAAGCCGTAGCGGGGAGCAATAGACAAGCAGGTGGCAACTCCGCGTCTACTTATAGCCAGAGACTACGGCGTCCAGATGGCGGATAGCGGTTTGTGGACACATTGGCATACGTTCGGCATGCATTCGGCATACGGGCGGTTCACCATCAGTATTTTTGCTACAGTGGATTACTCTCGCCCGGTTCTCTCGTCTCACACATCGGTGGCGCATGTATGTGCGTGGGTATGCGCACGCCACCGTGCTGCGCCATGCAGCCAGACGATAAGGAGTGCCACAGGCGATGACCGATCAGTATGATCCCAACGGCTACAAGTCATACGGTGGCCAGCCGGGCGGCGAGAGCCAGACGCCTGGGAGCGGCCAGCCTACCGGGGGCTATGGTAATTATGGCGGCTACGGTAACTATGGCGGCCAGGGCTACGGTCAGCCAGCCGCGCCATCGCAACCGTACTCGGGCTATCCTTCGCAGCCATATCAAGGCGCGCCATCGCAGCCGTATCCGGGCCAGCCATATCCTGGGCCAATGTCGCAGCCTCTCTATGGCCAGCAGACGGTGTTCACGCAACCACCCGCGCCGAAGAAGTCGCGCCGAGGCCTGAAGGTCGCCCTGACGGTGGGCGCCGTCATTGTGGTGCTACTTGGACTCATTGGTGGCGCGGCGGTGTTTCTGCTCAGCCAGTATGGCGCACCGGGCGCGGCGGCATTGACGTTCTGTAACGATCTCAAGTCGCAGAGCTACGACAGCGCCTATAGTGGGCTGAGTTCTGACTTGCAGGCCAGGTTCTCAAAGACGTCCTTTAGCGCTGGTGTGGCATCGCTGGATACCGCTGAAGGGAAAGTCACGGGTTGCCAGCAGGCACAGGGTAACGGTGCATATAGCTTTAGCCTGGGCGCGAGTTCGGCGACGGTCGGCGCCCAGCTGACCCGCGCAACGCAGGGCAACATGACCGGCGCGCTGCACCTGAAGAATCAGAATGGGTCGTGGAGGATCGATAGCATCGATACCTCATTGCTAGGCGTGAACATCAGCGCACTCCAGGCGTCGGGAGTATTCTGCGCGGCCATGCAGGGCCAGGACTACTCGGCCGCTTACGACTTGCTGGATAGCACACAGCAGGGGTTGGTCTCGCGCGATGACTTTGTCGCGTCTGGCAAGCTGCATGACGAGATTGACGGCTCGATCACGACCTGCGCCCTGGCAAAAGTGCCACAGGGAAATAACGACCAGATTACGCATCTGACCATCCAGCTGAACCGCTCCAAACTGGGCGCGCGCACAGGTGATGTGACGCTGAAGCTCGAAGACTCCGCCTGGAAGCTGGACGCAACTGATGCGGCGCTGAATGGCACCGATCTGCGTCCGCTCGTCCTGGGTGGCACGTTCTGCGCGCTCTTCGCGGCGGGCAACTACGGGGACGCCTATGGGCTGCTCTCGTCGGGTGCTCAGGCCACAATTACCAAGGCCCAATTCATCACGAGTTTCCAGACGCTCGATGGTTACACGGTGAAATGGTCGTGCGGCACGCCTGATCTCACAACATATACGGTGAAGTCGGATAGCGCTTCGGTGGTTATCCCGATTACCGATTCGATTGCTGTGCTGAACTTCAAAGATACGCTGAACACGAAGGTCGAGTTCGTGCTCGAAAATGGCGTCTGGAAGATCGACGACCTGGTGACGACCTCGTAGCTGCGATAGCCAATTACCACGCAGGCCCACGCGGACGAACAAACCTTTGAGGGAGCTTCTCATTGCGAGAGGCTCCCTCATGGTATGGCGGCCAGTCGTCTACCCTCCAAATGGCCCCTGTATTGACGATTGCCGCTCGTTCGATATAATAGACTGACTGGCAGTCTGCGCTCAAATGCCGCATGCTGCTTTGCGAGGTGTTCGACACTCATGGCGGAGGGCATCAGTGGAGAGATTGCGTTTTGCATGGCGAACGTTCTGGGCGCGGCGATCTCGTGGGCGCATAGCGCTCATGTGTGTGTTGTTGGCGCTCACGGGGCTGGCAATTGTCTGGCTCGCGCTTCCAGTGGATTGGCAGCAGCAGGCGCAAAACGGCGTCGCATCTGCTGCGCGGTGGGTCGGTTCGCTCGATACGACAACACTGCTCGTGGCGCTGATTGGCATCTGCGTCGTCGAGGCGCTGACTCTGCTTTTCATGCCCTCCTACCGAAAACACCCGTATCTGATCACTGCTCCCACGCTCATCCCACCAGTCTCGGTCTACGTGGATGCCGAGAATCAGCTCTCAGAAGCGACAATAAGGTCGTTCAGAGACTTTCTCACGAAGTATCTCGACGGTCGCCGTGCGGATCTGCTCTACTTTATGGATGCGTCGCAAACAGCGCCCTCGGCAAAATACAAGGCTTTGCATCGCTCTGGCTTTCGCCCGATCGACGTTCCGCATAACCCAACTGGACAAGGGGTCATTGGCGAGGCAGTAGATCGGGAAATCGCGATGCATGCTTTCGAACGAGCACTGCTTGGTCCTGCTGGTCAGGAATTCATCATTGTGTCAGGGGACGGCGACTATGTCCCACTCATCTATCGCCTGGTCGCGCTTGGGCATCGCGTGCAAGTATGGGCGTTGCGACCCGCTCCCCCATATAATGTTGTTGCGCATTATCTGGGCGTCAACGTCATTGAACTGACGGCAATTCTGACAGAGTCCAGCAGCGATGGATCCGATCAAGCACAAAGTCAGATAGTGGCGTCACCTCGGCTCGCCAACAAGCGCAAGAAGAAAGCAATGCAGAGATCGTCGCATCATCCGGTGTTTGTGCCCCAGGGGCGTCAAACAATCCCTGCATCCGGTGAAGGCAAACTCTATTACGCCATTGCAGAGACGCTCGATGCATATCAATGGAGCCTCGATGCATCGAAGTCTGAGGAGGAAAGAAATACGCTGTTTCACTCTGCGCTTGGAAACGCGCTGAGGCCGCGGCTCATCAGTGTGGGGTATGGCATCAGGAGCGGTATGGACTTCTGGTTAGAGCACTTGATCGCAATGCACGTATTTACTCTGGTGCCTGGCCGCGTTTTTCCACAGCGTGGTGAAACGTCCGCCGAAGACGCCGCCCATATGATGTTCGTCGCCGCTCAGGCATCGGCGCGTGCTGCTCTGGCCGTAGGTGCACCACATTCAAGCGAGATCATAGTTATGAGCGATGTTGCCGCGATGGTCGTTTCCTTGCCCGCCGCAGAGAACGAAGCAGAGAATGCGCTACTCGGCCTTTTGCGAAGCACACGAGGTACAAAGCTATGGGCGCATACTCGCTATTTCGTTCGTAGCGCGCGTGCGCTCGGGCTGCTGATGTTCGAAGATGTACCCGGCAAGCCCGACCAAATCAGCCATCCATATCTGCCCGAAATCGATTCTGACTCTGAGAGGCCATCCGACGACACTCAACTGGTTGATACTCGCGACATTGTCGCGCCAACATTGGAAGAGGAAGGATCCCCCACTGCGGAGTAAGTGTGTTCGCTACTCGTCCTTTCGGGCGGCGTCGAGCAGCGCGCGGATCGCGGACGCGCGCTCGGCGGTGAGCGTCCCTTTCGCCTCGGCAAGCGGCACGGTCAAGTGGGCAAGCGCCAGGTAGGCGTCACGGAGGGCGCTGATATCTGGGCTAGTCTGCGCAGCGGACGCGAGCCAGTCGAGGTGAGCGCGCAGCGTGCCAAGATCGCCCCGTGCAATTGGGCCAGAGAGCGCCGCGGAAGGTGGCATCGCCGCCAGATTCTCTACCGAGGCGCGCACGAGCGGCATCAGCGCCTCACGAGCCAGCGAAGCATCCTCCCCGAACGACTCCCAGAGAGCCACCGCGGCGCCGATAAGCGTCACGATGTAGTTTGAGGCAAGCACGCCCGCGATGTGATAGGGGATGCGGTCGTTTTCGCTCAGCATCGCGACCCTCCCGCCCAGTGCGATCACTATCGCGTGTAGCGTTTCGCGCAACGTCTCATCGCTCGTCTCCAGCGCCCAGACGCAGCCGCGAAGCCGTTCCTGAATCTCGTCCAGCGACGAATCGGTCAGTGCGCGGGTAAACGTCATCAGCGGATGCAGGGCCGCTACCGCCGCGCCGTGCTCAGTGGCGGCCGAAAGCACGCGCGCGCTCATCGCCCCGCTGAGATGCACGACGCACTGACTGGCTGACCACTGGACGCGCCCGGCGACTGGAATGATCGCGTCGTCCGGTACCGCGAGCAGCACGAGGCGGCTGACCGCCGCGACCTCGTCGGGCGTGGTGAAAGCCCGGCAGCCCGGAATATGTCGGGACAGCGCCTCAGCATGCTCCAGATGGCGCGCGGAGACTGCGACGACTGTTCCCCCCGCCGCGGCGATTGCGCGGGCCAGCGTGCCACCGACCGCGCCGCTGCCGATAATGCCAATGTTGCCGATGGCGCTGAGCGCGTTGGGCGTGTTCATGGCATTTCAATCGTTTCGATATGTTCGGCGACCTCTGCCGCGCACCCCCAGGAGAGCGTGACACCCGCGCCCCCGTGACCGTAGTTGGAGATGAGCCAGCGTCCCGGCGCGGGCGATTCGCGCTCCAGCCGCACATCGGAGCGCACCGGCCGCAGACCAATCTTCACCTCCAGAATATCGTCTGGGGCGAGGTGCGCAAACTCCGGCGCTAACACGGCACAGCGGCGAATAATGGCCTGTACTTCTTCGTCGTCAATCTTCTGTCTGATCTCGTCGTCGGTGGTGATCTCGTCGGCGATGGCGGTCCCGCCGAGGATGATGTCGCTAATCCGCGGAACGATGTAGGCCAACGATCCCGGTGCATACGGATTCGTCGTTGGCCCACGGTCGTCTATCAGCACACGGGTGAATCCATTCTGTCTGACACGCACCACCTGACCACGCGTCGGCCTGAACGTCGTGTCGTGAGTCAGCTCGCGTGCGCCCAGGCCCGTGCAATTGACCACCACATCGGATACCGCGAAGGCTTCCGAGAGGTCACTCACGGTTCTATCTTCGACGATCACGCCACCGGCAGCCTCGAATCGGGAACGCAGGTAGCTCATATAGATTGAGGTATCTATCACCGGGGCATCGAAGACAAATCCGTCCGCATAGCCAACGGGTAGCTCGTCGGGGCGCGCATGCCCGACACCAGGCACGCTAGCTTTCCACCACGGTCCGTCGGGGTCGGGGTCGGAAAGCAGTTCGAGCACATTCCGCGAAATCACGCCGGTTCCAGGTACGCCTTGCAGGCCTTCAAACGCTTGATAGGCTATCGCGCCCCACGTCACAGCGCGCTCATTGGAACCAGCGTCATAGGGGTACCAGACTGCGGCGGCGATATTCGAGGTGGTGTTTGGCGGAACCTTACGCGCCCAAATGGTGACGCGCCGCTGGCCCTGGTTCGGCTGCCGCTCGATAAGGCGGATTGCTGTTGTGAGGCCGGAAACGCCACATCCAAGCACCAGCACATCGGTTCTATCTATGTCCGTCGAAGCCATCTGCATGCCCTTCCACCATCAGCATGTTCTGTCCGGTCGTAACCTGTGCGTCGTAATCATACACCGGGCCGCGAAGGTTCGCACATAGGTGGAAGGCTATCTTTGGAGTGCATGGTGTGTAGGCGGCTAATTGGCTGACCAAAGGGGGATGTGGCAGTTCCGAAGAGCGCCGGTTAGCCCAGGTACTCGCGCAGCAGGCGGCTCGACTGCGGATGGCGCAGCTTGCGGATGGCGCGCTCCTCGATCTGGCGCACGCGCTCGCGGGTGACTTTGAGCCGACGTCCGACCTCTTCGAGCGTGTGGTCCTGGTCGTCGATCAGGCCAAAGCGCAACTCAATGACCTCGCGCTCCCGCTGGGTAAGGTTGTTCAGCACGCGGTAGACTTCTTCGCGCAGCAAGCTACGGTCGGTGGATTCGACAGGACCTGGCTGGTGCTGATCTTCGATGATATCGCCGAGGGAGTTCTCTTCTTCCTCCGAGAGTGGCGCATCGAGCGAGAAGACCTTTTCCGCCCAGACCAGCAGCTCACTCACCCGGTCGCCGGTGATCCCCAGTCGCTCGCCGATCTGCTCGGCGCTCGGCTCGCGTCCAAGCTCCTGATAGAGCTGGCGGGTGGTGCGTTTGACCCGCATGACTTCTTCCATGATATAGACGGGCAGCCGAACGGCGCGCGTTCCTTCGAGAATGGAGCGGGTGATGGCCTGCTTGATCCACCAAGTCGCATAGGTCGAAAAGCGGAAACCGCGGTCAGGGTCGAACTTCGTGACAGCGCGTATCAGGCCAATATTGCCCTCGCCGACGAGATCTTCGAGTGACATGCCCTGGCCAACGTAGCGTTTGGCGATGCTCACCACCAGCCGCAAGTTGGCTTCGATCAGATGGTTGCGCGCATCACGGCTGCCGAGCCTGATGCGGTGCGCGAGTGACAGCTCATCCTGAGCCGAGAGCAGAGGAATCCTGGAGATTTCGCGCAGGTATAGGCGTAGGCTATCGCTCTGCGCCAGGTTACTCAGGTCGGATGCATCTGCCTCAGTCGCTATGTCGCGGTCCCGCTCTGCCTGGGTTGCGGCCCTGGCAGCCTCGTAAGCCGCTGCTTGTTCGTCCATTGCCATGACTGTGTCCATTCACTTCCGACGTCTGCGGGCGCAGTATAGCACTGGCGCGGATGCCGTGCAAGTTTGAGGAGCTGGTACTACGCTGCCTGGTACTACTGGATATCCGACCGAATAGACGCCTGAATAGCCAATTCACTTACCGATGCCGCTGAATTTGCCATGTCTGTGCTATGCAGAGACGCCAGCATACGAGCATGTTACCCCGTATTTCAGGTGTTGTCGAGATGAGCGAGGCGCCTTCGTCGGTCCTCAGAGTTCTGGGTCAAATCGTAGCGGGAAATGCCGGTGGCAGCAGAACTCGTGCGCCAGATAGCCGCGTGTTCCTGCGCCTATCTTGTTGAAGAGCGGCAGAACATGCGGCGGTGGCTGAATGTGGGGTATTCGGACATTCTCACGATGCGCGCAGTTGTATTATCGCGCCGCTCACGACGCCAATCGTTCCGAGCACCATAAGCCAGAATCCGAAACCAAACGCTGATGTGACCGCCTGGCCAACAGCTGATATGCCAGTGGCAGCCGAAAGCAAAGCGGGTAAGGCCAAAAACTGGAACACCAGGATGAGCAAACTGATGCCACCAGTAATCAAAACGGCCGCGGTCGGACGCTCGGCAAGGGGCAGACCTGCCGATTGCCGTCCGATGTACCACTGCCGCCCCGCGATAATCGCCGCCACAGCCGCCAGAATCATTTCGATCCAGAGTGCTGGCCCGGCAATCGATGCGAAGCTGCAGGCGCTTGTTACACTGCTCGATTGATCTATCAGCCCGGAGTACTGGCTGCAGAGTGAGGCGACAGTGCCAAAGGCGCCTGCAACTTGAGGCCCGCTCGCTCCCGCGCTTCCCGCGGAGACATATGAGGGCAAGAAAAACGCGAAGGCCGCAATTGCCCCACAGATGGCCGCTATGGCAGAGCCTATAACACTGTTCGGTTGTTGGGTGAGCTGGCTCAGAGGCATGCTATGCGGTCCTGGCTGCAGTGGCATCGACGGCGGCGCATAGGTTCCATAGGCCCCATAGGCTCCATAGGGTGGAGGGTTACCCTGGATCATCTGTGGAGTCTGAGAAAGCGGCGTCGAAGGCAGCGCCGGACTGGCGTACGCGAGCGGCACAGAAGGCGGACCCGCCAAGCCAGGAGCTGGTTGAGGCCGACCACAGGATGGACAGAATGCTCCTTCAAGCGGCAAGGTGGCGCCACAGTAGATGCAGAATCGGGTTGTTGGAGGAGCCGGAGGAGCCGCGGGCGTCGGTTGTGTGTTGGCGCTGGCGCTGACGAGCTGAGGCGAAGGGCGGTCAGTGACGACATCGGCCATATCCGCCCCTGTTGTTACAGCGCCATCCAGGTACGCCTGGCTGATATTAGCGGCGCGAAGTCTTGCCGATTGTAAGTTAGCCTGTGCAAAGTTGCAACGGGTTAGATCCGCTTCGCTGAGATCGGCGCCAGACAAATCTGCCCCGTAGAAATTCGAGTCGCGTAGGTCAGCTTGCTTCAGATCAACCCCTGCGAGATTCCAATTGGCGAATGCACGCTCGCCGCTGGCATAGGCAGCAAGCAACTGGTCCGCAGTGCGGAGCTGGTTGGGTAACGCATCATGCGCCGCCGGAAATGGTTGTGGATCAAAAGGTACTTGCGACATCGTTTCACCCTCCACATGATCGGCAATCCACAGCAACGCGATTTCAGTCTGATACGTGCGGCCAGTATACATGAAACAGTTACTGATGTATACAACGAGTTGTCTATGTACTGTTGCACGGTATATCGTGAAAGAGTGTGGCCATGCCAAAGTACAGCCGTCTGCCTTTCTCGTAGCGGGTCTGACGGTTTGCCGGGTCAATTCGGTGCGGCGTATACTGGACTATCCCCAGTTCACATACACGTTCATGTTCATACGAGGCTCCGGGCAACGAAGCGAGGAGTGGCGCCAATGACAGATGATGATCGTGCCCCAGCGCACAACATGACCGACTACGACGAAGAGCGGCGCGATTTCCGGTGGCAGGTAGCCGACGACTTCAACTTCGCGATTGATACCATTGGACGCTGGGCCGAGGACGCCGACAAGCTGGCGATGCTCTGGATTGGCCAGGATGGCCGGGAAGAGCGTTATACCTTCGCCGCATTCGACGAACAGAGCAGCCGTGTCGCCCATGCGCTCAAGACGCTGGGCATTCAGAAGGGCGAGCGCGCCTTGCTGATGCTGCCGCGCGTGCCGGAGTGGTGGGAGGTGATGCTGGGCCTGATGAAGCTGGGCGCCATAGGCATTCCCTGCACCACTCTGCTGACCCCGAAAGACATCCAGTATCGCGCCGAAATTGCCGAGGCTGTGGCGCTGATTACCGATCAGGCGGGGGCAGCGAAACTGGCGCAGGTGCGGGAGCAATGTCCGACCATTCGCACGGTGATGGTGGTGGACGAGCCGGGGGCAGAGTGCCCAGAAGGCTGCGTTGGCTACCATCCAGCGGTAGATGTGGCGGCGCCGACATGGTACGACCGCGTGACTACCAGCAGCGATCCCTGTCTGATTTACTTCACCAGCGGCACCGTTGGCTATCCCAAGATGGTGCTGCATACCCACGCCAGCTATCCCGTTGGCCACACCGCCGTGACGGGGCGCTACTGGCTCGATCTGCGCCCAGATGATCTGCACTGGAACCTGTCCGAGATGGGCTGGGCCAAGGCTGCCTGGAGCAATTTCTTTGGTCCATGGGGCAATGGAGCGGCGCTCTTCATTCAGGATGCGCGCGGCAAGTTCGATGCCGCCGAGACGCTGGCGTTGCTGCAACGCTATCCCATCTCAACCTTCTGCGCGCCACCGACGGCCTATCGCCTGCTTGTGCAGCAGGACCTCTCCAGCGTCAAGTTTCCCGCGCTTCGCCACTGCGTGGGCGCGGGCGAGCCGCTTAACCCCGAGGTCATCGACTCTTGGCGCACAGCAACTGGGCTGACGATCCATGATGGCTACGGCCAGACAGAGACGGTGCTGCTCTGCGGCAACTTCCCCGGTATGGAGGTGCGCCCTGGCTCGATGGGCAAGCCGTCGCCTGGCTTCGATGTGGCGGTCATAGACAACGATGGGCAGGAGGTTGGTCCCGATCAGGAGGGCGATATCGCCGTGCGCGTGCGTCCCGAGCGGCCACTCGGCCTCTTCCGCGAGTACTGGCGCAATCCCGAGGCGATGGAGCGGTCCTTCAATGGCGACTGGTATCTCACCGGCGACCGCGCCTTCCGCGACGCTGACGGCTATTTCTGGTTTGTGGGGCGCGCCGACGATGTTATCATCTCGGCGGGCTACCGGATTGGCCCGTTCGAGGTCGAGAGCGCGCTGGTGGAGCATCCCGCCGTCATCGAGTCGGCGGTGGTCGCCAGCCCAGACGCCGTACGTGGCGAGATCGTCAAAGCGTTCGTGATTCTTGCGCCCGGTTACGCGCCGAGCAATGAGCTGGCGACTGAGCTACAGGAATACGTCAAAACAGTGACTGCCCCTTACAAGTATCCGCGCGAGATCGAGTTCGTTACTGAGCTGCCCAAGACGATCAGCGGCAAGATTCGGCGGGTGGAGCTACGCGAACGCGAGCGGCAACGCAAAGTATCGGAGGGATAAACTATCCAGCGGCATAACGCTCTTGACGAGGAATGGATACCGCCCTACACTAGACTAGAAGCAGCATGCGACCATCAGCGGCGATGGGGCGCTGGAATGAACTGGAATGAAGGCGAGAGCAATATGGGCGCTGATACATCACCTGAGACCAAGACTACACCAGAAAAGGTGTATGTCAAAATCCCAAAGGCCGGGCCAGGTCAGGGATATAAAGCGCCCAAGAACTATCAACATCCCCTCTTCGACGCGCTCTCGAAGGTCGTCATCGTCGCCCTATGCGCCGCGCTCCCGCTCGCCACGGGCGTGATCTTCGCCATGATTCTTGGCAGTTCGGAGATCAGCCGCACCCAGTTCCTCTGGCTCTGGATCCCCATGATCGTGTTGATCGAGGGCATCGCTATTCTGGTCGCCATCGGCGTGGGACGCGAGGCGCTTGGCGTCTCTGGGGTTCGCCGCTGACGTCCCATTCATCCTGCCACTCGAAATCCCCCGGCACGCGCTGGGGGATTGTTATTGCCCTCTACTCGTAACCCATTGTTCTCCGCGCTGGTTGATATAAGTAGCCCCTCTTGTCTCACGCTCTGGCTTATTGGTATATTGTATACAATATCCAGGTGACTCAATGGTGAGAGGAGCTTCCCATGCCCGTTCCAGCGTCCGCGACGCCGCTCACACGCCGCTGTCTTTCTGATGACGCCTATGCCCAACTGCGCGACTGGATTATCGACGGCACGCTGGCGCCGGGTGAGGCGTTACGCGATGAGGCGCTGGCGGATGCGCTGGGGATGAGCCGCACGCCGGTGCGCGATGCGCTGCAGCGGCTGGAAAACGAGGGGCTGGTTGTCACCAGCTCCACCCGGCGCACGTCGGTCAGCCCGGTCACGCTGAAGCAGGCGCGTGAGATTTATCCGATCACCGTCGCGCTCGAAGCGCTGGCGTTGCGCCTGGCGCTGCCGATGTTCGACGAGGCCGCGCTTGAGGCGATGCGCATTGCCAACGCTGAGTTGGCCGCCGCGCTGGCCGCTGGCGACGCGAGCGCAGCGACACTGGCCGACGAGGCGGTGCATCGCGGTTTCATCGCGTGTTGTGGCAACGACGAGTTGAAGACAACTCTTGCCGACTTGAAGGCAAAGGTGCGGCGTCTGGAATGCGCTTTCTGGGGCTGGGCAGACCGCACGCCATCACTCCGAGATCATGAGGAGCTAATCGCGGCTCTGGTGGCGCGCGATGGCGCGTTGGCGGATCGTGTGCTGGCTCGGAACTGGGATCGTGGTCTGGTGTGGATCACGCCACAGGCGGCCCAGTCACGCTAATCCGCGAATCTGGCGACTGGCGTGTGTTGGGAGGGAGAATTTGCGGTGCGTACCGTACTTAGGGAATATGGCGTCTTATTCGCGCTGGCGCTCATCTGGGGCGCGTCATTTCTGTTTATCAAGGTAAGTGTCGAAGAGGTCTCGCCCGCGACCGTCGTCGCCGGACGGCTCACGGCGTCGGTTATCACGCTTGGCATCATCGTCGCCCTCCGCCCTCGCCTGGTCAAAGGCTGGTACCGGTACTGGCGGCTCGGCATCATCACCGCTATCTTTAACATCATCATTCCGTTCCTGCTTATCTCCTGGGGAGAGACGCGCATTGCCAGCGGCACCGCCTCGATCCTCAACGCGACGACGCCCCTGTTTATCGTGCTTTTCGCCAACTGGTGGATTGGGCCGGGACATGAGACGCTGAGTGTTGGCCGCGTGTTGAGCGTGCTGGTAGGGTTCGTCGGCGTCGCAGTGACGATTGGTCCGTCAGCGATTGATGTCGTCGGACACGGTGCCAACGGGCTTATCGGCGAGCTGGCTGTGCTCATCGCCGCTGCTTCCTACGGCATCGGGGGACTGCTCAGCCGCCGCTTCGCTGGCTCGGCGCAACTGGTCGGACCTATCTCCACGCAGGTTCCCGCGCTGATCCTGAGCCTGATAGTCGCCGCCGTGTGGAGTCCGCCAACACATCTGCCTTCGCTCAAGGTGATTGGCGCAATTGTGACGCTCGGTGCGCTGGGGACAGGTGTGGCCTATCTGCTCTACTTCTGGCTCATCTACCATGTTGGCCCAACGCGCACCTCGCTCGTCACCTACCTGCTGCCCTGCACGGCGCTGCTCTGGGGCGCGCTGCTTCTGAACGAGCACATCACCTGGAACGCTATCGCCGGGCTGGCGCTGGTGCTCCTGGGGACGATGCTGACCAACGGCACACTCACCGCGCTCTTTCGTCGCAAGAAGCGCAGCCCCGTCGAGCCTGCTGTCGACGATGGCGCCGGTGAGGTTGGCGCGCTCAGGCCGGTGGCTGACTGAGGATTATTTGCTCACGGCTCCACAACTGCTGGCGCTTGTCCAGCTAAAGGATACTCTGTATGGCCCGCATTTCATTACCTATCGAGGTTGACCAGAGCATTGCTCCAACCACCGAACAGCCCAGGTTGGCGGTCGCCACGGTACCGCTGGCTCGCGTCTATGGCGCGCTGGCGCTCGGCCTCCTCTGCATCTCCTTCTCGGCTATCTTCACACGCCTGGCGCAGACACCGGGCACGGTCTCCGCCGTCTATCGCGTGGCGATCGCGGCAGTCTTGCTTGCGCCGCTCTTCCTGCGCAATATGAGTCGTGGCAAGGTGGTGCGTGGGTGGCGCATATGGCTGTTGGCCGCGGCGGCCGGCGTCTTTTTCGTCCTGGACCTGGCTTTTTGGAATACCTCGCTTTTCCTGACCAATGCGGCCAACGCAACGCTGCTTGGGAATGACGCGCCAATTGTCGTGGGGCTGGTGGCGCTGCTCGTGTTTCGAGAGCGCCTGCGTATCTCCTACTGGCTTGGTCTGGCAATTGCCCTCTGTGGCATGGGAATCATCGTCGGGCTTGATCTCTTTCGGGGGTCGGGGCTCGGCGTTGGCGATCTCTTGGCCATGCTGGCGGGTTTTTTCTACGCCTTCTATATGCTGGTGATTCAGCGAGTGCGCGTCTGGATGGACACGCTCTCGTCGCTCTGGATTTCGACGGTGGTAGGGATGGTGTTACTCTTTGCGCTCAATCTGGCGCTGGGGCGGGCGATGTGGGGATTCACACCGTCACAGTATCTCTACCTATTCGCGCTGGGCATCGTCTCACAGGTGGCAGGCTATCTCGCCATCAACTACGCCCTGGGGCACCTGCCTGCCTCGGTCGTCTCGCCGACGCTGCTTGGTCAGCCAGTCCTGACGGCGCTCCTGGCAGTCCCGTTTCTGAGCGAGTTGCTAGAGCCGCGCCAGATAATCGGCGGTGCGGTGGCGCTGCTGGGCATCTTCATCGTCAACCGCAGCGTGAATCGCTGAGCGCCGTACTACTTCACCCGGACCCGTAGCAGCCCCGGCGCCAGCGCCACGACGGTCAGCGTCGCGACGATACAGGCGACGCCACCACTGACGACCGAGAACATGGGCGTGGTGAGGCCCGCCACCACGCCCGACTCGAACTGTCCGAGCATCGGCCCGCCGATGACGAACATGGCGTTGACCGCGCTGATGCGGCCGCGGAACTCATCGGGCGTCGTCATCTGGACGATCAGGCCGCGCAGCACCATGCTCACCATGTCAGCCGCGCCCGCGCCCGCCAGGAAGAGCGCCGAGAGCAGCAACGGTCCGGTGGATAGCCCAAAAGCGATGATGCAGATGCCCCAGCCGATGATTGCGACCGCCACGCCGAGTCCCTGCTGTCGGATGCGTCCGATGCGCCCGGTGAACGGCGTGAGCGCCACCGCGCCGATGGAGGTTGACGCCTGCAGAATGCCGAGGCCAGCCGCGCCAGTATGGAGGATTGCGACGGAATAGACCGGCAAGAGTGCGCGCGGCGAGCCAAAGAAGGTGGCGAAGAAATCGAGGGAGAGCACGGCGAGAATGATGGGGTGTGTCCGCAGGAAGCGCATGCCGTCGACGAGCGCGCCCAATCCGGCCTGTGCGCGCTTCTCCGCCGGGACGCGCGGCACGAACATCATAAAGAGCGACCCCAGGACGACGAAATACGAGAAGACGTCGATCCAGTAGGTGTTGGCCAGCCCAACCCATGCGATGACGAATCCGCCAGCCGCCGAGCCGACGACAAATGTTAGCTGCATCAGCACCATGCTGATCGAGAGAGCATCGGCCATCTGCTCACGCGGCACCAGCGTCGGGATAATCGCCTGGCGTGTCGGGAACTCGAATGAGGAGGCGACGGCCGCCAGCAAGACAATCGCGTAGATGAGGCCGACGTTGATCGCGCCCATCCGGGTGGTAACGGCAAGGATCGCGGAGAGCGAGGCGAGAATCGTATTGACGATGATGAGCAGTCGCCGCCGATCATAAGCGTCAGCCACGACACCGCCCACCAGCGAGAAGATTAGCCGTGGAATCGCCTGGACCAGCCCGATGATGCCAAGCGCCACCGCCGAATTGGTGAGCTGGTAGACCTGCCAGGCGACCGCGACGACCTGGATCTGCGTGCCTGCCGCCGAGATCAATTGTCCCCAGAAGAGCAACGAGTAATCGCGGTTGCGCAGCACCTGCCACGCGCTGCCCCGCCGCTTGCTCGACGATTCCACCTGTAGCTCGGCCTCGGCGGAGGCATCGGCGACATTCCCAAGTGGCTCGTCCGGTGAAGGAGTGACGGAAGTCCTCTCGTTCGGTGAGGATGTCATGGGCTGGGAATAACTCCTGAGCGGATGCCAGCTTCTGCGCGCTCAATGGCTAGCAAAAAGCCCGAAGCAAAACGCCTCGGGCCAATATGCGGTGAGCGAGTTGTGGTGCGCGGGGGGAGTGGCAACGTCCTATTGTCCCACAGGGCTGCCCCTGCAGTATCGTGGGGGCTGGAGGGCTTAACGACCGTGTTCGGGATGGGAACGGGTGTGCCCCCTCCGCTCTAGTCACCAATCCCCCCGCG
>DATBIB010000134.1:0-6028 GCA_036557205.1 Ktedonobacterales bacterium | reverse complement strand
CCACGCCGCCGCATCAGGCTTCAGCCTGTCCGTCCGTGCGCCGGCTCTTCAGAGCCGCGACCACCCGCCCTCTGCGCCGGCCCATTCATGGCCGCGACGCCCACTCCACCGAAGGAGAATCTCGCGATGACGCAACCAGATGCACCACATACCTCACCCACGCCAACTTCCACCACCAGCGGCCACAGCGGCCCGCGTCCCGTTCGCGCGCCGCATGGCACAGACCTGACCTGCAAGGGCTGGGCGCAGGAAGCCGCCCTGCGCATGCTCATGAACAACCTCGATCCCGACGTGGGCGAGCGCCCCGACGATCTCGTGGTCTACGGCGGCTCCGGCAAGGCCGCGCGCAACTGGGATTGCTTCGACGCCATCGTGCGCTCCCTACGCACCCTCGAAAACGACGAAACGCTGTTGGTGCAGAGCGGCAAGCCCGTCGGCATCTTCCGCACGCATCCCGGCGCGCCGCGTGTGCTCATTGCCAATGCCAACCTCGTCCCGCACTGGGGCAACTGGGACGAGTTCCGCCGTCTCGAAGCGCTGGGCCTCACCATGTACGGCCAGATGACCGCCGGCTCGTGGATCTATATCGGCTCGCAGGGCATCGTCCAGGGCACGTATGAGACCTTCGCCGAGGCGGCGCGCCAGCACTACAACGGCACGCTGAAGCACACCATCACGCTGACCGCTGGCCTGGGCGGCATGGGCGGCGCGCAGCCGCTGGCCATCACCATGAACGAGGGCGTCTGCCTCGCCGTCGAGGTGGACCCGTCGCGCATCCAACGGCGGCTGGATACCGGCTACCTCGATGAGATGGTGACCGACCTGGATGAAGCGCTACATCGCGCCGAGGAGTATCGCACCCAGGGCGTCGGCAAGAGCATCGGCTTGCTGGGCAACGCTGCCGAGATTTTCCCGGAGATTGTCCGGCGCGGCGTCCGCATGGACCTCGTCACCGACCAGACAGCCGCCCACGACGCGCTCAACGGCTACGTGCCCGCCGGGCTGACGCTGGACGAGGCCAACGACCTGCGCCAGCGCGACCCACAGGAGTACGAGCGGCGCTCGCTCGCCTCGATGGCCGAGCATGTGCGCGCGATGCTCGACTTCGACGAGATGGGCGCGGTCGTCTTCGATTATGGCAACAATCTGCGCGGGCAGGCGCTGCGCGTCGGCGTGGAGGACGCAATGCACTTTCCTGGCTTTGTGCCCGCGTTCATTCGTCCGCTCTTCTGCCGTGGCGTTGGCCCGTTCCGCTGGGTAGCGCTCTCTGGCGATCCCGCCGATATCCGGCGCACCGACGAGGAGATGCTGCGGCTTTTCCCGGAGAACGAGTCGCTGGCCCGCTGGATTCGCATGGCGCAGGAACGCATCCACTTTCAGGGGTTGCCCGCGCGCATCTGCTGGATCGGCTACGGCGAGCGCGACAAGGCCGGGCTGGCCTTCAACGAACTGGTTCAGCGCGGCGAGGTCAAGGCGCCCATCGTCATCGGACGCGACCACCTCGACTCCGGCTCGGTCGCCTCGCCCTATCGCGAGACCGAGGCCATGCGCGATGGGTCAGACGCTATCGCCGATTGGCCGGTCCTCAACGCGCTGCTCAATACGGCCAGCGGCGCGTCGTGGGTCTCTTATCATCATGGCGGCGGCGTTGGCATCGGCTATTCGCTGCATGCTGGCGTGGTGGTGGTGGCCGACGGCACCGATGAGGCGGCGGAGAAGCTGGCGCGCGTGCTGACGAACGACCCCGGCACCGGCGTCATGCGCCACGCCGACGCGGGCTACGAGATCGCTATCGAGCACGCGCGTGGGACTGGGATGAAACTGCCGATGGTGGGGGAGTAGACCTCACCCACCGCCCTCTCCCCCTAACCCCCTCCCCTAAAAGGGAGGGGGAACGAGAAAGCGCACCATGAGCAGCACTTCACCCGCCGAGAGCGCACCCGACCGATCGCGGCGCATCGCCGTCCGCGTGCTGGTGGTGCTGGTGGCGATCACGGTCGTACTGGCGGCATTCACGGCTGTCTATCTCTTCACCCGCCCATCCTATGCAGGTACGTGGGTTGGGCCAGGCAACTTTCAGGGTGCGGGTGAGCCTGTAGAGTTCGTCGTCATGCTCTCACTGGACCAGAATCCGCTCGGCGGCATCAAAGGGGTAGGAACACTCTGCGCGGTCCAGAGCGGCGCCCCAGCACGAGCTCCGATTACGGTGTCCGGTAGCGTCTCTGGCTCCTCGGCGAACCTCACATTCTCCGTGGGCGGAAGAGAGCTATCGACCTTTCCCCTGGCACTGGCCACACACGCCAGTCTGAGCCAGGAACAACTGATCCTGAGCGCGGGCGAGCCTGCCTTCCTGCTGTTGACGCTGCAGCATGGCACTGCCAGCGACTTCAACGCCGCCTGTAACCAACTTATCCAGCCCGCGTCCTGAAATTGACTGGAGTAGATAAGATGGCGCACAAAGTAACAGTGGTCGGCGTGCCGCTGGACGAGAACTCTTCCTTCCTGCGCGGGCCAGCGCTTGCTCCGGCGAGCATCCGCACTACGCTGTATGCTGGCGCGATGAATCTAACGACGGAGGACAGCGTTGACCTCGGCGCGCGCACCGACTGGCACGACAGCGGCAATCTGGAGATAGGCACAGGCGACGAGGCGTTTGACGGTATCGAGCGGCAGATGGCAGCGCTGCTTGCGACAGGTACGCGCGTGCTGGCGCTGGGTGGCGACCATTCGATCACCTACCCCATCATCCGCGCCGTCGCGGGCGTTCACCCCAATCTGACGATTCTGCACATCGACGCCCATCCCGATCTCTACGACGAGTTCGAGGGCAGCCGACGGTCGCACGCCTGCCCCTTCGCGCGCATCATGGAGAGCGGGCTGGCGACGCGACTGGTGCAGGTGGGCATCCGGGCGATGAACGCCCATCAGCGGCAGCAGGCCGACCGCTTCGGCGTCGAAGTTATTGAGATGCGCGCGTTCCGGCCCGACCTGGCGCTCGACCTGCACGAGCCAGTCTACATCTCGCTCGACCTCGACGCGCTCGACCCCGCGTTCGCGCCGGGCGTCTCACACCACGAGCCGGGCGGCCTCAGCGTGCGCGATGTGCTGCGGTTGCTTGCCAACATCGAGGGAACGATCATCGGCGCCGACATCGTGGAGTACAATCCCATCCGCGACCACGCCGAGATGACCGCTGCCGTGGCCGCCAAGTTCTACAAAGAGCTGGTGGGCTACCTGCTGACGTAACCGCCAAGAAACCCATCGTTATGGCACGTCGCGCCGCATGGTAATCGTAACGCTGACGAAGTCGGTATACTTCCACTCCGTGCTGAATGCCCCATACTTGGCGGTATAGCGTACCCTGTCGTGAGAAGCAAGCACAAGGAAGCTGGTTGGCCCGTCTGGCTCCCACCCGTCGCGGCTCGCGGCCGTCACATATCGTCTGATAATTGGATCCGCCTTGACGGCTGCGGTGGGGTGCCACCATCCCTCATGGCTTCTGGTTTGTACCGGTGTAATCCGGATGGCGAGCGGAATCGTCAACTCCCTGTGCTCAATATTCGCCATCGCGTGATGCTCCTCATAACGACAGGTAATCGCCGAACAGGCGATAATGTCAGGGCTGCTGGGTGACTACGGCGCAAGGCGCGTGGGGATCTCCCAAAAGTCATCGTCATCCATGACCGCATATGCCGGAGGGCGCACGCCGGGCCTGTCCTCCAGGACCGAGGCATCCACTTCCTCAGGCTCGCCATAAGCGGCCTGGCGGTCCACCGGAAGATGTTCTGGCTCGTCGGGCATCAGCCACACAGCTCTCATCGTCACGCCTTCTTTCTGGTAGCTCATCCTTGCCCCTTGCTTTTTCCTTACATGCGTATGCACAAAACCGGCCACCCCCGGCGTTCCCGAGGGGGCAACGGGTGCAACGTTATCATAGGAAGTCACAAGAGTCCTGCCGGAGACGCCAGCCAGAGGGGAGGTTACAGGGCTAGTCTTGTCCTAGCCCCAGGGAGAGGTAGGGGTGTGCGCTGACAGCGCGCCTGCTGCCATACATCAAGGGGAAGGCGGGAGGAAGATGAACTTATTGTGCGTCACCAGCCATGTAGGCGGTGTAGCCGGTCTCATCATCCGCGATGAGCGCGCCCGACGGCAGGCGCCTTACCTCCGAGGCCGTGGCCAGATCGCCGACCGCCCCAGAAATGTTGCCCGCAAAGCCAAACCAGAGCCACGTCGCCCATTGCGGCCAGAGCACGGTGATGACGACGCCGACGACGGTGAGCACGACCAGCGGAGCCAGCGTGACCGCCATGTAGCCCCGGCGCGTAAATACCTGGCCCGGCGCGGTGCAATACGCCGCAAACGGCAGCCGCAGCCCGAAGCGCGGGCGCCCGCCCAGCAGCAGGATCGTCAGCGCGTGAACGGCCTCATGCAGCGGCAGCATGATGGTGTAGGCGACGAGATTGGCGACCACCAGCAGAAACAGGCGCACGAAGGTCGAATCCGGCCCCGGCAGCGCGGCGACGCCATGTATATCCCAGGCGAGGATATTCACGATGGCAAAGAACGCGCCGCCCGCAACGAGCAGCGTCAGGCTATCGCGGGCAAGGCCCGGCAGCCGCGCGGGCGCCAGCAGGTCGGTCTGGGCGACGACGCGCAGATTGCCAGAGTGCAGCGCCGATACCACGCGCCTGCGCCTCTGGCCGCGCAGCAGCAGGCTTACCAGCCGCAGGCCGCTGGGCGCATAGACCATATCGGGCGGGTTGGATATCTCAGACATATCGGGCATGTCACTCTGAGGGGAAATGCTCACATCGGTCCTCTATTCCAGGCGAAATCGGCTCGCGCTACCATGGATTCCAGACCCACGTCTGTTCGTCCATCAGGGGCGCGAATCTAAGCTGGCGATAGAGCGATTCCGCCGGATTGCCATGTTTGACGAACAGGCAGGATATCCAGCGGCCATTGCGCGCGAGATCAGCAATCGCGCGATTGAGCAGCGCCGTCGCCACGCCATGCCGCCGGGCCTCCGCAACCGTATAGACGCCAAGGATGGTTGGAATCTCTTCGAACAGGCTCACGTAACAACCACCGACGGCTCGCCCCTGGATCGCGGCGGCGTAATAGCGGCACCAGCCGTGCTCGTGTTCGCGCCAGCGCTCGCGCGCCCGCTGGCTGACCGCCGCCTCGGCGGGATGCTCCTCCTCGAAGAACGCCTGGCGGCTGCCATACTCGTATTGCCACATCGCCTGCTCTGTCTCGATAATCGAGATGGTCACCATCGGATTATGCGGCGCGGAGACAAATCCTTCATGGGCCATCAGCAGCAGATTGTCGTCCAGGCGGAAATCTGCCGCGCGTAACGCATGCGGCAGATTCCCTTCGCCCGGTCGCTCCGGCACAACAATCCACTGCGTCTCGATGCCGCGCTGGCGCGCAAACCGCTGCACCTGGTCGACGGCGATAGCCTCACGTCCCGGACGAATGCTGGCGAAGGCGACCCGCAGGCGACCGGTCTCCTGACGGAATCGGGCCGTACCGGCGCCCGCCAGGTCCGGCCCGACATCAGGATAGCGATGCATCCGCTGGGTGAGAACACGCCGTTTGATATCCTCGATATCCATGCCTCGACCATCTCCGCGATACACTGGACGACAGGAAGCGCCGTCGGTGACGGGCGTCACGACCCACCACGACGCATGCCGACGCGCGTACATCATACTCCTGCACTCTAGCACATTTTCCCGCCGTCGCCTCTGTCTTGCTTCTGTGCCTCACGGCGGCGCCTTCGTTCAACTCGTAGCGACGATTCAGGTCAGCCTGGCCGACGCCGTCACGCGCTGCTTCCTCATCGCCACCGTGTTGATCGTGGTGGGATTCGCCGCCACCCTGTTCCTGCGCGAGATCCCGCTCCGCAAGCGGCAAAAAGGCGATGAAGTGGCATGACATCGGCGGCGGTCACACTCCCGTCACAGTTAGCACTGACGGAGAGAAACATCGCGTTGCGCCGTGGAGCATGCGGACGGTTACA
>DATBIB010000133.1:0-41658 GCA_036557205.1 Ktedonobacterales bacterium | reverse complement strand
GCCCGGTCAGTCTCCGAGCCGATCCACGCGCCCGCTGGCGACGCCTTCACGCCCGCCGCCCAGATAACTGTATGCGATGCGATCCGCTCGCCTGCGACGATTACTCCGTCGGCGTCCACCTCCTCGACCCGCCCGCCGGTGCGCACCTCCACGCCCAGCTTCTCCAGCTTCCGGGTGGCTTTCTTGCTCAGCGACTCCGGGAAAGTATTCAGCAGCCGTGGCAGCGCCTCGACCAGCACAATGCGCGCTGAGGTGACGTCGATATGGCGGAAGTCGCCGCGCAGGGTGCGGTGCGCCAGCTCGGCAATGGCCCCCGCCAACTCCACGCCGGTTGGCCCGCCGCCAACGATCACAAAGGTCAGCAGCGAACGCACGCGCTCGGGGTCGTTGGCCGCCAGCAGCTCCGCCTCCTCGAAGGCCAGCAGCACCCTGCGGCGGAGCGCGGTCGCGTCGGGAATCGTCTTGAGGCTCGGCGCATAGGCGGCCCAGTCGTCGCGGCCAAAGTAGCTCTCACCCGCGCCGGTCGCCAGGACCAGATAGTCATACGGCACGCTGCGCTCCGCGCCGGTGATCTCGTCGCGCACCCGCACCTCGCGCGCAGCGACATCTACAGCGGTCGCCTCGGCCAGCAGCACCTCAGTGTTGCGCTGGCGCCGCAGAACGGTACGAATCGGCGCGGTGATATCGGCCGGTGAAAGATAGGCCGTTGCCACCTGATAGAGCAGCGGCTGGAAGACGTAATGGTTGTTCCGGTCGATGACGGTCACGTGGACCGGCGCACGCCCAAGCTTCAGCGCCGCCTCCAGGCCGCCAAATCCCGCGCCGACGATCACCACGCGCGGTGGCTCGGCGACGGGCTGCTGCGATGGATATGTGGTGGAAGGGATGTTGTCTATCTCATTCATGGTATCCCTCGCTTTCCTCTTCCATACCAGATTATAGGCCTGCTCGTCATGCATTGGCATGGACACCCCATGTGACGAGATCCGCGGCCCGGCTGTGACACTTCTGAGTGCGGCGCATTGGCATCGTCTGTGCGGTATAGTGCCTGAGTGCGCAATGGGCGCTATCGAGTCGTGAAATGCATAGTGTTATCCGCAAGGAGACGACGACGTATGACGAATTCCGACGCCGAGGAGCAGGCCGCATTGAATCCCAACCCGGACAATCTCAACGAGAACGATCCCAACGTGGCGCGCGATCCCGTCTGTGGGATGCTGGTGGACAAGCGGACTGCCCAGGATACGATGGCTGCCCCGGTCAACGATAAGGGCGTGGGCGCCATCTACTTCTGCTCGGCGGACTGCAAGGCGCTCTTCGAGGCAAACCCAGCGCAATACGGCTATCCAACGCTTTGACGCGCGGTGGTCCCGCTGGCATGCCCGCGTATTGGCTAACCACGAAAAACAGCTTTTCGCCCCTCCGAAGCGACGGTGGGGCGACATTTTAGGCTTGCGGGGGACATTGTCATGCGTATGCGTCATCGCCATTTGCTTGTGAGGCCATCCATTGGGTACACTGGCGGGTATGGTTGAAGCGGGCGCAGGTGCGTTCGTACGCGTGTCGCGATCTAGCAGTCGCTGGTAGTTGCCTGATAGGCAGCCTTATGGCGCTGGACAATGGGTCGTAAGGGAAGTCCACCTGTGCGGCCGCAACCGGAGGGTGTGATATGCGTCTCAAGACTGGCCAGCGCGCGCCTGTCTTTATCCAGCGCGATATGTACGAGCATCCGGTCTCGCTCTCGCAGTACTGGGGGCGGAAGCTGCTGCTATCCTTCTATCGTGGCGCGGTTTGTCCGCTCTGTAACCTGCGGCTGCGCTATCTCATCGATCACTACGACAACTATCGGCGGCAGGGTCTGGAGATGATCGTCTTCTTCGAGTCGTCGCCAGAGATGGCGCGCCGCTATCTGGAGCGCCAGCGGCCACCGTTCCCGATCATCCCCGACCTGGGGCGCGCGGTCTATAGCCTCTATGGCCTCGAATCATCCCTTTATGGCGCGCTGAAAGCTCGTCTCTTTCGCGGCTCACAGTACCGCGAGGCGGCACGCTACCGTGTCGGCGGCGGATTCTGGGAGAACCTCTTTCAGATGGACGGCGTCTTTGGCCGCAAGCCCGCCGACTTTCTGCTCAGCCCCGATTTATATATTCAGTCCGCCTATTATGGGCGCGACGCGGGTGACTTCATGCCCTTCGCGGACATCGATCGCTTTCTGGTGGCGCGGCCCGAGTCGCTCTGGCCCGACAACTACGGACGCGCGCCCGCGCCGCGCTCCCGCCCCTCAGGATATCCCGACCCCAACGGCCCCGCGTCGGGCCGGCCCTATCCTGGCCAGGGCCGTTCCGCGCCCGGCGGCTATGGCCATTACGGCAACAACTATCCCTCTGGCCAATCCGGCCAATCGCGCCCAGATGACTGGCGTTCGGGCAACTCAGGATGGTGAGCGACTAATCGGCATGGCAAGGGCTCTCGCCAAAGCCTACGGCTGCCTCGTCTACGCCTACGAACCGTCCCGTTGACGGGAATCGTCTTGCTTGGACCGCTGATATTGCTGGATAGACCGGGCCCGATTCATGCAGTCCGGGCTACACCAGCGGCGGGTGCCGCTTTTCGTCGTATCGTAGAAGAACACGATACAGCGGTCATTTTTGCACTGATGGAGCCGCTGCCAGTCAGATTCGGTGAGGAGCCGTAGCGCGGAGAGGGCGACGGCAACCAGGACGCGCCCCTTTTTCGGATCACGGAGATATGTGACCGCTTTGACACTTCCTTCCCGCGTCGTTTCGAGCGCTGAATAGCCTAGTGCCAGGATCTCATTGATTGGCTTGAGATCCTCCGCCACCGCCGCGTGTTGGTCAACGACACGGGTTATGACGATCCGCAACGCCAGCCGGAGCTCCCCGACAGCATCCAGCAGTTCCCTTGTCCAGGCTATCGGCTCTCCCGCGCGCCCGATGACACACTGGTCAGGAAATTGCGTGCCCATCTTTGCCCACCACTGAGCCAGGGCATCTGTCGATGAGAGCGCATCACGCTTCTTCCCCCGATCAACCGTTTCGGTGTTGATCAACGCCAGCGCCAGGGATCCATGCGGAGACTGGGCCTCCGGCACGACGGAGATGAGAGGCGTTTGCTCTTGCCGCGTTGCTTTAGTCACCAAGACGCCTCCCTTCCTCGCTGTGCAGACTCCTCGCAATTGTTCCACTTGATTATACAGGTCAAACACCCTATTGACAAGTATAATTTTCTCAGGTACAGTCGCCAATGTTCATGTCAAAACTGCTTTAGACATGAAGATTATTTGTGACCCTGCGTCGCATTATTGTGTTGGATGCATTCGCGGGAAGGGGCATTGGGCTGATGGATATGCATCCAGGTGGGATGCCTTCTCGAAGCGCCTCACGCTGTTCTCGTAGACCGCCGCATGAGGCAACGCCTGGAGGATGTTCTGAAAAGCGGCTCTAAAGATTCTCCTGGCGGCGCGCGGGTGATATTCCCCCAGTGTGCTTGCCTGGGGACGGTGTGGCATTTCGCGATGGTCATTTGATTCGATTCAGAACGACGGGGAACAGGAGATAGCTGTGGACAGGGTGCGACCTTTTCGTTTTGGCATCAAGGTGGCAACGGATCCAGGAGATATTCCCTCGCGGGAGGCGTGGATCACACTGGCGCACAAGGCTGAGGACCTGGGTTATGCGACATTTTGCATAGCTGATCACTTCATCAACGAATATCTGCCCATCGCGGCGCTGATGTTTGTCGCCGATGCTACCAGTACATTGCGTATCGGCAGTTGTGTATTTGACAACAATTATCGGCACCCAATGCTCCTGGCTAAAGAAGTGGCCGCGCTGGATTGGCTTTCGAATGGGCGCTTTGAGCTGGGTCTGGGAGCCGGATCGCTCCGGATTGATTATGACCAGTCGGGCGTGCCGTTCGACCGTCCTGGGGTTCGTATCGAGCGCCTGGCGGAGTCGGTGTCTATTCTCAAGCAGTTCTTCACCCAGGATTCCGTGACCTTTGCTGGCGAGCACTATACCGTGAGAAATCTGGCTGCCGTCCCCAAAGCGGCGCAGCGTCCTCATCCACCTATCTTCATTGGTGGTGGTGGCAAGAAGCTGCTCACGTTGGCGGCACGCGAGGCTGACATCATCGGTATAGAAGCCATGTTAAAAGATGACCAGGGTAGCGCTGATCCCAGCGAGCATACAGAAACAGCGCTGGGACAAAAGGTGGCGTTGCTACGGGAGGTCGCAGGAGAGCGCTTCGCGGCTGTCGAATTGAATTATGGGTTCCGCACGGTCATCGTCACTGATGATCGCCAGCAAGCGGCAGAGCAGCGCGCGCGTACGCGGGGAAGAGGGGAGACAGCCGAAGCGATCTTAGCCGATCCCTACCTGCTCATCGGCACAGTGGAGCAGATGGTGGAAACGCTGCAACGACGCCGCGAGCAATTCGGCATTTCGTATCTACAGGTGTTCTTTCAAGACATCGACTCGTTCGCGCCTGTGGTTGCTCGACTGGCAGGCAAATGAAGTTACCTGCTTCGATAATGAGCGGGTATCCGAGTCTTCACCTGAAGCCGAATGGCAATGGCAATGCCGCCGTACATTGACTGGTCCATTGACGAGGCTATGGTGCGGCTTGCCGCCCTGCCAACCATGCCTGGAACATGGCGATGTGCTCGTTGTAGTGGTAGTCGGAGTTGCCGCTGATCCAGCCCTCTTTCGCGGCGAGCGTCTCATCGGGCAGCGTTTCGATCAAGTGCTGCATACCGCTGTGGGTCGCCTCGAAGTCGACGCGCACCTCGGCGAGCGAGCGGTCGCGGTTGGCGGTGTAGACGTTGGCGTTGATCTCGTCCTCGGTTTTCTCACCGCCTGGCATCGCGTCGATGGGATCGGCGCCGCCATGCAGCACCGTGATGACTCTTCGCCCCCACCACGTCAGGTGGGCGAGATGGTCTTTCACCGACCAGTTGTCGGTCACGCCGGGCTGTGTCATCTGCTCCTCGGACATGGTCGCCAGCAGCGTGGCAAGCCGCTGGTGGGCCTCGCGTCCGCGCCGGGCCAGATCGTCACGCAGCGCGGTGATGGTGGTCTCTTTGGCTTCGTCCCTCATGGTGGCTCATCCTCCCGCTGAATAGAAGAATGAATAGCTCTGCACAACGCAGATTATTCGCTATTCTTTGTTGTTCACAGAAATATGGAAATGGGTACCCAGGCGGCTGAGACATCTGGATGTGCACTTTTTTCACGGACCTGGAGGATTATTAGGGTCAAGCACGGCAAATCCTTCGCTTTGCGCACAGCCGCGAAGTTGCTTATCGGCGCTCACGAAATACATATCGGCACGGGCAGTGGGCAATAGAGCATTTCGGGCGGCAATGGCTGAGGCAAGGTGTAGCGCATCCAGACTGTGTAGTGCTTTGGGATTGCCAAGCCGATACTTCTCGAGTAGCTCTTCCGCCTGCTGAAATACAGTCTCGTTGAGAATTGCCACGAGGAAGCGCGCTTTGCGATAGTCGGTATCCGCGCTGAGTTGACGACGGAATCGCCGAATGGCAAGGTCAATCATGCCGCTGTCTATGTTGGGGTCAATTCGTCCAATTTTGTAAAGTGCAGAAGGAATCTCGATGCGGGCGATTTCGGAAACGATAATACGATTCTGTGGCTTGCGCTTCGCTTCGATACCTATTGCCCAGTGAGATGTAGCATCAAAAACATAGAGTTTAATGAGGGCGTTTGTGTCAAAGTAGTATATCGTCACGTAGATATTTTCTCTCTAGCGCCTGACGCTACTCCCCACGCTCGTCCTCGAAGACTGCGTCCCAATCAATGTGGTATGTCTCAGGGTCCAACCCTTTGCGACGATACATTGTCTTCCACGCCTCAATGAACTCGGCACGCTCCTGCTCCTCGGACTCACGCTCGCGCTCTATCTCGGCAGTGCTTTTACCTTCATCTGCCTGTTCACCCACAAGCAGTGGATTGGAGTCTTGCATTGCTCTTGCCCTCGCTGTTCTGACTACTCTCGATTCTCACCTAGAGTCATCTTATCACTTGACGATTACAGAGCCGGTGTACCGTTGGAGATCATCAAGAGTCTCTCGATAAACTGGAGGGAGGTTGGGCAGCTCATTCAACGCGAAGAAACGCGCATCGGTCGTTTCATCTGTCTGTGTGATGAGCTTTCCCGCCCATTGCTCCACGAGAAAGACAACCACGAACATCTGATGTTCTCCGCCATATGCATTGGTGAAGGCAAAGCGCGACTCGGAATAGATCGCCATAACCTGAGCATCCAAGACATCGAGCCCTGATTCCTCTTTCACCTCGCGCCGGAGGCAATCCATGACCGACTCGCCAAGTTCCATACTACCAGCGGGCATCACCCACTGGCCGTTATCGCTCCGGCGCACCAACAGCACGCGCCCTTTGCCATCGCGGATAACAGCGCGGGTCGCTGGCGTGATGAGTCGCTGATTGCCGACCAGTTTGCGCAGCCAACCGAGGTACGACTCATCGAATCCAGGCATGTCCCTTTCCTTCCGCTTTCTCCCCTGCGCTCTAACCCCCCAGTCACGTCTCGAAATTCCACCATTTCTTCGGCCAGCGGTCGTGGCGCTCGGTGTCGAAGCGGAAGAAGACGCTGGGCACGAGGAACGAGAATGGCTCGGCGTCGCCAACCAGCGCGCGTGCTGCCCGCGACGAGACATCGCCCGTCAGCGGCTGGCAGGCGTCTAGCGGGATATCCAACCGAATTTCCTGGCGCGTCACCCAGGCATGCCACGGCTGCACCGTCAGCGCGCGATCCTGCGGCACGGCATACGCCAGCACCTCCTCATAGCTGGCAAACGCGGCGCCCCACGGCCCCATCGCCGGTCGGTCCTCGCTATGATGCAGCAGCGCGGCGAGGTCGGGCGCGGAGCCAGCGCCGGGATCGAGCGTCGCCAGCCATACGCCGTCTGGCGTCTGACGGAGGTCGGCGCTCCGTGGCACGTGCATCGGCATCCCCTCGGAGAGGAAGCGCGCGCCCAGCGCCTGGGGCAGACCGCTGACCGCGTTGGTGAGAAAGTAGATGCCGCGCTGGCCCGTCTGTGGATCGGCGACGTAGAGCCGCCAGTTCGACTGAATCGGCGAGGGAAAGAGCCGCCGCACAGGTCCGGCGAGGCGCGGGCCAAAGTGGCCGTGACGGTAGGTGAGGATCGAGACGAGCGCATAGCGCCCATCTGGCCCGATCCGTTGCAGGTCCAGGCCCGGCGGCACGAGCGCCTCCACCCGTTCGGCGGGCACGAGATAGTTGGTGTAGATCACATGCTGGATGTCACTGCGGAAGGCCAGTACCGGCAGAAGTTCGGACAATGCCCGTAGGAAGCGGCTGTTTGCCAGCGGGTCGAGCAGCCAGCCGACGGCGCGGCGAGGATAGCGCCACGGCATGTAGCGGCCCCAGGCCGTCGTAGGCCGCGCCCGCCGTATGGCCAGCTCCGCCGCCAGCGCCAGCCAGAGCAGCAGCAGCACAAAGCTAACCGCGTTGCCCGCGCCAACGATCCACGCTGGAAATCCCGCGCCATCTGGCAGAGTGGCCAGCAGCGCCAGCAGCCCGAAGAGCGCCCAGAGCAGGCAGGAGAAGACCGTCATGCCGCGCGACCAGACGCCCGCGCGCGCGAGACAGAGGCTCCAGCATACCGCCGCCAGTGTGTAGCCCGCGCCACCACCCGCCGCGATGATCGGGAAGATGGTGCGCTCGAAGCTGGCATACGCCGCGAGGTTGCCGTGAGTCGCCAGCGCGACGCCGATAGTATCCCAGAGCGCCTGCCCGGTCTGGTCGGGGATGATGGCGCAGACCGTCACGAGCAGCGTCAGCCACGCCAGCGGGCGCGCAATCCACGGCGTCCGCAGCAACGCCAGCGCCAGCAGCAGATTGCCCAGCGCAGTCAGTTGCCATGGTAGCCAGCCGAGCCGCCAGAGCCAGGGATGCGCCGCGACATAGGCCATCCGCGCGGCAACGTCACTCTGCAGCCCGCCGGGCGTCCCTGGCAATAGGATCGCCGCCATGCCGAGCATCGCCAGCCCATGCAGAATGAAGGCGGCAATGAGCGCGCGCTCCAGCCAGCGCCCGGAACGCGCTTCGACGACGCTGGCGGCGAGTGATGGTGTCACGGTAGGCTACCTGAGTTACTCGACGGCGGGCACGGGAATGCAGCCGACGGAGAGGCGGACGAAGTTGTCGCTATAGCCAAAGGCGCTCCCCGGCACGCCCGCGATGCCCGTCTTGCTGAAGAGCGAGAAGACATCCTCGCCCGGCTTGAGCTGGCTCCAGTTATAGACGGTGCCGCCATCGTCCAGGTTGATTTGCGCGAAGATATTGTGGCGCTCGTTCAGATGCCGCAGCTGGCGCACGAGCCGCTCGCGACGGAGTCGATAGAGCGCGCGAATCCGCTCCTCGATCTCAGGATGCTCGGCGAAGAGCTTGACGTAGGCCATGTAGCGTAGCTGCCAGTCTGCGGGCAGCGCGGCGCAGCCATTGGTCCAGCCGGGGCCGACGTCCGCCGCCAGCGCGGGATCGCCAAAGACAACGAAGCCGCAACGGTCGCCGGTGAGCGTGTGGGTCTTGGAGAAGCTGCAGAAGAGCACGCTTTGTCGCAGCACATCAGGATCGCTGAAGACTGCCATCCGGGCGCGGTCTTCGGCGGGTTCGCCGGTGCCGATATAGGCCAAATCGGCGGCGATCAGCACGTCGGGGGCGCTCTCCCGCAGCACGGCGCAGAGCGCGCGCAACTCGTCGGGCGTATAGGCGAACGCCGTGGGATTGCTGCTGACGGTGAGGTAGAAGATACGGATATCCGGCTTCTCGGCCAGGGCGGCGCGCAACTCGTCCGGCGTCACCTTGAAAGCATTCTCAGCACGCGTGCGCAGGCGATGGAGCCGTAGGCCCAGCGATTGCGCCTGCCATTCAGGCACGTTGAAGCCAGGCGCGGGGAAGATCACCGCGGCATTGAGCGCGTCGTAGCTATGCGCCAGGCTCTTGCGTTGCAACGCGGCATAGCCCTGGAAGAACTTGTTCAGGCCGTCGAGCGAGCCGAGGCTGAGATGTATTTGAGTGGAGGGAACGGTATAGCCCCAGACGCGCATCAGGTAGTCGGAGAGCATCTCGCGGAGTTGGGGATTGCCGACGCCGTTCAGGTCATACATGCGCATATCGACATGGCGGGCGAGCAACTGGCGCTCGAACGCCTCCATCTGGCGGTGAATCCAGCGGTAGCGCTTGCCGGTCGCGGGGATGCCGTCGATTGGCTCGCGTGGCAATGCCAGCCCCATATCATCGGCGAGGGTGACGAATTCTGGGCCGTCCTCGGTCGCGCTGATGCGGCGGACATCTACGTCCCCGATGGTTCTGTTGACGATTTCGGTGGCCATCAGCTCGGGCGGAATCGCCAGCTCGCGACACTGCGCCTCCAGGTCGGCAACCATGCGCGCCATCACACGGATGGGCGCGGCGCCCGCATTCACCTTCGGGCGAGCGGCGTCACACGCGGCGTCACGCAGTTGCACCACCTGTTCGCGCGCGCGTTCGGCGGCGGTAGCAGACATCGTCTCAGACCCATCAGACCTACCGGACTCACCAGCGGTGGTCGGCGCGGACGCGCTCACCGTGCTGGACGCCAATCGCGGACGCCGAAAGAAGGCATCCTCCATCATGCTGGACTCCTTTGTCCTGAATCGAGGAATTTCCCACAATCTGACACAGCCGTCCGAGAAAAACGACGACACTTCCCCAGCGAAGTCTAGCACAGCAGCGCCATGCAAGGTAAGTGCCAAGTTGCGTGGAAGGAGCTGCGAATATCAGGCCAATCTTCAGCACAGCGTGCCTTGCCAGTCATGGAATCGCTGGTATGCTCTGGCATCCTGATATACGGCGCATGGTATGCTATTTCGCGAAAGACTCGACAGAAGACAGTCTGAACATCAGCAGGAATACGTATGGCACGTCAAACTCATAATCCAGGCGCTTCCACGGCTACGTCATCGGGACAGCCGGGCGGGCGTTTCCCGTTCGATACAGTCCTCATCGCCAACCGGGGCGAGATTGCCCTGCGCGTCATCCGCGCCTGTCGCGATCTGGGGCTGAAATCGGTCGCGGTCTATAGCGATGCCGACCGTACGGCGACCCATGTGCGCATGGCGGATGAGGCGGTCCACATCGGGCCAGCGCCCGCCTCCGAAAGCTATCTGAGCATCCCCAAAATCCTCGATGCGGCGCGCCAGACCAACGCGGGCGCGATCCATCCCGGCTACGGCTTTCTCTCGGAAAATCCCGACTTCGCCGACGCCTGCGCGAGTGCAGGTCTGCGCTTCGTTGGCCCGCCGGGACGCATCATGCGCGAGATGGGCGAGAAGACCGCCGCCCGTCGGGTCGCGCGTAAGGCGGGTGTGCCTATCGTCCCTGGCTACGACACCGGGCTGGACGACATACGCGAGGCCGCGCGGCTGGCCGAGGAGATCGGCTACCCCATCATGATTAAGGCGGCGGCGGGCGGTGGCGGCAAGGGCATTCGCTTCGTCCACCGTCCCGAAGAACTGGAGGCGTCGCTCCGGCTGGCTCGCAGCGAGGCGCTGGGCGCGTTCGGCGATAGCAGTGTCTACATGGAGAAAGCGGTTATCCCGGCGCGGCACATCGAGGTGCAGATTTTCGGCGACACCCACGGCAACGTGGTCCACCTGGGCGAGCGCGAATGCTCGATCCAGCGGCGTCACCAGAAGCTGATCGAAGAGTCGCCCTCACCCGCGCTGAATGCGGAGTCGCGCGCGCGCTTCACCGAGGCGGCGGTGCGGCTGGCGCAGGCGGTCGGATATGTCAACGCGGGAACGTGCGAATTTCTGCTGGGGCCAGACGGCAACTTCTATTTTCTTGAAGTCAACGCGCGCTTGCAGGTGGAGCATCCCGTCACCGAGCTGGTCACCGGGCTGGACCTCGTGCGCGAGCAGCTGCGGGTGGCGGCGGGGCTGCCGCTGAGTGTAACCCAGGAGCAGATAAGCTTCCGTGGGCATGCTATCGAGGCGCGCATCACGGCGGAGGACCCGCTCAACCGCTTCCTGCCAGCCTCGGGGCGCGTGGCGGCGCTCCGCGATCCCGCTGGGCCGGGCGTGCGGCTGGATAGCGCGCTCTACGAGGGCATGGACATTCCGCTCTACTACGATTCGCTGCTCTCGAAGCTGATCTGCTGGGGCGAGGATCGCGCCGAGGCAATGGCCCGGCTGCGGCGCGCACTCGACGAGTACGTTATCGCTGGGGTGCGTACGACGGTCCCATTCGCCCGCTGGCTGCTCGACCAGCCACGCTTCGCGGCGGGCGATTTCTCGACCGACTTCATCGCCGAGACCTGGGACGCCGACGAGGCGGCTCGGCAGGTCGCCACTGATAACGGCGGCGCGGGCGATATCTCGCCGGAGGAGATCGCGGCGCTGGCCGCTGCTCTGGCGGCGCAGGATGAGGGCGAGGCATCCGCCAGCCGGAAGCATCCCACGGGCGAGCAGGCGAGTGGCGACGGCAGCCGCTGGCGCGCCCTGGGCCGACGCGCATCGCTTGGCGGCGGGTGGTAGATACTGCCCTCTCCCCCAGCCCCTCCCCTTTAGGGGAGGGGAGCCAGAGCAGCCCGGCGCAGATATGTGAAAGGGCGCATTCTGCCTTTTTCTTGCCTCGCAGGCAGCCGTGTACGCCGCGAACGCACGTTCTGGTTCCCCCCTCCCTCTTTAGGGGAGGGGGTTAGGGGGAGAGGGCAGAGACCGTGGAACTTCTTGACAGAGGATCTGACTAACATGACCGACGATAACAATGAACGCATGCGGACCTATAGCTGGCGCGACCCGATGGAGACGCTGGCCCTCTTCAAGGGTAACCGCCCGCTCGATGTGCTGCGCGCAACCTTAGAGAGTGGGAGGCCGCTAGCTCCCATGCTCCAGACGATGGGCGCCCAACTAACCGAGGTGGTTGAAGGGCGCGCCGTCTTCGTATCGACGCCGTCGGAATATCATTACAACCCGGCAGGTGTCGTGCATGGCGGCATGGCCGCGACCCTGCTCGACTCGGCCATGGGCATTGCCGTGCTCTCGTCGCTGCCCGCCGGAATGATCTTTACCACGCTGGAACTGAAGGTCAACTTTCTGCGCGCGATGACGACCGTCACGGGCGAGGTGCGCGCCGAGGGGAATGTTGTTCATCGCGGGCGAACCACCGCGGTTGTGGAGGCGCGTCTCACCGATGCCGCTGGTAAACTGCTGGCCACCGCCAGCAGCACCTGCCTCATCATGCCTCTTGATCAGCGGCGGTAGCCTGGGCCTGTGGCAACGCGCAGCTATCGCCCTCGCAGACATCGGCGTCCTCAGATGCGCCGATGACGTTGAGCAGTGGATGGCTCTCGGCCCACACCTCTTCGAGCACCTGGAGGAACAATTCGGCGGGCTGCGCGCCCGAGACGCCATAGCGCTCCTCCACGACGAAGAACGGGACGCCGTTGATACCGAGCATCCGCGCCCGTCGCTCATCCGCGCGCACGGCGTCGGCGTAGGCGTCACCCTCCAGGGCGGCGCGCGCCTCATCGGCGTCAAGTCCCGCCTCAGCCGCCAGGCGCGCCAGCGTCTCGGTCTCGCCGATATTCTCGCCCTCGCTGAAGTAGGCCGTCATCACCCGCTCCAGCACCGCGTCTTGCAGACCCTTGCTGGCAGCGAGATGAATCAGGCGATGCGCTTTGACGGTGTTAGCGTGCCGCGCCTTCTCCAGATGGTATTCCAGCCCCTCGCCAGCCGCGAGAGCCGTCACCCGCGCATTCATCGCGGCGGCCTGCGCCTCGCTCACGCCGTATTTCTGCGCGAGCCTTTCGGTGACAGACTGGCCCGAATCCACTTGCGCGGTGGGGTCCAGCTCGAAGCTGCGATAGATCACCTCGACCTCGTCACGATGAGGGAATGCGGCGAGCGCGGACTCGAAGCGACGTTTGCCAATATAGCACCAGGGGCAGACAACATCCGACCAGATTTCAACCTTCATGACATCTACTTTCCTGTCACGATATGACTTTGTATTACTTCCATAAGTAAAGTATTGCGCGGTAAGAGGTGTGGTGTCAAGTTAGCGAACAATGGCTGGCGAGGTACGGCATAATCCAGCTTCGCGGCAAGATGGTGTTTAACAGGTTGTTCGGGTAACCGCCGCGGTGCTGTACACCTGTGTCTCCTTAGCCCGCGCAGGCGGGCTTTGCGGTTGCATGGCAACCCCTAGACGCGGCTTTAGCCGCCAGCGCCTCGTTTTCATGTCCCATTTCTTCGCATAACAGCGGCCAATGCTCCATCTGCCCCCGTGCGACCGTCCGCCATTCATGCTACGCTGCTAGCAGCGGCTCACAGCAAGTCATCATCTCACACAGTGAGATGGCGGCAGGTGGAAGGCCGCGACAGCAGCGCGCGAGCGCTTTCGGGACTCCTGGGCAACTTTGTGTTACACCCGTCTCTGGTGCGCCGCTTCTGGTCCTCCTCTTGATGGCCGAGGCGCGACCCACTGGAATGTGTTTCCGGACAACGCAGAAAACTCTGGTATGGTGGAGGCGAGGGTGTTCGGGTGTGCTGATAAGTCGCCGCGAGAGAAAGGTGAAGGGCGCGTCTTGGGATCGAGTAAAGACAAGCAAGGCATTAAAGCGCCAAAGTTGCCGAAGATGTTGCCGCTCGCCGAGCTGCCCGGCGACATGCCCACCAATGGCGAGACCTATTCACAGGTGGAATATCAGCGGCTAGGTCTCGCCGACAGCGCCATCGAGCGCCTGCACTTCGAGACGGTCATCTTCACCCAGATGATCGCCACCGCCGCTCGATTCGAGCACCTTCGGCTCGAAGACGTGCGCCTGGCGGGCTGCAATCTCGCCAATGCGGCGTGGCCCAAGGCGTCATGCGTCCGCGCCGAGTTCATCGGCTGCCGCATGACCGGCTTCGCCACGCAGGAGGCGCGATTCGGCGACACCATCTTCCGCGACTGCAAGCTGGACCTCGCCCAGTTCTATCAGGTGAAGATGCTCGGCGTCCGCTTCGAGGACTGTCCGCTCACCGGGACGGACTTTCGCCTGTCCGATTTGACTGGGGTGGCGTTCGTCCGCTGTGATCTCAGCAACACCGACTTTACCGGCGCGACACTCGTGGGCGCCGACCTGCGCGGCTGCCAGATTGACGGCATGCGCGCTGGCCCCGACGAGCTGCGAGGCGCGATTGTCGATGAGGTGCAGGCGCTGGCGCTGGTCCGCGCGATGGGCATCACCGTTGAATGAAGCAGTCGTGGCAAGCACACAAGCACACAGACACAGAAGAAGCGGAGGGAGCATCATGGATCCACAGGCATCCTCAACCCCGGATGGCGCGCGTAACCTCAGCGGCGACAACCTGACCGCGGCGGTGCTCGCCAGCTTTTCTCATTGCGCCTCGGATCGCCTCACAGAGATTATGGCCAGCCTGGTCAGGCATCTGCATGCGTTTGTCGGCGAGGTGCAGCTGACCGAAGAGGAGTGGGCTAGCGGCATCGACTTTCTGACGCGCGTCGGCCACATCACCACCGACCAGCGCCAGGAGTTCATCCTGCTTTCCGACGTGCTGGGAATCTCGATGCAGGTGATTGGCATCAACCACCAGCGGCCCGCTGGCGCGACCGAATCAACCGTCTTCGGCCCGTTCTTCACCGCGAACTCGCCCCGCTACGCCAACGGAGACGATATGGCCAACGGCGCACCTGGCGAGCCATGCTACCTGCACGGCTCCGTGCGCTCGCTGGACGGCGCGCCAATCCCGGACGCGCGCATCGAGGTGTGGCAGGCGGATGATCTGGGCCACTATGACGTGCAGTATGACGACCTGGAAAGCGCGCGCGGGCGCGGCCACCTGTTCAGCGACGGTGACGGGCATTATGCCTTCTGGTCGCTGTTGCCGACGGCCTACCCGATTCCTGATGATGGGCCGGTGGGCGACCTGCTGACCGCCGCGCGGCGCAGCCCAATGCGCCCGGCCCATGTCCATTTTATGATTACGGCGCCCGGCTATCACTCGCTGGTCACGCATGTCTTCGCCGAGGGTGATCGCTACCTCGATACGGATGCCGTCTTCGGCGTCAAGTCATCGCTGATTGTGCCGTTCGAGCGGCATGAAGCGGGCATCGCGCCAGATGGCAGGCAGATGGATCGCCCCTTCGCCACCATGCAGTATGATTTCACGCTCGCGCCCGTCGCGGCGGAATAGGACCTCACACAGCCTCCCTGGAACTTTCGGCGTCCGTTTGTCGTCATAGCGGCGTGCGCACACCGAAAGATTGTCGTTCAACGGCTACTCACCAGGGAGGGGATACATGTCTCTGTCATCAGGAACGTCGCGGCTGCTGCTGGCGCTGGTCGCCGTCTTCGCCGTGCTCACCATCATCGCGATTACGCTGGGATTGGCAAACGTGGCACGCGCCGGGGCGGTCTCGGTCCTGCCGGTCACATCGCAGCAGACGGGCATCACCGTCTGCGGGCATGGCACGGCGCAGGTCAAGCCCGACCGGGCCAGCATCAGCGCGGGCGTGAACGTGCAGGCGAGCACGGCCCAGGATGCCCGCGACCGCGCGGCCTCGGCGATGGCATCGGTCATCAACGCGCTCAAGAGCAACGGCGTCGCCAGCGATGATATCCAGACGGGCTATGTCTCGATTGCGCCGCAGTACGACTATAACAATGGCGCGCCCCGCACGACCGGCTATATGGCCTCGAACAGCGTCAACGTGACCGTGCGCGATGTCTCAGCGGTCAGCAAGCTAATCGACGCGGCGACGGCGGCGGGTGGCAACAGCATCTACGTCAGCGGCGTCTCGTTCTCATCCAGCGATCCCTCGGCGGCGGCGAATCAGGCACAGCAGAAGGCGCTTACCGACGCGAAGAACCAGGCGACGCATATCGCGCAGGCGGCGGGCGTGAACCTGGGCACGCCGATGTCGATTCAGGTCGGCGGCTGTGGCGCCTCCTCGTCGCCGGTGCCCTATTATGCGAACGGCGCGGCGGCGGATGCCTCCAAGGCGCAGGCCTCGACGCCGATCCAGCCGGGCCAGCAGGATGTCGCGGTGGATGTCGCCGTCGTCTACGCGATTGGATAGACCTCACCCCCAGCCCCTCTCCCACAGGAGAGGGGAGCCAGCGGCGAGAATCATCCTCCGAACAGCGTTGTCAGGGGCGTATAGAACGCTTTCATGGCCTGGAACGCGGCATCGGTCGAAGACTGGGCCGTGGCGACTGCCATCACGATCACCTGCGGCCCCTTCGCCGGGTTGAGGACTCCTGCCACGCTCACTGTGAATGTGGCGTCGGTCGGCGCGATGCCCACCACCAGCAGATTGCCCGCCGCGCGCGCCCATGGCGCCACCAGATTCGTCGTCGTTGGGGCGTCGGCCAGCGCCAGCACGCTATACACCGCCGAGCGATCCTTCGCCTGAAGCAGATCGCCCGCCAGCTGCGTGTAGAAGTCAATCAGCGCGCGCGGCGTCGCATGGCACGCGGCCCACGTCGGCGCCGTCTGGATGCCCTGGACCGATTTGCTGCTCAGATAGAGCGAGAGACCCGCCGCGCCGCCAAGCTGCTGATAGATGCGCGGCGTCACGGTCGCGTCGCCATGGGAAAGCGCGAGCGCGTCCGTCAGACTGACCGCCTTGTTTTGCGCCTCCGCCCCGGAGTAGAGCGCGCTGAGCTGCATCGGGCGTAGGCCCGTGCCAAGCGCGAAGAAGCCATCGGGCGCGCCCTGAGTATAGAGCCGATTCTGGCTGGGGATATAGACCATCGCCGCAAACTGCTTGCCAGCGGGCGCAACCGCCTGCCGGAGCGATGGCGCAAGCGCGCCCAGGTCGCCCAGAATTGCCCCCGTCGCGCCATAGCTGATGAGCAGCCCATCGGGCACCCAGCCCTCGCCACCCGTTCCAGCCACCGGCCCGCTCCACTCCACGCGCGACCAGATCGTATTGCCCACTCGCTTGTGTTCGAGCAGCCGCACCGGGAACGCGGGCGCGAGCGTCGCCAGCGCCGATCCGCGCGCCGGGTCTGGCAGCACATTCACTGACTGTGTCACCCAGGCGTCACGTGGCAACGCCAGATCGGGGACATCGGTGGGAGTTGGCGCCTTTGGCTGGGGGAAAAGCGCGGCGAACGAGGAAGGTGTCAGATTCAGCGGGCCAGCCGCGTAGGCCACGATTGCCACAGGGACAATGCCGGTCAGGCAGAAGGCCAGCAGGAGCAGCAGTGTGCCTTTCCAGAAGAGCATCTGGTGGGGCGGCGCATCGGCGGAGGATGGCTTCGTCGCGGCCCGCTTCTGCTTCGAGGCGGGTGAGTCACCCTTCAATCCCGTCGCCATCCACACGCTCTCTTCCGCGATTCCGCGCCCATTCGTGGCTGCCCGCAAGCCCGCAAGTAACAACATTGTATCATTGCCAGGAAAACAGCCTTGCGGTGTTACGCGGCCTGCGAACGGCGCGCCTCACTTACAGACGCGAATTGGGGCTGCGCGGCATGCCAGGTGGAAAGCTGGCCAGTATCGTAGTTGATGGTGATCTTGCCGAAGGAGCTGAGAATATCTGAACCCAGCAATCCACGCACGCCAGAACCCTGCTTGAACGAGGCCAGCCCTGTTCTGCCGATATTGGCGGCGGGCAGCGTAATCGTGCCCGCGTTCCAGGCGTCGACATGGACCGGGGTGACGTCCTGCGTACCACCCACGCCCGCGACCTGCGCGCTGCTCCCCGTCACAGGAAGCTGAAGAGTGTCGGCAAGCTGCGTGTCGATCAGGGTGATGCCAGCGCCGGTATCCAGCGCGAAATCGTACGGACCCTGTCCGTCGATGGTGACGGGTACCAGAATCATCGCCGTGCCACCGTCCCCGCGCAGAATCTTCACCTGCGTCGTCTGACCTTTGCCTGTGGTCACGCTGCCCGTGTTCGAGGAGAACCCATTATTTCCCGTCGTCGAGCCAGCGGTCAGGCTGCACGCGCCGACGACCACCGCCAGCGCGCCAAGCGCAGCGACAAGCGCAAGTAGCCGCCCGTCCGCCTGTGGTAATCGCAGCCGCGGCCAGGACCAATGAGAGTTCAAGCGCATCAGCGGATCCTCCTTCGGCGCCGTCGTCGGATAAGAGTTGGATGAGAGATGAAATGCACCATACAGGCCGGTGCAGGCGATATGCACCGTGGCATTTGTTCTGTGACGAAACTACGTCTGAACGGTTCTCCAGGTTGGCACAATGTTCTCAGCAATAATACATCGCATGTCTCTTGCCACTATCTCATAGCCCATGGGATGCGGCTCCGCGGGCATTGTTCAGATGGCGAGCTGGCGCGTGATAGTGATGCGAATTGCCTGGGAGTACTCCTTCGCCATCGTCTCGGCGGTCCATCCCAGCTCCGCCAGCAGCGTGGCATATTTGCTGGCGTAGGTGGGCAGCGTCGCCGTCAGCTCGGGATCGTCAATTATCGCCGCGATCCCTTCGAGTACCGTCACGTCGTCGCCGTGGTCGGAGTTGTCCAGCGAGACGCTCACCGCGGGATTCTGGCGGAGGTTGCGAATCTTCTGGTTCTCAGGCTTGCTGAACAGCAGAATCGTCTCGCCCTCCCAGAGAAACCAGACTGGTACCAGATGCGGCCTGCCATCCGGGCGCACGCTGGCCAGCCAGAGAATCTCCTCCGCCGCAGCCGCTCGGCGGTATGCGCCTGTCGTGGATCGCTCATAATCGAGCCGGAACGTCATGATGCCTATCCCTTCCCGCGAACACGAAAAATCGCTTTCGGCGGTTCATTGCCGATGTGTCATGCTTCAGAAATATAGCGCGAGCAGGCATATATCACGAAATTGGGAGGCATCAAGCGTGTGACGCATCTCACAGGAGGCGCGGAAAATGCGACTGACGCAGCCGTTCGTACGTACTCCTGGAAGCTATAGGCGCATGCTTGACTGAAGCGCCATTGTGATACTCTGTCACAGTGTGCGCGATGCGCGTACGGTATCATCCCTATGACGTGAGCGTCGCCCACTGGTAGAGGAATACCAGTGGCGCTCGTGACCCTGAATCAGTGAGCAGGACTATGTCAGCACAACACTCGGGCAAACTTCCCTCGGCACGGCGCGCCCTGCTGGTGAGTAGCCCACATGCCGGAAACGCCTCGCGCGCGGGCCGCCTGACGACACAACTGAAACGTCTCGGCATCACTGTGGCGAAGAAAATACCCGTTGGCGAACTCGATCACTCGCAGCCGCAGGGGGCGCTGTGGCGCGAGCAGGGCTATGATCTGGTGGTGGCCGCGGGCGGAGACGGCACCGTCGGCGCCGTGGCATCCCACCTTGCTGGAAGCGAGCTGCCCCTGGCAATTCTGCCTCTGGGGACCGCCAACGACGTAGCGCGCTCGCTCTATCTGCCCATGGATGTCGCCGAGGCGTGCGTCGCGATTGCGGGCGCGCTACCCATGGACATCGATGTTGGTCAGGTGATGCCGGGGCTAACGGCGCCGCTGGCCTATTCGGCTGAACAGAGCGCGCATCCCGCGCCCGGCGACCCCTCGCCAGCGGCGGGGGCATGTTTTCTCCATGCGGCCACCCTGGGGCTGAACGTCGAATTTGCGCGCCTGGCAACGGACTCGCTCCGCCGCCAGCGGCTGGGGCGGCTGACCTATGCGGCGTCCGCGCTGGAGGCGGTCACCCATTATCGCCCTGTCGATGTCACGCTCCATGTCTATGGGATGGAGGGAGCAGAGAGAGCAGGGCGTGCGGAGGAGACGGGGGAGGAGGCTGATAGGGCCAGCACGGCGGACGAGACGACCATCCAGAGTCGCGTGGTGCAGGTCTGTGTCGTCAATACCCCTGTCTTCGGGGGAAAGATGGGCATGCGCGTGCCTGATGTCAGCCTGGAAGACCGCCAGCTCGACTTCATGGTGATCGAAGCGATAGACGCCCAGCAGCTTCGTCATACAGTACAGCAGCTGCTTGCCGCGCTACGCCCCGCGCCGGACCAGCCGGATCAGTCCGAACAAGCGACGAGTGCATCTGGTAATGGACAGGGGCAGGGGCAGGAGTACGAGGCTCCGCGCCTGCCAGGGGTACGGCGATTCCGCGCCAAAGCCGCCAGCATAGAGACGGCGGACGCGATGGATGTGACGCTCGACGGCGAGATACGCACCCATACTCCCGTGATGATCCGCGTCTCGCCACAGTCGCTCCGCGTGCTGGTTCCACCGCAGGCAAAGCGCCTGTTGATGCAGAACGGGCCATCCGCCAGCCCCGGCGCATAGCGCGCTTCGAGTGCAACGAGAACGAAAGAGTAGTTGATTCATGTCCCCACGCGAACGTGATTCCTCCAATCGCCCACGCAAGACCGGCGCGCGTCCGTCGTCCACACAGGCGAGGCGCGCTGATTCCGACGATGCTGGCGCTGGCGCCGATCACGCGCCCACTACGAATACACCATCGGAGGCCGTCGCCGCCTTTCTGGCGACCCAGCCATTCCCACTCGACCCTTTCCAGATAGAGGCGGCGGAACACCTGGCGGCGGGGCGCTCGGTGCTGGTCGCCGCGCCAACGGGCAACGGGAAAACTATCGTGGCGGAATTTGCCATCTGGCAGGCGCGCCAGGCCGGGCAGCGCGCCATCTATACCGCGCCGATTAAGGCGCTCTCTAACCAGAAGTTCCGCGACCTGCGCAAGCGCCACGGCGTCCGCGAGGTTGGTCTGCTGACCGGCGATATTGTCGAGAATCCCGCCGCGCCCATCGTCGTCATGACGACCGAGATTTACCGCAATATGCTGCTCGAAGGCGCGCGCGCCGCCCGCATGACCATCGCCGAGGAGGCGAGCGCCCTGCTCGATCCGGTGCGCGCCCGCACCGCACGCGACTCGCATGATGGGCATGCGATCCGGGAGGCGTCGGACGTGGCGGAGATGGCCCGGCGCGCCGCGATAGACGAAGAACTCTCAGGCGTCGGCTGCGTCATCTTCGATGAGCTCCATTTTCTCAGCGATCCCGAGCGCGGTCCCGTCTGGGAGGAGGCGATCATCCACTCGCCCGCGCATGTGCTCTTCGCCGGGCTTTCGGCCACCGTCAGCAACGCCGACGAGCTGCGCCGCTGGATCGAGGCGGTTCACGGGCCAATGGCGCTGGTCTTCCACGATGAGCGCGCCGTGCCGCTGGAGCACTTCTTCTTTTTCGAGAACAAGCTGCATCTTGTCCAGAACGCCGACGGGCAGCGCGTGGAGCGTTTCCCTGGCATCGGCGGCGAGACCCGCCGCGCGCGACTGATGCAGCGCCGCCGCCCGCCCATCGGCGACACCTCCCAGCCGTATCCCCGTATGGTCGATATTCTGCGCGAGGGGACACGCACTGGGGGAGCGGCGCAGCCCGGCCAGCCGGAAATGCCGGAGGAGCGGCCCGCGCCGGAGCCGGGTGAGGTAGTGACGGCGTTGCGAGCGGCGAACATGCTGCCGTGCCTCTACTTTCTGCCGGGGCGACGCGCGGTGGAGGCGGCGGCTTCGAGTGCGGCGGGACATCTGCTCGTCACCCCGGAGGACCGCGGACGCCTACACGAGCAGGTGCAGCAGTGGGTGCGGACGCTGCCTCCCGAGGACCAGAAGCTCGATCAGGTGCGCCGCCTGGCGACACTCTTGCCGCGTGGCCTCGGCTTCCACCATGCCGGACTGCTGCCCGCGCTGAAGGTGATGGTGGAGACGTTCTTCGCCCGTGGCGATCTGAAGGCGGTCTTCGCCACCGATACGCTCGCCCTGGGCATCAATATGCCCGCGCGCACGGTCGTCGTCGGCAGCCTGAGCAAGTTCGACGGCCACCAGATGCGCCTGCTCACCCCCAACGAATATCAGCAGCTCACCGGGCGCGCGGGCCGACGTGGCATGGACGCGCACGGCTCGGCGGTGCTGCTCTATTCGCCGTGGGATGTCTTCGAGCCAGCCTTCGCCTCGCTCACCGCGCCATTGCTGCCTGTCACCAGCGCGTTCACCATCCGCTACAACACCATCCTTAATCTCTGGCGTCCCGGCGACTATGGCCGGTTGCGCACGGCGGTCGCCAATAGTCTGCGCGAGTTCCAGCGGCGGGGGGGCCGCCCAGCGCGGTCGCGGACGGACGAGGAGTACGCGCTCTACCAGAGCCAGCGCAGAAAGAAGAAGGCGCAGCGCGAGTCCGGCGGGTTGAGCCGCGCCGCCTCGGCGGAGTTGAACGCGACGGTCTACGTGCTGCGGATGATGGGCTATATCGACGAGGACGACGAGCTGACGATGCGCGGCTGGATGCTGCGGGCAATCTTCCACCCGGCGGGCATGGTGCTGACGGAACTGGCGCTCGGCGGCGCGCTGGATGGCCTGAACCCCGGCGAGCTGGCGGAGGTGGTAAGCTGGTTCACCTATGATAGCAGCGACCGCTCGCTGCACAATCTCTATACCCTGCCGCGCAATCTGCTGGAGGTGCGCCGCGAGGTCTGGAAGACGCTGCGCACGGTGCAGACGCTGGAATACGAGGAGGGCGTCTCGATCAGCCCGGGGATCGTCGAGAGCTTCCACAGTGTCGCGCTGAACTGGTGGCGCGGCGGCAGTTTGCGCGGCCTGCTCAATCGCATTGAGCTGGCGGAGGGCGATCTGTTGGTCGTGCTCAACCAGACGATTGACCTGCTGCAGCAGTTGCAAGGCGCGGTGGGGCAGGTGCTCGACTCGCGCGCCCTCTGGCAATCACGAGACTCGCGTGGGGCTTCACGGCGTGCCTCCCATGCGCAGCAAGAGATGCGTCTGCGGCTGGAAGATCTGCGCGAGTCGCTGGCGGAGGCCTGGCGCAACATGCTGCGGGGCAGTGTCGCGCTGAGCCGGGCCATCCCCACGCTCGCCGCGCCAACGGAGGCGCCAACAGAGACACCAACGGAGACGCCAGCCGAGGCGAGCGAGCTGCCACCCATTCCCATGGCCGAGGATGAGGATAGTGGCGACGCCTGGGGTGATCGCGCTGAAGACGCATCTCCCGCCGACGATGACGACAACGACGACCATGACGAGGCGAACGAGGAAGACGCCGACCCAACATCAGAAAAGCCGCCGAAGTCAGAGTGATCGCTAGCCGCCTCCTGAGGTTGCGTCGCTCAGAGTGGTCACCTCAAAGATCACCCACTGGTTATCGACAGCGGTTGTGTGATACTGCCATCCCTGTTTGCTCGCCAGGGCTGAGAAATTTCGCGTCTGGGATGATGCAATAGGAAAAACGAAAACAGGCAGGTTGACCGCGCGTACCGTATCATCGTACGCGGCATACCGATTTGGCTTCTGCGTATAGCTGCTATCAAGCACGCTGCATACGATCCGTTCGTTGCTGAGGAAAGCGGTCCTGTAGCACGTCCAGAACTCGGTATAAATCGCGAGATCATGGCGCGCCTCCAATTGCCGGACCAGGTCCATCTGCTGGGCATTGACGGTTTGCTGCGCATGAACCTGACCAAACGTGGCCAGCGGCCCAGGAGCCTGTATCCCAATAACGAGCGTCAGCGCCATAATGCCTCCCGCACGCGCGTATCTGCCGGGCAGATGCCGGGCTATGCGCTCACCCACATCTGCCAGGGCCACTGGAAACGCGATGAGCAGCGTGACGAGATAGCGTGCGAAAATCCACGGCTCCGTCGCCGACGCCGAACTTATGGCGAAGAGAAGGATGGTCAATAACGGCGCCGCTACGGCCAGCAATCTGCCCACCGCACGGAGCGCCTGTAGGCGTTCGCTCGCTGACCATTCGTGCGGGGAGCCGCGTAGCAGTTTGCGTAACGTGACGCTCTCCCACATCACCGTGAGGAGCATGAGAAGCAGGAATCCAGCGCCCCACAGCCCGCGCAGAGTGACACATGGCTGGGCCGAGGGCGCGCCCCACTGATTCGGAGGCCAGGCGGCTTCCTCGGAGAGCGGGCAGAGGCTTAGCTCATTGGTCATGTTGGGAATCGCTATGACGACCACGCCAAGCATATGCGTTTCCGCAACGGTTATCGGGTCAGGGGAGGCTGTCGTGGCGCCTGGGATAGCGGCCTGCCGTGACGATGGCGTGTGTTGAAAGAAGCTTTTCGCGGCTTCTGGTGACGCCGCTGACGCCACGTAGATGATCCAGGGCGATATGCCCAGCAGAAAGCCCAGGCAGAGGAAGACTCCGGCGTGTTTGAGTAGCTCACGGCGCAGGACAACAATAAGCGCCAGCAGTGAGAACGCGACGAAAGGGGCGAATAGCGGATCGCTGTAGACGCCGAACCCAGCGACCAGCCCCCAGGCGCCGAACAACGCCAGGCGTCGCAGGCGTCGTGAGGAGCTATTCCGCAGCAGATAGCAGGTCAGGAGAACGAGCAGCGACCCAAATAGCAGCGTTTCCAGATAACCACCGTAGGCGTTGAGCAGCAGATAGAGCGCGGCGGGAGTACTCAGCGCCAAGAGGATGAGACCAATTACCGCCCAGCGCCGATTGAACAGCAGCTTCAGCAGCAGATACATCACGATCAGGAAGAGCGCATAGAGCAGGATGAGGCCGAACTTCAGGGCTGCGGGCGATGAGCCAAGGAACGCAAAGAAGAGGGCGGCGACATGCGCTTCGAGGGATCCCATGTAGGCTTGCCCCCAGAAAAATATCGGGTGCTCGCCCTGAAAGGCAATGTGGCGGGCCATCAGGCCCATTGTCGAATCGTCGCTGTCTGTGCCGGGCCACCCCGCGAGCACGAGCGCGCCACGCAGAAGGATGGCGAATCCAATGACGAGGATGGCGGCAAGCGTAGCGCGTCGCTTCCAGATCCAGGTCAAGAACCGCATGACGACCATGTGCTTCAAGTACAAACCTCTGCCTTGAGGCATGGGATGACATGCCATGGCACGCCCCATCCCGCGCTATCATGACAACTGAGCACCCGCATGCCTATCGCGAAACCGTGAAAGGCAGCTTCCAGTGTAGCATAGCATGTCACAGCTAGCTGACGTTCGTGTGCTGAGCTGATGCCGCTTCTATTGATGCGCGGAAAAAGAGCAACCCCTTCCCGATGTTGGGAAGGGGTTCCAGGCTGATGGGGCGCTATTTCTGCTGGTACAGCACCCAGCCGCCATTCTGATACGACCACAGCATCGGCGAGCCGTAGGAAGGCACATCGGAGTCCTGGATGGTCTGGCCGTCGGGGAGTGTGGCGACGAACCCACAGGCCCAGCCGCCATCGCCCGCGAAAGACATCCCGGTGATCGCGCTGGCGTCGCCACCTACGTCGGGCGTCTGCGCCTCCGTCCACGCTGTGCCGTCGTAGTGCAGCAGGAGCGTGTGCTTCTGGATGCCGCTGGCGGTGACGCCAGGCTGCATATTCTGGTCCTGCGCGATGATCCAGCCATCGTGCGCCGACCGCATCACAATCTTCTGAAGGGTGATAAATGTTCCGCTGAGACTCATTGGCGCGGTTTGCCACTTGCCGTTGCTATAGTGGTAAAGCGCTTGTGGCACCGGCTTCCCCGCCGTCACGCTGCTGGGGCCGTCAATAGCGCGGCTTCCGAATGCCCACCCCTCTGTGGAGGAAACCATCGCCATCCCGCTGATGTCGCCCAGGTTGCCCGCGTTGAGCGCGCTGTGCGTCGTCCAGGTATCGTTGCCCGCATACTGGAGGATCGTGTAGTTGGGATCGCCGTAGTCCTGCGAGGGCTTCATCAGCGCCCACCCCTGGGAATCAGAGGCCATTTGCAACGCAAGAATCTGCCCGTGAGCGCCTATGTTGGCGTTGATCGTCTGCTGCGTCCAGGATGCGCCGTCGAAGTGAAAAATCGCTGGTGACTCACTGCTAAAGGGATCATTGAAGGCCCACACCGAATGTGCTGATAGCGCCTGGATCCCAGCCAGATTCTGGCTGGATGGACCTGGGGCCTCCTGCCACGTGCCACCGGTATAGTGGAAGAGGACTGAGCCAACGTTGAAGTCGCGCGCCATGGCCCAGCCGTCCGTCGCCGAATCCATCGAGATCGCGCCGTTGAAGCCGCCCACGCCGTTCTTGCGCAGCGCTGTGGCCGCCGACGCACTCAGCGTCACCGCTTCTGGTGTCCAGGTTCCGTTGAGATAGTGATAGAAGGTGACAGTGTTCGTCGTGGATTTGCCGTCAGGCGTCTTCGTGACCTGCGCCAGCGCCCAGCCCTCCGTCGGCGAGACCATGCTGACATCGGCGAAAAGACCCTGCGTTCCCGGGAAGCTCGGCCGTGGCGGCCCACCGCGCGAGCCGACTCCCAGGCCGAGCCGTCCGCCAAAGAGCAGCGCGGCCATGCCCAGCAGCACGACAACCACCGCGACGGCTCCCAGCCCGGAGAGCCATGGACGTGAGATATGGTAGGGGCGTCGGAAACCGTTCGAGAGTGGCGCGTTTTGGACAGTAGTGTCGGTGGTCTCAGCCTGATTGGATCGCTCGGTAATGTGCCGCATGATAACCTCCGTCGCGTGTGGCCGAACTGACGAGACGCCGAAGCGCTCGCGTAGCGCCTGATCGAGCCCGGTATAGCGCGCGCGTTCCTGCTGGCAGCGCCCGCAGGCGCCGAGATGCTCCAGCGCGGCGGCGTAGGCGGGGTCGTTCTCGCCGTCATCGAGTATGGGGAGTAGCAACTCCATCTGGGCGCAGGTGATGGCTGACGCTGGCGTACGATGATTCATGGTCATGGGAAAGTTGGCGCCTCCCCTCGGTCCGGCTGCCGTTGCTCATAGGCAGCGCGTAATCGCTGCTTGGCGCGGGCAAGACGGGTATTGACGTTCTCGGGCGATGTCCTGAGCATCTCGCCGACCTCACGCGCGCTGAAGCCGTGCACTACGCGCAGCAGCAGACACGCGGCATCCTGTGGCGCCAGCCGGGCCAGCGCCGCCCGCAGGATATCGTTTTCGGCCAGGTGATCGTCGAAGGGCGTGCGCGCATCCGGCAGCAACTCGACATGGTCGTCCAGCGACTCCCAGTGGATCAGCCGATGGCGGCGTAGCAGCGAGAGGGCGTTATTGGTCGCCACCCGATAGAGCCAGCGTCGAACATCCGCCTCCGCCGCGTTGGCGACAAATGGCGGCTTGCCCTTGCATGCCGCCTGCCAGGCGTCATAGAAGGTCTCCTGCACGAGGTCGAACGCCTGCTCTGGCTGACCCGTGAGGCCAGCCAGGTAGACATGCAGTCGATGCTGATGGGCGTCTACCAGGCGGGCAAAATCATCCTCAGAGATGATCCTGTCCGGCTGCGTACGCTTGCGCATGAGAAATGTCCTCGCCAGGCGTCAGCACGAGACTCGCACGTGCTCAATGGCAATAGCGCGCCACCGACGCAAATCTGTCAGGCAATTCTCATGGGCAACGGCGATGCGATTATGCCGCGTTCGCGTAGCCACGGGGCAGGTCGGCGTTGCCGAGCACGTTGCCAGCGTACGCAAGATCGTTCGGCACCGGGCGGGGCTGGCGGGCGCTATGGAGCGGCAGAATGCCATAGGTCGCCTTGAGCGTGAGCAGGCGCCGCACCGATTGATCGATACGAGCCACGCTGATCTGCCCCGAGTTCACGGCGCTCTTGACGGCGTTCATCATCAGTTGCAGATGCTGGGGATCCCATGCGCCTTCGAGCAGGTCGTCGCCCGCCTCGATTGCCAGCACAGCGGCCTGGCCGAGCGAATAGCGGCTGCTCACACCATCCATCCACAGATTATCGGTGATGATGACGCCCTGGTAGCCCAGTTCATCGCGCAGGACGCCCTGCACCACTTTGGGGGAAAGCGATGATGGCATGCTGGGGTCAATCGCCGTAAGAATGACGTGCGTCACCATAATCATGCCAGGATTGTCCTTCAGCAGGTTGCGGAAGGGCGCGAATTCGGTCGATTCCAGTTGGGCGCGCGTCCGGTTGATGACCGGCAGCGTCAGGTGCGGGTCCTGGGCCGCGTCGCCAATGCCCGGCCAGTGCTTGAGGGTGCCAATGATGTGGTTCTGCTGAAGCGCCTGGAGAAACGCGCCCGCATAGGCCGTGACAGTGGCTGGGTCGTCGCCATAGAGGCGCGGCCCCTCGATCTGGCCAGGCGTCACGCGCACATCCACCACCGGCGCAAGGTCGGTGTTGATGCCATATTGCGTCAGTTCCGCCGCGGCGCGCGCGCCCGCCTGAGCGGCCAGTTGCGGATTGCCGGTCGAGCCAAGGTAGACGGCGGACGGCAATGGCGGGTTGAAGCCCATATCACCCAGGCGGTCAACATTGCCGCCTTCCTCGTCCATCGTGACGAACATCGGGATGGTAGTATGCGCCTGGGCCGTCGAGATGAACGTCGTCAACTGGCTCGGACTTACCATATTCTTCTTGTAGATGATGATCGCGCCCGCATGCATCTGGCTGACCATGGAGATCATCGTGCTATCCCACGACTGGGCGTAGGTCTCGAACATCATCATCTGGCCAATTTTCTCGTCGAGCGTCATCCGCGCCAGATCATAGTTCACCGTCTGGTTGACGATATCGGCGAATGTCAGTGGCTTTTCGGGAGGATAGTGCGCGGGTGTCGGGATCTCCACACCGGTCTGTGACCCCGTTTCGTTGCCATGCACGCCGCGTGAGAGCACCGAGAGGATGGTTGGCGACAGGTCGCAGGCAAGCACCGCCAGCAGGCAGGCCACCACCGCCAGCAGCACCGCCGGATATGCGCGCTTCGTCCAGCGCCGCACAGGTGATTTGCCGGGGCCAGTGGTGGGTTTGTTGCGAGATGCCGTTCTGGGGCGAGTGGCAGCCCAGGGAGTCAGTTGCTGGGTGGGTTGCGCGCTGAGCCACTGCCGCCGGGATTGTTCTAGTTGTTCTAGTTGTTCTAGTTGTTCTAGTTGCTCCGCTTGTTGGCGAGGTGGTGTATCTTCTTCGCTCAATCCATGCGCCATATATTCATGAACTCCTCGTGCGAGCAAGAATCCCACACAGTACGTTTCAGTGCGTTTTCGATAGTGTCGATAGGGTCGGCACACCATAAGACGAAACAGAGAGCAGGGACGTTACAGCGCGTGACGGCTTATGGGGTGAGCTGCCAGGGCTCAGCCGTCGGCAACGACAGCCTTCCACAACACCAGACGGAGCAGTCGCCAATCTTGTGCATGGTCTACCCAAAAGTCCAGACGGTCGCATGTTTCATGCCTGCTTCACGCCCAATGCGCGACCGTAACATTCGTGCGTAGCCCCTTATGAATGCTGGCTATTGTTCCGACATCTCGTCGCTCATTCACATCCAAAGGAAACGCACATGGCAGACAAGCTTTTCAGGAAAACGCCTATCCCACTGCTTTTGCTCCTGGCGCTCGCCATCGTAACGGGTCTGGCGGCCTGTGGCGCGACAAGTCCATCGAGCGGCGGCCTGTATGGCTCCAGTAGTAGTACCGCGACCAGCGGCAGCTCAAGCAGCGCTTCAGCCCAGACAGCCTGCGCCAGCAGCACGGCGCTCATCTGCACCCGCTCGGTCAGCGTCAATGGCTCGAACAAGGATGCGCTCGTGAACCGCGATGGGAAAACACTCTACTACTTTACCTCTGACAGCGCGACGGCGGTCGCCTGCACCAGCGCTGGCGGATGTATCTCCACCTGGCCGCCACTGATGTCAACCTCCATGAGCGTCGCGCCCATCGCTGGTCTGACCGGCGTGCTGACGACGGTGGATCGCAGCGGGCAGGCGCAGATTGAATACAACGGCCATCCGCTCTACACCTATGCGGCGGACTCGGCGCCGGGCGACACCAAAGGCAATGGTCTGTTTGGCAAGTGGTTCGTCGCGACGGTCGATCTGGCGCCCGCCAGTGGTTCGGGCGGCAGTGGCTACGGCAGCGGCTATTGAGTGGGAGCGCTATTCGTGACGCGCGGGGCGTCCAATTGGGCGGTTCCGCTCGTCGCGAGGGAGCTTGTTCTTGCCAGGGCGGTTACGGTAGCGTAGCCGCTCCACCGGCCGACCGCCTATCAAGTGCTCGCGGACGATCTCCTCGATATCCTCCGGCCGCACGCCCGCATACCAGACCGTCTCAGGGTAGATGACCACCAGCGGCCCAAAGCCGCACTGATCCAGGCAACCGGCGTGATTGACGCGCACCCGGTCCCGCAACCCCGCCAGCGCCACCTGCCGCTTCAGCGCCGCATGCACCCCCAGCCCGTCGCCATCCACCTCGGCGCAGTGTTTGCCACCAGTGCAGACGAAGACATGCTTTTCCCAAATCATATCGGTGAGTTCCGTTGTCTCTACGGGATCCTCAGTCTTTTCGGTCTCGTGCAGTTCGGGTTCTATTTCGTGTTTTGCCGTTTTTGCCATCGCGCTTGCGCCATCTCTTTTCGTATCATCGTTGGTCGGGCGCTATGCCCGCGTGTTGATGATATCGTGACATATCGGCGAGCGCGTCGGCAAGGCGAGATACCTCAACTGTTGAGACCTAGCAGTTGGCGGACGATGGCCTGCTCATGCGCGCTGGCGATTGGCATCCACGGCGCCAGGTCGTGCGCTATGCTATCCGCGGCGATCAGCGCGCCGCCACGATAGAGCACGCGGCCAGTCCTTTCGGAACCGCCGCTGGCGCTATCCGACATGCTCAGGTCGACTAACGTCCCGATATAGGTGGTGGGCAGGGAATTCTCTCCGCAGCCCATGCCAAAACCACCGTGGTATCCGCTGCTGAGCATGCGATTTTCCATAATGTCAGAGACAAGCGAGCATGTCGCCGACGAAATCGTTCCATCTGGAAATGAAACCCGCCATGCGCCATTCCACCGCAATTGCATACCAAGCTCGATGTCGCTTTGGCTGCTGTATCCCGCTGGCCCCTGGAGCACCGTTTCTAGCCTCCCATACTGATCCACATACTCCCAACGGAATGCCGGGGAGATGGTCCAGACATTTCCTGGAACATTCTGGCAGAATGGCACACAGCCGTAGCTGGTGAGACCGATTCCATCAGATGTGGCGCTAGATTTCAGGGTCATCGTAAATGTCCGGTCGGACGTCACAAAGCGCCCTTCGGGTGTTGCATAGTGATCGCCTGGCTGAATGGTCACTGTGGCGTCGAGTGTATCGAGCTGCTGCTGGATTGCCATCGTGAGCGCGTCGCGTTGCGTCGCGGAAAGACGGTCAGGCGTCGCTTCCAGATCGATCACCCGGCCTTGAAACGTTGGGCCGTTGGAATCGTCTTCGGGGTCCGAGTAGAGAGCGCAGGTGTCGCTACGCGCGGCGGGCGCGCTCATCGTGCAGGTCAGCGCTGGCAAAGGCGGCGCAGTGTAGGTCAGTGTGTTTTGCCCGCGTGGCAAATAGAGCGGGTGATGACCATCAATTGCGACGCCGATGGTCTGCCCATTGAGCTGGAGCTTGCCCCATGGCACGCTATGAGCAAAGACCACCGCGCCCGCCGCCGATTTCAGCGGCGTCCGGTTGAAGGGCAGTCCGCTCAGTATCCCGGTGCGGCTGACCAGCAGCGTCGCGGCGAGTAGCCCGACGACCACCACTGCCGCAATCTCGGCGAAACGCCACCGCTTCCGCGCTGTTCCCGGTGTCGTAGGTGTGATAGTTGATATTTCAAGGACAAGTTGCGGTGATTCATCCTCCATCACCTCATCTGCATGGTTATCCGCAGTGGCGCGCATGATTCTCTCTGGTGTAATACCTGCCGCATCCGACGCATAGTGACGGCGCAGGGCGGCCTCAAAGGCGTCGTAGCCCTCAAGCTGCGCGCGACACCAGGCGCATCCGGCGATGTGTGCGCGTGTGGCGGTCGCCTCGTCTGGCGTCAGGGCGTCGGAATCGAGCAGCGGCAGCAGCGGCTCGAAGGCGGCGCACTCCGACGTTGGCGCTGGAAGTGGTGTTGGGTGTGTCATCTCGGTTATCCTTCAGGCGACTCGGATTGAGAGAGGGCGAGATAGGCGTCGCGTAGACGCTGCTTGGCGCGCGAGAGCCGCTTGCGCACGGTATCCGCGCGAATGGCGAGAATCATCGCGATCTCGGCGGTGCTAAATCCGTGGACGACCTGCAAGAGCACGCAGGCGGCGTCCTCTGGCTCGACGCTCCGCAACGCCATACGCAAAGCCTCCGCCTCGGCAAGGGCATCTTCGAAGCGACCTGGCGTGTGTAAGGTAGAGGGAGATAGACTTTCGAGCGCGTCGAGCGATTGCCAGACGATGGTCTTCCCTCGGCGCAGATGCTTGATGGCGTGGCGATAGGCGACGGTGAAGAGCCAGCGGCGAATGCCCGTCAAGTCATCAGGCGCGGCAGGCGCATCGAAGGGCGGCGTCTGTCGGCGTGCCGCTTGCCATGCGTCCATGAAGGCGTCCTGCGCGATGTCGCGCGCCAGCTCGTCGTCGCCCACCAGCCCGCGCGCAAAGCCAATGAGCGCCGATTGCATCTGGAGCACCGGCTCCCAGAATGCCGCCGCCTGGCTCATTGGCTCCGGCGGCCGCTCTTTCATCCGCATGACGCCCCCGTTCCCTGCCGCTCGCTGCCCTTAGTTGTCGGTTGATGCGTCAACTTCTCTGCCTAATATGCCATAACGAGGTGAAATTGTGACAGGGCGTGCGCATGCTGTAGCAAACTGGTTCTCTGATGGCGTACATGGCAGGCAAGCCGACGCCAATTTGGCGACGGACACAATTGGTTGTTCAGGTGCACATTCGCAGGAGCCTGTTTGCGTGCGCTTGAATTCTAATCAGGTCGCCCGTAAGGTGGTTGATTGATCTGCTGGCCATATTGTGGCGGTTGGCCGTAGGGTGGTTGAGTATACGGCTGTTGGCTGTAGGGTTGCTGACCGTAGGGTTGCTGATATGGCAAGGGCTGTTTGAGCGGTTGCATAGGAGCAATAGGAGTTGGTCCGATGATCACATACAGGAGAAACGCGAAGGAATTCACGAAAGGCAGCAGCATGCAGATAAACCAGCCCCACTGGCCAAGTTGCCCTGAGCGAACAAGGGAGCCAACCCATGAGATGAGTTCGAGCACGACACTAGCGAGAAAGAGCAAGACGCCAAAGATCAATGCCACAGGATTGATCGATGCTGCTCCTCCGGTGCTAAAGCCTGAGGCATCGGGCCCCGCAGAACTAGCAATCGCGATTCCAAGAACGCACCCATCCAGCGCGGCCAGAGCCAGGGAGATAAGAAAGTACTTGCGAATGTTTTCGATTGCCATGGCGCACTCCTCCTCGATGGATCGGTTGTGATGATCGCCAAACCAGATGTGGCTGCGTCACACATCACTTCAACGCACCTACCATCGTATGCGCGCCTATTCTAGCATCATCGCTCCATTGTTGTATATAGAGCAGGTACGAGACGCTTCACATGTCTTGCTGTTCGTGACCCCATCTGCTGGCGTCATTGTGCGACGCCAGTCTCACATCGTGCGTTCGGCGTGCTGCTCGCCGAAGACGCGGCGCATTGTGTCGCTGATCTCGCCGAGCGTCGCGTACGCCTCGACCGTCGCCAGGATGCGCGGCATCAGGTTCTCGCTGCCTCGCGCCGCCGCTTCGAGCGCCGCCAGCTCCGATGTCACCGCCGCGTTATCGCGCCGGTCGCGCAGTGCCGCCAGTTTCGCCGCCTGGCGCTGACCCACCGCCGGGTCGATCCGCAGCGTCGGGATGGGCGTCTCGTCCGCCTGCTGGAAGCGATTGACGCCGACGACGACGCGCTTCTGCTCGTCCAGCTCCGTCTGGTAGCGATAGGCGGCCTCCTCGATCTCGCGCTGGATGTAGCCTTGCTCGATGGCGCGGACACTGCCGCCGAGCGCCTCGACCTTGTCGATATATTCCTGTGCCTGCGCCTCCAGCGCATCGGTCAGCGACTCGACGTAGTACGATCCCGCCAGTGGATCAATCGTATCGGCCACGCCCGTCTCGTAGGCCAGGATCTGCTGCGTGCGTAGCGCCAGCCGCACCGCCTCCTCGGTCGGCAGCGAGAGCGCCTCATCCTTCGAGTTCGTATGGAGCGACTGTGTGCCGCCCAGGACCGCCGCCATCGCCTGATAGGCTGTGCGCACGACGTTGTTATCGGGCTGCTGGGCGGTGAGCGTCGAGCCAGCCGTCTGCGTATGGAAGCGCAAGAGCAGCGAGCGGGCATCCTTCGCGCCGAAGCGCTCGCGCATGATCCGCGCCCACATGCGCCGCGCCGCGCGGAACTTGGCGACCTCCTCGAAGAAGTTGTTATGGCCGTTGAAGAAGAACGAGAGTTGCCCCGCGAACCGGTCAACATCCAGACCTGCATTTACCGCCGCCTGGACGTAGGCGATGCCGTTGGCGAGGGTGAAGCCGATCTCCTGGGCGGCGGTCGAGCCCGCCTCGCGGATGTGGTAGCCACTGATGCTGATCGTGTTCCAGTTCGGCGCCTCGTCGGCGCAGTAGCGGAAGAGGTCGGTGATGATGCGCATCGAGGCCTGCGGCGGATAGATATAGGTGCCGCGCGCGATGTATTCCTTGAGGATGTCGTTCTGCACTGTGCCGGAGAGCTTGCGGATGTCCGCGCCCTGCTCTTTCGCGACGGCGATATAGAGCGCCAGCAAGATCGAGGCAGTAGCGTTGATCGTCATTGAGGTGGAGACCCGTTCGAGCGGGATGCCTTCGAAGAGCGCGCGCATGTCTTCCAGGCTACCTATCGAGACGCCGACCTTGCCCACCTCGCCCTCCGCCAGCGGACTATCGGCGTCGTAGCCCATCTGCGTCGGCAGGTCGAAGGCGACCGAGAGGCCAGTCGTGCCGTGCTCCAGCAGGTATTTGTAGCGCTGGTTCGACTCCTCCGCCGAGGAGAACCCGGCATACTGGCGCATCGTCCAGAAGCGCCCGCGATACATCGTCGGCTGGATGCCACGCGTGTAGGGATATTCGCCGGGATAGCCCAGCGCCGTCTCAGCGTCCCAGCTCGCCAGGTTCTTGGCAGTGTAAAGCGGCCCGACGACGATATCGGAACTGGTGGTGAACTCGGCGGCGCGCTCGCCCTGCTTCGCCACAGCGCGGGCGTAGGTGGTGGCGCGCCACTGGTCCGCGTCCGCGCTCGTCGCTGGCTGGTTCGGCTGCTGATCCTGATGTTTGTCGCTCGAATCGCTCATGGTGAATATCCCCTTTCGGGCCGCCGCCCTCTCCCCCTAGCCCCCTCCCCTGAAGTGGGAGGGGGAACCAGAAGCCGCAGGTCGGGAGGGGAGCATATCTCGCTGGCATGTCGTTTTTCAATGGAAAGGGTAGCACGCCAGCGCTGCCCTCGCAACGAAGGTGGCAACGTATGACCCCTCTCGATGATCGCATGCTATACTTGTGTTGTGAGACTCGTTGCTATCAGAGTGGATTGTAATCTCGTTTTCCAGGTTCATACATAGCGGACTACCTGCGAGCCGAAGCGGAACGCGCCTCATGAATTTTCCTGACTGTAGAGGAGTCGCTCTATGAACGACATCTTTATTTCATATGCGCGAAAAGATCAGGAGTTTGTCCGCGAACTCTACGAAATGCTCAAGACGGCGAAGCGCGATCCGTGGGTTGACTGGGAGGGTATTCCCCCATCAGCGCGATGGCTCCAAGAGGTATACGACGCCATTGAAGCGGCTGACACGTTTGTATTTGTGCTTAGCCCTGAATCCCTTGGTTCGCATGTTTGCATGCAAGAAGTAGCTCATGCGCAGCAATTCAAGAAACGGATCATTCCGGTTGTATGCGCAAATGTTGCAGGCGATCAAGCGCCACCAGTGCTCCGCGAACTCAACTGGATATTCTTCCGGGCGAGTGATAATCGCGAGGAGGCTTTCAGAAAGCTGGAATTCGCACTTGACACCGATCTTGGCTTCTGGAAACTATCAGCCTCCTTGCTTGTGCGCTCCAGGCAATGGGAGGCCGGGAAGAAAGATCGCAGTCTTGTGCTGCGCGGCAAAGAGCTAACAGAGGCTGAGCAGTGGTTGGCGAAGGGGGTGGATATTCAGCCAGCCCCCACGCCACTTCAGACGCAGTTCATAACCGCGAGTCGGCGTGCCACCACGCGACGCCAGCGCACTACTACAGGCGTCCTCGCCGCTTCCACATCCATCTTTCTGATTCTGTCTATCGTTAGCCTGCTGCTCTTTCAAAATGCGAATACCCAGCAGCATATCGCCACCCAGCAGCGAAACACCGCCATCGCCCGACAATTAGCGCTAGAGTCTGGTGTAGCGTTAAATCAGGATACTCCAGACCTGGCGCTGCTTCTTGGCGCCGAGGCGACCAAAATGGACTCCAATGTCCAGACGCGCGATGCGTTGCTCGATGCGCTGGTGGATAATCCGCATTTAACGGGCATGTATCACGCGCCAGGTGGATTGGTCACCAATGTGGCAGTCAGCCCTGATGGTATGAAGCTCTATGGTATCGGCAGCGCTCTCTATGCCTGGGATATGGCTGAGCCAGCACACGCTCCGAAAACACTGGCGCTTCCTTCCGATCTAACAGGAAGCAGACCCGCCAGTATCTCCAGCGTGCTTGTGAGCCACGATGGTACGCTCCTCGCTATTCTGGCGCCACAACGTCTGTCGCTTGTGGATGCGGCAACTGGCGCGATTCTGCAAAAGATCGAACTCGATAATCTTGACTACGAGTTTGCTGTGGCTTTCAGCCAGAATGACACGCAGGTGGAAGTCGCGTATACCTATGAATTCGATCTGAACGGGCCGAACGACCAAACTCGAATACAGGTGCGGCAATATGACACGAAGTCAGGCAAACAACTTGGGTCACCGTTCGATATACCGTATACTGCCAACCAGCCATTCTTATTTAGCCATGACGCGTCACTCATTGCGGTGGGTGGATGCCCGGCAAATGCTCTTCACTGCGCGAATGGGCAGGTGAATGTTTGGAATGTTTCGCAACGGCATCTTATTGCGACCTTCTCTGTTGGACCTGGTGGCATGACAACCATGGCATTTAGCGATGATGATTCGCTGCTTGCTGTTGGGACATGCGCCCTGGATAGCGTGACTAACGCATTTCGTTGTAACCACGGCGATATAGAAATTTGGTCAGTTGCTACCCATACTTTGAAATATTCCGCCCTGGTGCGCAATGAACTTGGCGAGGTGTTCGGCCTGACATTCAGCTCGGACAGCAATTATCTCCTGTCTTCGCTTATGTTCGGCGCCTGCTCAGGAGACAACTGTAACCAGGGACAGATGCAGTTGTGGGCTGTCAACGGACTGCAAATGATCGGCGAGCCATTTGTTGGCCACCTTTCGACCATCGGCGGCATGGTCTTTCTTCCTGACGGAGAGCATGTGCTGACTCCAGGTGGCGCTGGCGGCGTTTATGAATGGACTATTGGAGTATACGATGCAATAAGCTCCTATATTGTCTTGCCTTATGAACAGGGAGCTTTCGGTGATAGTCGGCCTGTGTATAGCGCTTCTGGCACGAATCTGATCATGCGCAATGGCCTGAACATCTACACATGGAACCCTTTCACTGGTGCGACGCTCAGCAAGGTCCCGATTCAGGGACCTGGATACGTCACACTTTCAGCCGATGGGCAAATGGCCGCGGAATGTGAAAGCGATACCTTGTTATGGGATGTTACTGGTCATCAACTCTTGCGGCGCTTATCCGATACGCAGGATATCGCTCCCTGCCAGCGCGCGGCATTCAGCACGGATGGCAAATATCTCGCAGGCGTCTTCTTGGATTTCAATACAGGCCACTCGAATATAGTAATTTGGGATGTTGCGTCCGGTGTGATGCTGCAGCGAATATCTACCGCACCCGCACTAGATATTGAGGTGGCGTTCAGCGCGGATAGCTCAAAGATTGCCACCCTAAGCGACCGCACAACTCTCATGCTTTGGAGCCGAGCGACGGGCGCGGCGCAGATGAAGCCGATCAAAGTCGGGAAATCCCTGGGTACATTGCCCCAGAACCTGCATGGCAACGAAGTCACTCTACACGATGATGATGGACGCACGTCTACATTTGATACATACATGCTGAAGGCGCTGCTTACTCAGCCCTCGTCAGTATCTGGTGGTGTAAGCGGACTTGTTGCTTTTACTCCCGATGGTCGGTACCTGGCCACGTTTGGCTATTATTCGCTTACGATCTGGGACATCGCCCAAAAAGCGCCCTATGTGCATTTCCCGCACACAGGACCTGATAATTTCGGTGCTACGTTCAGCCGCGATGGTCGCTACCTATCGTGGGACGATGGCGATGGAATCATCATCACCAGGTCGTTAAATGTGAGCGATTGGCAACGGGCCGCCTGCGCTGTCGCATCACGCAATCTCACCAAAGCAGAGTGGACCCAGTATGTGGGCAGCGTTCCCTATGCCAAGGTATGTCCGGACTTAAATAGCTAATGAGCGAGCGCTTGTCATCATTCGTCACCAAGACAGCAATGCACGCGTTTGAGGTGACCTCCAGGCGAGCGCCTTCTCAACGACACTAACGACGACTGCCAACCAACACTGGCCAAAGTGTCAGGTATCGCCTGGGTGCGCCCTATGCTATATTTAGTGGAGTAAGCATCACCTTCACGTTTACGTCATTGCTCGCTCTCCAACTACAGGTGCTACATGCGAAAGCTCGAATACAAGTGGGTCGCGCTGCTCGTGACCACCATCGGCTCCATGATGGTTGCCATCGACTCCACCATTGTCATCCTCGGCCTGCCCGATATGCTCCAGGATCTGCACTCCAACCTCGTCCGCATGACCTGGGTGCTGATGGCCTATCTGCTCGTCAGCACAGTCTTGCTGCTGACCTTTGGCCGCATGGCGGACATGTTTGGCCGGGTGAAGATGTACAACCTCGGCTTCATCATCTTCACCATCGGCTCGGTGGCCTGTGGCTTCTCGCAGAGCGACACCATGCTCATCGGCTCGCGTGTGGTGCAGGGACTGGGCGGCGCGATGCTCTCGGCCAACGCCATGGCGATCATCACCGAGGTCTTCCCGGCGAGACAGCGCGGCCAGGCGATGGGCATCAACGCGATCACCTGGGGTGCGGGCAGCGTCCTCGGCCCAGTCCTCGGCGGGATCATCCTGGCGATTGGGTCATGGCGCTGGATCTTCCTCGTCAACCTGCCCATTGGCATCGCGGCGACGCTGCTCGCCTACCTCCTGCTGCATGACATCGCGCCCAATCCGAAGGGCGAGCGTTTCGATATCCTGGGGGCGGTGCTCTTCAGCGTGGGGCTGGTGGCGCTGCTGCTGGCGATTACCGGCGGTATCGGCACTGGCTGGTTCACGCCCTCGATCCTCAGTCTCTTCGCGCTGGCGGTGGTGGCGCTGGCGCTCTTCTTCGTGCGCGAGCGGCGCTTCGCCTATCCAATGCTCGACCTCAGCCTCTTCGAGAATCACACCTATGCCTTCTCGGTAGCAGCCGCTACGCTGCAATCACTGGCGATCTTCGCCGTCAACTTCCTGCTGATCTTCTATCTGCAGGGCGTCCGCGCCTACACGCCGTTGACCGCAGCGCTGCTCATCCTGCCGATGCCGCTGGTCAGTTCCATCATTGGCCCGCTCAGCGGCCGCTGGGCGGATCGCATCGGCGGCAAGATTCCGGCGTCGCTGGGGTTGGCGGCTCAGGCGTTGGCGCTGCTGGTGCTCTTCACGCTCACCCCCGCCACGCCCTACCCGGTGCTGGCGCTCGCGCTAATCATCATGGGCGTGGGTAGTGGTCTCTTCTGGTCGCCCAATACCAGCACGACGATGGGCGCCGCGCCACGCAACCGCCTCGGGGTCGCCTCGGCCACGCTCAACACGATGCGCAACGTCGGCATGGTCTTCAGCTTCGCCGTGGCGCTGGCGGTGGCCGCCGCCTCCATGCCGCCCGCGGTGATGAACGCCGTGTTTTTGGGTACGGTGGGCCATCTGGCCGCCAGCATCTCCGCCGACTTCACGACTGGGATGGTCCACGCCTTCTTGGTGTCGGTCGTGATCTGCGCGCTGGCTATCGTCTTCTCGCTTGTGCGCGAGGGACGCCAGCATGCCACCTCGTCGACCTCAGTGACTTCGGCGGTGCGCCCTGATGAACGGGAAAGCGCCGGGGCACGGACAGCGGGCGGGCAGTAGAAAATTCCGGTCCCTTGACGTTGGGCAATGCCGCTCTTATACTTATCGTGTTGCCAGGCTACAGAATGCGATAACCAAGCTTCTGCTTCACAACAGACTGGGAATGTACCAACGTACCGTCGGGCCGACGGGAACGTAAACGCCTCTGGAGTGACTGTAAGACCCACTATGAGGCTCGTCACGTTGAAGGAGGAATCCCCTGCCTTTAGGCATGGGGAGGGTCAATTGTATTCGCTACCGGAAGCGGGGACAGACGGCATGGATGTCACTTGTCCCATGGCATATGCGTGTGCATGTGAACGCGCCAGAACCAATCGGACGACGCAATACCAGCGTCCATGAGGAGGGTTCAACTTTTGTCGGACAAGCTCACTATTCGTGACATCGCGCAGCTTGCCGGTGTCTCGACGGCTACCGTCTCGCGTGTTCTCAATAACAAGCCTGACGTCGACCCGGCAACGCGCGAGCACGTGATGCAGGTCGTGCAGGAGCACGGCTTCGTCCCCAGCGTCACCGCGTCCAGCCTGGCAGGCGGCCGCTCGCCACTGCTTGGGGTGCTGGTGCCCTCGCTCACCTGGCCGCTGATGCCGCAGATCATGCAGAGCGTCGCCGACGTGATCGAGCAGACTTCCTACGAGCTGGTGCTCTATAGCATCAGCCACCGCACCGACCGCAGCGGCCTGATCGACCGCATTCTGGCCACCCGCCTGATAGATGGGCTGCTTGCCGTCTATCCCGATGGTCTCGCCGGCGCTGAATCCACGGCGCCCATCAATCGCGAGTCGTCTACCCATCTGCGCGAGATCTACGAACGCGGTTTCCCCATCGTCGTGCTCGACGACCAGAGCCTTCCTGGCCCGATACCCTGGGTCGGCCCAGATAACCGCGTCGGAGCGTATGAAGCGGTGCGCCATCTCATCCGCCACGGCCATCGCCGCATCGCCTACGTTCAGGGGCCGCTCCAGTACCAGTGCTCGCACGACCGCTACGCGGGCTATCAGCAGGCGCTGGAAGAGGCGCATATTGCCTCTGATCCCGCGCTAATTGTTCAAGGCGACTTCTCCACCGCCAGCGGGCGTGCCGCGACCACGCAACTGCTGGCCCTCTCTCAGCGTCCAACCGCGGTGTTTGCCGCCAACGACCAGATGGCCTACGGCGTTCTTTCGGCGAGTGAGGCGCAGGGGCTGCGTATCCCCGATGACCTGGCGATCATAGGCTTCGACGACATTGCGCTCTCCGCGCATACACGCCCCGCGCTGACCACCGTGCGGCAGCCATTCGCGGAGATGGGACGCAGCGCGACGGAAATGTTGTTGGCGCTGGTCTCCGCCCCGCGCCTCTTTGGCGGCGGCCTCTATCGCCAGATGGGGCAGCCCGTTGGCGCGCGCGCCGACTTTGCCTTGCGACAGCCGACTCGCGTGCAGTGGCCAACCGAACTGGTTGTGCGCGCATCCTGCGGCGGCGAGCATGTCAGCGCGCCCCCGGCGGAGCAGATTCCCATCGACGCGGCGTACTAATCCGCGCCGATGCCCACCACGCGGCACATCTCCGGCGTGTTACAGCCCCTACTTCAGCGCGCGCTT
>DATBIB010000132.1:0-6710 GCA_036557205.1 Ktedonobacterales bacterium | reverse complement strand
GTCATCCGCCGTCAATATGCGTATCTCCAACATGCGCGCTCCCGCCGCAATGATAAAAATATCCTTCGCCCGCATTAGTATGCGCCAAGCTCAGCCGTGCTGTCCACCTGGCTGTCCACTCGCGCGCTACTCGCCGATCAGCGCCAGGAACTCGGCTCGGGTGGCCGCCCCACGCTGGAAGACGCCGCGCATGGCGCTGGTGACAGTCAAACTGCCCGGCTTCTTGATGCCGCGCGCTGTCATACAGAGGTGATCTGCCTTGATGACTATGCCGACGCCCGCAGGTTCGAGCGCCGACATGATCGCGTCGGCAAGCTGGCTGGAGAGGCGTTCCTGGAGCTGCGGGCGGCGGGCGAGGATTTCGAGGGCGCGGGCCAGCTTCGAGAGGCCGACGACCCGCCCGTTGGGGATGTAGCCGACATGCGCGACGCCATGGAACGGCAGGAAGTGGTGCTCGCACATGCTGTAGAAGGGGATGTCCTTGACGATGACCATCTCCTGATGGCCCTCCTCGAAGCCCACCCGCAACACATCCTCTGGATCCTGATGCAGTCCGGCAAACACCTCGGCGTACATATCGGCCACGCGGCGCGGCGTCTCGCGCAGCCCCTCGCGCTCGGGGTCTTCGCCCAGCGCCACAATAATCTCGCGCACGGCGCGGCGCATGCGGGCGATATCAAACGGTTTTGGCTCAATCTCGCGTTCCTGAACTGCCATTTCGATTCTCCATCCATGTGTATTGTTGCCCATTCGGATGCGGCATGTCTGCGCTTTTCTCCGTCAGGCCCTCTTTTGCTTCACATTCCATAGTATAGCGCCGGGTTACATCTCGCTGCGATTCTCCGCTCTGCCACTGGCAATTTGCTACACAAGCTGTGGCCGCAATGGCCCAGAGATATGGTATACTATGCACAACTCCGCCGCAGTGTCGCGTTCGCGGATGCCTGAGCTTCCGGCGATGCACGGTAGCGCGAAGTTGCGCACCGAGGCCTGTATCACCTTGCGCTGTTATGCGAGAGGGGGCCTGAGATGCGTTGTGAAGAGTGTGGTCGCGTGATCGACAACGCCGAGATGTGGCGACTCGGCGGCGACCCGAATGCGCCAACGTCGCGTTCGATGCTTCAATTGTGCTGGGAATGCCGGATGAAGGGCGTGCCGAAGCATCGGCAGCAAGCGGAGGAGGCGCCAGTCGCGCTCAGCGAGACGGCAATCGCCGATATCAACGAGGCGGCGCGGGCGTTCCAGCCAGGCGCGGCATAGGTTATCAGCCCAGTAGCGCGGGTTCGTAGTCACGTGTAGGGTGAGGCGTCTCTTACAAAGGGACGCCTCTTATTTTTTTCCGTAGGAAGTTGCGCTCAAGCAGCCATCACCAACAGACGGGAACGAGAGAGCGATGGTACCACCAGATCAGGATTTTGCCGCGCGTGTGCGGAGCAGTTTTAGTCGGCAACAGGTCATGGCGCTGCTGGGCGCCCAGATGACTGAGGTGCAACCCGGCATGGCGGAGATCACGCTGCCATTTCGCGAGGCGCTGACGCAACAGCACGGCTTTATCCATGCGGGCATCATCACCGCCATCGCCGATTCCGCCTGTGGCTATGCCGCGTTGAGTCTAATGCCACCGGGCGTTGGGGTCCTGACGATTGAGTTTAAGGTCAATCTGCTCAATCCAGCGGCGGGTGAGCGGTTCGTGGCGCGGGGCCGGGTGGTGAAGCCGGGCGCACGATTATGGTCTGTACCGGCGAGGTGGTCGCCGAGCGCGCGGATGGCGCCCAGCAGACCGTTGCGCTCATCCAGGCGACGATGATGGTCGTGCGCGACCGCCCCACCGTCTCGGATTAGGGCCTGTCTGGTGAATCGATGGCTCTGAGTTCCTCAGAGCAGAGAGCCGTGGTGGCCGCCCGTCGGACAACCGCGCGGACTTGCCGTCCGGGCCTCAGAATGGCACTTGACGAACGCGGGTGGAGGAGATACTATTCTGAAATAGTTGGCTGGCCAAGTGCCTGAGGAGGGTATGTGGCACACATCGAACCGGACATTGGTCCACTCCTGGTCCAAGTTTGCCGTGCGCAGCGTAACCGCGCTGCCGCCGCCCTGGATGCGCTTGACATCCACGTCGGTCAGGAAAATCTGGTGTACCGACTAGCGATTGAGGAAGGGGTCTCGCAGACCCAACTCGCTGGCGCGCTCTGTCTGGACACGTCGACAGTCACCAAGATGCTCGCGCGCTTGGAGCGAGATGGCGTCATCGCGCGGCAGTCTGACGCCGAGGACGCGCGCATCTTACGTGTGTATCTCACGCCGCACGGCAAGGCTTTGGTCCAGCCAGTGCTCGACGTCTGGCGGCAGATGGAGGCGCGGATCATCTATGGGATGAGCGACGCCGAGATCTTGCTGCTCCGCCGCTTGCTCCTTCAGATCCAGAGCAATTTGTCCAACTTGTCCTAGCGACCGCGCTCGGACGAGAAGTTGTTGGCGCGCAATTAGTTGGTCAGCCAGCAAATAGCTCACCAGGCGCATAGAGGGAAGGAGAGGGGAAATGGCCGTCGAAGTACCACCGCGAGGGACGCGTGGCTGGGAGGCGCCGCGGCTGCTGCGTCCGCTGCTGGGAGGGATGACCCGGATGCAGGTGAGCCTCTATCATCGCTTCGGCGCCCGCATGCGGGTGCAGGGGCAGCCGCTGCTGCTCTTGTCCACTGTTGGCGCGAAAACTGGCAAGCTCCGGCAAACGGTCCTCTGCTGGTTTCCAGACAGCCACAACTCCGACGCCGATCAATCCTGGCTAGTGATCGCGTCCGGCGCTGGTTCGGCAAAACATCCCGCCTGGTTCGTGCATCTGGCGCGAAATCCGGACCGCGTTTCCATTGAGATCGCAGGGCGCCAGATCAAGGTCAAGCCTGAGTCGTTGGGGGGTGCGGAGCGCGCCGAGGCGTGGCGGAAGGTCGTCGCGCTGGCGCCAGGCTATGCGGCCTATGAGCAGAAGACGGACCGCGAGATCCCTGTCATCCGCTTGCGGGCCGTGGCGTGAGCCCATTTGCGCTCGGATGTCTGCGAAAGTTCAACTACGAGCAAAGAGAGAGGGAGAGAGCACTGATCATGAGCCACTTTACCGACGCCGAGATTGCCTACCTCCAGAGTCAGCGCCTGGGGCGCATCGCCACCGTCGGCCCGGATGGCCACCCGCATGTCGTGCCAGTCGGGTTCCGCTACAACCCGGAACTCGATACGATTGACATCGGCGGCCACGATTTCGCCAAGCGCAAAAAGTATCGCGACGTCCAGCACAACCCGTGGGTAGCCTTCGTGGTCGATGACCTGGCCTCGACTAACCCGTGGCGTCCACGTATGCTGGAGATCCGTGGCACTGTCGAGGTGATTGGGTCCGGCGGCGGGCAGGTCATCCCTGGGTTCGATCAGGAGATGTTCCGCATCCACCCGCACCGCATCGTCAGTATCGGGATCGAGAGCGGCGAGAACTTCGGCTGGAGCGCGCGCTCGATCCCCTAGCGGGAAGCACCATGGGCGACGTGGCGGCCGGTGGCGGGATCACCGTACGGTCATCAACGGCATCGTGTAGAAGCTGAGCGTCGGCGCGCCGTGGCGGAACCTGCCAGAGCACTTTGGGCCGTGGCAGACGTGTGCGAATCGGCTCAAGCAGTGGCGTGGACTCGCCACGCGCTACGAGAAGCGCGCGACCAATTACCGGGCGATGGTCGTTATCGCCTCCATTGTCATCTGGCTCCAGTCGTGATTCGTCAGACACGTCCTAGAGCGCTACTGCGTGTTACTCCGCCGCGATGCCGCCATCCACCAGGAAAAGCTGTCCGGTAGCGAAGCTGGAGGCATCCGAGGCGAGGTAGAGCGCGATCCCGGCGATTTCCTGTGGCTGGCCGGGGCGGCCCAGCGGCGTCGCCTGACGGATCGCGTTGCCAAAGTAGGGATGCTCCAGCACCCCGGCGGTCATGTCGGTGGCGATGTAGCCGGGAGCGATGGCGTTGACGCGGATGTGATGCCTGGCCCATTCAAGCGCGAAGGTGCGGGTGAGTTGCGCGACGGCGGCCTTGCTCGCGCCGTAGACCGCCATCCGCGGCGTGCCGACGACCGACGCGACCGACGCCAGCGTGATGATCGAGCCGCCGCCCTGCTCAGCCATCCGCGCGGCGACGTTGGTGCAGAGGAAGAAGGTTGCCTTCACATTCGTCGTCATGATGGCGTCCCACTCGTCCTCGGTGACCTCCGTGCTGCGCTTCCAGATCGGACTGATGCCCGCGTTGCTCACCAGCACGTCGAGCTTGCCAAAGGCCTCGTAGACCTGATCGACCGCCCGCCCCAGTTCGTCCAGCTTCGTCAGGTCGGCAGTGACGGTGACCGCCTGCCGTCCGCGCGCCCGCACCTCCTCCGCCACCTGCGCCAGTTGGTCCGCCGAGCGCGAGACGAGCGCCACATCCGCGCCCGCATCGGCCAGCGCCAGGGCGATGACACGCCCCAGCCCACGGCTCGCGCCTGTCACCAGCGCAAATCGCCCGGCCAGCGAAAACTGGTCGAAGACGCTCGGTGTCTTTGCGGATGTTTCCTCGGACATGGCGGCTGTCTCCTTCTCTGTTCGCTACCCAGCGATGCTGCGGACATGTTCGGGATTGCGGACGGTCATGATCTCGTAGCCATCGGCGGTGACGAGCACCATATCCTCCAGCCGGACGCCGCCCCAGCCGGGAATGTAGATGCCCGGTTCGTTGCTGATGACGCTGTTTGGCTCCAGCTGCTCGCGTTTGGCCAGTTCGACGTCGGCTTCGGGCGTCGGCACGCGCAGCGTCGCGGTGACGGGTAGCTCGTGAATGGCAAGCCCAATGCCATGCCCCAGGCTGTGGAAGTATTGCTCGCCGTAGCCGGCGTCTTCGATGACCTTGCGCGCCGCCATGTCCACTTCGCGCCCCTTGCGCACGCCATCGGCCAGCGCCTTGAAACCGGCATCCTGCGCCTCGCGGACGATGGCATACAGCTCGGTCAGCTTCGGGTCCGGCTCGCCAATGCAGAACGTGCGGGTCGTGTCAGAACAATAGCCGTCCACGCGGCAGCCGAAGTCGATGAGCAGCGGCTCGCCCGGGCGCACGGGACGGTCGGTGGGGACGGCGTGTGGCTGCGCGCCGCCAGGTCCGCAGGCGACGATGGTGGAGAAGCTGGTCCCGCTGGCGCCCAGCTCGATCATATGCTGCTCCAGCAGGGTGGCGATCTCGCGCTCGGTCATGCCTACCTTGATCTCCGTCAGCAGCTGCTCGAAGGCCTGGTCGGCGACATCGGCGGCGCGGCGCATCGTGGCGATCTCCGCCGCATCCTTGACCGCGCGGACCATCTGCACCATATCGTCGGCGGGTAGAAGCTCGGCATCTGTTCCTAGCTCATTGCGCAGGCGGCTGTAGCGATCATAGGAGATCCAGTCTTTCTCGAAGCCCAGCCGTTTCGTGCCGTCGGCTTTGATTGCCTCGGCGACCACGCTCCACGGCGTCGCCTTATCGGTGGAAAGCACCTGCACGCCGCTGGGCACAATCTCGTCCTCGACGCCGCTCAACTGAAACGTGCCCGCCACCAGGCCAAAGGTGTTCGGCGTCACCAGCACCCAGCCCGACGACTCGGTGATATCGCCGTCATGGGCGGTGAAGCCCGTCAGGTAGCGCCGATTATACTGGCTCGTGATGAGCAGGCCATCCAACCCGGCCTGCGCAATCGCCGCGCGTGTCCGCGCCAGTCGCTGTCCGAAGTCTGCCTCTGCCATGGGGTATGTTGTCCTCTCCAAACTCTGGGATAATCTGGAATGTGTTCCACCAACGTCCGCCGGGAACCTGCTGTTCGCTACTCATGAGTATGACATGCGTCTGCCACTGTATGCCAGCCATCACTGCCGGATAACTGAATGAATGGCTTGCCAAGATCGACTTCACAAACGAACAGTCGCGATCCTTGCTGCCGGTCTGCTTTAGTGTCGTACCAGCACCTGCGATGGCTCTACAATCACGACGGTGTTCTGCAAGGATTGACCGGCCAAACTGCGAAGCGCTGCCAGGATGCGCTGCATCTTGTTTTCTCGTGACCAGTGCTGAGGGAGCTCGATCAGGATAACGCCGGGATGTGGAGGCGGAAACTGACCAGTGTCGCGTTCAAGATCATGATCCTGCGTGATGAGCGTGGCGCTCGCGGTTCGCGCGAATGTGAAAACATCGGTATCTGGTCGTGCTCGCAGACCAACATCATAGGCATGTTCGGCATCATAACCTTCACCACGGAGGAGGTCTATCAGTCGCGCGGGAAGATTCTCATCCACGAGAAACCGCCAGTGTGGCACCGAACCGCTAGTTGGCGGCATAGACAGTTGTAGAACTGAGCATCTGCGCCGCGTAGCCAAGGGCAGCGCGAATCTGCTCATCCGTCAGGTGATAGTCCTGCCTGATGTCCTCAAAGGATGATCCGCCTGCCAGTTCACCGACTACTACTTCGACCGGCACGCGCGTCTCAGCAATTACGGGACGTCCGTGGATAACCCGCGGATCAACGGTAATCCCAGGAAAGATCTCTTTTGCCATGTGCTCTTCCTCGCAAACTGATGGAGCTGCCCGCACTGCGCTGGTGCATTGACATTCTATCTCAAACAACCAGCAGCACGTATGCGCGGCTATGATGCTTCAGCCGCCTCAGCCTTGCTCCTCGCGCATGCGCAC
>DATBIB010000131.1:0-4322 GCA_036557205.1 Ktedonobacterales bacterium | reverse complement strand
CGGTGGGATGGACGTCGAGGCCTACGAGCGGCGCGTCGCGGATTTCTTCGCCGAGGCGACCCATCCGACGCTCGGGCGGCCCTACACGGCCTGTGCCTACCAGCCGATGGTCGAGCTGCTGCGCTACTTGGAGGCCAACGGGTTCGCCACGTTCATCGCCTCCGGCGGCGATCGCGACTTCATGCGCGCGGTGGCCGAGGAGGTCTACGGGATCCCGCGCGAGCACGTGATCGGCAGCGGCATGGGCCTCGAGTGGCGAGACGAAGGACTGGTCTACAAGTCGAAGATCGAGTTCTTCGACGACGGGCCGGAGAAGCCGGTGCGCATCTGGAGCCGCGTCGGCAGGCGACCGATTCTGGCGGGGGGTAACGCCAATGGCGACATCGAGATGCTCCAGTTCGCTGGAGAGCCGACCAGGCCCGCGCTGCGCCTTTTGCTGCTGCATAACGACGCCAACCGCGAGTTCGACTATGTCGCGGGGGCCGAGCGCGCGCTCGACCGGGCAAAGACGCAGGATTGGACGGTAGTCAGCCTGAAGGACGATTGGGTGACCGTTTTCTAAAGCTGGACAGTGAAGGGAAGTGAGGAACACGAACATGAGCGAGCAATTTGAGCCTCCAGAGCCACAGAATCCCGTTCCCGCCATTCCAGCAAACCAGCATGCGGGCGATGCGGAGCCTTCAGGATCCCCCGTCGGCGCTACGAGCGGCGCCGACACCGTCCTGGAATCGTCGCGCGAGCAAGATGCCGTCAAACATGGCTGGCTCGGCACTGAGACGCTGAATACGCGCGTCGGCAGCTTCGCCTTCCGCGATGGCTACCCGACGCCGGAGGCTGCTCAGCAACTGCACGAGCTGCTGACGATCAACCGAGCCGTGGAGGTCTTCCTCACGCAACTCCCGGCCGTCGCTGTCATCGAACTGCGACGTGGCATGCGTGCCTTCGGCGCTGAGCGCGCTCACCAGATCATCATCTGGGATTCGCTTATGGATAGCGCGACGCTGCTGCTCACAGCTAATACCGAGACGGTCTATGCCATGGGCTTTCTCGACCTGAAACGCGACGGCCCGACTGTGCTTGAGGCGCCACCGAAGATGCTCGGCCTGGCAATGGACACCCGGCAGCACTTTCTCGTGGACATCGGGCCGCTTGGCCCTGACAAGGGCGCGGGCGGTAAATACCTCTTCCTCCCTCCTTGACTACCAGGGGACGGCGCTAGACGGCTACTTCGTCGTCCACTCACCAACCTATAGCGTCCAACATGGCGTACGTGGCTTCCTGGTGGACGGCAAAACCGACCAGGCTGTCGCGCTCATGAAGCAGCTCAAGGTCTATCCGCTCGCGCAGGCAGCCGACCCACCGGCGATGGAGTTCCTCAACGGCTCCCGCCAGCATATCGATACCCTCTATTCGGATAATGTCAGCTTCTTCGAGGCGCTAGCGCAGTTGGTTAACGAAGAGCCAGCGGAGGCCTTCGGCCCCCTGGAGCGTTTCCAGATGCAGTCCCTGGGCATCGTCCATGGCGCCCCCTTCCAGCCCGATGCCCGGATGCGTGCGCTGCTTGAGGAGGCGGCGCGCCTGGGCGGGGCGATGGCACGGACCAATAGCTTCGATTCCCGTGACCCACGGGTGCGCAATTACTCCGATCGCCAGTGGCTAACATTCGCCTTCGAGGACGTGCCCTACACCTTCCTGGAAGATAGCGTCCCACAGGTGGATCTCCGCGCCTACGCCTATTACATGGGCATCGGCAACTCACCGGCCATGATGGAGAAACATGTCGGCGTCGGCTCCCAATACCTGTGGACAACACATGACCAGGCAGGGAACTACCTCGACGGCGCGAAGACCTACCGGCTGCATATCCTACCCAATGTGCCGGTCAACAACTTCTGGTCGGTGGTCGTCTATGACGCACAGAGCCGGTCAATGCTGCAAAACGGCACGCGCTTCCCGAGCGTGAGCCAATATACTGGCCCAGTGGTCAACACGGATGGGTCAGTGGATATCACCTTTGGTCCCTCGCTACCAGCCGGAGTGAGCAGGCAGAACTTCATCAAGACAGAACCGGACGTGGGTTGGTTCACGATCTTCCGCTTCTACGGCGCGCTCCCACCTTACTTCGACCATTCCTGGAAGCTCGAAGACATCGTCGAGGTGCGCTGAGTCAGCTGGAATAGCCGAGCTGGGCGCCTAATGGGCGCTCAGCCGGTCTGTCCGCAGGAGAGGAGTGCGGCCATGGCGGAGTTTCTGAATGCGCTCTCCAACCTGTTTACGCTGCTGTTCGTGGTCACGAGCATGCTCAGCATGGGCCTGGCGCTGACCATCCCGCAGATTCTCGCGCCGCTGCACAACGCCCGGCTGATCATTCTGGCGCTGGTCGCCAACTTCGTGATTGTCCCGGCGGTGGCGTTCCTGCTCTCGCGGGTCATCCCGTTGCACCAGGATCTCCAGATTGGCCTGATTCTCTTTGGCTCGGCAGCGGGCGCGCCCTTCCTGCCGAAGCTGGCCCAGATTGCCAAAGCCAACGTCGCCTTCGCCGTTGGGTTGATGACGCTGTTGGTGGTGGCGACGGTGATTTACCTGCCCATCGTGCTGCCACTGATGCTGCCCGGCGTGAGCGTCAACGCGGGCCAGATTGCCCTCTCGCTGATTCTGGAGATGCTGCTGCCGCTGGGCATCGGCCTCTTCGTCAAGGCGCGCTATACCGCCGCCGCCTCGCTGCTGCATCCGATGACGCAAATCTCCAACATCAGCCTGGCGCTGCTGATCGTGCTGATGCTGGGCCTGAACATCAGCGATGTGCTCGGGCTGCTGGGTAGTGGCGCGATCATTGGCATGGCGCTGCTCGTCGCTGTCGCGCTGGGATCGGGCTACCTGCTGGGCGGCCCGGACAAGGATACGCGCCAGGTGCTGGCGCTGGGTACGGGCCAGCGCAACCTGGCGGCGGCGTTCGTCATCGCCACCAGCAACTTCGCCGACCGGCCCAACGTGCTGGTGTTTCTGGCGGCGGCTGGGCTGGTCGGCATGATCATCGTGATGCCGCTGGCCGCCGAGTTGGGCAGGCATAGCAGCGCTGCCCAGGCGGCTACCGACACGGCGACGGAACCCGCGAAAACCTCAGCCCAGAGGGCCGGACACGAGGCGTCCCCTGACGTGGGCTAGTGGCATGCGGTATCTGAAAGCAAGCAGCACGCTTGCGCGGACCAAGCCTTCTAGTGAGGCGGCGCCCTGACCCGCGGGTGAGGTGAGGACTAGCCGCCAAAGCCCGTCTGTATGTGGATGGCATGCGAGGCCGAAGACTCTATGCTTGTCACAGACTCCCTAATCCCAAATCCCACAACACTACCCGATTCTGAACACACACTGCCGCCTGGTCGGTGATGTGATGTCGCCTGATGTTCGTCGTATTGCTCTATCGCTCACAGGATGGCGGTTATCGTATGACCCTGGATCCAACCAGCAACTTCATCTTGTTCCTGCTGCTCGCCGTCTGCATTCTGCTGCTGGGGCTGAACGTCTGGCTGGCCATCAGGACGTTCTCGCGCTCCCTGGACGCTGAGACAGATATGCGGGCCGCCAACAACCGCGCGAAAGAGCTGCTCTGCGATCTGCTCGACGAGAATGAGCTGCGCCAGCTCAAGGAGTCGCGCTATCTGGATGTCGCCAGCCCAAGCTACGCCCAGCGTATCTACCGCATTCCGTTGGAAGAGGGCATGGTGAGCGTCTATGAAAGCGGCAACCCGGTGCTCCGGCTCTGCGTGCAGCCCATCAGCGCCCTGCCACGGCATGATGTGATCGCGATGCACAAGCTCATGATCGAGGGGAACGAACGCGAGTACCTGGCGCTAGCGAATGCCTTCCCCCCCGCAGCCACCGGGCCGGGTCCAATCGTCGCCCCAAGAGCGACGAACGGCTAGTGCGATGCTCTCCTGATGGAGAGCGCACATCTGCCGTCGAAAACACTCCCCAAATGCGATGCGCTGCCGGGCGGTTCCTGGTTATGCTTCGACGTGGATGCGTTGGCGCGGACAGCGAGCAACAAACGAGCAGCAGGGGAGGTCTACCATGACTGCCTGGGATTGGTTCTGGCTGTTTTTCATCTTCATACCTCTTACCATCATCTGGTTTCTGGTGCTGGCGGATGCGGTCAAACGGCCAGACCTCGTCGGTTGGCAGAAGGGGCTATGGGTCGCCGTGATCATCTTCTTCCCCTGGCTCGGCGCGCTGGCCTATCTCGTCACCCGGCCCGCAAACCCTATGGCGCCAGCGGCAGTGCAGGGAACGCAGGGGATGCCGGGATTGCCGCAATCAGCCACGCC
>DATBIB010000130.1:0-18737 GCA_036557205.1 Ktedonobacterales bacterium | reverse complement strand
GCGCTTGACAGCCCGTCTCGGCAGATGTATCTTCTTGTGCATGGAGGTACTGCCGAATGATTGACACCATTGACACAAAAATACTGTCTATTCTTCAGAACGACGCCCGCACTTCCAACGCCGAGATTGCCCGCCGTCTGGGGATGGCCCCTTCCGCCATTTTAGAGCGCATCCGCAAGCTGGAGACGCGCGGCCTGATCGCGGGGTACGAGGCGCGGCTGAACCCCCGCCCGCTCGATCATGGCCTGCTCGCCTTCATCTACGTCCGCGCCGATGAGCGTATCGGCTCGCGCGAGATCGGCGACGAGCTGGCGGCGATTCCGGAGGTGCAGGAGGTGCATCACATCGCTGGAGAAGACTGTTATCTCTTAAAGGTGCGGGTTGCCGACACCAACGCCCTGAGCGACCTGCTCCGCCAGCGGCTTGGCCCGATAGACGCCATCCGCTCCACGCGCACGACCATCGTACTCTCGACGATCAAAGAGACAGCGCAGATTCCGCTGCCATCAACGGAGAAAGAAGCCCTTTCCGATGCTGGCTAATCGCACAAGTCCCCGCACACAGATCATTCTGGCGTTCACCGCCGTCTATATCTTCTGGGGTTCCACCTATCTCGCCATTCGCTTCGCCGTCGCCACGATGCCGCCGTTCCTGATGGCGGGCATCCGTTTCCTGATTGCGGGCGCGATCCTCTATTTTTGGATGCGCCTGCGCGGGGGTGAGCGGCCCAAACTGATTCACTGGCGTTCCGCGCTAGTTGTTGGCGGATTGTTGCTGCTGGGCGGCAACGGCCTCGTCTCCTGGTCGGAGCAGCAGGTGCCCTCAGGGCTGGCGGCGCTCCTGGTGGCGGCGGTCCCCCTCTGGATGGTGCTCTTCGACTGGCTGCGCCCCGGCGGCGTGCGGCCGGCCGGTCTGACGATTGTTGGGCTGGTGATTGGCTTCGCTGGCGTCATCTTGCTGGCCAGTCAGGCCGAGTCATCGAGCGACGGTCCGCAACTCATCGGCATCCTGGCGCTGCTGGTAGCGACCATAAGCTGGGCGATTGGCTCGCTCTATGCCCGCAGCGCGCCCTTCCCCGGCACGCAGCTGCTTGGCACCGGCATGGAGATGCTGGGCGGCGGCGCATTGCTGATCGTGATCGCCACCGCAACCGGCGAGTGGGGGCAGGTTCATCTCGACGCCATCTCGCTCAAGTCGGCGCTCGCCCTCGCCTTTCTGATCATCTTCGGCTCGCTGGTCGCGTTCTCGGCGTACGTCTGGCTACTGCACCACGTCTCGGCGGCGCGCGTCTCCACCTACGCCTACGTCAACCCGGTGGTCGCGGTCTTCCTCGGCTGGGCCTTCGCCAGCGAGGCGGTGACCTGGGTCACCATCGCCTCCGCCGCGATCATCATCGCCGCCGTCGCGCTGATCAGCGTCGCCCGGGCGCGTGGCGAGAAGCCACAGCTCGAGCCGTTCGCCGAAAGCGATGCTGCGCTGCCAGAGGAGGCCATCGCGCACCGGTAAAGTCGTGGTTGCCCCGCTTCGCGGCATGAATGCCGCGGCTAATCGTTCACCTACTCGTCGTGCTATACTTCCCAGAGAGAAGCTTTGGGGTAATCACAGGCTTCCGGGAGGCGCATATGTATGGCGAGATCGCGGCGGCGCTGGCGCGTGGCGAGGCTGGCGCCCTCCTGACGGTGGTAAAGATCTATGGCGCGGCCCCTTGCGCGCCGGGAACCAAGATGTTCGTCCGCGATGATGGCAGCGCGCTCGGCACCTTTGGCGGACGGCAGACCGATGCCCGCGCCCGCACCGATGCGCTGGAGGCGTTGGCCTCCGGGCAGACCAGCCTGCTGACCTACCATCTCGACCCAGAGGGCGGCGAGAGTGTCGGCAGCTGCGGCGCGACCCTTGAGATCTTTGTCGAGCCAATACGCCCGGAGCCACGGCTGATCATTGCCGGGTCCGGCTACGTGGCCCAGGCGCTGACGCGGCTGACCACCGCTATCGGTTGGCGTGTCAGCCTGCTGGACGACCGCTCCGAGTTCGTGCAGTCGGCGTCGCTGCCCGACAATGTCACCCTCACCGTCGGCGATATCCCCGAACTGCTGCCTACCCTCGCGCCCGATACGATGACCGCGCTGGTGATCGTCACGCGCGGCCACAGAGTGGACCAGGACGCGCTCGAAGCGGCGCTCGGCACGGGCGCTGGCTACGTCGGCATGATCGGCAGCCCCGGCAAGGTGCGCACGATCTTTCGCAAGCTGCTGCGCAAAGGCGTCACCACGGAGGCGCTGGCGCAGGTGCATGCGCCAATTGGGCTGGACCTGGGCGCGCGGACGCCCGACGAGATCGCGCTCAGCATCGCCGCCGAGCTGCTGATGTGGCGGCGTGGTGGCAGCGGCGTACCTCTCCGCGAGCATGCCGCCATCCTGGCCAAAGTGCAGGCCGAGCCGGAGAGCGAGTCTGAGCCTGAGTCTGAGGCCGAGCCGGAAACCGAGCCTGCCGAGGCCTAACCCGCTGGTTGCGCCACCTTTTTCGCCCTTTTCGCTGATTTTTCGCTCCCTCGCGCCATGTTATACTGGATTACATCGCGTGTCCGGCAGGTGTAGCAGGGTAGCGGAGGAGGGTTCGGGTGGCGAAAAAGGCGAGTGGCGGCGCCATCTCCCAGGCGCTCGGTATGCTGTCGCGGCGGCAGATCATCACGTTCGGTATCGCCGTCGTGGCGACCGCAGTGGCGGGCATCCTCCATTTCGCCGAGGCGAACGCCGTGCTAACGTTTATCGTCGCGGGTGTGGCGCTGGCGACGCTGGCCGCGATAGTTGGCGACGCCACCGAGCAACTGGGCACGCGGCTCGGCCCCGGCGCGACGGGAGTGCTACAATCCGCCCTGGGCAATCTGCCCGAGCTTTTCGTCGGCATCTTCGCCCTGCGCGCCGGACTGGTGGATGTGGTGCAGAGCGCGCTGATTGGCTCGATTCTTGGCAACAGCGTGCTGGTGCTGGGACTGGCCTTCCTGGTCGGCGGCCTGCGTCACGGCGAGCAAAAGTTCTCCTCGGACCCGCCGCGCATGATGGTCACGCTCACCCTGCTCGCGGTGGCGGCGCTGGCCATCCCGACGCTGACCTTCCTGCTCCACACACCCGCTCAGCCACACAGCGAGGGTTTGAGCATCGCCTGCGCCATCATTCTGCTGCTCGTCTTCCTCGCCAGCATCCCCATCTCGCTGGCGGGCGGCCCAGCCAGTTTGCCTGGCGAGCCGGCAGCGGCGATAGAAGCCACTGAGCGTGTCTGGCCAGCCTGGCTCACGATCAGCATCCTCGTCGTCGCGGCGCTGGGCGCGGCGTTCGTCTCTGAATGGTTCATCGACGCGCTGGAGCCTACGATAGCGGTCCTCCATCTCTCGCAGGCGTTCACCGGCCTGGTGATCGTCGCGCTGGCGGGCAACGCGGTCGAGCATGTCGTCGGCATCCAGTTGATGGCGGCGAACAAGCCCGACTACGCCATCAGCGTCATCATGAACAGCTCGCTCCAGATCGCGCTCTTCCTGGTCCCGGTGCTGGTGCTGCTCAGCCTGGTGCTCGGCGGCGCCTATCTGACGCTGGTCGTCTCGCCACTGCTGCTCGTCGCGCTGGGGCTGGCTGCGCTCCTCGGCACGATCATCGTCTACGACGGCAAATCCACCTGGCTCGAAGGCCTCGCCCTCGTCGGCCTCTATTGCATCATCGCCGTCTCATTCTGGTGGGGATAAGAGCGATTGAGCTGAACTCGACGCTGGCCACCTCATAATCCACGACACACCACCTCTCCTGCGATGACGCCACCGATGGCTGTCAGCAGGCACGCGCATGCGTTCAACGACAACCTCGGCATCATGGTCTCTGCCTACCTCTCTGCCATCGGGCAACGCCATCGTTGACTCTCGATAGCGTTAACTATTGACAACTACAGATAATTCATGATAATAAATTAATGATAACTCATTAGCGCTCATTACATTTCATCAAAAGAGATGGCAGCATCTGGCGATAAGCTATGATAGAAAGGGGGTTACTCATGATTGCTACTGGATGAAGAGAGAGTGTTATGCCAACTCCAAAGAGCCGCATCTACCTTCCATACTTGCAGGCATGGCGACTCCACGCGCTGATGACTCAAGACCAACTGGCGGAGGCGTCAGGCGTTGGAAAGGCCACAGTGGTACGCGCCGAGGGGCATAAGCCCGTAAATGCACTTACAGCGGCGCGGATTGCCCGGGCGTTGAACATCACCCTAAAGCAACTGGAGACGACAGATCCAGAAGGCGGACAATAGGCGCTCAATTGCACTTCGATTCAGATCAAAGGGTGCGTGCATGTGCCGAGAACTCCAGAGGGCGCAAAGAAAGAGGAAAGCATGCCCAGTAAAGACCCTGTAATTCTCCGCGAGAAGTTCAAACGCACCGCGTTCCGCCGCAAGTATCGCGTCCTTAGTCACTATAGCAACGGCGTTCCTATCTGCGCTTGCTGCGGCGAAAGTCTCATCGAGTTTCTTACGCTAGATCACATTAACGGAGATGGTGCGCAACACAGAAAGGTTCTGGGGTTGCCAGGCGGGGGATATGCATTCTACGGTCACATTGAAAAAGAGAACTACCCTCCCGGTTATCGCGTCCTTTGCTATAACTGCAACTGTTCTCTGGGCTTTATAGGATATTGCCCACACACGGCACCCGAACGCGCCGCGGAAACACTGGACAGGTTAAGGCACAGGAAGACAGGTAGGCCAGGATGGTTAACGAGAGCTAAAGATATATCGTAAAGGCATGGATGCGAAATCCAATCCTTATGAGGAAGTGAGACAGCGCCCGCCGCGCATTACATCTTATCGACTTCGCGCTCGGCGGCGTCGAGAATTTTCTGCTCATCTTTCGCGTTGAGCGCGCGGCGATAGTAGTCGACCATCCAGACCATCACGATGAGGAACGCGATGAACCCCAGCAGCAGCGATTGCCAGACACCGAGCGCCGCGATCCGCGTGTTGGGGAGGTTAGCACGCAGCAGCTCGTCGCCCATGAAGACGCTGCCCGCGAAGCAGAGCGCGCCGATGAATCCGACCATGTGACAAACGATGAACGTGGCGCTGCCCGCGCGCTCGCCCGCCGGTATCCCACTGAGCCGCCAGCGGAAGGCATGCTGGACGCCAGGCATCTGCTCCTGGAACTCGCGGATATAGAACTCTTTGATCACACTCATCGTAATCAGGCTCTGCCGGAACGCCTGACGCAGCCGGATCAGCAGCACAAAGAACGCGATGCCCGCGATCCCCGCCGCGAAGAGCACGACGGCGGCAATCGGCTGAATGAAGCTGCTCTTTGCCCCGCCCAGCGGATAGATCGCGCCAAAGGCTGAGCCGAGGATTCCGACCACCAGCAGGTACATATTGAACATGCGGGCGCGGTCTTCCATCGCCTGATAGGCTGTCGTCGAGGCGTAGTTGAACTCCTCCAGCAGCATGCTCTCGATCTTCAGTCCGCTATCGTGTCCGCCGCCACCGCTCGCCTCATTCTCGCGAAACGGCGCGCTCCGCTGCGCTGGTGGATTGGTTGGGTCCATCGGCATTGCTTAGCTCCTATATCGCCCCATTGCCTCATCGCCTTAACACCATCCAAAGGCATCACGCCGAAAGACCCAGCTCGCCCGCTTTTTCCTTCACCTGCTTCGCGGCGGCGTCCGCGCCGGTCTTCCGCAGCATCACCTCATAGGCGATAATCTGGATCAGCGCCGCCAGCGCAAACGCGCCGACGCCAATAAGGTACGGGAGCGTGTCCGTGGATAGATGCAGGAGGTCGGTGTTCGCGTCGTTGGTGACCAGCTCAGTGATGACGACGGCGGCAAGGCCGACCGCGACACTATCGATGAAGATGATCGCGAAACACACCAGGAAGGTCAGGCTGCCAAAACGCCGCCCAGATGGCATGGACTTGATGCGCCAGCGGAAGATATCTTCGACGGCAGGGACGACTCCCTTGAAGATCGAGATGTAGTGCTCTTTGATCACGTTCATCGTCAGCAGGCTATCGTCGAACGCCTGGCGGATACGCACGATCTTCAAGAAGAAGATCACCCCAATGAATCCCGCCAGAACGAGGAGTGCCATGGCGAGGTATTCAGAGTGCTGAATGTTGGCGCCAAACCCATAGAGCGCGCCGAGACCGCTCGCCAACACACCCATGATGCCGAGGTAGAAGTTAAACATCCGCCCGCGATCCTCCAGCGCCTGATAAGCCGTCGCGCTGGCGTAGTTGAATTCGGCAAGCATCATGCTTTCGAGCCGCAGCCGTTGATCGGTATTGGTCGCCGGATCATGCTGACCAGCGGCGGGTGGCTGTATGGGTTCGGGGCTGATGGGAGAAAATGGCATTGCGGCTCCTCCGGTGGTATCGGTCGTTTGCGCCAGCGCATCCCGCGCCAGCAAGAGTCCGAGCACGGTCTTGCTATCGTCGATCTCGCCAGACTGGCAGCGCGCCAGCGCGTCAGCTAAAGGCGTCCAGGCGACGCCGCTAATCTCCGTGGGGTCTTGCGGACCAGATTGGCCCGGCACAGGCCGCAGATCGGTCGCGAGATAGAGCGTGATGGTCTCGGTGGTAAACCCTGGCGAGGTATGTGTCCGCATCAGCAAACGCAGCATTCCCACGTCGTAACCGGTCTCTTCGCGCAGCTCGCGGCGGGCGGTCTCTTCCGGCTGGCCAGCCTCGGCGGGATTCACCAACCCGGCAGGAATCTCCCAGGTGCGCTGGTTGATAGCCGGGCGCTCTTGCCGCACCAGCGCCACCAGCGGCACGCCCGCCTGCGCAGAATCGGCCCGCAGCGCGACAATCGCCACCGCGCCGGGATGCTCGACCACGTCGAACAGCGTGCGGCCACCGCTGGGCGCGGGAACGGTCCGTCGCAAGACCCGTATCAGCGAGCCGCGATAGACCTCTTCGTCGGAGTAGTGCTGTGGCTGCATGGCATTCTTTCTCCATCGGCAGCGGTTGGCCGCAGGGTGGTTCGCTTGTTGTTGTAGACGAGGCGAAGCATAGCATGTTTGGCCGCCTGCGTGAAGCCCCTGGCTCGCGGGTGGTTAAATGTGGGAGATTGTGACCAATGGAACGAGCGTCTTCACAGCGAGGGCCGGACAGACACCATTGGCACGCGACGGATACACATGACAGAGGGCATCACTTCGGCGAAAGAGACCGGGCCGCTGGAGCAATCCAGTGACGAGAACGCGACGACGAGATTGCGTTCCTGGCTCGCCTGGATTCCGTGGGCGCGCTACCTGGAGTTCTGGGTCATCGTGCTGGTCGCGGCGCTACTGCGGCTATGGCTGCTGGACCACTCGCAGTGGCTCGACGACCAGGCGCAGCTGCTGACGCTCGCCCGCGACGCCTGGCTGCATGGCGCGCTGCCCATCACCGGCATTCGCTCCTCGATTGGCACGCTCAACCCGCCGCTCAGCGTCTACATCCTGATGCCGTTCTTCCTCTTTACCAAAAGCCCGCTGCCCGCGTTGATCGGGCTGGCGCTCTGGAATATCTTCGGCGTCGCCCTCTGCTATATCTTCGCGCTACGTTTTTTCTCGCGCAGGGCCGCGTTCTGCTCGGCGCTCGTCTTTGCCTGCTGTGGCGCGGCCATCAACTACAGCCGCTTCATCTGGCAGCAGAACTACCTGCCGCCGCTGCTGCTGCTCTGGGCGTTCACACTTTACGCCGGGGTCGTGCGCGGGCGGCGCAACTGGCTGGCGCTTCATCTGCTGCTGCTGGTCATGATTATCTCGCTACACCCCACCGGGCTGACACTGCTAGCCGTCACCGTCGTCGCGCTGCTCATCGCGCCCCACTGGCCGACGCGCCGCGACGCGCTGCTCGGCATTGGACTGGTCGCCTTGCTGCTCCTGCCTACCATCCTCTGGGAGCTGACGAGCGGCTTCTCCGATGCGCAACTCCTGCGCCAGTTCACCCAGCAGCCGCCCGTCTTCAACCTCGACGTCTTGCACGCCATCTACCACCTGCTCGGCGCGCCCGCCTATCCCGGCCCCGGAACCAACACGCCCTATCCCGCCATCCTCGATACCGCCCTCTACGCCCGCCTTGGCGGCCTGAACACGGCCATTCAGAATCTGGCAATGGCGCTCTATATCGTCTGCTACCTGGTGCTGTCAATCCTGACATTGGCCCCGCTCCGCCGGGTGCGCGTCGGAGCAGAGGCGACCGGCTGGCGGCGCGTGTGGGGATGGCTGCTGGCGCTGCGGGCGGCGCTCCAGGCGGATGCGCGCTGGAGATCCTACGTGCTACTCTGGGTCTGGCTGACCATTCCGCCGCTGACGATGCTGCGCCACGGCAAGACGGTGCAGCCGCACTATCTGTTCATCCTCTATCCTGCCTTCTTCCTCTCGGTCGGCGTCGCGGTTGACGCCATTATCCGCGAGGGACCGCGCGTGCTCGCCGCGCTGCGCATCCAGCTACGCCAGACACAGGCGCAGCGGATCATCGTCGGGGGAGCGCTGGCGGTCGTGCTGCTGGTAGCGCTGGGGCAGGGGGCGCAATCCGCCCTCTTTATCGCGGCGCTCGGCAACAATCAGGTCAACACGGTCAACTTTGGCTACCCGCTCAACCAGCTCCTCGCCGCTGATGGCGCCCTCGCGACGATCCAGCGCGAGCAGCACGCAGGCGGCATCGTCGTCAGCATGCCCTCGCGCTACACCGCCTCGGCGATGGATTCGACGCTCATCCGCGAGGAGGCCGACCGCACCGGCGTCACGGGCGACTGTCTGGCGCTACCCGGCGCGCAGGCTGAGCCAACGCTGGTCGTCTCGACGCGGGCGGCCAGCCCGCAGGCGCGGCTGCTGGCGACCCTGCCCAACGCCACGCGCGTCCAGGATTTCGCCATGCCAGGGGATGAGCCGCTGGTCATCTATCGCCTGAACGGTCAGACGCCGCTGCTATCGGATGAGCAAGCCCTACCCGCCGTCACCTGGCGCGACGGCAGTGGCGATGCGCTGCGGCTAGTGGCGGGCGCGCGCACAGCGCCTGGCGCTATTCGGCTGCGCTGGGTCGTCGAACGGTGGACAATACCCCATGATGTAGATGGCGCTGATACAGCCGCAACGCCATGGTTTGAAGTACAACTGCGAACAGCCTCACCGGGTGACGCGCAGACGAGCGATCCGGTGGCGCGGGCCACCTGCCAGCCGACACAGTTGCAGCCGGGCGAAACGCTCTTCACCTGGGTCTCGACCGCCTGGAGCGCCAACGGGACCAGCCTTACCGCCGTTGCGCCGCCGCTGCCAGCCTCATCGCTCGCACTGTCGGTGCTGCACGGCACGCAAGCGCTCTGGCAGAAGCGGATTGGGATTGGGCCACTACGAGTGCTCTCGGCAGCGCCAGGTGGCATACCGCTTGCGCCGATGACCACCACGAACGCAACAGGCGCGAACGGCGCGAACGGCGCGAACGGTAGCTATCTCCTGCCTGCCACCCTCACCAGGAGCGGCGCGCCGTGAGCTCCCCGCGCTCTGAGGAGAAGCCGACCCCAATGGCCGATGAAAGTACCGATACCACGGCTACTATGTCGCCAGGCGTTGTGCCTGCCGACGTCGCGTCGAAATACGCGCCAACCACGCCGCGCTATCGCAGGCCGTGGCTCGACGCGCTCTTGCTCCTGGTCGCGCTGTTCGAGCTCCTGGCGCTCTTCCCGCATAACCTGCGTGGCGATGGCGCGCCACGTTTCGCCGCGCTCTCACAGCTGCTCGAAGGGCACGGCATCCCCACCACCAAATACTCGCTGATTGGCCCGCTCTTTTCCGCGCCGCTCTGGCTACTGGGCAAAGCCACCTCCACCCCACAGACGCTGGTGGAGCTTTACAACTGGCTTGTCTTCGCGGTGGGTCTGCTGGCGCTCTATCTGCTCTTGCGCAATGTGATGGACCGGCGGGTGTTGCGCACCTTTCTGCTGCTGCTCGTGGCCGCCTCGATGTTTCCCGCGCACACGCTCTCGTTCTATGCCGAAACTTTCACCGCCGTCGCTGTGGCTATTGGCTCGGTGCTGGCGGTCTTCGGCAGACGGCTTGCCGCCCTCGGCGGGTGGGCGCTGGCGGCGATTGGGGCAGCCAATATCCCCGCGAGCATCCTGGGCTTCGCGAGCATGACAGCGTTCTACGTGCTGCGCCGTCGGCGGTTACGCTATCTGGCGGCTATAGCGGCGGTCGTCGCGCTGATAGGCGCGGAGGCGTGGCTGCGCCGCGGCAGCCCGTTCGCCAACGGTTACGCGGGCGACTCCGGCTTCCATACCATCATGCCCTACTCCGGCGGCCCCGGCTTCAACTATCCCATCCTCTTCGGCCTGCTCGCCATTTTCCTCTCCTTCGGCAAAGGGCTGATCTTCTTCACACCGGGGCTTTTCCTGCCCGCGCGGCGCTATCTGCTGGCGCAGGGCGCGGAACATGGGGCGAAGCTCTACACCCTTTATCTGCTCTGGCTGGCGTTTGTCGGCGGCATGGTCGTCGTCTATGCGCACTGGTGGGCGTGGTATGGCGGCTGGTTCTGGGGGCCGCGCTTCTTCCTCTTCGCGTCAATCCCCGCCGCGCTGGTGCTGGCCGTCCGGCTGCATGCCCGCGACGCCGGGCTGGCGGCGAATCTGCTGACGCTCGGCGCGCTGGCGCTCTCGTTCTGGGTGGGCATCAACGGGGTCGTCTTCGAGCAACAGGGACTCTCAGCGTGCACGGCGCACAACTACGCCCAGGAGTTTCTCTGCCAGTTCACGCCGGAATTCAGCGCGCTCTGGCATCCATTCGTGGTCTTTGAGCCGCTTTCCCCTGGCGCTATACTATACACTGCCACCAGCAGCGCTATCTTTCTCTATCTCGCGCTACCGTTGCTCATACGCACGACGCGCCAGATCGCGGACCGGCTTCGTGGCACGGCGGCGGTGTACCTGCGCCGGGAAGCCTGGCGCCTATGAGCCGAGCTTGTATGACTGTGGGGGGATGACCGAGTAGATGGAACCGAATGACGATATCGCCGCGCCAGATATGGAAGACATGGATACCGTCGAGATGCCCGCGGCAGCTCCGAATCCGCCGCTGAAGCAGGCCGCCGATGCGGTCAACGCGGACGAGGTAGAGGCGATTGACGAGGCCGAAACGACGGTCCTCAATGGTCTGGCAGCGCCCGATACATCCGATATGCCCGACATATCCAGCGAGGACACGATCCAGTTCGCCGCCAGCAAGCCCGTCGCTGAGCGCGTAGATGATGACGTGTCCCTGGCCGATACGATGGTGGAGACGCCCGCCGTGCTCATGCCAGCCGTGCGTGCCTCTGCCGCACCACGCGAGTCGCCCCCCACGCGCGCGCAGGCCATCCGAAGCCGCGTCGCCCAGATTCCGTGGCTGCGCTATCCTGAGTTCTGGCTGGTGGTGGCGCTGGCGGGCTTCCTGCGCCTCTGGCGTATCGACCTGACGGAAATCCTGAACGATCAGGTGCAACAACTGATCCTGGCGCGCGGCGCATGGCTCCATGGCGCGCTGCCCATCACCGGCCTCGTCTCGTCCATCGGCGTGCTCAACCCGCCAGTGACCATCTACGCGACAGCGCCGTTTGTGGCGTTCGGCAAAGACCCGCTGCTCGCCACCATCGTGACCGCGCTCTGGAACGTGCTAGGCGTCGTGATCTGCTATTTCTTCGCTAATCGTTACTTTGGCCGCGTCGTCGCCGCGAGCGGGGCGCTGCTCTTCGCCACGTCGGGCATGGCCGTCTACTATAGCCGCTCGATCTGGGTCTCAAACTACCTCGCGCCCGTCCTTATCCTGTGCATGCTCATGCTCTACCTTGGCTGTATCAGCGGGCGGCGCGGCTGGTTCGCGCCCCACGTCGCGCTGCTCATCATCGCGATTGAAATCCACCCGGCGGCCGCGCTGCTGATTCCGGTCTCGCTAGTGGGCTTCCTGCTCGCTCCGCGCACGGCGTGGCCGTCGCGACGTGAGTGGGCGCTGACCATAGGATTAGCCCTGCTGCTGCTTGCGCCAACGCTGCTCTGGGAGTGGATCACCTCAGGCTATGATATCCGCCTGCTTGCGCACTATTTCTTGAAAAGCAACGGCACGTTCAGTCTCGACGTGTTTGGCCTGCTGGCGCAAATGCTCGGCGCGCCCAACCCGGGAGAGCTTGGGGCGAATAGCCTCTATGCGCAGACTGGCGCCTGGGCTGGCATCGTCAACATTGCGGCGGTCGTCTGTTTCGTCGCTGGGATGGCCGTGCTGACGGTCCGCCTGGGGCGAGTTGGCCTCTACGTCTGGCGCGACGGCTCCGCCTCCGCGACCGACTGGAAATCGCGGCTACGTGGTGGGACGGTGGCTGTCTGGCGCGGACTGCGCGCCGAGCCAGTCTGGCGGGCGCACTTGCTGCTCTGGCTCTGGATCGTCGTTCCGATTGTGCTGCTGCTGCGGCACAACAGCACGCTGTATAGCCACTATCTGCTCGTCCTCTATCCAGCTGTCTTCATCGCGGGTGGTTTCGCCTTTCAGGCCGCCTTCCGGCTGGCTGAGAAGTGGGTGCCGCGGGCAGCGTTCGCGCGCCAGGTTGCCCCCGCCGTTATCCTCACGGCGCTGACCGTGCTGGTGCTTGCGCAGGCCTTCCAGTCCGCGCTCTACCCGGCGGCGCTTGCCAGCGGCTCCTATAACGCATTCGTCAGCGCGGCCCCCGATCCCGGACGCGGCTATCCGCTGGCCGAGTTGGAACAATTAGATACCACCCTTGGCACGCTCCAGGCCGAACAGCACGCGGGCGCCATCTTCGTCAGCCTGCCAACGTACTATCTCTACCACGATCCCATCGAGTACATGACCGTCGCCGAGCACAACGACCGCGTCGGCTCCGCCGCGAGCTGTCTCGTGCTGCCCGCGCCGGATGAGGAGCCAGCGCTGGTGGTGGCCACGCAGCCCGCGGGGCCAGCGAACAGCCTGTTGAGCAGCCTGCCTGAGCTGAAGCCGGTCGCCAACCTGGCGATGGCGGGTAGCGGCCCTATCGCGGTCTATCAGATCGAGGGCAAGCTGCCGCCGTTGATCGGCGAACAGGCGCTCACACCAATCACATTCGCCGATGCCGCGGGCAATGGGCTGCGCCTGGATGCGATAGCGATTCAGCCCGATGGTCAGATCCGCCTGCGCTGGTCGGTGCTCGGCTCGGCGACGACCAGCCAGGGCGTGCCGTGGTATCACATCGTGCCTTCTGTGCGCTCGGCCAATGGCGGCGCCAGCGCGTTGCCCGCCACCGATTGCCAGCCAACCCGCTGGCACGCGGGCGAAACGGTCTTTACCTGGGTGTCCGGTAAGGGCGTGGCGAGCGCACAGACACTCTTGCTCCAGGTGAGCGGCAGCGCGCAAACGGCTAACTACACGTTGCGCTCCGTCGGCCCGCTACGGGTGCTCTCCGGTCAAACTGACAGCACGCCGCTCAAGGTGCTGCGCCCATCGTCCGGCGCAGTAGGAGCGGATGGCGCGGTCGCCATTCCACTCTCCGCAACGCCATAAAACGCATGGGCGAGCGTGAGGCCAGTGTGATGAAGAAGCCGAAACACGACGGCCTCTTACATCGTCTAGACAAGAGATGGCGTTGCACTGAGGAATCGGTCAACCTGGCACTTCAGGGCGTATTTGTTGCAAACCGTCGGAGCCGTCTGTAGAATATTGTAGCTGGCATTGCGTCCGGCATGGGCCATGCCTTCTCTAAACATCTCATATCATCCTGGACAACATCCCGAAGAAGTCGTCGCCAGCCGCCGGGGAAACCAGCGGCGCCGGGCGAGTTCGAGCGTATCCGCGGGAAAGGATTGAGGCTATGCTATCCTCGCGTGGGGCGAAGCCGCTGGTGAGTATTTTTCTCTCGCTGCTGCTGGTACTTGCCTTTGTGCTGCCATTCTTCCAGTACAATTTCCTGGCTGGCCCACTGACACCGTTCGACAAGGTGCAGGCTGGCGCAATTCGCTTTGGCATCATCATGGCGCTCGCACTGATCTGGCTGGGCGTGCAGCTGTTCTGGAAGGCGCCGTCTGAGGCGACCAAACTCGGCATGGCTGCCTCGGCGACGATCATCTGGCTGGCGCTGGTATTCTTCTTCAACTTCGAAGTGGAGGGCTTCGGCGGGGCAATGGCCTTCTTCGTCCTGATGGGCGGCCTAGCGGTGACGCTGATGTGGACGCGCTTCCTCGCGGACGAAATCAACTTTTAAGGGATGTTGCGGGAGGTGAGGCTGGCTGCCAGGATGGCCATGCGCGACGCATGCCTCATCTCCCAGTAGAGTGACAGGGACAGAGACAGTCTCGTTGTCCACTATGCAGACCTTGACCCTGTGGCAGACCTTTCGTCTCCCACGGCTCGCCAGACGGCGCCCCTTAAACGCGGTGTCACCTGGATCCGTAGGTAGCAGAGAGAGTCGCATCGCCACAGGCGCTTGAGGACTTTAAGGATTCGATTCATACCCTATTGTGTTGGTGGCGTGATGATGGTGATGATGGTGATGATGGTGATGGTGACCTGGACGGTGACGTGGACGCACCCAGGCGTCATCAATTAAGGTAGGCAGCAAATATGTGGCAACGGTTCGTGAAATGGTTCTCGCCCCCGACGCGCTCTCAGCGCGCATGGCACATTGGTGTGACAGCAGTCGGGCTTATCGTCATTCTTGTTCTTCTGGGCGACGGATTATACGGCCTCTTCACGCATATCAATCAATCGAATGCGCTCAATGCGAAGGCAACCCTCGACTCATCACTGACTGACGCCACGTCACGGGTGAACGCCCCTGGCTCAATGCTGCAACCCATTCGCAACCAGGAACAGCAGGTAGCCGCATCAAACGATGAATCGCTGGCGGGCTGGCAACACGCCTCCCAGGAATACACGCGGTTAAACGGGCAGGTCCAGGCGATCATCGCGATGCCCGCGTCTCAGGCGCGCGCCCTGGCGCAGAAAGACCTCGACCAGTTCCAGACCTCCCTTGCCACACTGGTGGCGGGCAAATACATCGAAGCGCCTGGCTACCAGGGTCGGTTCCAGCAGGCGCAGGCATCCTTCCAGAACGCCAAGACGACCCGCGACTACTTCCTGGTCGATGGCTTCGCGCAGGATCAGGTGGCCGCGCTAGCCGCGTTTAAGCCCACCTACGACCGCCTGCAACAGCTGAGCACGATGGTCACCTCCGAGCAGAAACTGCTCTCGCAGATCACCGGTTCGCCGCAGCCCGCGCCGCTCCTCTGCGCTGATGGTGTTGGCTCGACGCCTGAAGAATACTGGACTACCTACTACGATCTCACCGCCCATCCAACCGCGCGCCCTGGCGCGACGCCCGTGGAATCGCAATGGCTCGACCAGGATCTGACCCTCTTCCGCGCGGCGAATTCGTCCAACGATTACGTGACGCTCAATCAGCTGCTCGATGGGCAGATCGCCCAGGTGCAGGCGACGAACGCCACGCTCGTTCCCGCCACGGCGGCAAGCTATCTGGCGGGGTTCAAGGCCGACATCCAGACCATCCAGGACTATACGACCAATGCCCAGGCCATCAAGGACTCATTCGGCAGGATCCACGCCCTGTCTACCTTCTCGTCACTCGGCATAACAGGGTGGGACGCCCACGCGCCCGCAATGAAGGACCTGACCAAAGATCTCGCCACCTTCCAGAAGGAATATGATCAGGACGCGCAGCTGCTCGCCAGCCAGACCTTCGGGGACTATAGCAAAGCGGTGCAGCAGATACAGAAGCACCGCAGCAGCATGGCGTTCGATGTCACCTATGCCAAGACCTACCTTGACATCAAGACCTTTGTCGACCTGATTGCACAGGGTCAGGCGCGCACGACCCTGAATAACCAGAAAACCGGCGATAACAAGAAGTATCCAGACGCCTACGAATACGTCTATCGAGGGACGGGCATCGGCGATATCATCAATCCAACGTCCACGAAGATTTTTGGCACGGGGCGTATCTTCAGTGCGCAGACGCTCACCGACTACCGCTATCTCGACACTGAGCTGCAGATGTTCATCCACAACATCACGGCGATGTTGACGAATCTGGACGACAAGACGCCCTACAACCAGACACACCAGACCGACATAGATCTGATGCAGTATTACGGCATCATGCAGGGCAACGTCATGGTCGTCTCGCTGCGCGAGCAGACGGCGCGTTTCTACACAGATGGGAAGCTGGTCAAGGCGATCTATCTGACAACAGGCGCCCCCGACCTCCCCTCGGCGCCAGGTATCAACTGCGCCTCGCATTCGGTACAGAACCAGTTGATGGTCTCGCCCGACCCGCCCGGATCGCCCGATTATTATCAGCCGACGCCGGTCAAGTTCGGCATCTACTACCACAACTATGGGCTGGAGATCCACGACGCCTGGTGGCGCAACGAGTTCGGCCCACTGACGAACCTGCCGCACTATGATCCCGCCGCGTTCAATGGTGGCTCGCACGGCTGCATCAACATCTCGAAAGAAAACATGCCGTGGATCTACTTCAATTTCGTGAACCTCAAGAACATTCCTGTAGTGGTCTACTAGCCTGTGCCAACAAGCAGGTTTAAGTAGACGCATGACCGATACCTGGACCCGGTGGGTGACATCCACCGGGTCTCTTGCTGTAGTAAAGAAGCGCGTCGCCGCCTGAAGGCCACGGCTATTTTCTCCGCCCATTCGCCGTAGCGTAAACGGATTTGAGATTAGCCACGAATCGCTACCTCGGCCTCGATCTCAACCGGGATATCGAAGGGCAAAACCGCCATGCCAACCGCCGAACGCGCATGGCGGCCAGCTTCCTCGCCATAGAGTTCGAGAATCAGGTCAGAGAAGCCATTGATGACGGCGGGCGGCTGGTTGAAGCCGGGCGCGACGTTCACCATCCCAAAGACGCGCAGCCACGCCACCACGCGATCCAGATCGCCCAGCTCGCGCTTGAGGCTGCCAAGAATCGCCAGCGCCGTCTTCCGCGCCGCCGTGTATCCCTGGTCCAGCGACACCTCCGCGCCGAACTTGCCTCGCGGTTCCGCAATGGCGCCATCGGGATCCAGTGGCGCGTGACCCGCGACATAGGCCCGCCCATCCCAGACGCGTACGTTGACAAACGGGAGCCGCGCCCCCGGCGGCCCCTTCATCGGCTCGGGCAACACCAGGCCCAGCGCCTCCAGCCGTTTCTCGATCTCCATCAGTAAGCCCTCCACATCTACAATGCATGAAGAAGCATCGCCGATACCCCGCACATGCGTTCTCTACGTTTTTCGCGGCGCGTCAACTGCGCCAATCATACAACGGCATGGTATTTGCGTTTCCACGTTGCCTAAATTTGCCCACATGCGTATAGTCTTGTAGGTATTTTATTGGCGGGCGTCAGCGGGCGCCGACGAACGATACCATCTCATCTCATCATACTGATGCTGGAAGGATAGTGAGCAATGGCGGAGGGATCGGGCGACGGGAACGAGCCTGAACACTCGTTTCTCCAGGAGCCCCTGGAACCTTCTGATGACCAGCCTGATCTTCGCGATGATCCCCTCTTCCAGGAGATCGTCAACCTCCCTGGCGAGACCGCGAGTGACGACCAGAGGCGTCGCATCAGCGAGGCGCGCACAGGCCTGGAACGCCGCGAGGTCGTGCATGGCAAGCGGCGCAATGCCGACTACATTCGCGTGCAGTATTCGGGACGGCGCCAGTTCCGCCATACCGGCGGAGGAACGCTCGAGGCCACCCCTGAGGCGCTCAGACCCCAGAGCGGACCCGGCCGGGCGTGGGAGCGGGTGCGTCGCACGCTGCTGGGCGAGCGGCTGAGCAGCGCCGAGCAGGAGGCCGAACGGCTCACCAAGGTCAAGGCGCTCGCGATCCTCTCCTCAGACGCCATCTCGTCGGTGGCCTACGCAACCGAGGCATCGCTCAGCGTTCTCATTCTGGCGGGCGCCGCGACGATGCAGATTAATCTCGTTCTCGCGGGCTGCATTGCGCTGCTGATGGTCATCGTCGGCACGTCTTATCGCCAGACCATTCACGCCTATCCGCAGGGCGGTGGGTCATATATCGTTGCCCGCGAAAACCTGGGCGATTTGCCCGGGCTGATTGCCGCCGCCGCACTGTTGATCGACTATGTGCTGACCGTCTCGGTGAGCGTCTCGGCGGGCGTGGACGCGCTGGTATCCGCCGTCAGGCCACTCATGCCCTACAGTGTCGAGCTAGGCGTCCTCTTCATCGCTATTATCATGGTGGTCAATCTGCGCGGTGTGCGCGAATCCGGCTCGATCTTCGCCACGCCCAGCTATCTCTTTATCGGCGTCTTTTTCATCATGATTGTGGTGGGCGTCATTCACGCCGCGACGCTGCCCGGTGGGCTCACAGCGCACGTGCCCGCGGTCAAGGCTCCGGCGCTGGGTTGGGGGTCAGAGCCAGTCTCACTCCTATTGATTCTCACGGCGTTCGCATCTGGATGCTCGGCAATGACGGGCGTCGAAGCCATTTCGAACGGCGTCCCGCTGTTCAAGAAGCCGGAGCCTCGCAACGCCGCGCGCACGCTGACCTGGATGATCGCGATTCTGGTCACGCTGTTTCTCGGCACCTCGTATCTGGCATGGCGTCTCGGCGTCGCGCCCTTCAGCACTGGCGAGCCAACTGTGACCTCACAGATCGCCGAAACGGTCTTCACCGGCGCGTTTGGCTGGATGTACTATATCCTTCAGTTTGCCACCCTGCTG
>DATBIB010000129.1:0-23719 GCA_036557205.1 Ktedonobacterales bacterium | reverse complement strand
CTATGCTGGACGTGAGAAACGCAGCATACGAGGGGAGTAGCGTTCGATGCCCGAGTTGGTCTGGAGTGGCAAGTATGACGCCGATGGCGTGCGCTACCGACCGCGCCTGCCGTTCGCCGCGCTGCGGACGGTCGAGGCTGGTGGTGTCTCGCCTGGCTATGCTTCTCACACGCCAGCCAACCGGCTGATCGCAGGCGAGACGCAACATGCCCTCCCGGCGCTGCTGGCCGAGCTTGCCGGGCAGATCAACCTCGTCTACATCGATCCGCCGTTCACCACCGGACTCGACTTCATCAGCACGATAACGCTTCCCGGCTCGGAGCGGCATATCCGGCGCACCGCCTATCGCGACACCTGGGAGAGCCTCGACGGCTACCTGCGCTGGATGGACGAGACGCTGACCCTGCTGCGCGAACTGCTGGCCGACGATGGCGCGTTGCTGCTGCACTGCGACTGGCGCGCCGAGGGGATGCTGCGGCTGCTGCTGGATGACATCTTCGGCGCGGAGAACTTTCGTAACGCCATCGTCTGGTCGTACCGGAGCGGCGGCGCATCCCGTCGCGAGTCGCTGGCGCGCAAGCACGACACCATCCTGCTCTATGCCAGATCGCCGCGCTTTCGGATTCGCCCCCTGATCGAGCGCCAGTATCTGCGCAAGCCATTCATGGGGTCGGCCTGTGACGCGCGCGGTCGCCACTACGTCGATACGCTGCTGCGCGACGTGCTGGAAGGCGAGATGACCTGCGTTGGCACGGACGGAGAATTGGTGCGCTACAACGTGCGCCCCGTCCTCAACCTCTCGCGCGACCGGCTCGATTATCCCACACAGAAGCCGCTGGACCTGCTCCGGCTGTTGCTCACGCTTGCCAGCGATCCCGACGACCTCGTGCTCGATTGCTGCTGCGGCAGCGGCGCCACCGTCCACGCCGCCGAAAGCCTGGGCCGCCGCTGGATCGCCGCCGACGCCAGCCCGCTCGCCATCCAGACCACCCGCAAGCGGCTGCTCGCCCTCGCCGCGCCTCGTTCGTTCGTCGTGCAGCGGCCCATTCAGGAGGGCGAGATGCAGGTGATTGCCGACGCAGCCAACCTCACCTTCGCGGTAGAGCGGTCGGGGCGCGCTGTCACCGTGCGGCTGACTGGCTATACCCCTCCGCCCGGCAGCATACTCACGTCGGATATATCATCGGCGATGGACGACCCGACCGACGGCCTGCACTACCTCGATAGCTGGAGCGTTGATTGGGCCTACGATGGCACGACTTTCCACCACCGCACGCATGCCGCTCGCGCCCGGAACGGCGCCCGCGAGCTACCCGCCGCGCTCACTTGTACGTATGCCGACCCAGGCTGCTACACCATCGCGGTCCATGTGGTAGACTTCGCGGCGCACGAGACGACGCAGACGGTTGAGGTGACTGTGGAGTGATCTGATCCTCCGTGTTGAAAAGCTCGCATCGTGCTACTATTGATGGTGCGGTCTATCCAACCCACCTGCACCACGCCGATTCCCCGCTGCAGGCGATGCTACATCCGACATGGGAGGCATCCATGACCGAAGCGGCGATCCAGACCACCAACCTCACACGCGACTTTGGCAGCGTCCGCGCGGTGGACCACCTCACCCTCGATGTTCCGCCGGGTATCATCTTCGGCTTCCTCGGTCCCAATGGCGCGGGCAAGACGACGACGATCAACCTGTTGCTTGGCCTGATCGAACCGACCTCCGGCCAGGCGCGCGTGCTTGGGCTGGACCCGCGCAGCCAGAGCGAGCAGATCCGTACGCGCTCCGGCGCCTTGCTCGAGTTTTCTGGACTCTACGAGCGCCTCTCCGCCGAAGATAACCTCGAGTTCTACGGTCGCGTCTGGCACATCCCGGCTGACGAGCGCCAGGCACGCATCAAAGAGCTGCTCACGCACCTCGCCCTCTACGACCGCCGCCGGGAGCGCGTCAACACGTGGAGCCGTGGCATGAAGCAGAAGCTCGCCATCGCCCGCGTCCTGCTCCACCGGCCTGAGCTCATTTTCCTCGATGAGCCGACTGCCGGGCTTGATCCGGTCGCCGCTGCCGCCCTGCGCGACGACCTGGAAGCGCTCGTCCAGCGCGAGGGAACCACTGTCTTCCTCAATACCCACAATCTCCCCGAGGCCGAGCGGCTCTGCCAGCAGGTTGGCGTTATCCGCGAGGGGAGGCTCAGCGCTGTCGGCAGCCCCGATATGCTCCGCCAGAAGACTGGCCGCCCTCAGGCCGAGATCGTCGGCGAGGGCTTCACGCCGGAGGTAATGACCATGCTTCAGGCCCGTCCTGATGTCGAGAGCGCCACCATCCAGAACGGTCATCTCATCGTCAACCTGCGCGACTCGGCCAGGGCCGCCCCCATCGTCACCGCGCTCGTCGGCGCGGGCGCCCAGATCGAGGAGGTCCGCCGCGGACAGGCCAGTCTCGAAGATGTCTTTATGACTCTGATGCAGGAGGGCGAGCGATGATCGGCGACATCACCACCGTTATGACCAAAGAATGGCGCGAATTCTTCTCCTCCGGCGGCGACCGCCGCTCTGGCCTGATCGTGCTGTTCATCATCGCCGCGATCCTGGGCATCTACCTCCCCTTCCGCATGGGACAAGCCTGGATCACCTCGCCGTTCATGGTCCTCTCCTACTCGGTCTATCTCCCGCTCATCCTCGTCATCAACACCATCGCCGACTCCATCGCGGGCGAGCGCGAGCGCCACACGCTCGAGACGCTTCTCGCCAGCCGCCTCTCTGACCGCGCCATCATCCTCGGCAAGCTCGGCGCCGTCGTCGGATACAGCCTGGCCTTCACAGTCATCACCGCCCTGATTGCCATGGTTGCCGCCAATCTGAGCGGTGGTGGGAGCTTCCAGATGTATCCCATTGGTGTCTTCGGCTCTATCATCGTCTTCGCCCTGCTGTTCTCGCTGCTCCTCGCCAGCGTCGGCGTCCTCGTCTCCCTACGCGCCACCTCTGTGCGCCAGGCGCAACTGGCGATGAGCGCCGCTTTGATCGTCGTCATCTTGTTGCCATTGCTGATCTACAGCACACTCTCCGACACGGTGCGCCAGCAGTTCAACAGTTGGATCGCTACGGCCAACTGGGCAACCGTCGGCGAAATCGCCGTCGTCCTGATCCTCATCGACCTCATTGCTATCGCGGTGGTCATCCTCCGCTTCCAGCGCCCGCGGCTCATCCTCTCGTAGCCCGCGAGACGATGTGGTGGTGTAGGGATTCAGGGAGTAAGAAGATCGGCAAGAATAGTGACTGGTAGCCCTGGCACACGACGAAAAGTAGCGTCATTGGTCACGAAGAGCATGCATCCATGCTCCAGTGCCGTAGCCGCGTGGATCGCATCGGGCGTCTTGAGGCTGGTTGTCGCACGCAGTTGCGCGGCGCGCTCCAGCACAGATATTGTCACAGGCAGCATTTGCACATCGGGGGACGAAAATAGCACCGCGCGAAAGGCAGCCTCAAGGGCAATGTTGCCCTCTCGGATAGGTCGAACCAAAACCTCCAATGCGCTCAGTTCGCTCGTGAGAACTGAAGTATGCGCACTTTGCACGTCGCGCCAGAACGCATCAAGCACTATCCTGTATGGATCAATGTGTTCCACTGTGTAGATGAAGACATTCGCATCCGCATAGGCCGAACCAGTCCCTGGCAGGGTCAGCGATCCCACGAGTCGCGCTCCTCACGGATGTACGCATCTACTTCTTCTGCGGTTTGGAACTCTAGATGGCCTGGCAGATCCTTGATGATCTCACTGACATGTCTTCCGGCTTCCGGGGCGGCCTGCACTTCAACTGTTATCTCGACCTCCTGGCCCGGCGCGAGTTCGGGCGCGCGAATCTCAATCGTCCCGTCTGGCCCGACGACCGCGCGGGTATGTATCACGGTTCCCATCGTCTCGTCTCCTGAACTTCCACCACTACGCTGCTCCCGGTCTAAGTTTCTCTTACCGCGGATGGGAAGTCAAATGGCTCACATATCACCAAATCCGATACGACTCATCGCCCCATCGGATACACCGCCTGCTACAATGGCAGCAGAGCCTCCAATGCCAGCGGAAAAGGCAATGGCCCGCGCCTTTGCACTATACTGGGTAGAGATACCAAACCGTTGGAGACACACATCATCGATGAGGATGATCCCGGCAGTTTTCCTCCCGTCGCCATCCTCGCGCCTCAGGAGTGATTGTCATGACAACATCTGCCTCGCGCCCCAACCCTTTTGGCGCCCGCGGCCCACTCGGTCAGGGCTTCGAAGATACCACCATCTACCGGCTCAGCGCGCTTGCGGGCCAATCTGGCGTCACGCTTGAGCGCCTGCCCGTCACCGTCCGTATCCTGCTCGAAAATCTGCTGCGCACCGCCGACCTGACGCCTAGCCTCGTCACCAATGAGGATATTCTGGCTCTCGCCAGCTGGACGCCCGGCCAGGAAGGGGCGGCGTTCGAGTTTCCGTTCATGCCCGCGCGCGTCCTCTTGCAGGACTTCACCGGCGTCCCTGCCGTGGTGGACCTCGCCGCCATGCGCGACGCCGTCAAAGAGCTGGGCGGCGATCCCGATGGCATCAACCCGCTCGTCCCCGCCGACCTGGTCATCGACCACTCGGTCCAGGTGGACGCCTTCGGCACGATTCTCTCCTTCGCCACCAATGTCGAGCGCGAGTACGAGCGCAACGCCGAGCGCTATATGCTGCTGCGCTGGGCGCAGGGCGCCTTCCGCAACTTCAGCGTCGTCCCACCGGGGACTGGCATCGTGCATCAGGTGAACCTGGAATACCTGGGCAAGGTCGTTATGACGAGTAAGGGGCCGGACGGCGAGACGCTGGCATATCCCGATACCCTCGTCGGCACCGACTCGCATACAACGATGATCAACGGCCTGGGCGTGCTGGGCTGGGGCGTCGGCGGCATCGAGGCCGAGGCGGTGATGCTGGGCCAGCCGCTCTACCAGCTGACCCCTGAGGTCGTCGGCATGCGGCTGACCGGCGCGCTGCCCGAAGGCGCGACCGCCACTGATCTCGTGCTGGCCGTCACGCAGATGCTGCGCAAGCACGGTGTGGTTGGGCGCTTCGTCGAGTTCTGTGGCGCGGGCCTGAGCGCGTTGAGCGTCGCCGACCGGGCCACGATCTCGAATATGTCGCCGGAATACGGCGCGACCGCCGCACTCTTCCCGGTGGATGACGCGACGCTGCGCTACCTGCGCGATACTGGACGTGACGCCGCGCTGGTCGCGCTGGTCGAGCGCTACACCAAGGAGCAGGGTATCTTCCGCACCGACGATACGCCCGACCCGCAGTTCAATTCGCTGCTGGAGCTTGACCTCGCCACCATCGAGCCGAGCCTGGCTGGCCCGCGTCGCCCGCAGGACCGCGTGGCGCTGAGCGGCGTGCGCGAGAACTTCCGCACGTCGTTCCAGGAGCAGATCATGGGCACCGGCCCCGACGCCAACGGCAAGTCGATAGGCCGCTTCGAGAACGAGGGCGGCAATGCGACGGAGGCCGAGCCTGAGGGCCGGAACTGGCATCCCCATACGGCGAACATCGCCATTCAGGGCGAGGATGTGGAGATCGGCGACGGCTCGGTGGTCATCGCCGCGATCACCAGCTGCACGAACACCTCGAACCCCTCGGTGATGATTGGCGCGGGTCTGCTAGCCAAGCACGCCGTCGAGCGCGGGCTGAAGACGCGCCCGCACGTTAAGACGAGCCTCGCCCCCGGCTCCCGCGTCGTGACAGACTATCTAAATACAGCAGAATTGACACCATTCCTGGAAGCACTCGGATTCCATACTGTCGGCTATGGGTGCACCACCTGTATCGCCGAGGGAACGCCTGTGCTGCTTGCGAATGGCACATCGCGGCGTATCGAAGCGATGCCAGGGACAGGCGGAGCGACCCTGTTCGCTCCTAATGGGGACGGAACTTTGAGCGTAGCATCTCAGTCCGAGACGATGGTGCAGGGCGAGCGCGAGTGCATTTCACTCACCTTGCAGGATGGCCGCTCACTGGTCTGCACGCCAGACCACGAGTTGCTGTGCGCGGATGGGCGCTGGGTGCGCGCTGATCAGCTTGAACTGAACCGGGATCGCGTTGTCGTCGGCCCTGAAGCGCCGTTGGATGAGCCAGCCGCCGACGAGATTGGCTACTCGCTGCATGCGGGCGATCTGACCTTCACGATGGCCATGCCTCAGGAGCGCCAGCGAACCCTCGCATTCGCGCGACTGGTCGGACACCTGCTCAGCGATGGCTCTATCAGCGTCCATGGCCAGGGACGTATGAATGTCGGCCAGGCGGTGGACCGTGAGGTCGCGCTCAACGACGTTGAACTGCTCACCGGCCATCGGCCTGCCGCGACACGCTACGACGACCGGAAGTGGTCAATTGTTCTGCCGACGGAACTGACAAAGGCTATTGTTGCGCTGCCCGGTGTGCGCGTCGGCCGACGCATCACGCAAGCTCCATCGCTACCCGCGTTTGTGCTGGATGCGCACTGCCCGGTAGCCGTCGTGCGCGAATTCCTGGGCGGTGTCTTTGGCGCCGACGGCCACGCGCCAACGTTACACGGCTGGGGAACGAGCGAGGATGAGGCATCGCTGGAGACGCCCGCCTATTCGCAGAGCGCCATACCAGAGCATGTCGAGCGGCTCAAACAAATTATGGACAGTATCACGGAACTTCTGGCGCGTTGCGGTGTGAATACTGATGGCGCACAGGTCTACGAATACCCTATCCGTCGAGCAGACTCGTCGTACCCTGCCGCACAGGATGGCATTCCCAGGGTCGAGGTGCGCCTCACGCTGGCGGATGGTTTGTCCTTTATCGAGCGCGTGGGATTCCGCTATTGCGTGGATAAGGCTCTTCGCGCCAGCGCGGCGGCGGTCTACTGGCGCACGATAGAGAACATCCATCAGCAGCGCCTGTGGATGGCTACTCGCCTGGAAGAGCTGCATATGGAACAGCCCGCGCTCGCATTCTCACGGGCGCGCCGTTCAGTAGCTACGGAGTTGCTGGAACGTGAAACGGCGGTTTTCCCACACTACTCGCTGCTCAAGGGCCATGATCGTTTCACCCGGTTGCCAGTGGCAACCGCACGCAAGTTCCAGCCGCTACATCGGGAAAGCTGCGGCTTCCCTTCACCGGCAGAGTTGCTTACCCAGATCGGCGCATGTCAATGGTTTGCGCCTCTCCAGACCCGCGCGGAGACGGCTACGACAAAACGGTATTGTGTCGAGAAGGAGTCGCTTGCGCTGCCGACGCTGGCGCTCCAGGTGATTGACAGCCGCCCGGTTGGCAAGCGCGGTGTCTTCGACCTCTCCGTTGAAGGCCAACACGCCTTCATTGCTGGCACGGTAGCGGTCCACAACTGTATCGGAAATAGCGGGCCACTGCCAGAACCGGTGGCAGAGGCGGTGCGGGATAACGACCTGGTGGTCGTCTCGGTGCTGAGCGGCAACCGTAACTTCGAGGGGCGCATTCACCCGCAGGTGCGCGCGTCGTACCTGGCCTCGCCGCCGCTGGTGGTAGCGTATGCTCTCGCCGGGACGACCGATCTCGATCTTGCCAACGACCCCTTGGGCGAAGACCCCAACGGCCAGCCGGTCTATCTGCGCGACATCTGGCCCTCACAGCAAGAGGTGCAGGAGACGATGTCGCGGGTCGTCAAGCCGGAGGTCTTCACCAAAGAGTACGCGCATGTCTTCGACGGCGACGACCGCTGGCGTGCGCTGCCGGTACCAGAGGGCGGCCTCTTCGCCTGGGACGACGCCAGCACGTATGTGCGGCGGCCACCGTTCTTCGAGGGCATGTCGCTAGAGCCGAAGCCGCTCGGCGCGATTCGCGGCGCGCGCGTGCTCGTCTCGGTGGGCGACTCCGTCACGACAGACCACATCTCGCCCGCAGGCTCGTTCTCCGCGGATAGCCCCGCCGGGCAGTATCTGCGCGAACATGGCGTATCGGTCCGCGACTTCAACAGCTATGGCTCGCGGCGCGGCAACCACGAGGTGATGATGCGCGGCACCTTCGGCAACATCCGGCTGCGCAACCAGCTCGTTCCGGGCAAAGAAGGCTACTGGACCGAATATCTGCCCAGCGGCGAGACGATGACGATCTTCGACGCCTCGATGCGCTATCAGGCGGAGGGCACTCCACTGCTCGTCATCGCGGGCAAAGAGTACGGCTCGGGCAGTTCGCGCGACTGGGCGGCAAAGGGGCCGATGCTGCTGGGCATCCGCGCCACGCTCGCCGAGAGTTACGAGCGCATCCACCGCAGCAATCTTGTCGGCATGGGCGTCCTGCCACTCCAGTTCAAGCCGGGCGAGAGCCGCGAGTCGCTTGGGCTGACCGGACGCGAGACCTTCGATATCGAGGGCATTGATGGCGCGCTGAAGCCGCATCAGGAGATCACGATTCGCGCCACCCGCGAGGATGGCTCGACGTTCGACTTCACGGCGATTGCCCGCCTCGACGGCCCAGTGGATATCGAATACTACCGCCAGGGCGGCATCCTGCCCGCCGTGCTGCGCCGCCTCGTTCGCGAGCAGCAGGCGTAACCAGACCGACCTCGCCCTCTACCCCCTCTCCTTGCGGGAGAGGGGGAACCAGAGGCATGCCGTAGTGTAATATGAGGGGTTAAGCCCTATTTCTGCCCGCGCACGGCATAGACTCGGTGGGCTGGCACGCTGACTAACTCGCGTTCGGGCCAGCCGAGCGCAGTGAGGCGACCGCCGAAGATGCAGCCCGTATCAATATTGATCGTGTTGTTCTGCCAGACCGGCTCCGCGACCGGCGTGTGGCCGTAAACGACCGTCGCCGCGCCCGTATAGTCCGCAGCCCAGTTGACCCGGATCGGTAGCCCGTTTTCGTCCTTTTCGCCAGTGGGCAGGCCATAGAGCGTAAAGGCGCGGATGCGCGGCGAGTCGCGCCCGTGGTCGGCCTCGCGGATGCCCGCGTGCGCCACCACCAGCCCTCCGCCATCCAGCAGCAGATGTGTGCCCAGGCCGCCGATGAACCGCTCGTACGCCGCGATCCAGCCAGCGAGCTCGCCCTCCGGCAGCGCCTCGATCTGCGCGATGCTCTCGGCCAGCCCGTGCTTGATCGTCACAGTATGGCCAAGCAGATAACGCAACAACTTGTTATCGTGGTTGCCGGGCACGCAGAATGCCTGCCCCGCCTCGACCATCCGCCGCGCCAACGTTACCGACGCGATGATCTTTGGCCCGCGATCCACCAAATCGCCAACAAAGACGAGACGCCTGCCTTGGGGGTGGCGCATCGCGGAGGCTTCGTCGGATTGGTAGCCGAGCAGCCCCAGTATTTCGAGTAGCTCATCGTAGCAGCCATGCACGTCACCGACGATGTCGAAGGGGCCGTGTTCATCACGTCGGTCGGCTCTGGCTGCCATCTCTTCAGGTGATACAGGCGTCACACGCTTCTCCCTGGCAGGTCTCGCTAGCGGGGCGTCTCTGGCCCGGGACGGAACGGCTCGCCATGTCCCGGCACGATCAACGTCGCCAGTCGCAAGACGCGCTCCCGGTTCGCGTGCAACTCCGTCGGGTCGTGAGAATAGGGGTCGTCGGCGGGGCCGCTCGCCATCCACCAGAGATGGGTGAAAGCGACGATATCGTCCGGTGTGCCTGCCAGCGTCGTGATGTCCTGCGGCGTGTGGCCCGGCGTCGCGATCAACTGGATCGCGGGCGAGAGATGGTAGCCCTCGGCGGGCTGGTCGATCCACGAGTCATCCTTGTAGATGGCCTGAAAATCATGGACGCGCGCGTTGGGGAAAAGCGCGGTGTGTAGCGTGTGATCGGGATGATGATGGGAGATGACGACATCGGTGATCGAGCCCTGCGACTCGCCCAGGCTGGCGAGCGGGCCAAGGATGTCATCGCGATGGGCGACCATGCCGGGATCGACAATCAGGCGAATCGCGCCGTCGCGCACGTAGGCGACGGTGGAGGCGACGCGCGTGCCGTCACCACCCCGGCGGACGTAGCCAGCGGTCAGGATGTGTACTAGCGCCGTGCGCGCAAGCTGGATGCTCTCGTTGTTCGCGCTGCTCAAGCTGTTTCTCCCTTTCAAGGCCGATGTCATCTTTCTATCATCCTAACACGCCTCCGCCATTACCCGTGGATGGGCAGCGTGGCGCGGACGGTGGCGCCCTGGCCGGGAGCGCTGGTGATGCTGAGGTCGCCGCCCAGCCGCGTGATCCGCTCACGCATCGAGCGCAGCCCCAGGTGGCCGGGATAGCTGCCATCTGGGTCGAACCCCACGCCATCGTCGCCCACCGTCAGGATGACCGCCTCGTCGGTTGTCTCCAGCGTTAGGTCGAGCAGGGTGGCGCTGGCATGCTTGACGGCGTTGTGCAGCGCCTCCTGCGCGATACGATAGAACGCCTGCTTTGCCTCCAGCGAGATCGCTGGCTCGCTGCACACGTGCGCCTGGACGATCAGGTGATCGCGGTGCTGGGTCGCCTCCGCCAGCTTGCGTAGCGCGGACGTCAATCCATCGCGCTCCAGCGATTCCGGCCGCAGCTCCAGAATCAGCGCGCGCATCTCCTCCATCGCAGTATCGGTCAGCGCGAGCACATAGTCGAGCGGCTCAGACGCCTGCGTGGGGTCGCGGTCCAGCAGCGTGCGCGCGGTGCGCGTGCCCAGCGCGATGCCATAGAGCGCCTGCGAGACCGAGTCGTGTAGCTCACGGGCAAGTCGCTGGCGCTCGTCGAGGGCCGCCCGGTCCTGCGCCTGCTCGTAGAGGCGCGCGTTCTCCAGCGCGATGGCGGCCAGCGCGGCAATGGCGGAGGCAATCTGCGCGGAACGCTCGGTGTAGAAGCCAGGCTGGCTGGATTGCAGCGAAATCAGCCCGATCACGCTATCCTTCACCACCAGCGGAATCGACATCCATGAGCGCAGATAGGGGTAGACCGCGCGGATACGCTGGCCGAAGCGCTCGCGAATCGTCGCCGCCAGCGCCGAATCGCCATGCACGTCGTCGAGAATCACCGCGACGCGCATCTCGGCGATCTGCGCAAAAATGGCGCGCTGCTCCGGCTCATAGGCCTCGCGCACCACCTGTCGGCGTGGTGTAGGCCCACGGTAGTCCAGCACAGTGACCTGTCCCTTATCGAGCGAGAGGATCGACGCCCCGGTATAGCCCACCAGCGTCTCCAGGTGATCGAGAATCAGCCGCAGCACCGGCGCCAGCTCCAGCGTCGAGGCGACACTGCGCGAGACATCCAGCAGCGCCGTCAGCGTCTGGGTACGGCTCTCGATCTGCTGCTCCATCTCGGCGACGTTGTGTTCGCGCTCGCTGATATCGCGGATGACCGCCAGCGCATGCGGCTCTCCCAGATAGGTGAACGCGCTGCCGTGCGTCTCCACCGGGAACGGCGTGCCATCGTGGCGGACGTGCAGCGCCGTATAGCGATAGGCTTCTCCGGCACGACACTTTTCCAGAAACTCGGCGAAATGCTGATACGATGCGGGATGGATGAACTCGGAGCAGTGCCTGCCGATGAAGTCGTCGGCGCTGTAGCCATGCATGCGCCAGGCGGCGGGATTCGCCGCGACGACGATGCCATCCAGATCGGCGATGATGACCGCGTCGCCGGTAGACTCAAAGATGCCACGATAGCGCGCCTCCATCTCATAGAGGCGTTGCTCGGCGTGTTTGTCTTCAGTCACATCGGTATGCCAGCCAGCGATGCGGAGCGCCCGTCCGTTGGCGTCGCGGCGGGCGGCGGCGCGCACTAGCATCCAGCGATAGCGGCCATTGTGATGGCGCAGGCGATGCTCCACGACCAGCCGTTGCCGCGGGGTTTCGATGAAAGATTGTAGCTCCGCTAACACGCGCTCGCGGTCGGCGGGATGCACCCGCGCAATCCACGTCTGCAACGTCGCGGGCGTATCATCGAGATCGCCCCTGGTGATGCCGAGCATCTCGTACCAGCGCGGCGAGTAGTAGACCGTATCCGTAGCGAGGTCCCAGTCCCACAGGCCGTCGTTGGCGCCACGGACGGCGAGCAGAAAACGCTCCTCCTCACTCGTCGTGTGTCGTGAGACATCGGTCGTATGCTCACCCTCAGGCGGCGTCTCATCGGTCGTGTCAGTCATGGCAGTAATCTATTCCAGCGATATAGACATTCTGGGCTTTGCGTGTCACAGACTACATCACTTGCCACATGATACCATTCGCCGCGTCTCCCGCCCGTTGGCACGCACCCTGCACGTAGGAAGATGGGATGGCGCATGAGGCGCTGCCCGCACACGAAAGGAGCATGTTCGTGCCCTATAAGACCGATGCTGAGCTACCGGCGAGCGTCCGCGATGCGTTACCCAAGCACGCGCAGGATATCTATCGCGCGGCGTATAACAGCGCATGGGACGAGTACGACGACGCCAGCAAGCGGCGTGGCGGTGAGTCGCGGGAGGAAACGGCGCATAAGGTCGCCTGGGCAGCCGTAAAGGAAAAATACGAGAAGGATGACAAGAGCGGCAAGTGGAAGGCGAAGTAGTGTCTCCTACGGGAAGACGCTTTTGGTTGACGCCATCCTGGTTGGGACAATTGCCCTGCCGGGATGGCATTTTTCTACGTGCAACCAGCATGCGCAACATTGTGCCCGCTTCCTCGTATACTGGCTATCGGAGTTTATCGGGTCGTCCCATGGCTGTGAGCTGCGAGGAGGGCAGGGCGGTGAATTTCAATTACGATGATAGGATGCTAAGGCAGAATAAGATCTACGAAAATGCCACGCGACCACGCGACCTGAAGACCACCGCTGAGGAGGAGGCAGCCGTGGCAGCCAGCGCGAAGGTGCAACGCCAACGGATTATCGGGATTGCTATATTACTGGTGGCATTGGCGCTCATTGCGGCCTATCTGATCGCGCGGATTCTCGCCGGATAGCCAGCAGGCGCGCGATGGTGGCTCTTTCGCCTCTGGAAGCTGATTGATTGCGCGACGGTTGTGAGGTGCGATGATGGACGAGAAGGGCGACAATCCAGTCTTTGATGCTGGCCAGCGCGTTAGCGGTGAACCGCGAAGACTCCTCTATTCAAGCGCCACGAATGAGCTGAATGACCTCAAACAGTCCGTCGCCCAGGAGAACCAGGCTCTGGCGGGAGGCGCCAAGGCGCGGCGGCAGCGAACCATCGGCATCGCCATATTCTTCGTGTTCCTGGTGCTCTTCGCCGTCTATGCCATCATCCAGATTCTGGGGCGCTAGCCGGACCACCAGGCCCGAGGTGTCTTTATCTCCAGGCCGGTGGCACTGAATGGGCGGTATGCTAGTAGCCGAAGCGCATCAGAATCATGCAGGTGAAGATGGCGAGAAATCCCACGAGCTCGATTCGCGCCAGGAAGATGAGCCGCTGCTGGATCGCTCCATACTCCTCGGGTGTGCTGGCCGCGGCGAGCGCCTGCGCTTTCGGCCCCACGATCAGCGCGCCCCAGAGAATCAGCGCTATTCCCAGCAGGAGCGAGACCAGCCAGGTGAGCCCGTAGCTCGTGCCGAAGACGGTGTCGAGCGAATGGAGGCTACCGAAGAACGTGCCGCGCAGAAAGCCGAGCAGCACGACGCCTCCGGCGACGGGGCCAATCACTTTGGCGGTCTGTTGCCCAAGTATGCCGCCCACCTTCTGCTGCTCGCCCAATGGCACGTTTGCCAGTGCTGGGAAGAGGACGAAGGTTGCGTAGAGCGACGAGCCAAACCACATGATTCCCAGGATGACATGCAGCCACTGCATGATGATTGTCCAGACAAGCACAGGGGTATCCTCTCTCACGATCGCCCGGTTTCTTCACAACATAACAGGCGTGGACAGGGAAGATTGTTCACCATATTCGCGCTTCCCGGTAGCCCGAAAAATGCGCACCATCGTGTCGTCTGAAATGCGTAGCGCCTCACGCTCCACCCCATCAGCGCGGGCGCAGCAGCGAGACGCCGAGCCAGAGCAGCCACGCCGGGTTGGCGATCAGGCTGGCCAGGCCACCTGGCACGAGGATGAAGAGGCTCGATGGATCGTTGGTGAAGAGGTTGCCCAGAAACAGTGCGACGAGCAGGACACCCAGAACGCAGCCCAGATAGCCCAGACCCCGAGGCAGCGCGCCGCTCCGCAGGACGAGCCACGAGAGGATAAAGGTGCTTACACCAGTCAGGCCGAACGCCAGCAGGCCGCGCGGGTCGAGTTGGTTGGGCAGCTTACTCAGATCGGGCGTATTGGCGGGCGCGGGCACAATCACCAGCGCGAGATCGTGAACGCCATGAATCAGCGCGCCCAGTTGGCCGAGCAGCCCCAGCGCCAGCGCCCAGAGTGCGAACAGCGGGTCGGCGTCGCGCACGAGACCATAGAGCGCCGTCAGAACCGCCGACGCCAGCAAGCCGCCTATTGCCAGCAGCAACGGCGGCAGCAGATCATGGGCTGGCCCTTTGACCAGTAGGAAAAAGACTGCGTAGAGCAGACTGCTGATAGCGGTAATGATGCCGCAGACGCCCGCGAATCGCAGGAATGCCGGGGATGATTTGGCGATAGATGCCGTTGCCATAGATACTCTCTCCCTCCCTCTTCGCCCGCTGGATGGCATGTTCGACCCAAGCGGCAAACGAACGATATCGTTACCTCTCTTTACACGTGTACCCTATGATCTGGATGATGGCAGTATCCGAATGGTGGAGACGCGGTACAATTTGCTCGTGATTGTGGAGTATGTGGAGCATGTGGAGCGTGAGAGCGCGGGAGTGTCACGGTATGCGCGAGGGAACCGGTGAGGTGACGGTGGCGACGACACCTGAGGTGGCCTTCGCGTATCTTGCCGACCCACGCAATGCGCGGCAATGGTTCGCGGGCGCGACGCTGGCCGAACAGCCGGAGGGCGCGCCGCATGCCGGGATGCGCTGGCGCTTCGTGCAGGCGCGCAGCAAGCGTGTCGTCCCCGTGCGGATGGAAATCTATGAGCCGCCATCACATTTCGTCTGGCGGACTGCTCTCCGCTGGCCGCGCACGAATCTGCGCTGGGAGATGTGCTGCGAACCTGAAGCTTTGCCCCTTTCCCCACAGGGAAAAGGGCAAAGCGTGAGCGGCACGCGCCTGCGGATGACGATTGGCATTGAGCCGGGGCCGATGGGCTGGCTGGCGCTCTGGCTCGCGAAGCCCGCCTTCCGGCCCGACCCGGCGATGCAGGCGCAACGTGCGGTCGAGCGCGCCCGCGATGCCCTGCTGGAGCAGTCCGCACCCGCCGCAATCGAGCGCCCGCCTGCTCGTAAGCCATCGGAGAAGCGCGGGCGACGCAAGCGGTAGCGGTTATTCGATGGCTGATGTACAACCCCAGTACGGAGCCAGGTCACTAATAGGGCTTCACCCCACGCACGTCTCAAGATATGGACCTCTCACGCCTCATCCGGCATTGGCGCCTCGACGCCAAACTCATCGCGGAAGCGCTGCTTGCCGAGGTCGGTGACGATGATCGCGCGTGTCCCCGGCTGCTTGATCAGCCAGCCGCGTGCGTTGAGCGCGGCCCAGAGAGCCGCGCCAAGGCTGCCCCCCAGGTGCGGGCGCCGCTCGGTCCAATCGGGGCAGGCAAAGGCAAAGCGCCGCCGCTCGCGCCGCAATGCGCTCAGATTGAGTCCAAGCCCGCCGAACACCTCATCGCCACGCGCACCAAGCTCCACGTCGGCATGCATGGCTTCTGGCGCCTTAATCGCATCGAGCGCCAGCAGAGCGTCGAAAAGCGCCACGCCATAGCGGCCCGCAAGGTGGTCGTAGCAGGTGCGGGCGGCAATGAGCTGCGGCGACTTCCAGAGCCTGGCCGGGACCATGCCCGCAACCAGCGTGAGTGACTCGACGAGGTGGCCCACTGACGCATCACGCAGGGCGTAGATAATCTGTCGCCCCTCGCGGGTCGCGCGCACCAGCCCGCGCTCACGCAGCAGCGCCAGATGGTTTGAGACATTGGACTGGGAGGCGCCGGTTAGTGACTGTAGCTCCGACACAGTTGCCGGTCCCTCCATAAGCTGCTGCAGCATAGCCAGCCGCACCGGGTCGGCCAGTGCCTGCGCGAGTATGTAAAGATGGTCGCTCTCGCTCATCGGTTCAACCTCACTATGCTTTGCTCTGACACGTTGTAACGCATCAGCGTACAATGATGTATTGCACACATTGAATCACGCTGATATGTTACCGCGCCGCTCAACACGTTGTCCAGCCCGCGGGGCGATGAGACGCGAAGCGGGTTCGCTTATGCGCGCGAATCCAGCATTCCTAGAGCAGCGGTATCAATCGTGAGACGCCACGAACGGAGAAGCGCCGATGACGTCCCCTTTTCGCGAGGTTTTGGAGCGAATCCTGACCCACGCGCTCGACTATCTTGAGCAGCTTGACGACAACCCCGTTGGCGCGACAGCTTCCCTGGCCGAGCTTCGCCAACGATTTGGCGGTCGGCTCCCTGATGTCGGGCTGCCGCCAGTCCAGGTCATTGACGAATTGGTCGCCGATGCGGCAGGTGGCATCGTCGGGAGTGCGGGCGGGCGTTTCTTTGGATGGGTCATTGGCGGCTCGCTTCCCGCCGCCCTGGCCGCCGATTGGATTACGGCGACCTGGGATCAGAATGCCGCCCGCTTTACCGGTGGGGCAGCCGTAGCCGTGATCGAAGAGATCTGTGGCGGCTGGCTCAAGGAGATACTTGGAATACCAGAAGAGGCAAGTTTTGCGCTGGTCACCGGCTCGCAGATGGCGCATGCGACCTGTCTTGCGGCTGCTCGTCAGGCGCTGCTGACGAGACGAGGATGGGATGCCGAGCGCGATGGGCTGATCGGCGCCCCACGTTTTCGCGTGCTGACAAGCGCACAACATCATGGGTCGCTCGAGCGAGCGGTACGCCTGTTAGGTTTTGGCACGCGGTCGCTTGTTGAGCTACCCACCAATGAGCAGGGGCGGCTTCTCCCCGCGACGCTGCACCAGGCGCTGGCCGAGCAGCCGAATAGCCCGACCATTGTCGTGCTCCAGGCTGGCGATCTCAATATTGGGGCATTTGATCCCTTCACCGAGCTGATTCCGCTGGCCCACCGCTTCAACGCCTGGGTCCACATCGATGGGGCTTTCGGGTTATGGGCGCAGGCCTCGCCCTCATACCAACATCTACTCACAGGCGTGGACCAGGCGGATTCCTGGGTGACGGATGGACACAAGTGGCTCAATGTCCCCTATGACTGTGGGTACGCGTTTGTCGCCAATGCGGATGCGCACCGTGGCGCGATGGCTCAGCAGGCAAGTTATGTCGTGCATACTGAAGGCGTCCGCGACCCGAGCGATTGGAACCCCGAATGGTCACGGCGCGGGCGTGGAGTCGCGACCTATGCTGCTCTCCGGCAATTGGGGAAAGATGGCGTCGCTGATCTGGTCGAGCGCTGTTGTCGCCACGCGCGGGCGCTGGTCACGCGGATCGGACAATTACCTGGAGCTGAGGTCGTCTGGGAGCCACAAATCAATCAGGGGTTGGTCCGTTTTCTGGACCAGAGACCAGACGCGACCGAGACACACCACGACCTGCGCACCGATGCTGTGATTGCTGGAATCGCGGCTACCGGCGAGGCTTTCTTTAGCGGGACGACCTGGCGTGGACGGCGGTGTATGCGGATATCGGTATGCAACTGGCAAACGAGCGAGCACGATGTGGCGCGCGCCGTAGTTGCCGCCGAAAAAGCGCTAGAGCGGGCATAGGTCAGTGCCGTTCCCCGCCCGACCGGCTATGTTATGGTTGAGCAGCCCGGGCCGAGGGGTGAACGGCAGGCACATATCCCGCCGCAATCGTGCGCACCATAGCTCTGGGCGTCAGAATCGCGACGTCACCGTGCGCTGGACGCGGGATATGTCGGTCGTAGCCGCCTGCCGTCCAGTGGTGAAGCGCCGACTGCCAGAGTAGCCACGCCTCGCCCTCATGCAGGATGAAGACACCATCAGGCAGCGCGGCGATCTCGTCACGATAGAGCCGCTTCTTTCTCGGCGCTTCCAGGCGATCCCGATGGAGTTGCGCGTCCATCTGGTCGGCGGATGGAAGCGCCCCGGATGGCTCATTGCCCGCGGCGCACCAGCTCCTCCGAAACCGCTGATAGTTCTGATAGCGGCACTCGGCGCAGGGGCGATGGCCCGCCGCCAGCGCGGTCGCCTCGTCGAGGAAAAACAGCCCGGTGAAGGATCTGGGCGGCATGACCTCGCGATGCCAGCCACGGAACTCTAACTGGCAGGCGATCCAACGCCGTCCCTGGTTATAGCGGACGATCTGCCGCTCCTCGTTGTGCAGCACGCCGCGATTGCCAAACATCAGCCCGCGCTCAGGCGTCGCGATGAGGTCACTGAAGGGGGTCACGCGATTCTGCAGCGGCATCGTATTCTCCTCAGCCCAGTATTGAAAACTATGTCTCGAAACTCCATCAGCGGCTGGCAAATATGCCGCTCTTCGCCCAAGGGAGTTCACACTTATAGTGAGACGGTTTCCAATTCAAGAATTCACAGAGAAGCCCGGCTGCTTATGATACACTACTCTGGAACCAATTGCGGCGGGCTATGCCAGGGACGCAATCTTGCGTCTTAGCCAAACGGCATACTCAGTATTGTTGGTTACAGTCTCATAAGTCAGCGAGATGTGTATGCTGACACCAAGAGTTGATCTAACACAGGTCAATCTCCTTTCGCAGCTTGTTCTACGCGCGGGAAATATTCGTGACCCACGCGCACAGCAGGTGGCACGCGAACAATATCAGCGCGCGAATACAAACTACACTGATCTCAAAGTTGGGCTTTCTTGCCTGTTTCGTCCAGGCGCATCATTTGATGATCTCGCACGTGAGGGATTCTTTCCAAATACACGCCTCAGCGCGGCTACCATCCAGCATCTTGTCAGTGAGCTAGCAGCTATTGGGTGTGAGCCTGCCCTCTATACGACACCAGTTATTCCACGTTATCCCAATCATCATACCCTGGTATTCTTCCGGGGTGGTATGCTGGAGTTAACGCTGCAAGATGATGTGTTACAAGCTCTGGTGCGCGCAATGACAATTGTCGCAAACCCTCACCAGCAGCAAAAACCGGGGAGGTAGATCATGCGGCAGGTATTTCTTGATACAAGTCTCTGGCCGCAGGAAACTGATTCAACCTGGGGTGAGGGATTTTATGTCGGTCTGACCAGTGAGCCGCAATTTGCTGGCATCAGGGAGGGCCAGCAGGTCACCTTACGTGATATTGACATCGGCATCGAAGCCGTCATGCATAAGGTGATCGCGCCAAGCGGCGGTGAGTGGTGGTTTGGCCAAATTGTCGGCAAAGAGTATCATCCAGTGCCCGAGCAGCCACTTGAGACGCCCGCCGCCAGCCAGCAAGAACTCTAATACCCCTCACTTCGGCCAGTCGCGCGTCGCCTCATTCAACCGCGCCAGCACCTCGCTCCAGGGGACGCGGGCGGGCGCACCGTCGCGGAAGACGACCTCACCGCCAACGATCACCGCGCCGATGGCATGTGGCGTCATCGAGTAGACGACGTTCTTCTCGTAACTGATCGGCGGCTGGAGCGAGGGGTCGTCCATGTCGAGCAGCACGAAGTCGGCGTACTGTCCAGCGGCAATCTTCCCGGCGGGAATCTCCAGCGTCGCGCCGCTGCCAGCCGTACCCATCGCGAAGGCCGCCTCGGCGGGCACGACCTCTGACGAGAGGTGCGTCACCTTCTGCAGCAGCGCGCACATCCGCATCTCGTCGAAGACCGAGACGCGATTATTGGAGCAGCCGCCGTCGCTGCCCAGCCCCAGCGTGATGCCCGCCGCCTGCATATCCACGATGCGGGTCACGCCATCACCCAAGAACATGTTGCTGGCCGGGTTGTAGACCAGCCGCACGTCACGTTCGGCCATTAGCGCGAGATCGTCATCCTCGAGCCAGCAGCCGTGGATGATCGTCATCCGCTCCAGCGCCAGCCCCAGCGATTCCAGCCAGCGAATCGGCGTCTTGCCATACTTCTCGCGGATAGTGTCGCGCTCGTAGCGGCCCTCGGCCACGTGGATGTGGAAGCGCGTGCCCAGCTCCGCCGCCAGCGCCGACCCCGCCTGAATCATCTCCGGGCTGGCCCCATGCGGCGAGTGGGGCGCGGGACAGATATGCACGTCGTCGCGGCCCTGATATTCCTGCCAGAGCTCGCGGGTGCGCTCAACCGCATCACTGATGGATTCCTGGTACTCACGCGGCGCGCCGTCCCAGTCGTACATCGTGCGCGCCAGCATCAGGCGGATGCCCAGGTCGTTGGCGGCGCGGATGACGGCGCGGTCGTTAGTGTTGCCATCACGGTGGATGTAGAAGAAGTCGCAGACGGTGGTGACGCCCGCCCGCAGCATTTCGGCGAAGGCGAAGAGCGCCCCGGCGTAGACGGTCTGCTCGTCCATGTAGGGCGTATAGCCATAGAGCGCGCGGTCGCGCCAGGTGAAGAAGTTGCAGTCGTCGGCGACGCCACGCAGCATCGACTGGAACGAGTGATTGTGCGCATTGATCGTGCCGGGCACGAGCAGCCGCCGGGGATGGCGCTCGACCGCCACATCGGGCGGCAACGTGCTGGCTGATTGCACGCCGGTGATGCGCCCGCCTTCGACCAGGACAGCCATATCGGGCTGGAAGCGGCCATCGAGCAGGGTCTGTTCGGCGAGCAGCGCGCGGGGTGTGGCAGAAGATGATGATGTCATGAATGATATCGCTTTCGTAGGGAAAATGACTTTCGGCGGCGAGCATGCGGGCGAGGGAGGTGGTGGGCCACGTTCGCGGCATGAACGCCGCGGCTAACTCCGCCCGCGTACGTCATTATAGAGGCTAGGCGGGGTCGATGACTATCAATGTTGAGGTGGTGGATGGCTTTGCTTCCACTGTGAAAGGCGTAGGCGAGCGCCACATCCGCACGATGATCGCCAGCGGCACCAGCAGCCACGCCAGGTTGGCCAGCAGCACAATCGGAAAGTGCGGCGCGGCATGCGGTCCAGCGAACTCTTCGCCGAGGATGATGGTGATGTTGGTGAGCATGACGGCGCTATAGAGCAGACTGGGCAGGCGAATCCAGTCGTGGCCACGCGCCCAGGCATAGATGGCGACGGCGTAGAATGGCCCGAAGGCGAGGTTGTCGATCCAGATGGTCATCTTCCACCAGACCGGCCGCGCCATCAACAGCGGATCGAAGGTATTGCCCCACCAGTGAATCGCATCGACGGCGGGTGCGGGCGGCCAGAGCGGATAGGTGAAGTGGTACGGATCGGCGATAATGATCTGCTCGATATCGACGATATAGGTGATGAAGAGCAGGTTGATGACGAAGAAGGCGAGGATGAGCAGATCGAAAGGCCGTTGCCGCAGAGGAATCGCGCGCCTGGACATATATCAATCTCCCGCCCTACAGGCAGTATCAGAGAAATTTCGCGGTTGTGCCCGCTTCGTCAGGAGCAATATCCAGCGCGCGCCTGTAAGCGCCACAGCCCGGCATCTATCATGCCTTTGCCATGCTTCGTTGCGCCAGTTTCCCACCAATGACCCCTGCAACAAGTGCCAGCAGGCCATAAATCACAATCGTGCAGCCGGACGCGACTGCCACGAGGATTGGGTGCCGCGCAACCAAGTCCCGGAAGGTTTCTGCGGTGCTAAAGAGCAGCAGCAACCCGAGTGTCAGGCTAATGGTGATGTATACCAGACCCGCATACAGTCCGGCTGAATTGCCCGTGTATGGGTTTCCTGATTTTCTGGCCGCGATATATCCCGCGCATCCACAGAGAAAGAGGCCCATGCCAAATAACACAATGTTTACCAGGTTGCTCACCAGTTCACCAGCACCTGGAAAGGAATACCCAAGTAATAACGAGGCGCCGTTCAGGAGTACCACTTGGATAATCCCAAAGAGAAGTCCCCATCGCCATGCGCCTATATCTCCTGCTCTCGCGACAGGTTGAGCGGTCATTTCGCTTGCCCCTTCTCTGCTTGGTAACCTCACAATAGCCAATGCAGGTTAGCAGCAGTATTAGGAAGGGAGCATCCTCGTGTCAAGTACCCGGACCTCTTACAGCAAGAGAGGATAGTATGTCTACTGGTCTACTGGACCTGGGTTCCTCCGTTCAACAAAACCGGCCGTCGCGCTCCCTTAGAACGTGCGCGACCACTCTTTCGGCCAGCGCTCGACCACCACCTTCTTATCCGTATAGAACTCGACGGCGTCGCGGCCCTGGGCGTGCATATCGCCGAAGAAACTGTCTTTCCAGCCGGAGAAGGGGAAGAAGGCCATCGGCGCCGCCACCCCGACGTTGATGCCGATGTTGCCCGCGCGCGCCTCGTAGCGGAACTTCCGCGCCGCCGCGCCGCTGCTGGTGAAGAGGCACGCCATGTTGCCGAAGGGCGAGGCGTTGACCAGCGCAATCGCATCGTCAATCGTCGCGACGTGCATCAGGCTCAGCACCGGGCCAAAAATTTCGGTGCGCGCCAGCTCGCTCTCCGGGCTGATGCCTTCGAGCAGCGTTGGGCGGATGAAATGCCCCGCTTCGTGGCCAGCGATCTTCACGCCACGCCCATCCACCAGCACCGTCGCGCCCTCGCGCTCGCCCTGCGCGATCAGCGACTCGATACGCTGCTGGCTGGCGGCGGTGATGACCGGCCCCATCTGCACGCCGGAGTCGAGGCCGTTGCCCACCGTGCGCTCGCTGGCTATCGTGGCGATACGTTCGCGGAACGGCGCCTCCGCCTCGCCGACGGTGATGGCGACCGAAGAGGCGAGACAGCGCTGGCCCGCGCAGCCAAACGATGAGTCGGCGACGATGGTTGAGGTCATCTCCATATCCGCGTCGGGCAGCACGATGACCGGATTCTTCGCGCCCCCCTGGCACTGCGCGCGTTTACCGTTTGCCGCCGCCCGGCCGTAGACATATTTGGCGACTGGTGACGAGCCGACAAACGAGATCGCGCGCACCAGCGGATGATCGAGCAGCGCGTCCACGGTCTCGCGCCCGCCGTTGACGACGCTCACCACGCCTTTGGGCAGATGCAGCTGGTCGATCAGGTCGAAGACTCGCGCCATCGTCATTGGCACCTTCTCGGATGGCTTGAGGATGAAGCAGTTGCCGCAGGCGATGGCATAAGGCAGGAACCAGAGCGGAATCATGCCGGGGAAATTGAAGGGCGTGATAGCCGAAACGACGCCGAGCGGCTGGCGCAGCATATGCTCGTCGATGCCACGTGCGATATCCTCGACATTGTAGCCCATCATCAGCGAAGGAATACCACAGGCCACTTCGACGTTCTCGATGCCGCGCCGCAGCTCGCCCCGCGACTCCGCCAGCGTCTTGCCACACTCCTGCGTCGTCAGGCGGGCGATCTCATCGAAGTGCTCTTCGAGCAGATTCTTGAGCGTGAAGAGGAACTGGATGCGGTCGGTGGGTGGCGTGCGCCGCCAATCGTCGAAGGCCGCCTGCGCCGCCTGCGCCGCCTCGTCCACCTCGTCGGCGGATGAAAGCGGTACGCGCACGATAGTCTCGGCGGTGGCGGGGTTCCGCACGTCAAGGAACTCGGACGCCTTCGAGCGCCGCCACTCGCCAGCGATGTAGTTGTAGACCTGGCCGTCCTGTATCATCCGCTCCTGCCTCGATTCGCATATAACCGACTTTGCGTCACGCTACGTTCGCACCGATGATAGCAAGTCTGTCGCATTCCTG
>DATBIB010000128.1:0-50507 GCA_036557205.1 Ktedonobacterales bacterium | reverse complement strand
CCAGAATGAAATCGTTGCGGTGCAGCCCGCCGATAACATGCGTCCACCAGGAGACGGCGACCTTTCCCCACTCCGTCAGCAACGCCGGATGATGGCCTTCCTGCTCGGCCAGCGCGCCGACGCGATTGGTGAAGTCCAGGGCACTGGCAAAGTCGGGGAAGGTAAAGACGCGCATAAGGTGGGGAATGCCGCCCTGCGCGACGATGCGCCATGCGGGGATCTGCTTCAGGTATTCCCGGCTGTCCTCCTCGGATACCGTTGGCTCGCCGGGCCGACAGGCCACGCAGGTCATCTGCGCCAGTGGCTCCATCTCGCGCCTCCTTCTTCCCGGTTCTTCCAAGGCAACGTAGCTTCCAGTGCAGAACGTAGCACAGAGCGGGCCGGAAAGGCGACGGCGGCGTGAGACGTCGTAGAGAAGTTCTGCCTGAAAATGCATAGGGGAAGCAGGTAGACCATAGCATGGCCACGAATTGTGTGTTGGTGCGTACGAACTGCGGCCCGCCAGTGAATGGGCCGGGGGAGATTAGCCGCGGCATTCATGCCGCGAAGCCGCCCCAGCAGCCTGTTCGGGGTTCATGCTTAACGTCTATAAAGTTCACAACGCAACGGCATACAGGCTGCATCCCGGAGCGAGCGCACGTGTGCGTCTGCCAGCCCGCGTAGGCGGGCTTTGCGGCCAACGGCCCCTAGGCGCGGCTTCAGCCTCCAGCGCATCCCCACATGGCTCACTCCAAACGAACGGGGGAAAATCACGCGCGGAAAATACGAGAGGGGCGGTAGATTACCGCCCCATCAGGTATGATGCGGAGAAGCAGCCTCCACATACGCGCGAAGAGAAACAGCCTCTTCGAGTGAGCGCCGCCAAGCAGAAATCAGCCTGCTCATCCGGCGTTGCGTGGCAGAAATCAGCCTGCCCGCATGTCCACCGACGCCGAAAAATCAGCTCGTCGCCCGTGGGATCGATCTGACTCCGACAAACCCTCTTCATCAGATCGGTGATGTGCATACTATACCCGCAATATTCCCCGAAGTCCAATATATGTTTGTGAGGTTATCCATAAATGGTAGTTAATAGTCGCTGTGTGTAGCAAGCGTACTGCTATGTTGTCATTGCGCTACCGCTGTGATATGCTGAACCGGCATTTCACGCCACGTTACGCGCTTCGTCACCGGCTCGATTCCTGTACGCTCTGGCGCTCCCTGAAGCTGGCGTATCGCGTCATCCCGTGGGGTTTCGTCCAATTCAGGCGCGCGGCGACGCAGCGAGAGAAGATAGTTCAGCATGCCATCGCGATCATCCCAGCCACCCAAATCATCTGCTGGATCACCACCGGGCGAAGCGCCGCCGGACGCTTCGGTGCGCGAGCATGCTCGTCCGGGCGACGCTTTGAGCGATATCGATATCGCGCGCCTCTATCAGGAGGCCCTTGCGGGTGCGCTCAAACTCGTCGGAGGTGACGGTGGCGAGCTAGCAATGCTCGACCCCATGCGCCGTGTGATGGTCGTGCGTGCGCGCCTGCGCGGCGAGCCAGGCGCATCCGGCAGTGGCTCGGCATTTGGCGCTCCCGCGCGCTCATCGCAGCCGCTCAACTTTAGTAGCGCCCGTTATGATCCATCACGCGCGCCCGCGCCACAGCCAGCCGACGACGATCCCGAGCTTGGTGAGCAGCCGACTGTCTTGCTGGCGGCGGTCCCCACCGCGCGTGTCTACCGTCCGAGTGAGGGGCTGGTAGGCGCTGTCTGGCAGCGGGGCGAGGTCATCGCGTTACGCGGCGAGGAGTTCCGCGTGCTCGCCCACGGCACAGGCGCTCCAGGCGCTGAAGCGCACTGGCATGTCGGCGTGCCCATCTATCGCCCTGGCGCGCTCGACGTCATTCCGCCCATTGGCGAAAACGACGACATCATCGGCGTGCTTACCGTCTATTCGGATGGGACGCACGGCTTCAGCGGGCGTGAAATCGAGGCGCTCCGTCTGCACGCCGACCGGGTAAGCCGTCACCTACGCATCGCCGAGCTGGCGCGCCAGGGCCAGAGCCAGAGCGAACTGCTTGAGGTGCTCTGGAGCGACACGCAAGACCTGCCCGCGCTGTATCAGCGGATTCGCGATCTCGTGCGACATCTGATCGATGCGCCCTCCTTCGGGCTGATCCTCTACGATACTCAGAAGCAGGTGGCGACGCTGGAGGTCGCCGAGCGCGACGGAACGCAGATTGCCCCACCTGCCCGCCGCGCCTCGACCTTGCCCGCCTGGTGGCAGGCGGTGGGCAGCGGGCAGATTGTGCGTAGTATCAGCGCCGAGGAACGCGCCTCCCATCCCGAATTCAGCCAGTTGGGCTGGGGCGGCGACGCGCCGGTAGCCTCGCTGCTGGCGGCGCCGCTCATCAGCGGACAGAAGTTCCTGGGGGCGCTGGTGGTCGCCAGCCCACAGCCGGAGGCCTATACCCCTGAGCAGGCGCAGCTCTTCGAGTCCATTGCGCGCGCGGCCGCCGTCGTACTGGAGAACGCGTGGCTGGCGTTTGAAGCGCTCGATAAAGCCAACCGTAACCAGGCCAAGGCGTACCAGATGGCCGCCCTCAACAATGCAGCCCTGACCATCAATGCGTCCCTCGATCTCGGGACGACGGTGCAGGCGCTGGCCGATCAGGCGTCACATCTGGCGACCGCCGAAATCTGCTCAGTCTTCCTGCTCAATGAGGCGCGCACGCATCTGGTGATGAGCGCCACCAGCCGTCGGCGCGATCCACAGGCGCCGCCGCCGATACCCACTCAGGTGCCGATGGACTGGCACGATGTGGGCCAGATCCTCAAAAGCGGGCAGTTCACCGTCATGGATCGCCTTGACGAGGACTGGGAGGACGCCAGCATTATAGGCGGCCTGTTGCGGGACAACCATGTCTATAGCGGACTCCTCGTGCCGATTGCGCATCGCGCCGCCGACAGCAGGCAGCCAGGAACCTCAGGCACGTTCAGCAACGAAGGGCCACAGGAGCCTGATGAGCTGCTCGGCGCGCTCTTTGTCTTTACGCCCGGCCAGCGGCACCATTTCTGGCCGACGGAGATCGGGCTGTTACAGGGATTGGCCAGCCAGGCGGGCGCCGCCATCAGCAATGCCCGGCTCTATCAGGCCATCAAAGATGCGAAGGACCGGTTGGAAGAGGTAGACAAGCTCAAAAATGACTTCATCCTGACCATCTCGCATGAGTTCCGCACCCCACTCACGACGATCAACGGCTACATCAGCCTGATTACGCGCCATGGCGAGAAGCTGGAACCGGAGAAGCTGAACCAGTTTGGCGGCGAGATTCAACTCGCCACTGATAAGTTGGCGGGGATGATCGGCATGCTGGCGGATGCGAGTATGCTGGAGGAGCGCGGGCTGGACGTGCATATCGAGCCGGTGAGCCTGCGTGCGATGGCGGAGCGGGCCATCGCGGGGCTGACCGAAGATCTCAAGGGGCGCATCTCGCTCGATATACCAGCGGAGATGTGGGTGCTTGCGGATGCCGAGCGCCTGCCGATGGTCATCTCGAACCTGCTGACGAACGCGGGCAAGTATGCGCCCGCCTCGCCCTATCGCCTGGCGGTGCGGCGCGAGCAGCGCGAGCGGTTGCAGCAGAAAGGCAGGCTGGTAGGTAGGAAAGAAGCGGATGGCAAAGACGCCCGCAACAACGAGACCATCGCGCGTACCGCTCGCGCCCACGAGCAATGGCTGGTGGCGCATGTGATCGATTCTGGTCCAGGAGTTGCCAGCGAGGAGCTGGATCGTATCTTCGACCGATTTGTGCGCACTCCCCAGTCGCTCACCACGCCCGTGCGCGGGACAGGCCTGGGGTTGTGGATTTGCCGCGAGTACATCGAGGCGATGGGCGGCAATATCTGGGTCGAAAGCACCATCGGTCGCGGCTCGGACTTCCAGTTCTGCCTGCCCGAAACCGCGCCACCGCAGACACCGTGATAGTTGCCTGCCGGGTTATACTGAAGCAGGGCGCTGAAACGCGGTCAGGTAACGTCGTCGCCGTTTCAGCGCGGGAGAGACGCTCGTACACCTACCGCACAACAGCATATATGCAGCAGATGAGCAAGAGAAAGAGGATGACGCATGGCACACGCGCCAACAGTATTGATCGTGGATGACGACCCAGCGATCCGCAAGATGCTGGTGGAGGTGCTCTCGCTGGAAGGCTATCCAACGGAGACAGCAGTCAACGGGCGCGAGGCGCTGGACCTGCTGCCGCGCGGTGGCGAGCGCGTGGTCCTGCTTGACTTGCTCATGCCGGTGCTGGATGGCCGGGGCATGATGACGGAGCTCCAGGCCAACCCCGCCGAGCGTGGCCGCCATAAGGTGATTCTCGTCTCGGCGGTCACCAATCTGGAAGGCGCACGCGACCTGGAGCCAGATGGAGTGCTGCCCAAGCCATTTACCGTCGAGCAACTGCTGAATGTGCTGGAGGCCGCTGCCGCATCATAGCGCTGGCGGCTATAGCCGCGCCTACGGGCCTTGGTTAGAAGGCCACAAAGCTCGCCCTCCGGGCCGCTGCCGCTCCGCGCGCTCGTCGCGCGCTTCTCGCCTCGTGCCTCAGCTTGCGCGGCTGCCCTGCGCGGGCTAGCCAGAGGCATTGGCTGTTTCTGGTTCCCCCTCCCTCTTTAGGGGAGGGGGTTAGGGGGAGAGGTCCGGAGCCAGGTTCCTGATTAAGATGGCGCTTCTGGCCGGGGTTAATCGGCGTCGACGATCATCGGATTGCGAATGATCGGCGCCTTGCCCGTCCGCGAACTGACCGATGGCGCTCCACCGCCACCGAAGCCACCCGCGCGCGGCGCCTGAGGTTGTTCGCCCGACTCGACGAGAATCATGCCCTGGCGCAGCATATCGAGGTCATGCAGGAAGCACGCGACCGCGCTGGCCGCCGAGCCTTTCGACTGCGAGTTATCGAAGCGGCGCGCGGTGTTATCAGGAGCGCGTGGCCCAACGGCGTTGAACGCATCGCCGTAGATCTGCTCCCATCCATTCCAGCGTCCGCGCAGGGGTTTCCAGCCGAGCTGGCTATCGCTGACCGCGCGCCACTTCTCCTCGGTGAAGGCCATCCAGTCTTCCATCAGCCGCGAGTAGGTGGCGAGCATGTCGCGCAGCTCCTCCGAGCGGTCATCCAGGCGCATGCTTGGCACGCCACCACGCCCGTAGTCGTCATAGTCACTATAGTCGTCCTGGCCATAGCCGGGGCCGAGCGCTCCCTGGCCATAGCCGGGGGCGTACCCAGCCGCTAGGCCCATGCCGCCATAGGCAAGCTGGCCCTCGTGCAGTGAGCCATCCTCGGCAGTGAACATATCCGGGCGCAGGCCGCCAATGATGATCTCCTCAGTGCCCATCGCATCCAGCAGCCGCCATGCCAGCCGGGGATGGCGCATGGCCCAGAGTCCCTTGCGGAAAAGGTAGACGAACGAGAAGGCGAAGTTTACCAGCAGCCAGATGGCGCCCTTGACCGCGATCCAGTTCAGCAGGCCAAAGAGCGCCCATTCAGTCGGGGTGGCGTTTGAGCTGCCTTTCTCGATCACCGTCAGGATGATGGCGACGAGCAAGCTTGGGTCACGAATGGGATTAATCAGACCAAATAGACGGGAGCCAAGTCCTCGCTTCCGCTCACCCTTCGCCATTGCGTTCCCCCTCTGCTCTCACGCGCTATTCTATGCTCAGCCGATAACATGGTTCGCAAAGTCGCGTGCTATCGGCTGTTCTCAAGTCTATCGAGACATGCCGCCGTTGCCGTGTGGAATGTGGATGGCTGAGGCGACCGTGTGTATTCTGGCAAGTTCAGTGTCACCGGGTTCTTTCAGCAGAACATGGCGCCAGTGCAATGCATCAGGCCAGTGCGTGCGAAATGCCCAAAAACTATTCTCACACAGTGATGTGAAACCAGCAACGACACTAGGCCATTGATACTCCCACCCCACGTACATTATCCCGGAGCGAGCGAATCGCTCATCCGCGCATCGCGTGCTCAGCGTGGCGCGGCGCCTTCCAGGAAGAAGCGCGCCACCTGGATCGCCACCTGGCGATGCTCGTCGCGCGTGCGCGCGGTGTGGCCGCCCTGCGCGGTAAAGGCGTCGAGTAGTCCGAACCAGGCGCGCACCAGGAAATCGGCGTTGCCCTCCGCGATCTCGCCCAGACGCATGCCGTCGCGCATTAGATGGGCGATGGGCGCCAGCAGCTCGCGCGCATACGCCTCGTGCACCCGCCGCCCGTGCGACTCGCCCAGCAATTCGGTGGCGTCGCGCAGCACCGGCTCCATCGTCGCATCGGCATACTGAAAGTAGCCCGCGGTCAGGTCTTCCAATCGCTGCCGCGCGGTCGCATTCGCCTCTGTCACCGAGCGGATATAGCCGCCAACTTCGCGCATCATATCGCAGAGCACATCGGCATAGAGGCCTTCTTTATCGCCGAAGTGGTAGTAGAGCGTTGGCTTGGTAACACCCGCCGCGTGGGCCACCTCGCCAACGGCCACATCAGCGAAACCACGCTGCATGAAGAGTCGACGTGCCGCGATCAAAATCAGCGTGCGTGTCTCCACCTCGGCGATGGGCGCGCCATGCGTGGGGCGCCCTGGGCGACGGCGCGCGGCGCGAGCTACCTCACTGGGTAGGCTCGATGCGGGAATCTCGTTATTCTCTACCATGGCTTTCTGACTTGCTTTCCCGACTTCATGCCAGGAGCGGGCATGCGCGCGGTCAGTACGGCGGAAATGAGCTGTCACCTCTTCTGTATAGATATAGTATACAATTGCCTCAGGCGGCATGCTATCGAACGCAGGATTCGGAGGCACAGGCGTGGAGCCAATCAACATCGCGGAGTATGAAGAACTGGCCGCTGAACGGCTCACGCCGGTCACGTGGGACTATTATCGCGGCGGCAGTGACGATGAGCAAACGCTGCGCGCCAATCGCGACGCATTCGAGCGGATCAAGCTGCGGCCGCGGGTGCTGGTGGACGTGAGCCAGATAGCGCTTGAGACGACCATGCTGGGCATCACGCTGCCAACTCCGTTGCTGGTCGCGCCGACAGCCTATCACGGGCTGGCGCACCCCGAGGGCGAGTGTGAGACGGCGCGCGGCGCAAGCGCGGCTGGCTCGCTGATGGTCGCGAGCACGATGTCGAACCGGTCGCTGGAGGAGGTCGCCTCCGCGGCAACCTGCCCACTCTGGTTCCAGCTCTACGTCTATCGCGATCGCCAGGTGACGGAGCAACTCGTGCGCCGGGCAGAGGCCGCGGGCTATCGCGCGCTCGTGCTGACGGTGGATACGGCGCGGCTTGGTCGGCGCGAACGCGACATCCGCAACGGATTCGGCCTGCCACCGCATCTGCACATGGGGAACTTCGAGGGCGCCGCCCGCGAGCAACCCGGACAGGAGCCGGGCCTCTCCGGTCTTGCGGTCTACGCGAATGCGCTGCTGGATAGCTCGCTCACCTGGGAGGCGCTCGACTGGCTGCGCTCGATTACGACGTTGCCCATTGTCGTCAAGGGCATCCTCACGGCGGAAGACGCCAGGCTGGCGGTGGAGCACGGCGCGCGGGGCATCATCGTCTCGAATCACGGCGGACGCCAGCTTGATAGCGGGATGGCGACCATTGAGGCGTTGCCCGAGGTGGTCGCAGCGGCGCATGGAGGCGCTGAGGTCTATCTAGATGGCGGTATCCGCCGGGGAACGGATGCGCTCAAGGCGCTCTCGCTGGGGGCACGGGCAGTGCTGCTGGGCCGACCAATCCTCTGGGGGCTATCGGTCAGCGGAGCGCCGGGCGTCACGCGCGTCCTGGAGTTGCTCAACGCCGAACTGGAAATGGCGATGGCGCTCGTGGGCAGTCCCTCCGTGGCCGCGCTCGGCCCGGAACTGGTGCGCCTGCCGGTCTAGCGGCTAACCTCAACTTTCGCCACGCGCATTCGTAGCATCCATAGCATCCATAGCGCAAGCACATCCGTCTGCCCAAACGGGCACAGGCATATTGCGACATGTACACCGCATGGTACACTGCTGAGAGAACACCGTGGAGCCTGTGTATGGTCTTGCGGCGTGTCATTTGGCGCGCAGGAGGAGATGACCCATGCCATTTTCGTCGGGCGACCCCCTTACCGACCCGCTGAGTCCGGTTGCGCTGACGACGCTGCTCACCGCGTTGGGGCTCAGCTCCACCGCTGGGCTGCGCGCCTATCTGCCGCTACTGGTCCTTGGTATCGCCAGCGACATTCGCGGCCCGGATGGCGTGGCGCTGCTGCCAGTTCAGGATCAGTTCCATGTTCTGGGCAATCCGCTGGTGCTTGGGGTGCTGGCGGTGTTGGTGGTACTGGAGTTCCTGGCGGATAAAATACCGGGCGTGGACCACATCAGCGATATCGTGCATACGATCATTCGTCCCGCCGCGGGCGCGTTGATTATGGCGGGCAGCGCCAATACGCTGAGCGACGAGAGCAAGATCGCGGCGGCGGTGGTGGGCGCGCTGGTGGCGCTGACGACACACTTCATGAAGGCTGGCACGCGCGCCGCCGTCACCTCGACAACCGCTGGCGTGGGCAATCCGTTCGCCAGCTTCCTCGAAGACATTCTGGTAGTCGGCGTGATTCTATTGCTGGTGCTGGCGCCGATTGTCGGATTCATCGCGCTGGTGTTGCTGCTGATCCTCTTCTTCAAGGCGGCGAAGGCAATGTTCCGCGGCGTCCGGCGGATCTTTGGCGGGGGTAAGCCCAAGCCAGCGGGTGTGGTCAACGCGCCCAATGCGTTTTCCGACACCACCATGACCTATTCACCGCCAGCCGATGACTCGCTTGCGCCGATGGGGACCACCTATGGCGCATCTGGCGGATACGCGGTCAACGCGCCCTATCCTCCCGACGCCGACACGATTCAGCGGCCAAACTAACGTTTACCATGCCAGCCAGCTTGCCCGGTTCTGAATCTACACCCACCGCCCACCGCCGCTCCCGGTTGTGGGCGGTTGTCGTCGTGGCGATTGTGGTGACGATTCTCGGCTCGGCGGCCATCGCGCATGCGCTGGTGGAGCGAGCGCGTCAGGCACAGGCAGTCGCCGCCGCGCCGACGCTGCCAGCGCTCACGGTCGTGGCGGTTGCCCACCCAGAGGCGGGTACGCTCTTCACAGCGTACGACCCCTCGACCGGCAACCTCGCGACACTCGCCAGCCAGCGCGAGCCGTCCTGCCCGCCTGTCGGCGCGTGCCAGGCCGTGCGCCCAGATGCCTTCGTCCTGCTGAATGGCGTGAGTGGCCAGCCCATCGCGCGCACGCCACTGACCGGAGATGGCGCCGCCGCAGCCGACACGCTGTTGCTGCTGGATGACCCGGTGCGCCAGCGAGCCTACGCCCTATCACACGGCGCGCTCACAAGCTTCTCGACCGTGAATGGCGCGCTCGTGGGCCACATCGCGCTGTCGCACAATGCCCCCTGGAGTGGCGGCGCGCTCGATGCCGCGACTGGCCGCCTCTACCTTATTGGCGGTGGGCAGGTGATGACGCTCGACGTGGCGACCGGGTATATGCTGGCCGAGGCCAGGCTTCCTGTTTCGAGCGGCATGCCCGCGCCCGACGGACCGGTCTTCGACGCGGCGCGGCGATTGCTCTACATCGCGATACGCCCCAGACTGGCCAGCGATGCGCCCCAGCTGCTGGCGCTGGATGCCGCAACGCTCCGGCAGGCTGGCGCGGTTGCGTTGCCGGTAGGTGCGCGCCTGGGGCCGCTGGACACGGCGACCGGGGCGCTCGATATCTTCGGCGGTGATGGCCGTGGCTGGCAACTACCCGCTGGACCGGCGACCGCCCTGACGCTCACACGTGCGCCCATGCTGGATGGCGCGCTGGCGGTGGGGGAGAATCCCGCCATACGGCGTCTCTATATCGCTGGCTTCACGCAGATGATCTCGCTCGATACACGCAATGGACGCGCGCTGGCTGGGCTGCCGCTGGTGGCGCGCTGGCCCACCTACGTGCCGCTCCCGGTGGATCAGGCGCGCGGGCTGCTCTACCTGCCCTCCGATCACGGTGCGATAGTTATCGTCCGGGATGGCGCAGGCAACACACACATGGCGGCGCCCTCAGCGGCGATTCTGGCGCGGGCGGCGCTGGAGAAGCTGCTGCCCGATACAAATCAGGATCCGCCGTTCGTCGCGCCCGCTACATTCCCGCTTGGCGCTGGCACGCCCGAGCATCCCGAGACACGCTCGCTGGACTTCTGGATTCACTTTGCCGACCGTGGCTGGCAGGGGCCGTACCCTGGAACCGCCAGTGTCGCCATCATACCGGATGGCGCGCAGCCTGGGGGCTACGTCGTCACCTTCACGATCACCTGGTGGCAGCTGTTCGAGCGGACGCATACATGGGTCTGTGCGGTTGCGCCGAGCGGCGCGGTGGCGCTACGTTCCGAGACAGGCGATACAGTACCATAAAGTCGAAGGAGTGAGCAATGACACGCATAGATGGTCGCGCCAATGATGAGATGCGCCCTGTGACAGTGACGCCGGACTATATCAGCCATGCCGAGGGGTCGGCGCTGATCGAGTTCGGCAGGACGCGCGTGCTGTGCGTGGCGACGATAGAAGACGGCGTGCCGCCCTGGCTGACGGGGCGCGGCCAGGGCTGGATTACCGCCGAGTACGCGATGCTGCCACGGGCGGGAACGCAGCGGTCGCGGCGCGAGTCGGTCGCGGGCAAGATCGGCGGGCGTACGCACGAGATTCAGCGGCTGATTGGGCGTTCGCTGCGGGCGGCGGTGGACCTGAAGGCGCTGGGTGAGCACACCATCACCCTCGACTGCGACGTGATCCAGGCGGACGGCGGCACCCGCACCGCCGCGATTACCGGCGCGTGGATCGCGCTACAGCGGGCGACGAAGCGGCTGAAAGCGCGCCATACGCTGCGCGTTGACCCAATCCGCGTCGGCGTCGCGGCGATTAGCGTCGGCATCGTCAAGGGCAACGCGATGCTCGACCTCGCCTATGACGAAGACTCGAAGGCCGAGGTGGACGCCAACGTCGTCATGACCAGCAATGGCGAGTTCATCGAGGTGCAAGGCACCGCCGAGGGGAAACCGTTCACCCGCGCCCAACTGGACGAGCTGCTAGGGCTGGCCGAGGGCGGCATCCGCAAGCTGCTAGAGATCCAGCAGAAGTATGTGGATTTGTAGCCCGGCGGCTGGTTTCCGTTCAAGTGCTCAAGCGTGTGGTATTCGAGTTGCGTCCGGCGCCCAGGCGACGACGAGGATGCCTGCCGCCAGCACCAGCCCGCCGAGCCAGAACGCCCCAGTGAGCGCTTCGTGCAGAAACAGCCCTGCTAAAATGCCGCCAACGACCGGCTGGGCGAAGAAATAGATCGAGGCGACGCCCGCCTCCATGTGGGCGATGCCGCGATACCAGAGGAACCATGCCAGCGCCGTCGCGCCGAGGCCAAGATAGAGCACCGCGCCGACCGCGCCCGGCGAGAGGCTGAGCGCGCGCCAGTCATCGCGTAGTGCAAGCTCGATGACCGCCGCCGGAAGCATCAAGAGCAGGCTCCAGCGCGTGGCGGAGGTCGCGGCGACCAGCGCGGAATGCCTGCGGATCAGCGGCGCACCGACGACCGTGAATAGCGCCCAGCAGAGCGCCGAGAGGACGAGCAGCCCGTCTCCCAGCAGCGCCGTCTCGTGGCTGGCCGAGCCACCGCTCTCCGTGGCAGTCTGCGCCGCGACGACGATGGCGACGCCCACCAGCGCCAGCAGCATCCCGGCAACCACCGGCCAGCGGGGCCGCTCGCCGAGCAGCATCCACGCCAGCAGGACGACGAAGACCGGCGTAACCGTCGTTAGCAGCGCGCCGTCGTGGGCGCTGGCCAGCGCGGTACCGAGAAACTGCGTGATGATGGTCGCGGCGACGATGCCGCCCAGCGCGATGGCGCGCCAGCGGTCGCCGGATGTCCACGTCGGGGCAGACAGTTTCGGATTACGTCGCGCTGCCAGCCAGAGGGCCAGCGTGAGCGCCGCACCGCCGATGATGACCCGGAGCGCGCCCAGCGTCACCGGGGGAATTAGCCCGAACCCGGCGCGGCTTACGACGTACATCCCGCCCCACAGGCATGAGGCCAGCAGCGGATCGATCCCGGCGCGCATTCGGCCCAGCGGTGTCATGGCGCTAGCTCATCCGCGGCTGGATGGTGGAGCGCAGCCACGAGCCGACGACGTTGACGAACTCTTGGGGCAGCTCGTCCTGTGGCAGCCCGCCGCTATCGAAGACGCGCAGATCGGTGCGCGAATTGAGCTGGCGGAAGGCGCGGGCATGCTCCAGCGGCGTGAAGCGGGCGTTCTTGCCCCAGAGCAGCAGGATCGGCATCGCCAGCCGCATATACTCCTCGTCTATCGGCGTATCGAGCGCGCCGGAGATGAAGCTGGCGGGGGCGTAGCGGGCGTTGGGTTGGTGCGCCAGCGTGTAGTAATAGTCGATCAGGTCGTCGCTGACCTCTTCGCGATTCTCATAGACCGAGCGCAGGAAGAAGCGGATGGCCGCGCGCGAGGCGACGGCATTATACATGGACTGGCCCACCAGCGGCGAGCGCAGGATCGCGCGCCAGAAGACGTGGCTGCCGTCCTCCGGGTCGGAGGCGAGATCCTGGATGCCTGTCGGCTGAATCAGCGCCAGCCGGTCAAAGAGGTCAGGCCGTTCCGCTGCCGCGCGAACGGTGAAGGCCGCGCCCAGCGTCGAGGCGACCACCTGCACCGGATGGTCCATCGCGCCGACGACCTGCCGCACGAAGTCCTGGATGAGGGCGACGTAGAGGTCGGGGGTGTAAACGATGCGCGGGCGATCCGAGAGGCCGAAGCCGAGCAGGTCGAACGCATAGACGCGATGATGCTCGGCAAGCTGCGCGAAGACGCGCCGGTACTCGAACGACGATGCGCCCGCGTAAATACCGTGGATCAGCACCAGCGGCTCGCCGCGTCCGCGCACGGTATAGCTGATGCCGCCGCGTGTCCAGGTGTAGCGTCCGTGCTCGCCTTCCAGCACACTATATGGTTCGCCCGCCGTTGCCTCGGCGATCCGATTGACCAGCGCCAGAAGGCCGATGCCGCCCGCCGTCGCCAGCGCCGCGATCTGCCATGCCGCTGGCCGCCGACGCCTCTCCTCCACCTGCTCCTCAACGTTCCACATGCGGCTCTTCCTCCTGCCATGTTTGGTTGTGTCTATGCGCCACGCGACCTCCCGCCGCGCCGTCATTGTACCCCAAGGAATCCCAGGGGAGGCGGGATGAGTACCCCGCCTCCCATTTCTTGTATATCCGTGTCTCTATAATCCTAAACGTGCGAGAGCGCGCCCGCGCCTCAACGATACGCGCCGCTATCCGCCGTGTGATGTATTGCGCCCGGTGACGAGATCGACGGCATGGAGCAGCACTGGCAGAATCACCTCCAGGCATTCGCGCACGCCCCGCGGGCTGCCAGGCAGGTTGACAATGAGCGTTGTCCCGCGACACCCAGCCACGGCGCGAGAGAGCATAGCGAACGGCGTCTGGAGCAAGCTTTCCTGGCGCATCGCCTCGGCCAGCCCCGGAACGAGCCTGTCGATCACCGCGAGCGTCGCCTCAGGTGTGACGTCGGTTGGGCTGAGGCCGGTGCCGCCGGTTGTGAGGACCAGATTGAGCTGGAGGTCGTCGGCCCAGTGGCGCAGGACCGATTCGATGGCGGCGCGGTCGTCGGGAACGATGCGCTGGTCGGCCACGTCGGCGGAGAGCGGTACCGCCGCAACGATCTCGCGAATCGCCTCGCCAGAGGTATCCTCACGCTGGCCCGCCGCGCCCAGCGTACTCACAGTCAAGATTCCTACGGTAATCATTGAAGTTACCTCCTTCGATGGAAGCTGGCGACTGAAGCCGCGCCTAGGGGACGCACTCTCGCGCGTCCGCAAAGCCTGCCTGCGCAGGCTCCAGATATTGTCTCAGTTCACTAGCTTCTGGTAGGCCGCGCAGGCGGCCTTTGCCGCTGAGTTTCACTCAGCGCTTAGGCGCGGCTTCAGCCGCCAGCCGTCATCACCGCAAATTAATATCCCGTCTACAACCCCTCGCTAACAACCAACCGATTGACAGCACTACACAAGCAATGTTAGACTTGATGTGTCCGAAACACGTCGGACACATCCCGTATATTTCCGGGGATATGGCCCGGATGTATCTACCAGGCGACCGTAAATCGCCCGACTACGAGATGAAGTGCATCTAGGGTTCCGTGCCTGCCTGCTCCACGCGCAGCATCGGCGCAGTGTCGCGTCGTCCATCATCTGGATTGATCATAGCGGCGCGCTTTGGTGAGCGGCAGCGGTCTGGTCCGAGCGATGCAGGCATGTCGGTTCCGCGTGAGATCATCAACACTAAGACGCGGCACTGTGCATGTTACACCACGGGGAAGAAAAGCCCGGATGGTAGGTTCATTCGCGCAGAAGGACCTGCCACCGGGCTAATGTTTTTCCGGTGGGCAGGTCTGGTGATTTGGGAACGTCGTCTGGTGGCATTTTTCAGGAGGATTTTCTCCATGGCCTCTGAGGTCGCGCCAGAGTCAACCGCATCGTCTTCGCGCGCCGGTAGCATCGTCACCACGCTCACGAACCCCGCTCATCGTGGCAGCAGTCATCGTATTGAGTTCATCGCGGGCCTGACGACCTTCGTCACGATGGCCTACATCATCTTCGTCAACGCCAGCATCATGGAGGCGGCGGGTCTCAATTTCGATGCCCTGGTCATCGGCACCATCTTCTGCGCCGTCGTCCCCACGCTCTTTATGGGGCTTTGGGCCGATCTGCCGTGGGCGCTGGCCCCTGGCCTCGGCTATAACGCCCTCTTCGCGTTTACCGTTGTTGGTCAGCGTCACTTCCCAGTGGGGGCGGCGCTCGCGCTCGTCTTCCTGGATGGCCTCGCCTTCCTGCTGATCGTCATCGGGCCGTGGCGCGAGTCCATCATCAAGGGGATTCCGCTGCCGATCAAGCTGGCCGCTGGCGCTGGCATTGGCCTGTTCATCGCCTTCATTGGTCTCTCCAATGCGGGCATCATCAAGTTCAGCGCCTTCGCCGACATCAAGGCCGGACAGACGGTTCCTTTCGGCGACGCCTTCGGTCTGCCCGGACTGAGCGTGCTCAACGACCCCGCCGTCATCGTCGCCTTCGCCGGGCTGCTGCTGACGGCGCTGTTGATGGCGTGGCGGGTACGTGGCGCGCTGCTGATTGGCATCCTGGGCACAACGGCAATATGCTGGATCGCGTCAATCGTCAACACATCACTGCGCGGGCAACTGCTGCCCAATGCCCCGAAGAACCCTACCGGCATCGGCGACTTTCTCGCGCTGCCCAACCTGGGACAGTTCTGGAGCCAGCGTGGGCTGATCGATTTCGGTTCGCTCTTCAGTGGCAATCTGGCGACCGGCGCGATCATCCTCTTCTTCGTCACGTTCCTCGTCACGGATATGATGGACTCGCTCGGCACCTTTAGCGGCCTAGCTACCAAGCTCGGCATCCTCGATAAGGATGGCAACTTCCCGCATTCGGGGCGCGCGCTGATCGTGGACGCCGCTGCCGGCATGTTTGGGCCGATCACCGGCAACGCCACCATCGCGACGTTCATCGAGAGCGCGGCGGGCGAGAGCGAGGGCGGCAAGACCGGCCTTACCTCCGTCTGGGTCGCGTTCTTCTTCCTGCTGACGCTCTTCCTGGTACCGTTCATTGGGCTGGTACCGCCGGTCGCGACGGCTCCGGCGCTGATCGTCGTCGGCTTCCTGATGATCGAGCCAATCGTCAAGATCGGCTTCGATAGCGTGACCGATGGCCTGCCCGCCTTCCTGGCGCTGCTGTTCATGCCGCTGACCTATTCCATCGCGGACGGCATGTTCGTCGGCATCGTCAGCTATGTCGTGCTCAAGACGCTCACCGGCAAGATTCGCGAGGTCAGCTGGATCATGTGGGTCTTTGCCGCCTTACTGATACTTGCCAAAGTTCTCGACGCGGCGAGTTTGTAGACCTCTCCCCCTACCCCCTACAAAGAGAGGGGCCGCAAGGGAAGGTTAGTAGTCGCCTCCTGTCACTTACTGGCAGGGGGCGTTTTGTTGCTCAGGGCAGGTGCGCTCTGGTTCTGGTTCCCCCTCCCACTTTAGGGGGCTGACGCGCGAGCCGTTAGGCTCGGAGCATGCGACAAGCATGCGAAGCGGCTGCGGCCCCCAGGGCGGGGGTTAGGGGGAGAGGGCAGTGGCACAGTCAGTGCGAGTCAGCGAGAGCAAATTGAAAGCTCCGCTCCCTGCAATGGAGGCTCGCATGATTGAGGTATTGGATGACTTTCCCGACAACGTGGTTGGCTTCAGAGGCACAGGCCATATCACGCGGCAGGACTATGAGACGGTCGTGATCCCGGCTGTGGAGGCGGCCTTTAAGCAGTACAAGACGATCCGCCTGTACTACCAGTTTGACCCTGACTTTGCAGGGCTTGATCCGGGAGCGATGTGGGAGGACTTCAAGGTCGGCATGGAGCATTTCACGCACTGGGAACGGATCGCTATCGTCACCGATATGGACTGGATCAGCAATGCGCTGAAAGTCTTCGCTTTCCTGATGCCCGGCGACATTCGTCACTTCACGCTCGCCGACGCCGACCAGGCGCGCGCGTGGATCGTTAGCCCCGTCGCGCCGACCAGCCAACCATCCGCGCAAGACTCAGTAGACAACCACTAACCGCGCCCGCTCCAGACAACTGCTGACGGCAAGAGGGTAGGCTCATTGCAGGATTAGCCGTGGTCTTCAGGCCAGGGGCGGTGACCCATAGATCATATATCGGCGTCCATCAAGAACATCCTCAGCGCATGTTCCCCAGCCCGCGCAGGCGGCCTTTGCCGGCATCGGAAGCATACGCGAGCGCCGCAACCATCTGCTCTCGTGTCAGGTGAGGATAGTCATCCAGCAGGTCTTCGAAAGTCCAGCCATCGCGGATCTTTTCCAACACAAGCTGCGCTGAGATACGAGTCCCAGCGATGACCGGTTTACCAGCGAGGATATTCGGGTCAGCAATTATCTTTGCGGCTGTAGGATGAGCAGCCATTGGAAAACCCTCTGCGCAAGGCTGAATGCGTAGCCGCCCCGTTACGCTCGCTCATAGTATGTGCCACATTGTCGTTCGCCAGCGTAGCAGGCAGAGCAGCTACGCTCGTAGCGAAGCGACGCCAATACCTCGTCATGGATACGCCAAAGTCCACCGAATAACCGCATAACCCTCTCGTCCAGCAGGGGAGGAATGGCCCATTCGCTTGCCAGAATCGGAGCACTCAGGCAGGATAGACCCCTATGTGTGAGCCGAACAACGCGCAGGAGCGCGCATTTAGCGAGAGAGAGGCGCATGAAGGACCAGCAATGGAAACGAGTGGGCGATGCGCTTGATGCTCTACCTCGCGGGCTGAGGCGCATGCGAAGCTGGACCCAGCGGCAGGTGAAAAATGCGGGCATGCTCCGCGTGTGGATCAGCTGGTCATTGCTGGTGACGGTTGCCGTCGGTAGTCTGTTCGCCATCTCCTCGACCCACCTGGCAAACATACAGAATGCGATCAGCGGCATCACCCAGCCACCAGTGGGGCAAGCTGCTTCAAGTGGGTCCGCCCCCGGCGGCGAGACGCTCGCGCCATTGGCGTTGACGCAATACGTCAATCCTTTCGTCGGCAGCGACTGGGCTGGGCGCAGCTTTGGCTACGGCGGCAGCGGCGGCCAGACATTCCCTGGCGCGACGCTGCCCTTCGGTATGGCGCAGTTCAGCCCCGATTCTGGGCCGACACCCTCCTGGGCGCTCGACCCCAGCGGCTACACCTATAGCGACCATCGCATCGAGCGTTTCAGCATGACCCACATCGACGGCGCGGGCTGCAACATTTCTGGCGACATTCCGTTCATGCCGACCACCGCAGCGCTGGTCTCGGCGCCGCCAACCAGCGGCGAGCGCTACAGCGCAACGTTCAGCCACAGCCACGAAACCGCGGAGCCGGGATATTACAGCGTCCTGTTGGGCAATGGCATCAATGTCGAGCTGACGACGACCCTGCGTAGCGGCTTTGCGCGCATCCAGTATCCAAAGGGCCAGCGGCAGACGCTGCTCATCGAGACGGGCACTGATATCCAGACCGTCTACGACGCCCAGGCGCAGGTCGTCGGCCCGAACGAGGTGGCTGGCTGGGTCAGGGGCGGCCACTTCTGCAACGTACTCTCGTCCACCTATACCATCTACTTCGTGGCGCAATTCAGCCGACCGGCGAGCGCATTCGGCGTGTGGCAAGGCGGCGTGACGCCCGGAGCGCGGCAGGCGCGTGGTTCGCAGAGCGGGCTCTACCTGGACTTTCCACCCTCCTCTGGGAACGAACTGCTGCTCAAGGTCGGGCTGTCATATGTCAGCATCGCGAACGCGCGGGCCAACCTGGCGGCGGAGAATCCCGGCTGGGACTTCGACGCGGTGCACACCGCCGCACACGCTACCTGGAATACGATGCTGAATCAGATTCAGGTCTCCGGCGGCGCATCCGCCGATATGCACACTTTCTACACCGCGCTCTACCACGCGCTCCTCCAGCCCAACACCTTCAGCGATGTCAAAGGGCAGTATCGCGGCTTCGATCAACGTGTCCACACGGATACCAGCCACACGCAATACGCTAACTTCTCGGGCTGGGACATCTACCGCACCCAGATACCTCTGATCGCGATGATTGCGCCGAAACAGGTCAGTGACATGATGCAGTCGCTCGTGGTGGACGCGCAGGAGGGCGGTGGCCTGCCGCGCTGGTCGCTGGCAAACATCGACACCGGCCTGATGGTAGGCGATCCCGCCGCGCCGATTCTCGCTGAGGGGCTGGCATTCGGAGCCGATGGCTTCGATACGGAGGCGGCGCTGCGCGTGCTGGTGCGGGGCGCTACCCGTTCAGGCGTAGGGGCGCCAGGAGTGCAGGAGCGGCCTGGTCTCGCGCAATATCTGCGCATGGGCTATGTTTCGCTGGGCGCGCACGTCGGCGCGCCGACCGCGACATCGCTCGAATACTATACCGCCGACTATGCGATTGCGTGCTTCGCTGCGGGCATCGGCGATACTGCTACGGCGCAAGCCTTTGCCGCCAGGGCATCCCAGTGGTCGCGCCTCTTCAACCTCGCGACTGGATTCATTCAGCCGCGCACCTATGATGGCGCATTCGTGGGCAACGGCGCAAGCATGGACGGCTTCATCGAGGGTACCGCCAGCCAGTATACATGGATGATTCCTTTCGACGCTGGCGGACTCATCGCGCGGATGGGAGGACGCGCGCATGCTGAGCAGCGCCTGGATGCGTATCTGGCGAATATCAATGTCGGACCCCGCGAGCCGCAGGCGTGGATGGGCAACGAGGTATCGTTCGGCGCCCCCTGGCTCTATAACTACGTTGGCGCGCCCTGGAAGACGCAGGCGGCGGTCCGTCGCGTCATGAACGCGCTGTTCAACAACTCGCCCACCGGTCTGCCAGGTAACGACGACCTGGGCACGATGTCGTCCTGGTATGTCTGGGCCGCGCTCGGACTCTATCCGCTGATACCGGGGCGCGCTGGCTTTGTGCTGGGCAGCCCGCTCTTCCCGCGGGTGACGCTGACACTTGGCGGCCACCGTGTCAGCATCGTTGCGAATGGGGCCGGTCAGAAAGCCACCTACGTCCAGCAAATGCTCGTCGATAGCTCGTCCTATAGCTCGCAGTGGCTGCCGCTCTCCACGCTTACCGACGCCAATCTGCTGACCTATACCATGGCGTCAACGCCCAATCGCGCCTGGGGCAACGCTCCGGTCGATGCACCGCCGTCGCTCGCGCTGGAAGACTGGAAGAATGCCCCACCGAACGATAGCGATGTAGAGGTTCGTGACTGCCGCCGTGGCAACCGTTCCTGTCACTCGTAGCCAGTCCAGGAGTGCGAACGAATCCGCCAACATCACCCGTCACAACATGCAGCTGATGGTTATGGTCTGGGGCGAATTCGCCGCGCCCGGAGCGGTAATCGTGACACGGCCGCTCACCGAGATGCTGCTGACCGTCACCGTCTGTTTCTGCCCGCTATCCAACGAGCCACTTTGCGGCGAGATTTTGTAAGCCTTCTGCGACGCGGTCGCGCTCCAGGACATGACGCCGTCACCGCTGTTAGTCACCATAAACTGGACGCTGGACCCAAGGCACACCAGGCTGCTGAAAGAGCCAGGCGCGACAGTCAGCGCTGGCTGGCCAGGGGCTGGCGTAACGGTGACGGTAGCTGTCGCGTCAGGTGTCACGGTACCAGAGATGGGCGTACCAGAGCCAGGTGTACCAGCAGGCGGCGATGTGATTGGACCCGACTGTGCGCTCGCTGTTGAAGCAGCCGAAGTGACCTGTGAAGCAGACGGCGTGTTGGTCGCCTCTGGGCCACCAAAGCCACCGGCAGGCAGTCCTGGCAGGTGGATTTTGCCGCCCGTGGCATTGCTCAGCAGAATCTCGGAACCGCCGACGAGAAGCAATGCCAGGCCAATCAGCGCCAGCATTGTCGGCAGCTTTCGGGAGATGCGGCGCGGCGGCGCGATATGCGTGCGTGTATCGGCATAGCCATGCTCAGGCTGCGTTGGATGTGACGAGAGGCTTAGCGCGTCCGCGCCAGCGTGCAACTGCTGCGTCGGCGCACCGGTGACGTCCATCGCGTTGGGAAATAAGATGTCGCCCGTCTGGTTGATGGGCATGCCACAAGTTGGACATGTCCTGCCAACAAGCAGCGCGGGATCGAACGTCGCTCCACAGTTGCCGCAGTAGCGCATCGGCCGTTTCCGCTCCCTGACTACTCCTGACCGCGTCCCGACGCATCCCTGCGCGCGAATCCTGCCACATCCTGTGTGCTCGCTGTACGTCCAGAGTATCAAGGAATGTCAAGCGATTAACAGCCGCGACACTGCCAGTCATTCTTACGGCCGCGCCAGCGGCACATTTTGGAGGCGCACCTGTCCCTGCGCAACAGCCTTCCCGTCCTCGCGTCGGGTGATGGTGACGCGCCAGAGCTGCTGCGTGCGCCCCTGGATGACTGGCTCGGCGACGATATCGACCGTGCCCTCGCGCATCGACCGCAGGAAGTCGGTCGAGTTGTTGAGGCCGACGGCGAACTGCCCCTGCTCGAAGACCGCCGCCGACGCTCCGACGCTGGCGACGCTCTCGATGGCGGTGGTATAGACGCCGCCATGGATGACACCCCACGGCGTGAGATGCCGCGCGCCCAGGTCGATATGCGCGGTAACCCGCGTCCCGCTCACTTCATCGAGCACGAGGCCGTGCTCCTGGAGCCACGGCCCGGCGGGAGGCAGACTTGCAAACGCGGGAAAGCCCAGCGGCGTGCTTTTGGTAGCGTCCTGATCGGTCATCAAAGCCTCGCTATCTCATATCTCAGTGCGTGGTTCAAGATCATCCCGCAATGGCGTAGCGCATCGTGACGCGGCGAGATTTGCCGGGTCGCGCCACCTCGACAAAGCCCGCGGCGCGAAAGACCTCGCTCAGCCCCATGTAGGCGTCGGAGTTCGATGGTGGTTTCATTCCCGGCTCGTTGAGGGTGGGGTACGCTTCGAGCATCGTGCCACCCTGGCCGCGTACGTGCTCAATCGCAGCGTTGACCAGCGCGGTGCTGACTCCACGCTTGCGCCAGCCGCGCCCCACATAGAAGCAGGTGATGGACCAGACGGGCTGGTCGTCGATACGCTTGCGGGTGGTGGACCGTTCGAGCGCGTCATAGACCTCGCGCGGGGCGACGGCGCACCAGCCCACGGGCTTCCCAGCCGAGTAGGCGAGCAATCCGGGAACGTCCCCGCGCATGACGACCTCCTGAAATGCGGTCTTATTGCCCGCGCCATCGTGTGCGCACTGTTCGCCGAATTGCGCGCGTGAGACGCGCCAGAACATACACCAGCAGCCACCATAGGCGCCACGCGGGCCAAACAGCGCCTCCAGGTCATCCCAGCGATTCGGGGTCAGCGGGTGAATCTCGAAACCGGGTGTGATCGTTTCCATTGGCGCGCCTCCTGTGGGCATGGTAGAGGAAAAATAGCCGCTCGCTGTTCCCACCATTCCGCGGGCGCACTCCTAACTCGGAAGCACCTCATAAAACTCGACGCCACCACCCTCCGCGCCGCTGCCACCGGTGCGCGCGTGGCCCGCCACGAACTCTGGGCTGCTGGCCCAGCGCTCGAAGTCCTCGCGGGTCTCCCAGCGGGTCAGCACGATGTATTTGCCCGGTGTGTCGCCCGCGCGCAGCACCTCCAGCCCGCGAAAACCGGGCATCGCATCCACCTTGCCCGCGCGCTGCTGCCAGCTTCGCTCGAACGGCTCCATCGCCTGAGGCGGGACTGTGACGTGGAACATGCTCACGATCATTGCTGCTACTCCTTCACGCTATTCTTCGTCGCCGCGCCAGCGCATCTCTGGGGGCAGCGCCTCCTCGATACCAAGGACTGCCAGACAGCGGCGCACCATGCGGTCAACGATCTCGTCCGCCGTCTGCGGACGCAGGTAGAATTGCGGCATCGGCGGCACGATGCGCACGCCCAGCCGCGCGAGCTTGAGCATATTCTCCAGGTGGATGGCCGAGAGCGGCGCTTCACGCGGGACCAGCGCCAGCGGCCGCCCCTCTTTGATGACCACATCGGCGGCGCGTTCGAGCAGGTTGGACGAGAGACCCTGCGCGACGGCCGAGACGGTGCGCATCGAGCAAGGGATGACGAGCATCCCGGACGTGAGGAAGCTGCCACTGGACATCGGCGCGCGAAAGTCCTCGGAGTTGAAGACCCGCGCGCCAAACCGCCGCTTCCAGTCGGCCAGATCGTCGTTGAAAGGGTGGCCAATCTCATCAGGCCAGACCTGGCGGCACGCCTGGGTATAGGTGATGTGCATCGGAATGCCTAGCTCGCCCAGTACTTCGATGGCGCGACAGGCCATTACCACACCGCTCGCGCCGGTTATGCCGACGATCAGCGGCGGGCGCGTGGACGCCGACCGTTCCGCCTTCGCTGCCATGATCTATTCCCTCGCCGTCGCGTTTTCATACCCCGTCCGCATGCCTCAAACTCTACCGCATCGCGCGCCCGCATGCCAGCCGTAGCAGCCATCGTAGCGGCGTACCTTTCGCCTGCGTCGTTGTCGCACCCTGGCGTGGACGCCTATACTGCGACGGAGCCACCCATGCCAGGAGGAGCGCAACCCGCATGAACGACCGCCCGACCGCAACAATCACACCCACGCGCCGGAATACGCCGCGATGGCTGCCGCTGGCGCTGGGCGTAGCCGCGGGCATCCTCGTTGTGGTTCTGGGTATCGCGCTCGTGTCACGTCTGAGCGCGACATCCACGAACAGCCCGTCGGTCACGCCAGTCGCGCGTCAGATATGCAGCGACCTCACTACTCAGCACTATGACGACCTCTATGGGCTGCTCTCGAACGCGGAACAGGCGGTTGGCACACGCGATCAATTCGTCGCCAGCCAGCGCCAGCTCGACGCCCAGCTCGGCACGGCGCGCGCGTGCAGTTACACCGTCGGGACGCAAGACGTCAGCAGCGCGACGCTCACCCTCACGCTCGCGCGCGGCACACTCATGGTGACTCAAGCGCGGGTAAAGCTCACGCTAGAACAGAATCACTGGCGCATCGCGGACTATGACTCGTCGCTGGTCGTAATACCCGGCTACGTGGCCTAGTTCAGCCCAGTGGGGTCACTGTCGAATGGTGGATACCTGGCGTCGCTGCCATCGTCGCCCTGGTGCTCCAGCGCCTCGATCTCGGCGCGCAGACCGTGGAGTCCGGCGGTGAGTCTGGCCGAGATCGAGGTGATCTCCAGCATCCGCTGCTTCTGGTCGTCATCACAACCAAGACAGGTGGCGATGAGGTAGGAGAGGTCGGCGGCGTCCTCAGGCACCGCGATGGTGCGCTCTTCACTACCGAGCAGCGTCAGCACCGTGCGCAGATAGACCGCCAGCGCCTCATGCGCCTCCGCCGCCAGATAGGCCTGTTCGCGCGCATCGGCGTCGGGCACATCATCCAGTGGCTCGACCCGGCCCGTCAGATACAGGGGGTTGTCGCGCGACTCCTCGACGATGCGAAAGCGCTGCGTGCCAATAGTGAGCAGGTTATAGCGGCCGTCGGGCAGTCGTTCGTAGTCCACGATGCGCGCGAACGTCCCCACAGGCGCGGGAATCTCGTGGCCATCGACGCTTCCGGGCATTGCCAGCACAATGCCAAATGGGAGATTGGAATCCAGACAATCACTGGTCATGCGGCGATAACGCGGCTCGAAGATGTGCAGCGGCAGCGCCATCCCCGGAAAGAGCACGACATGAAGTGGAAAAAGCGGTACCTCCAGCAATGCGCCTGCCACGGTATACCCCCTTCGCCACCACTTCACCTTCAGCGATTGTTGCGACCATCCGTTCCAGAACCATGCGCACATCTACAAACGGGGTATCATGATGATACCAGCCACAACACATACAATACGGCTGTATGATGTGCGTGGGCAACTGGATCGCAACTACCATCGAGAGGAGGCCGGAGCATGCGCGCCATCTATGGCAACCAGCAGGCGCGAGCGCGTCTGGAACGCGCGGCGCTGGGCGACGCTTTGAGCCACGCATGGCTCTTGACCGGCCCGTCAGATATTGGCAAAACGACGCTGGCGCTCGAATTTGCCCGTCTGCTGCAATGCACTGGACGCGCGCCCACCGACGGCGACCCATGCGGCGAGTGCGCATCTTGCCGCAAGATTGCTCATGGCTCCCATCCCGACGTCACCCTGATCGAGCCCGAAAAAGGCAAGCGCACCCTGAGCATCGACGCTGTGCGCGAGATGATCCGCATGGCGGCCCTCTCGCCGACCGAAGGTCAATGGCGCATCTTCGTCATTCCCGACATCGAGCGGATGGTACCGGCTGGCATGAATGCGCTGCTGAAGACGCTGGAAGAACCCGCGCCACAGGTCATCCTGCTATTGACCAGCTCAGAGCCAGATACGCTGCTGCCAACGGTGCTCTCGCGCTGCCAGATCGTGCCGATGCTGCCGCTCTCGCCCGACGAGGTGGCCCGCGCCCTTACCGAGCGGTGGCGGGCGCCAGATACGGAGGCACGCGCGCTGGCCGGACTGGCGAATGGGCGGCTCGGCTGGGCGGTCCGCGCCACGGAAAAGCCCGAGATCAAAGAGCAGCGCATCCATGAACTCGAGGAGCTTGCCGGACTGGCGACGGCCTCACGCGACGAGCGGCTGCGGCGGGCGGGCGCGTTCGGCACGGATGTGGAGTCGGCGCGACGCGTGCTGGAGCTGTGGGCGCTCTGGTGGCGCGATGTCGTGCTGGCGGCGGGCGGGACGAGCCATCTGGTGACCTCAGGCGCGTTGCGGACGCAGGCAGAGCGGCTTGGCCGCGCGCTGGGCGTGGAACGCGCGCAGGCATTTCTGCGGGCGCTGCTCGACGCGCAACTGGCGCTGGAGGCGAACGCTAATCCACGGCTGACTATGGAGGTGCTGGCGCTCGACCTACCTACCGTGTCTGCATAAGTGTAAGATTGGAAGCCATGAGTTCCCAGGCATCTACTTGAACATAATGCTGCTCTTCGCTCATCATTCAGGCTAGTGGTATAGGTCATGACCTATACCACCTTGTAGACTTCATATGACCAATGTTGCTTCTCTCAGTGTCGCTTCCAGTTCTGTTGCTGCTCGTTACCAATCGCACGTTCCAGCACCACCAACCCAGGTAGCAAGTATTATTGCCACTTGGGTTATACTGTCGTCATATTTCTGCCTGGTTGTTGATCACACAAATACGGGAGAAACCTATGGCTGAGGTAATAAGCATTTCTGTCTCAATTGCGGCATTCGTTCTTTCTGGTGTCACAGCATGGCTAACGCTATTTCGGCGAGGAACAGTGCGAATGACCCAGCCATCGGTGATTTTCTTTGGCCATGATGGCTCGACTCATAGACCCGATACCACAGACGACAAAAAAGTGTATCTCAGGACATTGCTCTACGCCACATCTAAGAGCGGACGAATGGTGGAGAACATGTTTGTTCGAGTATATCGAGCAGAGACAAGCCAAACCTTCAGCTTTTGGGCATACGGCGAACGATCCTCACTTGCACCCGGAAGTGGTCTTTTTGTACCTGAAGATGGAGTAACATACAATCATCACTTCGTGCTGCCTGCTGATGGGACGACTTTTCATTTCCTGGCGGGCGAGTACACTGTGGAGGTCTTTGCGTCACTTGTTGCTCGACCAGGCATTAATACACTCAAGCTATTTTCAACTCAGTTGATTGTCTCGCAACAGCACGCGGAACAACTGACGAAACCCAATATGGGGATACTCTTTACCTGGCTTCCAGACGTCAGACGCTATCATCCAGTATTATTACCAAGGTTTCCTTCACAAGAACGCTGGTAAAATGACAATGCCAGGACGGTTAGGAGTGTGTCCTGATGAACCTGACCAACTACACCGAGAAGGCGCGCGACGCGCTCGTCAACGCCCAGCGCATCGCGGAGGAACGCTCTCACTCCCAACTGGAGCCGGAACATCTGCTGATGGCATTGCTACGCCAGCCAGAAGGCGTCGTGCCGCGCATATTCGAGCGGCTGAACGTTCCGCCAGCCACCATCACGAGCGATCTGGAAAGCGCGCTGGCGACCTTCCCCGTGATAAGCGGCTCAACCGCCAACCAGGTCACCGTGTCGACGCGGCTGCGGCAGACTTTGGAGCGCGCGCAGGATGAGATGCGCGCTCTCAAGGACGAATATCTCTCGACCGAGCATATGCTGCTGGCGATGGCGCAGCCGAAGATTGGCGGGGCGCTGCAGAAGATCTTCGCAGGCCATAACATCACCCACGACGCGATTGCCCAGGCGCTGGTCGGCGTACGCGGCCACCAGCGCGTCACCAGTGGCACGCCCGAAGCCTCCTACGAGGCGCTCGAAAAGTACGGACACGACCTCACAAAAGCAGCGCGCGACGGCAAGCTCGATCCCGTCATCGGGCGCGATGAAGAGGTGCGCCGGGTGATCCAGGTACTCTCGCGCCGCACCAAGAACAATCCCGTGCTGATTGGCGAGCCTGGCGTCGGCAAAACGGCCATCGTCGAGGGACTGGCGCAGCGGATCGCGCGCGGCGACGTGCCGGAGGCGCTCAAAGAGAAGCGGATCGTCGCGCTGGATATCGGTTCGCTGGTGGCGGGAGCGAAGTATCGCGGTGAGTTCGAGGAACGGCTAAAGGCCGTGCTCCATGAGGTGCAGGAATCCAGCGGCGAGATCATCCTCTTCCTCGACGAACTCCATACCGTCGTCGGCGCGGGTGCGGCTGAGGGCGCGGTGGACGCCGCCAATATGCTCAAACCGATGCTGGCGCGCGGCGAGCTGCACATGATCGGCGCGACGACGCTGGACGAGTATCGCAAGCATATCGAGAAAGACGCCGCGCTGGAACGGCGCTTCCAGCCGGTCTACGTCGGCGAGCCGAATGTGAAGGACACCATCTCGATTCTGCGCGGCCTGCGCGAGCGCTACGAGCAGCACCACAAGGTGCGCGTCAAGGATACGGCGCTGATTGCTGCCGCCGTCCTCAGCCACCGCTATATTGGCGACCGCTTTCTGCCCGATAAGGCAATCGACCTGGTGGACGAGGCCGCCTCGAAGATTCGGATGGAGGCGACCAGCATGCCCGCCGAGCTGGACGAGGTGAATCGGCGCATCATGACGCTGGAGATCGAGCGCGAGGGGCTGCGCAAGGAGAAAGACGCCGCCTCGAAGACGCGCCTCCAGGTGATAGAGCGCGAGTTGGCGAACCAGAAAGAGCACGCGACACAACTGCGGGCGCGCTGGCAGCGCGAGGTGGACGAGCTCAACCGCGTCGGCAAGCTCCAGGAGCAGCTCGACGCCGCCCGTACCCAGCTTGAACGTGCGCAGACCAGCTATGACTGGGAAAAAGCGGCGGAGATGCAATATCGCGTTGGCGCGCTGGAGCAGGAAATCGCCGCCGCCATCCAACAGCAGGAGGCGCAGCGCGAGGACCGGCACAAGCTGGTGCGCGAGGAGGTGAGCGAGGAGGATATCGCCGAGGTCGTCAGCAAGTGGACGGGCATCCCGGTGACGCGGCTGATGCAGGGCGAGGTGGAGAAGCTGGTGCATACCGAGGAAAATCTGCGCCAGCGTGTCGTCGGGCAGGATCAGGCGCTCGCCGCCGTCGCCAACACGGTGCGGGCGGCACGCGCTGGCCTGCAAGACCCCAATCGTCCCCTGGGCAGCTTCCTCTTTCTGGGGCCAACCGGCGTCGGCAAGACCGAGACGGCACGCGCCCTGGCCGAATTCCTCTTCGACGACGAACACGCGATGGTGCGCATCGACATGTCGGAGTATCAGGAGCGCCACACGGTCAGCCGCCTGATTGGCGCGCCTCCCGGCTACGTCGGCTACGAAGAGGCGGGGCAACTCACCGAGGCGGTGCGGCGGCGTCCCTACTCGGTCATCCTCTTCGACGAGGTGGAGAAGGCGCATCCCGAGGTGCTCAACGTGCTGCTCCAGGTGCTCGACGACGGGCGGCTGACCGATGCTCAGGGCCGTACGGTGGACTTCCGCAACACCATCATCATCATGACGTCGAACCTGGGCAGTCAGTACATCATGGAGCCGGGGCTGACCTCCGCCCAGATCGAGGAGCGCGTGATGGCGGCGGTGCGCGAGAACTTCCGCCCGGAACTCCTCAACCGCATCGACGAGGTGGTCATCTTCCAGCCGCTCGGACGCGCGCAAATCGCGCAGATTGCCGAGATACAGCTACGTGACCTGCGCCAGCGCCTGGCCGAGCGCGGTATGACGCTGGAGCTTACGCCCGCCGCCAGAGAACGGCTCGCCGACATCGGCTTCGATCCGGTCTATGGCGCGCGCCCGCTCCGCCGGGCAATCCAGCAGCGCATCGTCCACCCCCTGGCGGTACGGCTGCTCTCCAGCGACTTCCACGACGGCGACACGATTGTGGTAGACGCCACGGGCGAGCAGTTCACCTTTGCCAGCGCTGGTGGCTAGCGGGCAGCCAGAATCCGGCATAGTAGCCTCACGCCTCAATACTGGTTGTCTCCCCAATATAGGTGAGGCCAGACCCCAACATGGGTGTTTCCGCCGATGAGATAACTCCTCTAGCTGGGCTACTCTATGGCTGCTTGAGTAGTTGGCTCGCGTCCTTTTCGCCCCTGTGAGCGCCATTGATAGGGGCAAATACGCGAGTGAGAGACGGACGGAGATCGATGCCATGAAGCTATCCCATCACAAGGCGCGCCGCTACCCAGTCCTCTTGGGCAAAATCGTGGCGCTCGCGGCGGTTCCTATCTTATCTATCCTGCTTGTAGGGTGTGACGCGACGGCGATTCAGGGGCTGGCGGCTGGCAGCCCGACCGCAGGCAAAGCTGAGCAGACGCCAACAATTGCAGCCAGCCCAACCGCGACCTCGGCGACGGTGAAGGTGCAGCCGACGCTCTCAACCAGCGCTAATCTCATCACCACGCCATCTATCCATGAGGTCGCCTATACGGTGGTCCCAATCACCATTGTTTCTCCTCCTGTGGCGGTAAGCTCTGTGGCGGTAAGCTGCCCCGCTGGCGAGATCGCGCTCGGCGGAGGATGGAGCGTCCCCCAGACCAAGCGGGTCTTCAAGGCGCTGCTCACCGGGAATACCTGGACGGTCTATACGTACACGCCGACTGGTGTGAGTCAGCAGGTCACGGGCGCCTCCCAGGACGATAACAGCTACACCGCCTACGTCGAGTGTCTTGCGGGCGCGCCAGGGGCCGTCGTCACGGCGCGCGAGGTTGACTCCACCGTGCAACCCGATAAGACCAATACGTTAACCCAGTTTTGTCAGACCAATGAGGCGCCGGTCGGCTTCGGGTTCGATCTCAGCGCGTCGCCCGGCAACCTCGAACTCCAGGCGGCCAATCCCGAGACGTTCGAGCAGGCGGTGTGGTGGAACTTCTGGGTGAAGAACCACGACGTGACGGCGCGCGCCGCTATCGGTTACGCCGAATGCCTGACAGGCGTCCCGTTCTTTGCGAGCTATCCCGGCCAGGCAGGCGGCTATGTCTATGCGGGCATGACGGGCAGTGTCACGGTGAACTGTCCCGCTGGGATGGCGGTAGCTGGTGGCGGACTCGACTACCGCGCTGGGAACGGGAGCGCGCCCAACATTGGCAACCTGTATGCGCTCCATGCGACGACTGGTGGGTGGCAGGGCGCGATCTATGGCGTCACCGGCTACGGGCTGATTCCGCTGGTCCCGACGGTCTGGGCCGCCTGCGTCGGCTTCTCTTGAACTTGCGAGAAGGTAACGGGCCAGCCTTGACTGCGTGTACCGCCACGAGGCTGGCTCTCGTCGCTAGGGCTGCAATCACATGTCGTCGCCATGATCCTCGTCGGGCCAGCCCTCCTCACCATACCATTCCGGATCCTGCATCTCGGCGCCAAGCTTGCCGTGAAAGATGCGAGCGGCGTGCTGGCGCAGACGCGCCATGTACCGCTTGTCGTCGTGCAATGACTCGTAGGTACCGAAATCGAGGTCGAGCAGACCTGCCAGATCGGCCATATAAACATCGAAGCCGGGATACATGATCGCGGCATAGGGGACATCATCCTCGTCGATTACCATGACGGGATACTCGCCCAGCTCATCTGGCTCGGTCACGGCGAAGATACGGCGCGAGTCGGAGCCTTCGGGCAGTAGGAAGCACTCCGGCAGCCGCTCGTCCAGCCCGGCATAGAAGTTGAGGTTGCCGTCTGTCCCCGTAATCTGCTTGAGTAGCTCATAGTCGCGGCCAAACTCCTCGTCGGCGATCTGGCCAATGCTGCGCGGCGAGAAGGTCGGCGGCGTCAGGGATGAGAACCAGTCGAAGCGTTCGAGCCAGCCAGCATCGAAGGCGAGCCAGCGTCGCAAACTCGGCGGCAGCGGCTTGCCGCTCGGAAAGGCCAACTGAGCGATGACTTCAGGCGCAAGCGGCTGTGGGTGCGGTAGCGGATGGTCGCCGCAAAAGCCGGAGATGCTATGCGGGTCTTCGCGGACGCGCGCGATCACCAAATCGATCAAGTCGGCGCCCTGGGTGGTGAGATGCCTTCCAGACGTGCGTTTCATAAAGACCACCTCATTTGCTTGGAGAATCAATCAAGGAGATGGAGATATACCACTCATCGGCTATTTCTTCGTCAGGCAGCCTGAGGTGGAAGGCTGGCTAGCGATTGATCTCCACGAGCAGCACCCACGCCTCCTCGACGGCAAAGACATACGCGAGCATGACGCTCACGACCAGCCAGGCGACGCCACCGATGCCGAAGAGCAGCACCGCTATCCCCGCGACAGCGATGAAAGCCGCGGCCAGCACCCCAACACCGCCCACAATCGCGCTGCGCACGCGGTACTGCTTGTCGATGGACCGCCAGCGTCGCGTCTGATTGAGAAGCTGATAAATCACGTCGATGCCTCCAATGATGAGCAACCCGATCCCTGGAAGCGTCGTCGAGGAGGTTGGCACGAGCAGCAGCGAGGATGCGAGGAGAATGCCTATCAGCGCGACCAACGCGCCGAACGCCCGGTCGGCGAGTCTGCTATTCGATTCCTGGTCAAGCTTCAGAATATGTGTCAGGTTGATGGAGACCGCGACGAAGAGCAGCCCGGTCAGAGCAGCCGATGCGCCTGCCTGAGCCACAAAGAACGATTGCCACTGCTCCATATCGGCCTATCTCCCGGTTTCCGCGATGATCGAACGCAAATGCGTAGAGCCGTTCACGACGTAAATTCCAGCGGGTCTACAGTGGCGGGATAAGCGCGCTGTAGCGGTCGCGCAGCATCTGGTCACCACGCTCGCGCAAGGCAGCGTCGCGCACCGCGGGCGGCAGCACCCATCCCCGCGCCGCGATACGACTCTGTTGCTGCACCCAGTTCGCGCGCGGGCTGCGTCTCGCGACGTAGCGTTCGAGCGCCGATTCCACAGTAGCGGCCGCACGCAGCTCCTCAGCCAGCGCCACGGCGTCCTCCAGCGCCATGCTGCCCCCCTCGCCCATGTGTGGTGTGGCGGCATGCGCGGCGTCGCCCATCAACACCACCTGGCCGCGATACCAATGCTCTGGCTCAATCCACTCGATAGGGCCAACATGAAGCTGCTCGTCACGCTCGAGCGCCGCCAGATAGGCGGGAACGGGGCCGCCAAAGCCCGCGAAGCGCGCGCGGAACCGTGCCAGGCGGCCATCAAGCTCGTCGTGGAAGCGCTCGCTCTCGACCGCGCCGAAGCCATAGGTCTGGCCGTCGCCCACTGGCACAAGCCCAAAGAAGCGCCCCTCGCCCAGCAGAACCATCAGGCCATTCATTCCTTCGGGTCGAATGGGCACGACACTCCGCCAGGCAATGATTCCCGCATACTCGGGAGCGACCGCGCCAACCGCAAGGTCGCGCACAGTCGAATTGATCCCGTCCGCACCTACCACCAGGTCATATTTGCCCGACGAGCCATCGCTGAAGCCGACTAGAGTCCGGTCGCCATCGTGGTCTATCGCAGTGACGGCGATCCCCAAACGGTGCAACGTTGCGGGAGCGCCGGAGAGCAGGATCTCCTGAAGACGGACGCGCGTGATGCCGAGGCAGGGGCCGACCGCGCCCCAGAGGTCCACAAGGTCGGTCTCGCACAACTGCTCCGCATGCTGATCGTAGAATCCCCAGCGTGAGAACGGCGTTGCCGCCCGATCAATCGCATCTCCGAGCCCGAGCGACCGTAGGACCCGCCCGCCATTAGCGTGTAGGGCGATCCCCGCTCCCACCGCGGGCCATGTCTGGCTACGCTCGACAATCTCTACGGTCTCGGGGGCGAAGCCCTGCTGCCGCAACGCGGTGGCAAGCGAGAGACCCGCAATGCCTCCGCCTGCGATGAGGATACGCTCGACGTGCGCCATTGGTCCCTCCCCGCGACAGGCGTGCGCTGTTCCTTAGCGTCGCGCAAGCGTTGCGCATCTTTTCAGTCAGAGACCGCTGGCTCGGGGCGCAGCAGCTCCTGAGCCAGCTCGCCCACCAGGTCATAGCGGCCAAACGATGGCATCAGATAGCAACCCTGGATCAGCCCGCGCGAGCGCGCCGTTGAGATGACCTCATACGCCAGCTCGATGCCGACCTCACGCGCGCGATCTCCCGCCTCGCGCAGCCGGGCGCGCACCTGGTCGGGAATGTCGAAGCCCGGCACCTCATTGTGCAGGTATTCCGCCTGCTTCGAGCTATGCAGCGGAACCATGCCCAATATCATGGGCACAGGCAACGGCCCAAAGGCCTCCCTGAATCGCTCCAGCGGCTCCATCGAATAGATCGGCTGCGTCATGATGAATTGCGCGCCCGCGTCCAGCTTCTGGCGGAGTCGGCGTATTTCCAGTTCTGTCTCGGTGAGCCGCTCGTGCTCGACTGGTGAATCTTCGCCGGTCACATCGTCGTCCATCAACAACTTGCGCCGGGTCAGCTCACGCTCGACATCAATCGGGTCATTGCGCATGTTGAGGCCGAGCGCCGCGCCGTAGTGAAAGTTCGCGGACATGCCAAGCGCCGCGCCACCCGCGTCGAAGCCCTCGTTCATGCCGCGTAGCAGGCGGATCAGGCCCACCGAATCGACATCCCAAACGCCTGTCAGATTCGGATAGTTGCCCGCATGAACGGGATCGCCGGTCAGCGCCAGCACATTGTGGAGGCCAAGGGCATGTGCGCCCAGCAGGTCCGATTGCAGCGCCATCAAATTGCGGTCGCGCGTGGTCATATGCAGGATGGTTTCGAGGTCGAGGGTATCACGCAGCAGGCGGGCCAGTGCGATACAGCTCATGCGCACCCGCGCCATCGGGCTATCGGCGATGTTAATGAACTCCAGGCCGCGTGCCTTGAGATAGGCGGCGCCATCGAGAATCTTCGACGGATTCAGCCCTTTCGGTGGATCGAGCTCGATGCTGACGACGAAGCGCCCGGCGCGCAACGCCTTCTGGAATCGCGTCCCTTCATCGGCGGCTTCCGTGGCCTGCGCGCTTCCGCCAGATAGCTCACTTTCGGCCAGCGGCGCCGTCACCGACCAGACGCGCGTGGCGCCCTGCGGCTGATAACCTGCCAATGCATCGCGCATGGCGGCGATATGCGCGGGCGTCGTGCCGCAACAGCCGCCAATCAGCCCGACGCCGCTCTCGGCGAAACGACGGGCATAATCGGCGAAATAGGCGGGCGTCGCGCCATAGAAGAAGCGGTTTTCCACCCGCTGCGGCAGGCCAGCGTTTGGCTGCGCCGAGAGCAGCAGATCATCCTCCGAGCCGGGCGCAACCTGCTGCAGTGTCACCGACATCCGCTGCACCACGTCCTCGATGCCCGCCGGACCCTGGCTACAATTGCTGCCAATTACGGCGACGCCGAGGCCCGCCAGCGTGCGTGCCGCCGTCTCGGGGCTGTCACCCGTCAGTGTGAGCCCATCCTCGTTAAAGGTCAACTGGGCGACAATCGGCAGATCACCCGCCTCACGCGCCGCCAGCACCGCCTGGCGCAATTCGACGAGACTGCCGAAGGTTTCCAGGATCAATAGCTCGACGCCGCCCTCCATTAACGCTTCGATCTGCTCGCGGAAGGTGGCGCGCAGGATGGCCAGCCGTGGCTCGCTATCGGCAAGATCAGGAATCTGCATCTGCCCGGATGGGCCAACCGCGCCCGCGACGAAGACCGCCTGCCCAGAGACCTCGCGCGCCTCACGAGCAAGCTGCGCCGCCCGACGATTGATGCGCTTCACCTCATCGCCAAGGCCATACGTCGCCAGCTTGATGGCATTCGCCCCGAACGTGTTTGTCTCGATGACCTGCGCGCCCGCCAGAATATACTCGCGGTGAATCCGCTGCACTAGCTCTGGGCTGGTCAGCACCAACTCATCAAAGCAGCGGCCATGCATCTGGCTCTCGCTTGCCCGCGCGTAGAGCATCGTCCCCATCGCGCCATCGCAGAGCAAAGGCCCCTGTCGGAGCCGTTCAATCACCAATTCACCCATATTGCCTCTATTGCCTCGACCCTATCGCCTCGAACTTGCGGATATGCGAACACAGGCGCAGACATCGCCTGAATGATGGCACACCCTGGCATCTCGCCCGATTATAGCACTCCCGCATGTGGCCAATGAACCACATTGCCCAGACATCGAGGCAAATTGGGTCGCATTGGCTGAAGGCTGGCTGTGACGTGGCTCATATCGAGTCGGGCGCGCATTGTGCTAAGCTAACGGCCACTACCCAGTCGCAGCATATGGCAGAGGTTGACGGACATATACAGACGCGGAAATCCGCCTTGTCAACATGGACTCGCAACATACTGAGAGCTTCCTTCGTATTGCAGGCAGAGTGTTTCTCTATGGGTGTCATGCCGATGTGGGCCTGCTAAGGCCACGTGAAGTGCTACATAAGAATTAGTCACGCGGAGATGACAAGGGTTGGTATGGAGTGCGTATATTACGCTGGCGGCACAGCCGCTATTCAGAGCCGCCAGTAGATAGCAGGAGCAGGCAGATGGCATTGTGGCAACGATTCGTGAGGATGCAGGGTGGTACGCGCGGGCAACGGGTTGGCATCCGTCTGGCGTTTGTCGCAGTGACGCTGGCAGCCGTGGCGATGCTTACTCCGATAGCGACCGCGCACGCGGCGAAATTGGAGACGAGTGATAGCGGTTTTCCGGGTTCGTTCGGTGTTGATAGCTGCACCACATTGACGGCGGCGACCGCCGAGATGATGCCGACGCAGTTCTACGTAGCGGAGCTGGGCGCGGGCGCATACAGTCTGGACTGCGTGCAGCAGGATGTGATGGACTACGTTGGCGAGGACTACGTACACGGCTATTGGGGATTGAGCGGCCCCAACGGCACAACTGATCCCTATGCCTACGGCCAGCAACAGGGCCAGGCCGCGCTGAACGCCTGGCAAAACACCAAAGGGGTCGCCGGAATCACCATCTTTGCCGATGTCGAGTACGGGTTCGGCGGCTGGACGCAGCAGCCAACCCCCGAGCAGCAACAACAGAACGTCCAGTTGCTCAACGGCTTCCTCACCACCATTGCCGAGGCGCAATTTGTGCCGGGCGTCTACATCAATAACAACGACAAGACAACCTGGTTCCCGGCTGATTACGTCTCGCAGGTGCCATTTGTCTACTGGGTTGCCGGTGGCCCACTCTCTGGCACGATGCCCGCGCCATGCGATCCGGCCGGCTTTACGCTGCCACCGGTTGTCCATGGCTGGCAGTCGACCGTCTCCCAGGCGACATTCGCCGGACAGAAGGCCGAGCTCTGGCAATACTGGCTGAGCGGCTTTGGCTGCGACGGCGACTTCAACTACACCTTGCAGACCGGCTACCACGCCTTCCTGCCGAACATATGACACTCATCGCAAAACCAATCGCCAGCCACGAGAACTAACGATAACTTGACCTCCGCCTGAGATAAACGTCCAGGCGGAGGTCTTCGCATGCATGGGATTCGCGGATACTCCGGAGGCCGACGGTCGAGATAGGTGGGACTTGCGCAGCATGATGTGAGTTTGCGGTAGGTCAAAGCCGTATGTGTTATGTGGCTCCCAACAGTGAGCCCGTACCTCCTTCGTGCTGGTTATCCCGAGACACAGGCCTTTCGCGGCATCCCGTCGCGTGTGCGCGGGCGACACAGACTGAGCGTGTCTTGAGCAAAACATCCTGTTGCGCAGAAGGATACGGACTGCTATAGTGGGGGGCGTTAACAAGATGCAGGTGGAGAATACTTCGCCGCGCAGTTGTTCGCAGCCACGGACGCACGCGACGGATGGCCAACGACGGCCAATCACAGGGTAAACGAGGGGGAAATTCATGACCCGATCACGCATTCGTATGCTCACTCTCGGGGTCTCATTGCTCATGCTGTTGTCACTGCTGACAGCCTGCGGCGCAACGAGTACCACAGGGGGCGGCACAAGCACCAAGAAGATTCGTGTCGGTCTGGTAACGGACGTCGGCGGCCTCAACGACAAGGGCTTCAATCATCTCGCATATCTGGGCCTGCAAAAGGCGCAGACAGACCTCGGCATTCAGGGCGATGTGACCGAGTCGCATGCCGCCTCAGACTATGTGCCGAATCTGACCAGCTATGCCTCGAAGGGCTATGATCTGGTCATCGCGGTCGGCTTCCTGATGGCCAGCGCCGTCGGCCAGGTCTCGGCGCAGTATCCGAATGTGAAGTTCGCTATCATCGATAGTACACCTGCCGACGCGCAAGGCAACAGTGTGGACCGCTCGAATGTCGTGGCGCTGCTCTTCAAGGAGCAGGAGGCCGGTGCGCTGGTGGGGGTCCTGACGGGTATGATGGAGAAGCAAGGCAAGACGCCGAAGCAGGCCAATAAGGTCGGCGCGGTTGGCGGCCAGAAGATCCCGCCCGTCGATCACTACATCGCTGGCTTCCAGTGGGCGATGAAGATGGAGGATCCTTCATCCACGGTCTTCGTCGATTACTCCGACGACTTCACCGACCCCACGAAGTGCGCTGACAAGGCCACCTCACAGATCTCCCGCGGCGCGGACGTGGTCTTCCAGGTGGCTGGCGGCTGCGGTCTGGGTGTGCTGACGACGGCGCAGGACAAGGGCGTCTGGAGCATCGGTGTAGACACCGATCAGGCGGCCATCTCCCCGTCGGTCATCGCCAGCGCGGTCAAGCGCGTGGATACCGCCACCTATGACGCGATCAAGAGCGTCACCGATGGCAGCTTCAAGTCTGGTGTCTCGACATTCAGCCTGGCGAATGACGGTGTCGGCTTTGCCAAGGGCAACATCGCCATCCCGGCCGACATCCAGGCCGAGATCGACAAAGTCACGGCCGACATCAAGTCGGGCAAAGACCAGGTACCAGATACCGTTGCGTAGGCTATCGGCACGATCCATGATCTAGCTTGACAAAGGGCGGGCGCCTCAGGGTGCTCGCCCCGCCTGTATCTGCGCTATACTGGGGGCTATACTGGCGTAAGAGTCCCATATTGTCTCATCATCGCATCGCGCCTTGTGGTGTGAAGGAGAAGACTCGATGACCGCACCAACCGCACCACCGCAGCAGCAGGACGACGTGGCGAGACTCGACTTCGCGGGTTGGGCCCGCCGGGCGGCAAAGGCCATGGCAGTCCCGCTAGGCTCGGTAATTGTCGCCTTTCTGATTGGCGCCGTCATCTTCGCCATCTCGGGCAATGATCCGGTGCTTGCCTACCAGGCTATGGCCTGCGGTGGCTTCGGTCTCTTCTGCTTTGGCGGCGAAACACCCGCGCTTCAGGTCGCGAATACCATCTTCTTCCTCACGCCACTGATCCTCGCGGGATTATCCGTTGCGTTTGCGTTCCGCGCTGGCCTCTTCAACATCGGCGTGCAGGGGCAGTTAATCGTAGGGGCCATCCTTTCGACCATTGTCGGCATTCGACTGGGCAACTGGCCAGGCATCGTGCTGATCCCACTGGTTTTGCTGGCGGGCATCGTCGGCGGCGCGGCATGGGCTGGAATCGCCGGTGTGCTGAAGGCGATGACCGGCGCGCACGAAGTCGTGACCACGATCATGCTCAACTACGTCGCCTACAATCTGCTGAAGTTTCTGGTCGTCAACGGTCCGATGCAGGCGCCGAACGGCTCCTCCATCTCGCTGCCGGTGAGCGAAAACGCGCAGCTACCGACGTTTATTCCGCCGAATTCCACCTTTTTCGGCCAGCCGGGCGGCGTCTACCACGTCGACTGGGGCCTTCTCATCGCGCTGGCCGGAGCCGTGCTCTTCTTCTTCATCATGCGGAGAACGGCGCTCGGCTACGAGATTCGCGCTGTGGGCCAGAGCCAGCGGGCGGCCCGCTACGCAGGCGTCAGCGTGCGCCGGACCATCATTGTGACCATGCTCATCTCCGGCGCCTTCGCCGGACTGACCGGGGCAATCATGATCTCGGGAGGCTCGCTGCATTATCTCTACGCCGATCTTGCCAACGACAGTACCGGCTTCGATGGCATCGCCGTGGCGCTGCTTGGGTTGAACTCCGCCATCGGGGTGGTGCTCTCCGCGATCCTCTTCGGCGCGCTGCATGCTGGCGGCTCGGTCATGCAGAGTGACGCCCAGATCTCCAGCCGCATCGTCCAGATTTTGCAGGCGGTGATTCTCTTCAGCCTGGCGGCGAACTTCCTGCGCACCCTCAAGCTGCGACTGCCGGGGCCAGGGCGCAAGGTTGCCGAGGCATCAGGTGAGGAAGCGGTACAAGACGAATTCCAGGCAGAGGTCAGCTCGGCCGCGACAGATATCGAAGGCAAGGCCTGAGGAGGATACGACGATGAATCTCATACTTCAGCTGCTGCACCTGTTCGTGTCGGGCGACTTCTGGCAGCTTGCACTGCGCAACGCGGCGCTGCTCTCGCTGCCCGCGCTCGGCGGCGTCATCTGCGAGCGCAGCGGCGTCGTCAATATCGCCATGGAAGGGATGATGCTGACCGGGGCATTCTTTGCCGTGGTTGCCGCCCAGGCCTGGCATAACGCCTTCCTGGCAGTCCTTGTCGCTGCCATTGCGAGCGGCCTGATGGCGCTGATCCATGCGGTGGTCTCCATCCGCTTCCATGCCGACCAGATCATCAGCGGCATCGCGATCAACATCGGGGCCATCGGCCTCACCACATTCCTGAACGCGAAGCTCTCCAACTTCCAGGGGCTGCCACAGGTAGACCCCGCGGCGCGCCTGCCACAGGTCAATATTCCTCTCCTGAGCGACATCCCCTTCTTCGGAGAGGTGCTCTTCCAGCAGAACATCATGGTCTACGTCGCCATAGCCCTCCTCGTCTTCGCCAACATCATGCTCTTCCGCACGCGCCTGGGCCTGCGCCTGCGCGCGGTGGGTGAGCATCCCCAGGCAGCCGATACCGCAGGTATCAACGTCTATCGCCTGCGCTATGGGGCGGTGATCATGAGCGGTCTGCTCTCCGGTCTCTCTGGCGCCTTCCTCTCAATCGGCATCGCCTATATCTTCAACGACAATATGACCAGCGGGCGCGGCTACATTGCCCTGGCGGCGATGATCTTCGGCAAGTGGACGCCGTGGGGGGCGTTTGGCGCCTGCGTCATCTTCGGCATTGGTGACGCTCTGGGAGCCAGTTCCGGCGCGCTGAGCGTGCCACTCTACTTCCTCCAGATGGCGCCATACATCCTCGTGCTGATCGTGCTGGCGGGGTTTGTTGGCCGCAGCACGCCACCAGCGGCGGATGGTGTTCCCTACATCCCGGAGGCCGAATAATGTCCGAGCAACCGAAAGCAGCAGCGGATCAGTTGGCCGTGGATATGCGCGCGATCACAAAGATCTGGCCGGGCGTCGTGGCCAACGACCATGTCAACTTCAGCGTGCGCAAGGGCGAGATCCACGCGCTCGTCGGCGAGAACGGCGCTGGCAAGACGACGCTGATGAACATCCTCTATGGACTGATCAGACCGACCTCCGGTGAGATCTTCATTAATGGCAAACCCACGCAGATCCACAGCCCGCGCGACGCCATCGGGCTGGGCATTGGCATGGTGCACCAGCACTTCATGCTGATTCCCGTGATGACGGTCGGCGAGAACATCACGCTGGGCTACGAGCCAGTCACACGGGGCGACTTCTATGACAAAGCGAGCGCGCGGCAGCAGATCGCGGAGCTGACCCGTCGCTACGGCCTGACACTCGATCCCGACGCGCGCACAGGAGATTTGCCGGTTGGCTTGCAGCAGCGGGTCGAGATCGTGAAGACGCTCTATCGCGGCGCCGACATTCTGATCCTGGACGAGCCGACCGCGGTGCTGCGACCGCAGGAGACCGACGAGCTTTTCGGCGTGCTGCGCGGGTTGGTGCAGGGCGGCAAGACGATCATCTTCATCACGCACAAGCTGCGCGAGGTCATGGCGATCTCTGACCGTATCACGGTCATGCGGCGCGGTCAGGTGGTGGGCCACCTGATCACATCCGAGACCAACGAGCAGGAAATCGCCCGCATGATGGTTGGTCGCGATGTGCTGCTACGTGTGGAGAAGTCTGAGGCCAAAGAGGGTCCAGTCGCGCTGAAGGTAGACCAGCTGGTGGCGGAGTCGGATCGCGGGGTGCCAGCGCTGCGCGACGTCTCGTTCGAGGTGCATCAGGGCGAGATCCTTGGCATCGCCGGGGTGGAGGGTAACGGCCAGAGCGAGCTGGTGGAGGTGCTTGCCGGTACGCGCTCAGCCACCAGTGGGCGGGTGCTGCTAGGCGACCACGACATCACGAACCTGGGTGCGCGATCCATTCGCGGCGCGGGCGTCTCGCATATTCCCGAGGACCGGCGCGGCGCTGGTCTCGTGCTCAATTATTCGGTGGCGGACAATCTGGTGCTGGGCCGTCAGCGGTCCACGCGGTTCACCTGGCGCGGCATCGTGCTACGGTTGCAGGCGATCCTGAACTGGGCGAAGCGGCTGATACAGGCCTTCGACATCCGCACGCCCGGCCCCGAGGCGGCGGCGCGGACACTCTCTGGCGGCAACCAGCAGAAGATCATCATCGCGCGTGAGATGTCGAGCGAGCCGCGCGTGCTGCTGGCGGCACAGCCCACCCGCGGCGTAGACATCGGCGCCATCGAGTTCATCCACCGGCGCATCGTCGAACAGCGCGACGCGGGCGCGGCGGTGTTGCTCGTCTCGGCGGAGCTAGACGAGATCCGCTCGCTCGCGGACCGCATCGCGGTGATGTACGAAGGACGTATCGTCAGCATCGAGCCTGCCGGAACCTCCGAAGAGCGTCTCGGCCTGTTGATGACTGGAGGCAGCCGCGAGGAGCGCGCGGCGGGATAGTGATAGTAGCACACAAGACTGGCCGTGGGGGGCTTCTCCGCTCGCCCAAATGCCATAGTGCTCGGGCCTGAATTAGCCGCGGCCCCTAGGCCGCGAACCAGGGATCACACGACAAGAGCCTGGAATTGCTATGCGGAATCGCTTCGGTCGTCTGCGTGATGCGCTGATGCGGTTGATGCGGCCGCCATGGCTGGCGTTGCGTTGTGGCGCAAGCCCGGTAGTGTGCCCGTAAAAATTGCGCCGCCTTCGGGCCGATTGGCTGCCACGAGGCTCCCGCCGTGCGCCACAAGGATACGCTGGGCAATCGCCAGCCCGATGCCCGCGCCGCCTGTCTGGCGATTGCGCGACGCCTCACCGCGATAGAGCGGCTTGAAGAGGCGCGCCAGATCATCTGGAGCAATGCCCGGCCCGCTATCGGCGACACTGAACGTGACGTTCGCTCCATCGGCCCGCCAGCGCACGCATACCGCGCCCTCCAGTGGCGTATAGCGTATGGCGTTGTCTACAACGTTTTCGACCGCGCGTGCCAGCAGATGCCTATCGCCCAGGAGTTGCGCCGGAGTAGCCGACGCATCGAGTGTCAAGGTGATGCCTTTGGTTGCGGCTAATGGCTGCGCGCCCTCCACCACCTGCCGCAGCACGTCTCCAAGATCCAGCGGCTGGCGCTCTGGCTCAAGCTCCAGATGCTCCAGGCGGGTATACGCGAAGAGGTCGGCAACCAATCGCTCCAGCTCGTCCGCCTTTGCCTGGCACATTTCCAGGTAGTGCGCGGCCTTTTCCGGCGTCGCCGCGACGCCACGCTGAAGCCCCTGAAGGTAGCCGCGGAGCATGAAGAGCGGCGTGCGCAGGTCATGCGCGACCGCGCCAATGAAGAAGCGTCGCTCGCCCTCCAGCGATTGCTGGCGCGCTAAAGACTCACGCAGGGTCGCGGTCATCCCCTCCAGTGCCTCCGAGACCTCCGCGATCTCGTAGACCGGCGAACGCGGTAAGCGGACGTCGAGCTGCCCGCCAGCGATGCTCTCAGCGGCGTTCGCCATCTCGGTGAGCGGACGAATGACCGGCTGGCCAATCAGCCAGACGACGATAGCCAGCGCCAGCGCGAAGGCGCCTAGCTCGGCCAGCGGCCAGAGTAGCGTCCACGGCGCACCGGTTGGCGGCCCGTTGAACCACAGATACGCCACACCGACCTGTTGGGCGCTTGTCCCGTCCCGCGCGGGAGCAGTCAGAACGATACGCTGGAAAACCGGCCCGCCGCGGCTGGTCCAGTTGGATGACTGGGTCGCCGCTGAGTCTGCGAGGGACTGGTCGCTGGTATCGAGTAGCTGGCGCGCGCCGCCGGTGGCAAAGACGGGCTGGGTAGCCTGCCCCGTAAACACCGCCACATCGACATCCATATCGGCCAGTGACGAGGCGGCTGAACGCTGCCAGACTGGATTCTGCCACGCGGACACGTCGGAGCCGAGCGTCTGGCGCACCGAGGCCAGTCGCGCGTCGGACGCCTGCTGCTCCCAGAAACCAACAAGGACGGTCATCCCCAACTGCGCCAGGAATCCCACCCCCGTGATCGCCACGACGGCAACGATGAGCCAGAGGCGTAGGGGCAGCGGGCGACCCTGCCGACGTAGCCGTTTCATGATGGCGCCCCCTCGAAGCGATAGCCCACGCCCCAGACAGTCACCAGGTAGCGCGGATTGGCTGGGTCCTCCTCGATTCTCTCGCGGATACGCCGAATGTGGGTCGTCACAGTGCTGCGGTCGCCGAACGACTCCCAGCAGAGCTCGAAGAGTTGATCGCGGCTAAAGACCTGGCGCGGGTGTTCGGCGAAGATGCGCAGCAGCGCGAATTCGCGCGCGGGCATCGCCACCGGCTGTCCCTCGACGAGTACTTCATGCGCTCGCGTGTCAATCACCAGGCGGCCAAAGGCCAGCACGCCGTCATCCGCTGACCGCGGCGACTGGCTGCCGGAGCCATAGCGTCGCAGCACCGCGTGGACACGCGCTACCACCTCATCAGGCGTCGCGGACTTCACCACGTAGTCATCCGCGCCCAGGCGCAGCCCGCGTATCTTGTCGCTGGCGCCCTCGCGCGCGGAGAGAAATAACACCGGCACATCGGTCATCTCGCGAATACTCTTGAGAAGATCGAAGCCGGAAACGCCAGGCATCATAATGTCGAGCAAGACGCAATCCACCGGCTCGTCCGCCAGCGCTGCCAACGCCTCCGCGCCATTGCGCGCCGAGCGCACCGCAAAGCCGTCAACCTCGAGGAAATCGCGCATCAGCTCGACGATGCCATCCTCGTCGTCGACCACCAGCACCGTCTGTTGCTCGCTCATCGTGCGCCTCTCTATATGCCTCTCCCCATGTTCATACCGGCGCTTCCATGCGCTGGTGCCGCTAGCTATTCGCCTTGTTTGCGTCCCTTGCGTCATTTCTGGTTACGTCCATTCTGATATACCGTACGCCTAAGCCTGGAATGCTCCTGGCTCCATATCAGCACTTCTCCATTGTAGCGCGGCGGATGACCCGCGATATGGTCCTGAAGAAACGCTTCAACAACTGTTCAGGAAGTGTTCAGAATCGCACGCGTTCTTTGTTCAACAACGTCCGCTATGCTCAAAAGCGTTCGTGGTTGCGAGCCAGCATGCAACAGGTCTGCAACAGGTCTGCAACAGGGGAGGGAGCGGCAATGCATCAATGGAGCGCGGGGGCATGGGGGTCGTTTGGCTGGCCCTGGCCAGGCATCGTCTGGCTCATCGCCTTTCTGCTGTTCTGGGGTGGGCTGCTGGCGCTGCTCATCTGGGCAGTGCGCCTGTCCGTCAGTTCCCGCCGGGATAGCCGTGAGAGCAGCGAGGAAATCCTGCGCCGTCGGCTCGCCAGCGGAGACATCTCGCCGGAGGAATACGAGCGAATCCGCGGCATGCTGCGCGACTAGAGGAGGAGTATACGCATGAAACTGATACTGCATCTGGTCAAGTTTGACTGGCCCGATGGCCCAGCGCAACTGGGGCTACGGCTCAGCGAGATCGCGGTAACCGCCGAGCAGAGCGGCTTCGATGGCATCTCCATCAGCGACCATCTCTGGCTCCATCCCCGAATTGGCGGCCCAGACGGCGCCATGCTCGAAGCCTATACGACGCTGGCCTTTCTGGCGGCGCACACCCGGCGTGTCCGTCTGCTGGCGCACGTGACCGCCGTACCCTACCGCTATCCGGGCATCCTCGCCAAAACGGTGACGACGCTGGATGTGCTTTCCGGTGGCCGCGCCTGCCTGGGCATCGGCACAGGCGACTTCGAGGACGAGGCGCGCGGACTCGGCATCCCATTTCCGCCACAGGCGGAGCGCTACGAGATGCTGGAAGAGACGCTACAAATCTGTCTGCGCATATGGAGCGGCGAGCATCGCGACGAACGACCCTTCGTTGGCAAGCACTACCAGTTAGAGCATCCGCGGAATCAGCCGCGAAGCCTCTCGCATCCCCATCCGCCCATCCTGATCGGCGGCGACGGCGAACAGAAGACACTACGGTTGGTAGCCCGCTATGCCGACGCCTGCGGCCTGCGCCCGCGCCCGGAGATACCGCACAAGCTCGACGTGCTGCGCCGCTATTGCGCCGAGGAGGGCCGCGACTTCGACGCCATCGAAAAAACCTGCGCCTTCGCCTTCGACGTTGGCGACGATCCCAAAGATACCGCGAAGTCGGACGCGCTGATTGGCCACCTCCAGTGGCTGGCAGGCATGGGCATCCAGACGGTGGTCGGGTTCGTTCCCAACGTTGGCGACATCACTCCGGTGGAGATCATCGGCGACCGGGTCATCCCCGCCATCGCGGGATTGTGAGTCGAAGTGGCCGCGCTGTTCTTCATGAAAATAGGATCATCTTGGGAGGTTGAATCATGCGGATTACCGCGAACGTGCTTCGGATTCTGGTGAGCGCAATTGGCGTCATCATGATTGTGCTGGGTCTGCTCTTCTGGACCGGCGATGCGTTTGCCCTGCTGCCGCTCCATATGTTGCTGGGCATCACACTGGTGCTGATGCTCTGGGTCATTGCGGTGATGGCGCTGGTGGCGCGGGTCAATCCCATCCTGGCCGTGGTGGCGCTCATTTGGGGCCTCATCGTCCCGATACTCGGCATCACCCAGTTCCAGCTCCTGCCCGGCTCGCTGCACTGGATCATCCAGGCGCTGCATCTGCTCGTCGGGATCGTCGCCATCGCGCTGGCTAACATCCTGGCCCGCCAGATTTCCCAGGCCAGCGCCACGCGCCGTGCCAAGGTGCTTGTCGCGTGAGAGCCAGCCACACCCATAGCTGGTCAGTTCTCTGGCGCGCCACACACGAAAGCGAGATTAAGCCTATGCCAACGCAACCGATGGTTCGCGTCATTCTGCTCATCGAGGCCATAGCCTTCATCACTGCTGGGGCCATTCACTCCGGCCTGTTGGTCGTCATCGACACGCACCACCAGGCCGCCATCGCCGAGAGCATTATCGGCGTCGTGCTGCTGATCGGTTTTGGCCTGACATGGATCTGGCCCGCCCAGACGCGCCAGATCGGACTCGTGGCGCAGGCGTTCGCAGCGCTCGGGACGATGGTCGGCCTCTTCACCATCGTCGTCGGCGTCGGGCCGCGCAGCGTTGGCGACATCGCCTTCCATCTTGCCATTCTGGCGGTGCTGGGATGGGGATTAGTTGTCACTGCTCGTTCTGGCGGGATACGTGGCATGCGGGCATAGTTGAGATGGGGCACTGACGCCAGAGCATCTGATAAATCCGGCCACTGCGCGATCAGGAGGCAACTCAGACAGAAAGGAGTGTACCAATGGATGAGCATGAGAAAGGTGTGATAAACGCATCGAACACCGCTTTGACATCGAAGTCCACATCGAAGGTGATTGCTCGCTACCTGGCGCTCGCTGGCGTCGTCGGTCCTATTCTCTTCATCCTGGGGTTCACCGTGGCTGGTTTTCTGCGTCCCGGCTATTCTCCACTTCGGCAATCGATTAGCGCGCTTGGGGTGGGAGCAAACGCCTGGCTGGGAAACGCCGACGCGCTGGTCTTTGCCGTGTTGCTGCTCGCCTTCGCGCTGGGTTTCTTCCTGTCGATGTACCGGGTGATGAGAACGGGATGGCTGGTGGCCTTTCTCGTCCTCTTTATCCTGGCATGCATCGGCATCTTCGATGCGGCCATCTTTCCAGCCGCGTCTGGAACCGCGGGACTTCACTGGCTCATTGGCTTCCTCCCCGCGTTTCTCGCGCCGGTCGCCGCGTACGTTGTGGTAGGCAAAGAATGGCTCCGCATGCGGGGCTGGCATGGCTATGGCTGGTACTCGCTGGCGACGGCTGCTGCGTCGATCCTATTCATCCTGCTCTCGTTCGCGCTGCTGGCTCCGCGCCGCGCCGCTGGGGGGCCAGCCACATCGGTTGGCGGGCTAGTCGAGCGTATCCTGGTTCTCGTCACATTCGCCTGGCCGGTCGTCATCGGCTGGCGGCTATTTGTTCTGGAGAGGTCATAGTCTACTCCTTGTTTCCTGGCTTTGCGCGTGAAATACCTATGGTCAGGAGCGATTATAAGTCCTCTCTTATACCTCGTTGGAGCAGGATGAGAATAGAGCATGGAGGCTTCACACATGGCGACACCAGATCCATCTTCCCAGCCTACGACAAGCGCTCGATGGGACGGCAGGCCGCTCTTTCGGGCCATCAGGGGCGTTGCGGGGCGTCCGGCCAACGCCGCTATCCTGCGCTTCGCTGGAAACCGCTACCTGCGGAACTACGGTGTCGTCCACCATCGCGGTCGGCGGTCGGGCCGCCCCTACGCCACACCAGTCGTCGTGCAGCCAACGACCGACGGCTTTGTGATCCCTCTGGCCTTTGGTGAAGGAACGGACTGGTTCCAGAACCTGCGCGCCGCGAATGGCTGTGTGATCCGCTGGAATGGGCGCAACTACGCCGTAGCCGACCCGGTGGTGATCGACTTGGCCGCCGCGCGTCCCTTGATCGGGTGGTTCGTCGAGCGGCTGTTCGTGCCGTTAGTCGGCGCCAAACACTTCGTCCACGCGCGGCACATCGCGGCGCCCTCACGCGACACACTTTTCGAGGCGCGTGAGAGCAGGTGAGCAAGCCAGGACGCTATGGCAAGCGGCTGCGAGCGCTATCCCCAACATCTATCAAACCATGATAAATTGTGAACGGCGGCCCCAGCGACGCAACATTGTGGCTGTTTTGCGCAGAGGCGCGGCATGGAAGAAGCGAGGCAGGGCAGTTACCATGGCGAATCCCTGGATTGAAGAAATCGTTTACATCGCAACTGAGGACAATATCCAACTGGCAGGGGCGGTGATCTCCCCGGCTGAAGAAAAGAACCATCAATCCGTTACGATTGTCTGGATTCACGGCAACGCAGCCAGTTTCTATGACCGGCCCTACGTGCTGATAGGTCGCGAACTGGCGCGGCTCGGATTTACCGTCGTGCTGGGCAATACGCGAGGGCATGACATCGCGACTACACTCTGGAAAGCGGACGATCACTCGCCGATGGCGGGCGGCGGTGGGAGCGGCTGGGAGCGGATGGAGGATGCGCCGCGCGATCTGGCGGCGTGGGTGGAGTTCGCCGCGATAAGAGCGTCAGGCAGCGTGCTGCTGACGGGGCATAGCAAAGGCGCGCAGAAGGTGCTCCTCTATGCGGCGGAACAACCGTCCGAGCGACTCGGCGGCGTCGCGCTGATCTCGCCTGATCTGCATGGGTTGCGCATTCCCGGCGACCTGGAGGCCGCCCGCGCGCTAGCCGCGGAAGGGCGTGGCATGGAGGTGATTCCCGCGCAGCCGTGGGCACCCTGGTATCGCCAGAGCGCACAGACTGTCGTGAGCCATGCCAAGACAGCGGATCGACTGCTCAGCAACGCTAGCGGCACGCCCGTCATAGCGTCTATCCGCGTTCCACTCTTGGCCACATTCGGCGAGTACGAGCGGAACATAGCGGCGGAGTTGGCGACCATTCGCGAGAAGGCGACCGCGGCGCCTCATGTCACCACCGAAATCATCGCGGGGGCCGACCACTTTTATCATGGGCACGAGACCGATGTGGCGCGGACTATCGCGCGGTGGGCCAGCGCCCTCTAGGCAGGGTCCGCCAGGGATCTCCGCGCGATTCACACATCATGGGAACCAGATTGGACGTGCTCAAACGCATGTGATATGCTCACCTGTGTATCTCTATTATGTGTTTTTACGCGATGTCATGCACGGGCAATGAAGCACTTTCTGGGGAAGTTCGCGCGCAAAACGTTGGAGTCTCGACCTGTCGCTTCTGATAACGTCGTGGTGTGGGGGTTGGTTTCTCCGAGGTCGTGTGTCTACCTGAAGTCATCATGAGCCTGCGTATGATTGTAGCGCCTACTGTCTCGCAAGAGCAGGAGTACTACTGATGAACGACGAAATAGCCTTGTTTATCGACTTCGAGAACATTCGGTACAGCATGATCAATGTGCAACATCGGGAGCCTGATCCGCAGGAGTTGATCGGCATTGCCCGGCGATTCGGCACGATTATGGTGGCTCGCGCCTACGCTGACTGGACACGCCAGCCAGAGTTTTTCAAAGGCAGCCTGATGGCGGCGATGATCGATCGCGTGGATTGCCCGGCGAAGGTCCGCGAGCGGTTCCGTCAGAACAACGGCGCTCCCTACAATCCTCAGGGCAGCTACTATGACCGCCGCGATACCCATCAAGCTGATGATGAGAGCTACGCCGACGAAGATGGCGACGAGGTGAATCACGAGCAGCCGATGGATATCTATCGAGATGAGCCGATGGTATCCGCCGAGGATGATGCGGAGTACGCCGACGACGATGGCCCCCAGGACGAGCAGGACATGTCCCTGCAAGAAGACGGCGCATCCGATGACGAGATGGACGACGGCGACGGGGAGGGCGACGACCAACCCGAGCGCCTCGATCCCGGCTACAACTACAGCAACGGCAATGGCGGCGCCTACTATCCGCCACAGCAACAGATCATTACCCAGAGCACCGTTGATCTCAACATGCTGATGGATATGATCGAGACGGTCTTCGACCGGCCCTCCATCAATACCTTCATTCTCATGAGCGGCGACCGCGACTTCACACGTATCTGCGCCCGGCTCAAGCTGCGGCTCAATAAACGGGTGATTGTCGTCGGCATCCCCGGCACGGTAAGCCGCGACCTGATGTCCGCCGCCGATCAGTTCCTGCCGCTTGGCGCGGGTGGAGCGGTCTTCTCACCGCAGACATCGAACCATCGCGGTGTCGCGCCACACTCGCAGAGTTATGGCCCAGCGTTCACGGTGCCCAGCGGCCCCGTCATGCCGGATGAGCAGGGCTTCATCCAGTTCCTCGACTACATTGACCGCCACTGGTCGTGGCGCACGATCAGCGGTGTCGCCAACTTCATCGGCGATCCCTACAACCCGAAGAATCGCTTCCGTGGTCGGCTGACCCGTGACTCTGCCCGCGAGTTGCTGCGCATCTGTGTGGATGACGGCATCCTGATGCAGACCTCCGATCCCGTCAACGGCGAGAATCTGCGCCTGAACCGCGATCATCCCGCCGTTGTGATGGGCCTG
>DATBIB010000127.1:0-44210 GCA_036557205.1 Ktedonobacterales bacterium | reverse complement strand
GACGAGCGGTGAATCCGAGACTCGGCTTTCAAAGACCATACTCATTGCTTGCTCCTGTGCAAGAGAAGTTCGGCGAACGTTCAATCAGAGGGCGGCGGGCAGCCGGGATGCGGACGGCATCGCGCGTAGCGGCGGAAAGACGCCCAGAATCGGCGGGTCGGTTGGGCAAGGCGGGCGCAGCGTAAGCTCAACCGGCGCGCTCGCCCGACCGCCATGGACCACCACGGGCCGTTCGGAAACGCCCACCAGCAGCCCGCGCTCAGGCAGCAGATAGGTCAGCGCGTTCTGCGACCAGGGCAGAGCCGCCGCCAGGAGATAATAGCGTCCATCGGGTACCAGGCTGATCTGGAATGCGCCGGGCGCGGGAATGGTCGTGCAGGCGACCGGGCCGTTCTGCGCGATGAATTTTGGAAAGAGGCCCGCAAAAATCAGGCCGGTAAAGGAGTCGGGCGCGGTAATCGAGCCGCTCACCCCATTGACGTGGACCGCATTGAGCCTCCGCATTTCGCTATGGGCGACGAGCAGCGGCTGAATCGGGGCATCGGCTAAATCGTCGGCCATCTGGCGCAGCTGAAGCGGCGAGAGGCCGATGAGCTGCTTGAACCGTGTGGTGAACGTACCGAGGCTGGTATAGCCAAGCTCGAAACAGACATCAGTAACGCTCAGCGTTGTCGTCAGCAGGAGCCGTTTCGCCGCCTCCAGCCGCAGCGAGGCCAGGAACTCGCCGGGCGGAATATCGGTGATCGAGCGGAAGACGCGGTTGAAATGAAACGGGCTGAGATAGGCAATCTCGGCCATCTCTTCGAGCGAGAGCGGCTCCGAGAGGCGCGCGCTCATGGACTGAATCACACGCTCAACAGTCTGCCCATAGGCGGTGAGGGTAGCGGGGCGATAGGCGCGCTCGCCGGAGTGTTGAGGTGTTGATTGGGACATGAATTCTCCAACTATCCTTCACATATGGCACAGATGCACTGACATTGCTCTATCACCTGGGTCGTCCCTCCATTCCATCGCTCAGCCTGATTTGTGGAAGCTGGCGATATCCCGCGGTGCTTGCACCCTTCTTGTGCCAGCATGTATGCTATGCGAGGCATCCCGCGGACAGGGGGATATTGATTGTTTCGAGTAGCGCCCGGCCCGGACGTGGAGGCGTTTAGGGCGACGCGGTGGGAACTATGCGAGCGATTCGGCGGGTGGTTCCCCGGCCAGCACAGTCGTAACGTACGCGGCAAACCGGCGCGGATTCCGCGGCGACAATGAGCGTACGAGGTGCTCCTCCCTTCCTTGCGGACAAGCCTCAAACTCCGCATTCAGAGGACCGCACGATAATCGTGGCGGTTCGTCCTGCCTTGCGCGCTGGAAGGGATTTGCACGTGACCAAATCAACCGATATTCAGAACCTCGATGCCGCAGCAGTATCCCGCACAGCGGGCGATGGGGCTGTGCTTTTCGACTGTGATGGACTGCTCCTCGATACAGAGACCTGCTGGACGCGCGCGGAGACGACGCTCTTCGCGCGCTATGGCCGCTCCTACGGTCTCGCCGAGAAAGAGGCGCTCATTGGCTCGACGTTTGACGTCGCGGGACGCATCCTTGGGCGGCTGCTCGATCAACCCGACCGCGCCGACGCGCTCTGGGATGAGCTCTACGCGCTTGCGTCCGAGGAGCTATCGAGCGGCGTCATGCCTATGCCTGGGGCGGCCGCGCTAGTTGCGGCATTGCGCGGGCGGAGGCCAATCGCCGTCGTCTCCAATTCGCCCAGGGAGCTCGTGCTGAGGATGCTGGCACAAGCGGGATTTGCGGATGCCTTCGATCTGGCCATCTGCGGCGATGAGGTTGCCGAACCCAAGCCTGCGCCCGATCTCTACCTGCGCGCCTGTACGCTGCTCGACGGCAATCCCGCGGATGCGATTGCACTGGAGGATTCGTCGACCGGGGTCGCCTCCGCACGGGCAGCGGGTGTCTACGTCATCGGCATCCCGTCGCTGCCAACATCGCGGCTCGACGCGGACCTGCTGGCGCCCTCGCTCGATCATCCCGCTGTCTGGCAGGCGCTCAAGGTAACGCATCTCCGCTGAAGACGAGACAGATGTCTCCTGAGCCGCGCGCAAGCGCTCATCGGTATGCCCGAACGATGTTGGCTCCGGGGAAAGAGGAGAAGCGTGGAGACTGCACATCCTCCGCGACCAGTTGGATGAAACCGGCTTCCTGGAGCAGCGCGTCCAGGTCGTGCAGGCGGCTTCCGCCAGCGGGAAAGCGCGTGGCGCGGCCTGCTCGTTCCTGCTTGTGCGTGAAATCGGCGATGACCACGCGCCCACCGGGTTTCAGCACGCGGGCGATTTCGGCGAGTCCCTGGCGTTTGAGGGGCGTCGGCAGGTGATGCATCATCAGGGTGGAGAAGACCACATCGAATGTCTGATCGGGAAACGGAAGTTGCTCGATGACCCCGATTTGGAATTCGATAGACACCCACGGCACATGTCGCCGTGCCGCTTTCGCGCGGGCGCGGGCGATTTGCTGACCACCTGGGTCAACGCCCGTGATGCTGCCTCCAGGGCTTAGATAACGGGCGGCTTCCAGCGCCAGCGTCCCCGTGCCACAGCCGATATCCAGCGCCTGCTCGCCGGGCTGCAATTCGGCAAATTGGATCGTCCGCTGCCTGAGCGTGCGCAACATTCCACGCGACGAGAAGGTGTCGTGGAACCACCCCAGCAGGTCATAGCGCCAGCCGTCGTTGAGGACCAGTCCGCTTGTATCTTTCGTTCCTGCCTCGCCTGCGGTCCCGTTGCGGCGTCGGTGGCGTGCGGATGAATGCATGGCCGTTGCTCCTTGCCAGCGAAGCGCGTTTCAGTTTGCCTGAGAGCGCCTTGACAGATCGAGTCAAATGCGACATACTGTCCGAAATGGGACTCAATGTCCAATATCACTGTAACCCGATGGAGATACAGAAACCAGGTTCAATCGTGAGGATGTGTCCCACATGAGACAGCGAGCGCGAAAGTGACTCAACCAGCGGACAATCTACGCATACGACGGACGAGGAAACTGCTGCGAGAGGCGCTGGTTGAGTTGATCGAGGAGCGGGGATTCGAGTCGCTCACCGTCAGTGAGATTGCCGAGCGCGCGCTGGTGAGTCGGGCCGCCTTCTATCGCAACTATCAGGATAAATACGACCTGGTTGAAAAGATCTTTGCGGAGGCTATGAGTGAACTGCTGAACTCGGTTGGCGACCTGGGGCGAGAGCATCCGGCGGAGGTCTGGGTGGCGTTCTTCGAGCATATCGCCAGCTACGAACGGCTCTATCGCGCGTTGCTGGGCAGCAACGGAAGCCCCTGGTTTGCCTGGAAAATGCGCGCGGCATTGCATGACCTAATCGTAGAGCAGGGACGGCATTCTCACGTGCCAGACGCTGGCGCGCACGCTGCCCATTCCTTCGCAGATGGATTTGTACCAGATATCGTATCGACGCTCTTTGTCGAGGCGATTAGCTGGTGGCTGGAGCACGCGCGCCCTTACACCCCACGCGAGATTGCCACGCGCACCTCCCGGCTTGCCGCCGCGCTCTTCAAAGAAGCGGCCACCTGGCAATAAATGCCGTGATGCGTTTTGCAATTCCATCCCGCACTGAACGGAAAGCCGCCAACCGCTCCGCTTCGGTTCCTGTCACGGCGCTTGGGTCGGGGAATCCCCAATGCTCCTGATGCCGTGCGCCTGGGAAGAATGGGCACTCTTCAGCAGCCTCGTCGCAGACTGTCACTACGAGGTCCATCGCTGGCTGACCAAGAAACTCCCCCAGCGACTTCGCCCGGTAGCCTGCCGCCTCGCTGATGTCGATGCCGATCTCACCCATGACCTGAACCGCGAACGGATGCACGCTTCGCGGATGGGTTCCCGCGCTGAAGGCCACATAGCGCTCTCCGCCTCGCGCGCGTAGCAGTCCCTCGGCCATCTGCGACCGCGACGAATTGTGGGTGCAGAGAAACAGGACGCGCATTGGCTCCGAACTACTGGCGTTGCTCATGCCAAGCTCCTTTCGAGTACAGGAGTGCTGGCTCCTGGCGATTCATGGGCGCGATGGTGACGGTGACAGGCTCGTCAGGCGCAGCCAACGGTAGCAGAGCGCCGCAAGCACTGCCCCGATGGGCGGCGCGACGAGATAGATCCACAGAGAAGTCCAGGTCGCGCCGACAACGGCTGGCCCAAGCGAACGCGCGGGATTCATCGAGGCGCCACTAATTGGCCCCGCAAAGAGCGCTTCCAACCCAACGGTTGCTCCGATGGCCAGGGCGGCTGCCTGCCCCACCGCACGCGTGTCAGTGGCAACCGCCATAATGACGAACATCAGGAAGAATGTGAGCAGCGCCTCTAAACCAAAGGATTGCCAGACCGATCCTGACGGCAGGGTAGCGCCAAGGCGCGCAACATCACCCAGAAGCAGGCGCAAACAGATTGCCGCCGCGAGTGCGCCGATGCATTGCGCCAACCAGTAGGCAGCCATGCGCTGGAGGGGGAAGTGACGAGCCAAGACGAAGCCAAGCGTCACGGCGGGATTCAAATGGGCGCCGCTGAGATGCCCAGTGGCGTATATCATCGCTGCGATGACCAGCCCAAAGACCAGCCCAACACCGACATGCGTTACCTGCCCACCGGAAATGGCGTTCACCACGATGGCGCCGCATCCTGCGAACACCAGCCCGAATGTGCCAATACCTTCGGCGACGCACGCCGCAAGCAAAGGGGACGGTCGAGACTTCGAGATATCGAATTGCTGTAGCTGTTCCTGCTGCTGAGACTTCCGTATCCCGCGCGGGTGTTGTGAGCCTTGCCTCGGCCCTGTCCTCGATGGTGAGAAACGATTTGCCATGTACCAGTTACTCCTATCGCAGTGAGTGGAAGCGCTCACCAGTCCCAGGATGGGGAAGCAGGAGCAGGTAGCGGATACGTACCTGCAACTCACTCAAGACCTCGCGAAACGCCTTGGCGCGCTGCTCTGGATCCTCGACTACCGCTGGGTCGGCGATGCTCCAATGCGCTTGCGCAGGGTCGCCAGGGAACGATGGGCAGATATCACGTACGCGGTCACAGACGGTGATGATGTAGTCTAACGGCTCGCCGATGAACCGCTCAAGCGATTTCGCGGAGAGTCCTGATGCATCGATCCCCACCTCCCGCAGCGTCGCAAGCGCCTCGGAATGTACCTCAGTGGGTAGGCTCCCCGCGCTGAACGCCTCCACCTGGTCGCCGCCCATCTGGCGCAGGATAGCCTCAGCCATTTGCGAGCGCGCGCTGTTATGTGTGCAGAGAAACAGGACTCGCAGGGGGCGCGACAGGCCGTGCGGCGTATCTCGCTGCTCGTCAGGCTGGCCCAATGGAACTGACATTCCTGGATACAGCGCATCGCCAGCGGCAGCATACAGGGCAAATAGACGGCCGATATCTAGCTGATAGTACACATCGCGCGCATCGGCGCTACTGCGTCTATCGTGGAGCACTCCCAGGTCGCGCAACTGCTTCAAATGATACGAGACCGCGTTTGGAGGTAAGCGCACCACCGCTCCAATCTCACTGGCACGGCGGTCGGACCGGGCAAGGAGGCGCACAATGGCTTGCCGCGACGTATCAGCCAACAGGCGCAGAAACCGGGTAACCTCTGTCGAAGACATGGCCTCGGTGTCAGACAGTGAGTGCGTTTCCATAACGATTCCCACATCGGAATAGTAATTCAACACGAATTGAATCAATGTCTACTGAAATAATAGAGGCGTATCGGAGTTCTGTCAAGGCCCGAAAAACATGGTGATGCCCGACATGTCGGGATTGGTGAGCCAGACACATCGGGCACTCAACTAGGATAGGGATGCTCAAACGGACGAGGAGACGGACTGTGACATGATCACGCGCTGCCCTCGACTGTCCACGGCATCGTTCCGACGATGTTTGCGATGATCAGCGACCGGTTCAGCGGATCCCATGCCATCACCGTGTCTACCTGGGCCAAAGCAGCAAGCGCGGTCATGGAATCGGGGCTGGCTGGCAGGACGTACCGCTGGTCGTCCTCAGTCACTATCAGGATTTGGAACTTGCCGCTCCCATCCACGCCGTCAGGATCCCAGTTGGCATTGAGGATCTTCACACGACGCGTCTCTGTGCTTGCCCCTGGCATAACAGCCTCCTTCATTCGAGCGAAAGGTTGCCAGTGACGACCGCTGGCTCCCGCAGCAGCGGTCCCCTACCCTAGCAGCAGCCACGTGGCGGCGTCGGTGTTGCGTCGGCACGGCTGACCAGCGCGACAGGTACCGCATTTTGCGCCGCCTCGGTCACCGAAGCGCTCACTGGCTTCGCGGCACGAACAAATGCGCTCGCTAGCTTACCATCGCCTGATTCCCAGCCGTCGGGTAATCTCGCCGTATCGAGTCCAGCCTCGGCGACGGTGTAGCGCCGCGTAATCTCAATGCTGATATCCTCAAATCCGGCCTCTGCGAGCAGGCGCTGGTAGTCCTCGATATTGAGAGCGCCTGCCAGGCAGCCGACCCATGCCTCCATATTGAGGCGCAGCTCCTCGGGCACCGGGCCATCGGCGACGACATCTGAGACCGCGAAGCGACCGCCAGGCTTGAGGACGCGGAAGGCGTCGCGCAACACTAGCGACTTATCGGCGGCCAGATTGATGACGCAATTGCTGATGACGACATCCACCGCGTTCGCCGGGAGCGGAATCGCCTCGATACGCCCGCGCAGAAACGCGACGTTGGTGACACCTGCCTTCGCCTTGTTCTCCTGAGCGAGCGCCAGCATCTCATCAGTCATGTCGACGCCATAGGCGAAGCCCGTTGGGCCAACACGCCTGGCCGAGAGCAGCACATCGATGCCGCCACCCGAGCCGAGATCGAGCACGGTCTCGCCTTCGTGCAGGTCGATGAGCGCGGTCGGATTGCCGCAGCCAAGCGACGCGATGACGGCCTCTTCGGGCAGCCCTGCCACCTGCTCGACATCGTAGAGTCCGCTGGTCACCGGGTCGCCATTCTGGTCACTGCAGCCACAACCGCCACCGCAGCAGCCACTGCTGGCATCGCCACCGCTTTGCACGCGCTGGGCGGCCTGCGCATAGCGCTCGCGCACACGCTCCGTGATTGCGTCTCCGTCAGCAGCGGACGTAGCTGATACCTCAGCCGCCGTGGATTGTGCCAGTGGCTTGTTCGTCATATTCGCCATGTTCGCCTGATCCTTTCATCGACATTCTTCGATGTACAAACCACAAAAAAGGACACAGCATCTCATGCTAGAGACCTCACGCTTGCCAGCACCCGTTTGCCCTCATCGGTAGCCCAGTAATACGACCAGGTGCCGCGTTTCTCGCCAGCAATCAGCCCGGCCTCACGCAAGAGACGCAGGTGATGGCTAATCGTGGGCTGGTGGAGCGTAAACTGGTCGGTGATCTCGCAGACGCAGAGCGCGGCAGGCTGCTGCACGAGCAGCTCTAGCATCCGCAGCCGTGTCGGGTCAGCGATTGCCTTGAGGCGCTCCGCAAGCGATGCGAGACGCTGCGCATGGTCTGGTGACGGTTGAGGCGCTGGCGCGCAGCACGCGGACTCCACCTCGCCGTCTGAGTCAGTCGATGGAGCAGCGGATGTCGTTGCGCGAGTCTCCAAAGTGTCCATGGCATGAGTCTACCAGAATACATCGAAGAATGTCAATATAGCCACTCAACTCGTGATGGCGCTCCTGTTGCCGAGAGCCTGAAAGGTGGGAGCCCGCTTAGCGCGGCGCCTGGCGCATCGCGGGCGTGTGGGTGCGCGTCCATACCCGGCTGTGTGAACGAGTACGGAGCCGGGCAGCAGATTGAGGCCGCCATTCGCGCCAAACCACGTCAAGGAGCTAGATACCTGCGCGCCGATGCTCAACAGGTTGATGGCGTTACTGCCGTCCCACGCCTGGCGCGGTTGTAGCCAAATCATCAGCGGAGCGTTAGTAAATGGCTGACGTTGCGTTCAACCGTTTAGGAGGAGCGTCCAGAAACAGCAAGCGGGGCAAATCAGGAGCGGACGTACGAGGGACGTAACGGGGGTTGTGAATGGGAATCGCACCGACAGAGTATCGCGTGAAATGCCAGGAGTGTGGGAAGGTACTTGAGGACGATGGCCTTATTCTTGAATGTCCACAACAGCACCCCCCAGCGCTTCTCGTGAGCGACTATAGCGCCAAGCGACTTGCGCCCCATGAGGGTGCGCCAGGCATCTATCGATACGCATCCTGGCTTCCCATCCGTCAAAGTCTTTCCAATTCCGGCCGAGCCGTGACCTATCGCAGCACAGCCCTGGCCAGTACGCTTGGGCTGACAAATCTGTGGATCGCCTTTAGTGGGTATTGGCCAGAACGCGGCGCCACGCTCGAAACAGCTACTTTTAAGGAACTCGAAGCCTACTCGGTGCTGGCCAGGCTGCCCAGGATTGAGTCTGAGGGGGGAGCGCTCATCTTGGCGTCAGCAGGAAATACTGCCGCCGCCTTTGCGCTTACCTGCTCGCGGAACGCGATCCCCTGCTTGATTGTCATGCCCGCGAGTGGGCTGCGCGCCATGCAATTTGCCGAACCCCTGGCGCCATGCGTTAGGTTGGTCACCATAGGCGGAGGCGCCGATTACTCAGACGCCATCGCTCTGGCTAACCGCATTGCGCAACTCGGCGGGTTTATTCCAGAAGGCGGCGTTAAGAACATAGGACGTCGTGATGGCCTGGCAACTGCGATGCTCAGCGCCGTTGAGGCGATGAAGCGCCTGCCCGATTATTACTTCCAGGCGATCGGCAGCGGGTCAGGAGCCATCGCCGTGCATGAGGCGGCCAAGAGGCTCGTCGCGGATGGAAGATTCGGCGACAGCGTCCCCCAGCTCATGCTCAGTCAAAACCACCCCTTTGCCCCGATGTACGACGCTTGGCGGCGACGAAGGCGCGACTTGACGGAAATGGATGGCGCACAGGCCAGAGCGATGATCCAGAAGGTGATCGCAGAGGTGCTCACAAATCGCTGGCCACCTTACAGCGTCGCTGGCGGTGTGTATGACGCGCTGTGCGAGAGCTGCGGCGACATGCTGGTAGTTGACAATGCTGAAGCTCAGAGCGCGATGCGGCTGTTTCACGAGAGTGAAGGGATCGATATTGATCCAGCCCCTGCTGTAGCGGTTGCCTCGCTCGCGAAGGCCATCGAGTCTGGACAGACGCCGCGAGACGCAACAATCCTCCTGCATATCACGGGTGGAGGAAGAGCATTGCGGGCAGCGGAGAACCACCTGGTCGCCGCCAGCCCGACACTGGAAATCAACCTCCACGACCTGACGTCAGCCAACACAGTCAACAGAGTCGTTGGACTCTTTGCTCATAACCCGGTCGAGACCCTCGATGGTACGATATGCTGACTTCGTTGCTTGCGACGCCTTCTGGGCGTCTTAGCGCGAGCCGTGCGGATTGCACAGATCTGACATACATAGCTGACGGACGCGCCCCCGGTGCGTCCACCAGCTGAGCGCCTATCACTGGCAGCAACATCGGGAGGGTCATTCCATGTTTTTTGGCGCGTATCTCGGTCAGCAGGAAAATCTATCGGCCTGGCAGCGGACGATGCGCCACCATGCGGACTGGCTCCAAAATCATCTCACCGGGAGAACGTGGAACCTGCCAAACGGGCGCCTTTTCGCATGCGGTTGGCTTTCCATGCGCGCCCCCCACGACACGCATGACACGCATGACGCCAACGACAGCCACGACACAGCCCGCGTTCGCCAGGAGAACGACAGCATTGTCATAGACATGCGAGACGAGTCTATTCTCAGCCAAGACCCACGCCACCCCGCACATGACCTCCCCCCTGCGTACGCAGATGTCATCGAGTTACGCGTGTCCTTGAACACGGGCGAGCTCACCGTGACTGTTCCCGAACTCACTCCAGAGCAGTTGCACATCGCGCACGAGAGTGGGAGCGGGTGGACCGTTTTGAGCAATGATTTGCGCTTGATGGCGCGCTGGGTTGGCCTAGATCTCGATGAACGCGCCGTCCTTGGATTCCTGCAATTTGGCACGCTCATCCCTCCCTTCTCGTTGTCGAAGCGCATCAGCCGCATACCGTCTGGCCATACGCTGAGTATCTCCCCGGAATTGGCTCGCCCGTTGCTGAAACGCTCGCGCCGTTCGGTGATCGAGACATCGCAACAGGGACATGTCGTCAACCCGGAGGACAAGGTACGTCTGCACATCGACAACGTGCTTTCTCGCGCACCGATCTCATCTGTCCTATACTTCAGCGGTGGGGTAGACTCGGGCCTGCTTGCGGCGCGTCTGGCGGCCATCGGAAGAAACGATGTCACGCTCCTGCACTACTCGTTCGGGTCAAACGATCCAGAGAGTGAACTGGCTGCGGCGATGGCCTCCGTGCTCGGCCTGCGATTTGAGCAAATCACCCATGATCCCGGCCAACTTCCACTGGTCCTGAGTAGGCTGGCGCACGATTACTCATTTCCGTTCGATGACTACTCCGCCATCCCTACCAACACTATGATCCATGCGATGTTGCGCTCACATGGCGCGGCGCAAGGAGTTATCGAGGGATCAGGCGCCGACGATGCATGGGCAATTGGCACACGCTACGGAGGGTGGGAGCGTATCTACACCGTCCCACGGTTTGCGCGTCGCCTTCTGGGAAACGCGCACAAGCAGCTTCACCTCTGGACGCATGATTCACACCTCGGGCGCGCCGGGCGCGTGGCACGGCGAAGCGCGATGCTACCCATGGAATGCGCGGCGATATTCGCCCGCAACTCCCTGAACGGGATCGCGTACCACACACCGAAAGCTGTCTCCCAGGAGATCATTGGCGCTATTGACACCTACTATGGTCGCCTCACCGCGAACCTGGCACATGAAGATCGCTTCAGTATCCTCTTTGTGATGCACGAGAGCTGCAGTCTGGTAGCTCCGAAGACTTTTGATCCGTTGCGCGTGAACGGCGTCTCCCCCGTGTATCCATTTCTTGATCCAGCCCTCATTCACCTCAGTCTCTCGTTAACATGGGATCAGAAAAACGAAGGTGGTGAGCGTAAGGCCCTCCTGAAAAAGTTGCTTGCGCAGCACGTTCCACCAGCAATGGTCTATCGCCGCAAGGCAGGATTCGCTCCACCATTTCAAGCGCTCCTCGCACTCCCTTCGACCCAGGCGTACCTGCACGACATCGTCCTCTCCGAGTACAATCCGCTGGCGGCCTACTTCGAGAGACGCGTCTTCGCACGTATGGTGGAAAAAGCGCGAGTGGAAGCGCCACAAAGCATTGAGGTGCACTTCTTCCTCTGGGCGCTGATGTTCCTTTCTGGCTGGCTGCAACAACTGCAAGCGAGTGGGGTGGGGCGCGATGTCCTGGCATCATCGCGTCCTAGCGTCATACGATGACGCGAATTCGCGACACGGCAATTTTCGATACGTCCTTGCTCAGTTTATGCATTGTCGGGGCTCACTCGATGGTCGGCGCTCAGCGCGGATGAGTTCCCTTCATCGGAGCGGCTCATATCTGTGACTGGTGGTAGTAACGAACTAGGGTCTGTTGACATTTTGGACGGACCACCTAGAATAGAGGTCTGACAGACGTCGCCTGAGTGACGGCGAGTGAGGCAAGATGCGGAAGGTATTGCGCCAGGAGCTTCATGCCAGGCTCTACCGCGAGGGCCACCCGGTCGACCGGCGCGCCAGCACGCTCAAGCCCTTTCGCCGCATCTTCTCGCGCTTTGACAGGCTGGATCGTTTCTAGATGGAATTTGTCCGTTTTGTCTGCGCGCTCATGTGGGTACTACTACGTGTCAAGAGAACCTAAAACAGAGGAGAATCGAGACTCGCGATGCTCAAGGTAGGCGAGACGGCGTATCCTAATGGCGTGCCCGTGCCAGCGCCAATGCAGGATTTGAACTGGAGCGCGGAGCGGGCGCGAACGTTTGGCGAGCGCATGCTGGACCTCTGGGAAGAGCTACTGGTTGAACTCCCTGATCTACCAGTAGCACGCCAGCAAGGCGAGGCGGCAGTGCACGCCGCGGTTACGCTTCCAATTCCCGAGGAGCCACTCAGCGATGACGCGCTGGTCACCCACCTGCGCGAAGTAGTCGCCCACTCGACCTACATGGGAAGCCCGCGTTTTCTGGCGTACGTCAGCAGCGGGGGGACGGTTCCCGGCGCGGCGGCGGAACTCCTGGCGGCGGGACTCAACCCCAATCTGCGCGGCTGGCTGCTCTCTCCGGCAGCGACCGAGATCGAATTCCATCTGGGGCACTGGTTCGCACACCAGTTTGGCCTGCCGGAGCGCGCGGGCGGGCTGATGGTCACAGGCGGGGCGATGGCCAATTTCGTTGGCCTCAAGACGGCGCGCGACTTTCAGAACGACTGGCGGACGCGGCGCGATGGATTGGCAAGCCTGCCACCACTAACCCTCTATTGTTCGGATCAGGCGCACGCAGTTATCGAGCGAGCGGCGGATATGCTTGGGCTTGGCTCGCAGGCGGTGCGGAAAATCCCGACGGATGACGACTGGCGCATGCGGCTGGATGTCCTGCGCGAGCGCATCGAAAGCGACATCGCGGCGGGCGCCAGGCCGTTCGCTGTCGTCGGGACTGCAGGCACAACCGCAACGGGCGCGATTGATCCACTGAACGCGCTCGCCGACCTCTGCCGCGAGTACGGGCTGTGGTTTCATGTGGACGCCGCCTATGGCGGCCCGGCGGTGCTGGCGGACGATCTGCAGCCGCTGTTCACGGGCATCGAGCGCGCCGATTCGATTGCCTTCGACCCGCACAAATGGCTCTACATCTCGCGCGCCGCTGGTTGCCTGCTCATCCGCGATCTGCAACTCCTGGCCGACGCGTTCGCCGTGCATCCTACCTACATCTACCAGGACCGCGAGCGCACCGACCGTGGCATTGATCTAGGCCTGCTTGGCCCGGAGTTTACTCGCTCGTTCCTCTCGTTCAAGGTCTGGGTCTCGCTGCTGGCGCATGGCCGCTCAGCCTATGCCCGCCGCATCTCGCACGACGCGGAGCTTGCCCGATACCTCGGTGAGAGCGTCCGCGAACGACCCGACTTCGAGCTTATGTCGCCCGTCAACCTTTCAATCTGCTGCTTCCGCTACGTTCCGCAGGATCTGCCCGAGTCGTCCGACCGTGAAGACTACCTCAACCGCCTCAACGAACGCCTGATGACCGCGGTCCAACTCGACGGGCGAGTGTTCTGCTCCAACGCCTTGCTGCATGGCCAGTTCACATTGCGTGCGTGCATCGTCAACTTCCGCACCGAAGCACGTGACCTCGACGCGCTGCTCGACGTGGCGTCGGAACTCGGCGCCCGTCTCGATGGCGAGCTTCGCCGGGAAGCCGCCGGGTAAACCGGGACGCTATTTTTTCGTGTCAGGTTTGCGACATGAGGAGATGATGGCGCATTTCCCTCGAAGCACGAGTTGACAGCGCGCTTCATAGGCCCCGGCAGGGAGGCCTTGCTTTATGTCAGCGCGGTTGCATCCTGATCGCGCCATCCAGCCGGATCGTCTCGCCGTTGAGCATCGTATTCTCGACGATGGACTGCACCAGCGCGGCGTACTCCTCCGGGCGGCCCAGACGCGGCGGGAATGGCACCTGCTGGCCGAGCGACTGACGTGCTGGCTCTGGCAGCCCGGCGAGCATCGGCGTGTCGAAGATGCCCGGCGCGATGCTCATCACGCGGATGCCGTAGCGCGCCAGCTCGCGCGCAATCGGCAGGGTCATGCTGACGACGGCGCCCTTCGAGGCGGAGTACGCCGCCTGACCAATCTGCCCATCGAAGGCCGCTACCGAGGCCGTGTTGACGATGACGCCGCGCTCGCCCTCGGCGTCTGGCTCGTTGCGCTGCATCACGTCCGCCGCCAGACGGATCGAGTTGAAGATGCCGACGACGTTGACCTGAAGCACTTTGGCGAAACGGTTGAGGTCGTGGGTGGTGTCTTTGCCCAGCACCTTCTCGGCGATGGCGATGCCCGCGCAGTTCACCACAATGCGCAGCCCGTTGCCCAGCGAAGCCGCCGTCTCCACCGCCGCGCGCATCGACTCCTCGCTGGTGACGTCAGTCGCCACAAAGCGCGCCTGCTCGCCCAGCTCCGCCGCCAGCGCCTCACCTGTCTGCGCGTTGAGGTCGGCGATGACCACCCGCGCGCCCGCGTCCGCCAGCCGCCGCACCGTCGCCGCGCCCAGCCCCGAGGCGCCGCCTGTCACCAGCGCACCTGTTCCCGCTATCTGCATGACCCGTTCTCCTTCGTCGTTGAATTGGTGTTAACGTGAATGCGGCGCCCGCGCCGCCTCACAACGCTCACAACGCTCACAACGCTCACAACGATACACCGCGCGACACGACGACAGCAACATGGCGCGTGCAAGGGCTTATAATGTCGTTGGCGGCTCATCATGCGCTTCGGTGTCGAAAGGTGTAATCATGCGTTCGGGCTTCTTCTCGTCCTATGTGCCGTGGGTCGGCGCGTTCTTCCTCGCGATAGGCCTGCTTTCGCTCTTCACCCATGCGCCGCTGCTGGGTGGCGCGCTACTCTGCATCGGTGTAGCATTCCTGCTACTGGGCGCCTCGGCGCAGGCATGGCCGACGCTGCCGCCCTGGCGCAAGATAGGCTCGGCTGTCGGCGTCGTCGCGGGCCTGATCTTCCTCATCATCAGCCTGATCATGAACGGCTTTTGATTATCGATCCGTGCGTGACGATGGGTCTTTGAGCCAGAGCGAGACGTGCGCTGGCTCCATCGTCTGTTGAACCACGGTCAATAATCGCTCGCTGAATGAGGCAATATCGACCTCCTGCCGCAGCGTCGCCCCAAACGCCTCGACCGCCTTGCGCGCATCGTATCTGGTGCGATAGAAGCGATGATCCACCGCCCGCTGCACCCGCCGCCGCAACGGCTGGAAAAGCGCGGCGATGAGCAAAGTTGAGATGACAATGGTGATCGGCTCATCTGAGCCACCGGGGATGGGCACGAGCGTGCGCGAAATAGCCTGGAGCGCGATGATGCAGCCCGCATAGGCGGCGGCCAGCACGACCGTCACCGAGCCATAGACCAGCGCGCGGTTGATGATCGTGTCAATATCGTAGAGGCGGTGGCGCTGGATCGCGATGAAGAAGGTGATTGGCATCGCCAGGATGACCAGTTGATAGAAAAGATACGAAATGGGCATATAGAGGGTATTGCCGAGCGGTGTGAGGCCCGAGGGCAGCCAGAAAAGCTGGTTGGCTATCAGAACGGAGGCGAGACCGGCAATGGCCCACTTCGTCTGCTGACGCTGCATTGGCGTAGAGCCATGGCGATAGCGGTAGATCTGCAGAATGACAATGGTGATCGTCGTGAGCGGATAGCCAACCACCAGGAAACCACTAAATGCATCGAGGAAATAAGAAGCCATCAGCGACCAGATCGTGAAAACGACGAACAGGATCCAGGTCCAGCGGGGCACAAAGCGGCCACTGGGAAAGAGCAGAAACGTGGCATAAAAGATAAATGTGCCAGGGAATGTCAGTATCTGGATAGCGATCCATGCCGGTGAGCCGAGATCGATGGTCTGGGTCGTCGTTGTGCCCAGGTTTAGGATGGGATAGGTGATCAGGAAAAGCGAGACCAGTAACACCATCCAGTCATTCGAGCGCCGCCAGAAGAGGATGAGCGCGAGTGTGGTGGAAATGAGCACGATAACACATGCCAGGGCGACTGCTATCCATGCGAACGTATCGAGCGAGATGCCCACGCTGGTGAGCGCCGCCGCCTGGGACTCGGTGAAGTTGCAGACATCTGGACAGGCGTGCGACATGGTCGCGAAGGACGAGGGGATGCCGACGACGAACGCTACAAGCATTCCTGCAAAAACGATAGCCCAGGCGAGACGCGCAAGGACCAGTTGTCGTCCATCGAGCACGGTGTTGCTGGCGCCGGTCGATGGCGCTGCGCTCAGGATAGTAACGCTCTGAGTCTCGGCTGGTGGCATTTGCTCATCCGCCTTCAGTCGTCCCGCGAACTGGCGGGGGAACATGCTCGTGGTGACATCATACCCGCATAACGTCACGAAAGCGTTACGGGAAAGGGCTGAATCTGCTCAGGATCACAAACGCCTGGGAGCCGCGAGAGGGCACGACCGCCCAGGCCGTCACGGGTGGAGGGCGCCCGCGCCGTACCGCACGCGAGGCTACGTGCGGCGCCAGGGTCACTGCGAGCGAGACTTCACGCCGAGCGGCTCCCCAACCGCCGGGAGGTGAAGGGTGTTCCCGTCGCGATGGGGACATTATAGAACGAATGTTCTATCGAAATCAAGTCACCAATTCTTCCTCTTTGCGCCGCGCACTTATGTACACAAGGACGCGGCTGCCACGCATGCTATAGTTGAAGACATGAAAGGTGAGGCTTCGGGCAAATAGACGATGCGACCGGACGCGCGCCGGAGAGACCGAACAGAGAGGATGACCGACAGGTGAGTACTAATCAGCCGCCAACAGAGTTGCTTCAGGATTTGCATGAGCAGGTCGCGCTCGTGACCGGCGCCAGCAGCGGCATCGGCATGGCGGTAGCCAGGGCGCTGGCGCTGCGCGGGGTGCGTGTGGCGCTGGCGGCGCGTCGGTTGGAGCGATTGCAGGCGCTCGCCGACGAGCTATCGAGCGATGGGCATGGCGAGGCGCTGCCGCTCTCCTGCGATGTGCGCAATCCAGAGGACGTGCAGACGGCGGTAAAACAGACGCTCGACCGCTGGGGCAAGTTCGATATTCTGGTTGCCAATTCCGGCTTTGGCTATCGCGCGCCCGTGGTTGACGGCGATATCACCCGCTGGAAAGACATGATCGACACCAACGTCTACGGCCTGCTGCTGACGCTGAAATATGGCGTCGCGCCGATGCTGGAGCGCGGGCAAGGGCACGTGATCGTGACGTCGTCGGTGGCGGGCCGCGTGCCGACGCTGCTCGGCTCGGCCTATTGTGGCAGCAAATTCGCGGCGACGGCCATCGCGGACGTGCTGCGCCAGGAGGTTGGCCCCCGAGGCGTCCGTGTGACGACCATCGAGCCGGGCGTCGTCATCTCCGAGTTCCAGCAGGTGGCGGACTATCCGCCTGGCATCCTCGAAAACATGCTCAAGGGCGCGACGCCGCTCGTCCCCGCCGATATCGCCCGCGCGGTGGTCTTCGCCATCGAGCAGCCAGCGCACTACGCCATCTCCGAGATGGTGGTGCGGCCAACCGGTCAGGCGTTTCCGTAGGGAGACCTCACCCCCAGCCCCTCTCCCACAGGGAGAAGGGAGCCAGAAACCAGCAGTCAGCAGCCCGTAGCCCGGTGCGCATCTGGATCTGGGTCTGCGTCTGCGTCTGGTTCCCCCTCCCCTAAAAGGGAGGGGGTTAGGGGGAGAGGGCCGCTTACGACGTCGCCGCGCTGAGAGCCTCGCCTGCCCGCGCCGTCAGGTTCGCCTGAATGAAGCGGTCCATCTCGCCGTTCAGGTAGGCGACGGTGTCGGACTGCTCGGCGCCCGTGCGGTGATCTTTTACCAGCGAGTAGGGGTGGATCGTCACCGTGCGAATCTGGTTGCCGAAGTCGGCCTCCACATGCGCCCCTTTGAGCTGCGCCGCCTCACGCTCGCGCTGCTCGATCTCCAACTCATAGAGCTTCGACTTGAGCACGCGGAGCGCCAGCTCGCGGTTCTGAATCTGCGAGCGCTCGTTCTGGCAGGTGACGACGATGCCAGTCGGCTTGTGGCGGATGCGCACGGCGGAGTCCGTCTTGTTGAGATGCTGGCCGCCTTTGCCAGTCGAGCGGAAGGTATCCACCTCCAGGTCTTCGGGCCGGATGCTGATCTCAATTGGCTCCTCGCCGATGTCGGGCATCACCTCGACCTTGGCGAAGGATGTCTGCCTGCGGTGAGCGGCGTCGAAGGGCGAGAGGCGAATCAGCCGGTGGGCGCCCGCCTCGCCGCGCAGATAGCCATAAGCGTACGGGCCGTCCACGCTGAACGTAGTGCTCTTGATGCCAGCCTCTTCACCGGGCATTTCGTCCAGCAACTCTACCTTGTAGCCGTGCGACTCCGCCCAGCGCATATAGGCGCGCTGCAGCATCTGCACCCAGTCCATCGCGTCGGTGCCGCCATTGCCTGCATGGATCGAGATAATAGCCGATTTGGCGTCGTGTGGACCGTTGAGCAGCAGCCGGAAACGCTGCTTTTCCAGGTCTTCTTCGATCTGCGCGATAGATTCGTCAATCTCGCCCTCGAGCTGGCTATCTGGGTCGGTTTCAAGTAGCTCGGTCAGCTCGTGGAGTTCGGCGAGGCGCGCGTCGAGCGATTCCCAGACAAACACCTCGTCGCGCAGGCGGCTCATCGTCTGCATCTGCCGCTGCGCATGCACACGGTCGCCGTAGAAATCGGGCGCGAGCGACTCTTCCTCGATAGCCGCTATCTGCTGCTTTTTGGCAGCGAGGTCAAAGATACACCGTTATTTCGTACACCCGGCGTTGTAGTGCTTCGATGCGGGTCATTAGTTCACTCATACCGCACATTCTATGTGGCGGAGACAGGCAGCGTCAAGCGCTATGCTATACTGAGCCAGGATATCCAGGCGACATCATAGCCTGGCATAGAAGGGACCTGCCCCATGCTGGCGGAGTATATCGACAAAGCAATGCAGCACGCGCATATCGAACAGATCGAGGATGGTACGTACTACGGTAGCATCCCCGACTTTCAGGGTGTCTGGTCGAATGAAGCAACCGAGGAAGCGTCTCGCCAGGAGCTGCGCGAAGTGCTCGAAGGATGGATTCTGCTCCAGATCGCCGACCATGCGCAACTGCTTACGACATACAATCTCCACTAGCTGCTGGCAATCTTGCGCTTCTCCTGGATGACCAATTCGACTTCACGCCAGGCACCAATGCACGCAGCAATGGTCAGAGCGATAACAATTACTGTTCCAAAGTTATCGCGGTCTACCTGAGTCAAATACTCCGATCCAAATGTCACAAATCCAAATGTCACAAACGCGAAGATATAAAGTCCCACGAATGCCACTGGCACGACAAGCCACGCGATGAGAGCTTGTAGCGATCTGGTATTTTGTCTCGTCGGGCGAAGATGATGAGCGACATGGTAGACGATAAGGGTTAGTCCGGCCAGTAGCAGAAACGTGTACTCATAGCCAAATGTCATGCGCCATTTCACCCCAAATCCATAAACCCTGACTGTTTAGCGCGCCAGCACATCGGCGAGCGCCAGCATCTCCGCCGTCACCTTATTGCTGGGGGCGAGGGCGTCTTCCAGCGGGATTTCGGCAAGCTGGCCCTCTACCAGTCCGACGATAACACCTGAGCGCCCCGCCAGCAACGCCCGCGCCGCACCCGCGCCAAACCGGCTAGCCAGCACGCGGTCGCGCGCGGTTGGCGAGCCGCCGCGCTGGACGTGGCCGAGCACGGTCAGTCGCGCCTCGAAGCCGCTGGGATGGCTGTCGAGGTAGTCGGCGAGATCGTGGGCGCCGGGATGAGCGCCTTCGGCGACGACGACGATGTAATGGCGCTTGCCACGGGCATAGCTCGCGCGCACATCCTCAGCCACCACCTCCAGATCGACCGGGCGCTCCGGGACCATCGCCAGTTCCGCGCCCGATGCGATGGCCGCCATCATCGCCAGGTAGCCCGAATCGCGGCCCATCACCTCGACCAGAAAGGCGCGCTGGTGAGAGGTCGCGGTGTCCTTGAGCCGATCAATACATTCGAGCGCCGTGTTGAGCGCGGTATCAACGCCGATGGTCGCCTCGGTCACGGCGAGATCGTTGTCGATGGTGGAGGCTATCCCCACTGTTGGAAAGCCTCGTTGGTGCAGCGCCAGCGCGCCCTGCTGCGAGCCGTTGCCGCCGATGACCACCAGCCCACCAACTCCCGCCGAGCTCAGCCGGGTCACTGCTTCCTCCTGTGTGACGCGCTCACAAAACTGGGGGAAGCGGGTCGAGCCGAGAATCGTGCCGCCACGCTGGAGTATTCCGGCGACGGACTGGCTATCGAGCGGCTCCAAGCGGTCCGCGAGCAGTCCAGCGAATCCGTCGCGTATGCCCAACACCTGCACCTGCTCCGCCGCCGCTGCCCGCACCAGCGCGCGCACTGCCGCGTTCATGCCGGGCGCGTCACCGCCACTGGTCGCGACCGCGATGCGCTTTATTGCTCTCAATCCCTTTTTGCTCACCGCCGCTTCGCCTCCCAGGCTGGCCCCTCGGCGGCGCGCGCTTCGTCCAGCAGCCGCTGGAAGCTGGCATAGCGTTCCGGCGTCATGCGCCCCTCGATCAGCACGGCCCGCAGCGCGCAGCCTTCCTCCTCGATGCCGTGCGTGCAATCCTCATATTCGCAGTTGCCAGCCGCATCGCGTAGCTCGACAAAGCAGGCGGGCAATTCCTCCGATGGCGCCTGCCAGAGCGCCAGCTCGCGAATCCCGGCGGAATCGGCCAACCAGCCACCCTCCGGCAGCGGCAAGAGCCGCACGCCCGTCGTCGTATGGCGGCCTTTGCCGGTCGCCGTGCTGATCTCGCCGGTCCGCTGGCGCGCGTCGGGAATGAGGGTATTCATCAGCGAGGACTTGCCGACGCCCGACGGCCCGGTCAGCAACGAGATGCGCCCCGCAAGCTGCTGGCGAAGCGCGTCCAGCCCGTCGCCAGTCGTCGCGCTGGTGCGTAAGACGGGATACCCCAGCGCGCGATAGATCTCTTCGGCAGTGGCGACATCCTCCGGCTCGCCCAGATCGTCCTTGTTCAAGCAGACGACGGCGGGGACGTGGGCATGTTCGCAAAGGGCAAGGTAGCGGTCCAGCAGGCCAAAGTGAGGCGATGGCTCGCGCATGGCAAAGACCAGCACCGCCTGATCAGGGTTCGCCAGCAGCACCTGCTCCGTGCCAACTTCTGGGCGGGCGCGCGCCAATACAGCGCGGCGCGGGATAATCTCTTCGATAACGCCCTCGCCGTTGCCCAGCGGCGTGAAGCGCACCCGGTCGCCGGGGGCAACTCGCGTTGGCGCCTCGGCGGCTGGCTCTTCGGTGGGAATGGAGACTGGTGCTGCTGGCTGGCGAGGAGATTGCTGCTGGCGCGACGCCGGCCGTACCGGGCGCGATTTGCGCAGCCGTCCGCGTATTGCGCAGAGCCACGATGCGCCGTCAGCGGTGAAGACCTCGAAAACATTCGGCGCGAGCGCGACCACTAACCCCTCCCGCATGGATGCCGCGTGGCCGTTCTCCTGCTGGAGCGGCGCGGTATCATGTTCGGGAACGGGTTCATTGGTCATGCAGGCTCCTGTCCTGTGAATCGGGACACACTGTTGAGCAGCGTATCCCGCGTGAGTGGCCCGCGTCAAGGCAGGACTTCGCTACCTGAGAATCGGGCTGAGTGCCCCTTGCTTCAGCTATGCGCAGAAAGGGGGTGAAAGCCCTGTCGCCGTCAGGCAGCACCAGTACCGCACCAGTACCACGCCCTTGCTTCTCGCGCGCCCTATGCAATATGCGATACCATTAGAGCATGCGAACGTTTGAGTACCGGCTGTATCCCAATCGCGCACAGCGCCAGCAATTGATGGCCTGTCTGATCGCATCGCGGGCTCTTTACAACGAGATGCTGGCGGCCCTGAAAGCGCAGTATGAGACGAAGAACACGTTCCCCTCGAAGTATGACCTGACAGCGCACTTCACGGGACGTGGCGGTGACGCGGTGCCAGCGACGACCGTGCAAACGCTGGCAGATCGGCTCAGCAAGGCACTCAAACGGTTCTTGCAGATGAACGACCTGGGGTTGCCCGTCGGCTTCCCCCGCTTCAAGACGCCGAATCGCTGGCATAGCATCCAGTTGCGCCAGTACGCAACGCATCGCGATGTGTGGCTGGATGACAATGGGAAACATCTGCATGTACCCGCCAAGCTCGGCAAGCTGCTCAAGATCAAGTTGCATCGTCCACTGCTGGGCACGCCCGTCACTGCCCATCTGGTTTTGCGGGCTGACAACCATTGGTATGCGCTGATCGTCTGTGAGACGACCTCGCAGGATGCGTTCGGTGAGGCGCATCCGACGCAGGTGGATACGCAGGCCGAGTCGCCGACGCGTGAGCATCCTGCCATTGGCCTGGATGTGGGGCTGAAGGTGTTTCTGGCCGACTCAGATGGCGGGGCGGTCGAGAACCCGCGCTACTACCGCAGCGGTCAGAAGCGCCTGGCCCACGCGCAACGCACCGTCAGCCGCCGCACGAAGGGCAGCCACCGCAGGCGCAAGGCCAACCGCGTGGTGGCATGCAAGCATCTGAAGATTAGCCGCCAGCGCCGTGACTTCCAGTTCAAGACTGCCAAACACTATGCGGAGGGCTATAGCCGCGTCTGCGTCGAAGACCTGAACGTGGCAGGGATGGTGAAGAACCGCCATCTGGCCAAAAGCATTCATGATGCCAGTTGGAGCGCGTTTCTCGACATTCTCACGGATAAGGCTGAAAGAGCCGGTCATGTGGTGATACGAGTCCCCGTGCGCTTCACAACGCAGAAGTGCAGCCGATGTGGCGAGTATGTGCAGAAGAGCCTCTCTGTGCGGACCCATCTCTGCCCTTCTTGCGGCTTGGTCGAAGATCGCGACTTGAATGCCGCCAAGAACATTTTACAATCTGGTTTACAGGCGGGGCGCCGCCTTCAGGGACGGGAGCCGATGGGCTGCCGGGTGAACTGAGAAGCCTCCGGCTTTAGCCGTGGGGAGTTGTCACAATATCATCATGGTGGCAGCGTCGTCCTTCAGCGCCTCACCTGCCTGTCGGAAGGAGCATACTATGGCTGAGCAGACACCTCTTGCCGCGGTAGATGTCGGCAGCAACACGATTCACCTGGTGGTTGCGCATCCGACCGAAGACGGCGGCGACCTCATCACACTGGCCGACGTGCTGGACCTGACGCGGCTCGGCGAGGATGTCTCGGCAACTGGCGCCATCGGGCCGGAGCGCACGGCACGCGCCATTTCGGTCTTGCGAGAATATGCGGCGGAGGCGAAGTCGCTTGGCGCAAAGGAGCTGTTGGCCATCGCCACCGAAGGCGTACGCGCCGCCGCCAACGCCGACGACTTTCTGGCGCAAGTGCGCGATGAGACGGGCATCACGCTACAGGTCATCACCGGCGAGCAGGAGGCCGCGCTCACCTACTGGGGCGCAACCAGTGGACTGCCCGTCGTCGCCGAACAGCGACGGGCGGTACTCGATCTCGGCGGCGGCAGCATGGAGGTGGTTATCGGCGAGGGATCGCGCATTCAGTGGCGTAGCTCGCTCCCCCTCGGCTCTGGTGCGATGCACGCCCACTATGCGCCATCCGATCCGCCGCGAGCTGCCGAGCTAGACCAGGTGCGCCGGGTGACGACCGAGCAACTGGCCGCCTTGCATGCGCCGCTCCCGATTGCGCGGGTCATCGCCTGTGGTGGCACCGCGACGACACTCACCATGCTCGCCACCCGCGCGCTGCATATCCCTGAACCGGAGGATCTGGCTACCGGTGAGGAGGCGCCATCACTCGATGTACTCAATGCGCCGAATGCGGATGGCACGCGGCTGGGGCTGCTCACTCGCGATCAACTTGAGGCGCTCGCAGCGCTTCTCATGGCGACACCTGCCGCGCTACTGACAGAACGGTACGAGATTCCACACGCGCGGGCAGTGATACTTGGCGCAGGCGAGGCGGTGTTGCAGGCAGTGGTAGAGCAACTCGGCGCGGACGCGCTCTCGATCAGTCGGCGCGGCGTCCGTGAGGGGGCGATTCTGGCGCGGCTGCACGCGGGCGACGCCTGGCTGGACGCCGCCACGGCGGGCACGGGGTGGGAGAGCTAACCGTCCCCCGCTTCGCGGCATAAATGCCGCGGCTAATCCCAGGCTTGCACGACTTGTACTGCCGGTGACAGTGAGCGAGTGCGTTAGACCAGGACTAGCCGTAGGTCTTCAGCCTACAGCTTGCAACCCTCAAGCATGCGCTGTTTTTTTGGAGTGACGCCTCGCCTGAATTTCCGACCCCTAATAGATCACAATCGGCGTGCCGATGTCTGTCCAGTTGTAGAGGTACGCCATGTTGTTCTCCGGCAGGTTCACGCAGCCGTGCGAACCGCCGCTGAACGCGGATGGATCCCAGTGCGGCAGGTTGGTATCCGGCCCGAACTGGGCGCGCCACCAAGCGTCATGGAGGAAGTAGCCGTTTGGCGCGTAGGCGATGGCGTAGTTGATCGGCGTCGGCGCATAGTAGTCCGGCGAACCGGGCGGATCCGGCGACGTGAACTCTGTATGGTAGAGCTTGTACATCGCGTAGTGCAGCCCCGGCCACGACGGCAACTGCTCGTTCGAGCGGTAGGCGCCAGTCGTCACATACGTTGACCAGACAAACTGGCCGTTCTCATAGGCACGCAACGTCTGCTCGCGCAGTGAGACTACGATCACCTTGCCGGTGAGATGATAGGTAGCTATCAACTGCAGATCGGTTGCATGTGGCAGGAGGTGCGGGGTTGGGTCATCCAGGTTGTCTTTGAGCGCGCGCAGATTAGTCATCAGATTGACGATTATATTGTCCGCGCTTGAATATGATTGGATGTCGTTGGCCGCCATCAAATTATCATGTGCGTCACCGATTCCGACCCAGTGATCCTGATACTCATAGTCGGCTGAATAAGTTTGGGATGGGTAGGTGCAGTCGTTCAAATGGCAGGTCAGCTGGATTTTCGCGACCTGGTTGACTAGGTCTTGCAACTGCGCGTAGTCGCTGAACGCCTTTGCCTTGAGCAGCGCCAAGGACATCGCGTCGATCTGTTTGTTGATCGTCTGGCCAAGCTGGAGATAATCGGTCGTGCTCTTCGCCGCCTTGAGCAGCCCCACATCCTCATCGTGTTGCTGCTGGAAGTTCGTCGTATTCTGGCCATAGGTCTTGAGCAGGTCAATGCGCGCCTGGAACGAGTCGAGCAGGGCGGCGCCGATATAGGGGGTCGCCTCGGCCTGGTCGGCCATCAGCTGGACGATCTGGCCGTCGATCACCTCAACCAGCTTGGCGTAGCGGTCGGCAGGCAGGCCCGCGCGAATCGCGTCGAGATTCTGCTGATACTCGATCTGGCCCATCGCGGAGTTCATCCCGGCGTTCTGCAGCGTGCGCAGAATCGTCTGGAAGTCCTGGAGCTTCTGGTAGGCCGGCCAGAGCGCGTGCAACGCCGCCGTCTGTTGCTGCGCGGTCGTGTCCACCCTGGCAAAGTCGCCCACCGTCTTCGCGGTGTTGTAGTCCTGGACCGCCTGGTCGAGCCGCGCCTGATAGACATCGATCTCGCTAAAGCCCTCGCCACGCAGCTGCGTGACCGCCTTCGCGAAGGCCTGGATGTCGTCGTTGGTCTGTTTCTGCAGGGTCTGCTGGGCATTCTGCTCCATACTGACCAGTTGATTGTAGAGCAGCGTATAATTGGCCGCGGCGTCCTGATAGTTATAGTTGAAGCCGCCCTCGCCAGACGCTATCTGACTTTCTTGCGAGACGATGGGTTGCAGCATCGAATCGGGCAGGCCGAGGGACGTGCGCGCATGCTTCAGCTCGTTATCGAGGCGCGCCTTGTTCTGCTGCGCCGCCTCCTGGTTGGGGTCGCTGCCGCAGGCCGCCAGCGTCATACAGACAACAACGACAATCAGCAGCGCCATGACCCAGCGGGGTGTTCGGCGGGGCGGGGTATTTACCGACAGGCGTCCAAACATGCTCGACCGAACCTCCTCGCGCCACACCGCGGAGACACTACGGAGCGCGCATCATGCACATGGACCTGCATTGGCGCGACGGAGACTCTCCTCGTCCGTTCAATCGAATAAACGTACAGAGTAGCCCTGGGGAACATCAATCGCTCGCGAGTACTGTGGAAGCGTACGGTGAGAAGTTGCGTCTTTTCGCGCGCTCAGGAAACGGGAAGCCACTCAGTTCACTCCTGAACAGGAGAGTAACCTGACGGCAACTTCCGTTTCCATAGTATGAGACGAAGCGGCTATCTGCTTCTGTGCTGTGGCTGGCGCAAGGAGATACGGATGAGCGTTACTGGCCGAACGGGCTACCCCCGCCCAGGCCACCCAGCCCGCCCAGGCCGCCACCCAGGCCGCCGAAGCGCCCTCTGCGGCCCTTTCTGCCCGGCTGCTGCATCGCCATCATCTGCTTCATCATCGTCTGCGCCTGCTTGAAGGAGGCGAGCAGCTGGTTAATCTCCTGCGGGGTCGTGCCGCTGCCCTTCGCGATACGGCGCTTGCGGCTGCCATTGAGGATGTCGGGGTTGTGGCGCTCCTCCATCGTCATCGAGAGGATGATCGCCTCGGTCTGCTTCATCTGGTCGCCTTCCAGCGCGGCCTTCACCTGCGGGTCGCTGAGCGCCTTGCCCATGCCGGGTATCATTTCGAGCAGCTGCGCCATCGGCCCCATCTTGCGCATCTGGCGCATCTGCTGCAAGAAGTCCTCGAGGTCGAATCGGCCCGTCCCCATCTTGCGGGCCATCTTCTCGGCCTGCTTCTCGTCGATCTGCTCGCGGGCGCGCTCGATCAGCGACATCACGTCGCCCATGCCCAGAATGCGCTGTGCCAGCCGATCGGGATAGAACTGCTCCAGCGCGTCGAGCTTCTCACCCGTGCCCATAAACTTGATCGGCACGCCGGTCACCTGGCGGACGGAAAGCGCCGCGCCACCACGGGCGTCGCCATCCATCTTGGTCAGGATGAGGCCGGTCAGCCCGACGGTCTTGTTGAACTCATCGGCCACGCGCACGGCGTCCTGTCCGGTCATCGCGTCCACCACCAGCAGCACCTCCTGCGGCTGCGTACGCTGGCGGATGGTGGCGACCTCGTGCATCAGCTCTTCGTCGATGTGCAGGCGGCCCGCCGTATCGAGGATGAGAATGGTCAGCGCCTGCTCGCGCGCCCACTTGAGGCTGCGCTGGGTGATGTCCACCGGCTTGTTGCCCGCGGGCTCGGCATAGACGGGGATATCGAGCTGCCGCCCGATCTGCTGCAACTGCTGGACGGCAGCGGGCCGCTGCATATCGGCGGCGACCATTCCCGGCTTCTGGCCGTTCTTGCGGAACCAGTTGGCCAGCTTGCCTGCGTGAGTGGTCTTGCCGGAGCCTTGCAGGCCGACGAGCATGATGATGGTGGGCGGCGCGCCGGCGAACTGGATCTTGCCGCTGCCTTCGTCCTCGCCGCCGAGCATCGTGACCAGCTCTTCGTGGACAATGCCGAAGATTTGCTGCGCCGCCGTGACGCCGCTGAGCACCTCGGCGCCGACGGTTGCCATGGCGCGCTCCTGCACGCGCGCGACGAACTGCTTGACCAGCTTAAAGTTGACATCGGCTTCGAGCAGCGCCTGGCGCACCTCGCGCATCGCCTCGGTCACGTCCTGTTCGGTGATCCGGCCCTTGCCACGCAATCGCTCGAAGACACTGTCGAGCCGCTGAGAGAGACTTTCAAACATCTAGTGATAACCTCCCATTTCTGGAGGGGAATAAGAGCATCCATCGACCCCGACAGCATCGAGGCGATATCTCAAAACATACCAGAACAGTATATCATGAGGCATTGCTTACTCATGCGGAAAAAGCGCCAGGCTATCCCATCGTCTGTACGGACGGATGCTATACTGATATCGGCATGCTGTGCAGCGTTAGGAGTCGCCGCGTATGAATGGCTTGCGTTCTGGACGAAGGATATCTCGGCGTCTGGCTGGCGTCGCGCTGCTGGTGATGACACTGGCGCTGCTTGCGGGCTGCGCCATGCCGGATAATCCATTCAATCCCAAGATGGTCAGTTACCCGCCGCCCCCGCCCTTTATCTGGAATCGCGTCACACCAGCGCCACCTACTCCCCAACAGGCATACACCGCGAGCATGAGCGTGATGAATCTCTGTGGCAATCAGCCGCCTGCTACCCCTGCGACAACAACGCTCACCTGGTTGGTGGCCGGGCCAACCTATGGCGTCGTGTTGGCGCGCGCCACCTGCTCACAGGATAAAGATGATGTCCACGAGAGCATCGACCTTCTGCCACTTGCCCTGGATAAGCGTGTACAGCAAGGCTGCCCCGCCTGGGGAATCGAGGGCGGTTTGGTCGGAGCGCAACTTCCCGCCGACGGGAGTATAGGATCGGTGGCGTACCAGATTCCGTCGTGGCTGCTGCTGCCGCACGACGCCTATGTGCCGCAGCAGACGGGCGGTGAGATTGTGCCAGCAGCGCTGTTATCGCTGGAGTCGAGCACACGTATCTTTGTCACTGGGCGCTACATGGGCAGCGCGACCCGTCCCGACGGCGCGGAAAGCGTTAAGATCGGCGGGCGTTCTGGCTGGCAGGTGACTGACCGCGATTTCGTCACGGTCACAGCCCCGCTGGCCGACGGCTGGACGTTCTACTTCTCTGGCACGGCAGACGCCACAACGATGCGTAACCTCGCCAGCGCCTCGCTCTCGCATCTGGATACGCTGCTGCCAAAGCCATTGCCCACGCCAGCGGATTACCCGCAGCCAACTCCCGCCTGTTAGAGCCTATCGTGCAATGCCGCGAGACTAGGCGGTGACATGCACGCCCTGGATCGCCGTCTTGATCAGCTGCAATACCTCCTCCGGGTGGGAGACCATCGCCACATGGTTCGAGGCGATTTCGACGGTGGTCGCTCCCATGCGCCGGGCAAATTGCCGCTCGGCAGCGGGCGGGATCGTCTGGTCGCCGTCGGCCACCAGGAACCAGGTCGGCAGCGCCTTCCAGGCAGGTTTGCCCATCACCTCGCCGAGCGCGGAGGCGGACAGCGGCTGCTGCACGGCGAACATAACCCTGGCCTTCACTGGATCAACGTCCGCCGCGAAGTGGCCCACGAAGTCCTCTTCGGGCAGCCACGCGAAGCCCTGTGGGTCGATGTCGAGATGCGCGATGGCGGGAGGCGACGCTCCCTGCGCCAGCAGCGCGCCAATCGACTCACCTTCGTCGAGCCCGAAGCCCGCGATATAGACCAGACCGACGACGTTCGGCGCGTCGGCGCCGAGCGCGGTGATGATCTGGCCCCCGTACGAGTGGCCGACGACGAGGGTCGGGCCATGCTGGCGTTTCAGAACCTGGCGCAGCCGTGCGACGTTTTCCGCCAGCGAGGTTAAGGGAAACTGTGGGGCAGTCACGGTGTAGCCGTCGGCCTGCAAGCGCTCCACGACAGCGCTCCAACTGGAGCCATCGGCCCACGCGCCGTGGACCAACACAATGTTTGGCAAGGTCGCCATCGTTTCCATCCTTCCTTCTCTTCAAGACTTCCATGCTTACCCAGGGTACGCAGTACGCAACAACAGTCGCGGCCCAGAACATGGACCACCCACCAGCGTAGCACAGAGGGAGTCCATGCACCACGTCAAAGTGCTATCGCTTGGGTTAGTTGTTCGCCTAGCCCGTGGGTGAGGTAGTGCCTTAGAGCCGCGCCTTGACCGTTTCCCAGATGAGGTCGGCCAGCGCGTTGGGGGGCTGCGTGGCGTCCAGTACGAGGATGCGCTTTGGCTCGGCGGCGGCAAGCTCCAGATAGCCCGCGCGCACTCGCTGATGAAACGCCAGGCTCTCGGCGTCGATGCGATCCCAATCGCCGCCATCCGCCGACGCCTCCACCTTGCGCGCCTGACCCGCCTCGGCTGGCAAATCCAGCAGCAGCGTCAGGTCGGGGCGCAAGCCATCCGTCGCTATATCTTCGAGCGTGAGAATCGTCGCCATATCGAAGCCGCGGGCCGACCCCTGGTAGGCGCGGGTGGCGTCGGCGTAGCGGTCGCTGATGACAATCTCGCCCGCCGCCAGATGCGCGCGGATGGCGGGGACGTGCTGGGCGCGCGCGGCGGAGAGCAGCAGCGCCTCGGTCAGTGGCAACGTCTCTTCGACGGGTTCGTCTCCTGGCGCCCAGCCTGCCTGTGCAAGCGCGATCCGGCTCGGTTCGGGATTGAGTATCAGCGCGCGAATCGCCCCGGCCAGCGGTGTGCCACCCGGCTCGCGCGTCAGCCAGACCGCGCGCCCGCTCTCATGCAGATGCGCAGCCAGTCGTTTTGCCTGGGTGGATTTGCCCGCGCCCTCGATGCCTTCCAGCGTTAAGAACATGCGCTCACACCTTTTGATGTCCTGCCTTCACACCCTCACTGCCGTCCGCCAACTGGACGATCTCGAAGTCGCCAAAGAGGACAGGCGCCTCACGCTGCATCACGCGGCAGAGCTTGACGGCGAACTTGCGGATCTCTGGTTCGGCGCCCTCGCCGCCACGCAGGGTGATGATCCAGCGGAGGGCCCGCGCATTGGCGGAGAAGAGCATCTTCGTCTCGGTGGCGTTCGGCAGGACGCTCCGCGCCGCCTCTCTCGCCATCTTCAGCCGCTGCGTCCGTGGCAACTCGCCATGCTGCTGCTGCACCTTCCGCGCCAGCGCCGCGACCAGTTCTTTATATGCCTCGTGCGACGCCTCAACTGACTTCTGCCAGAGGCCATGCAGCTCCGGGTCGCCCGCGATGATCCCCGGCTCGACAAAGTCGGCGGTGGACTCGTCTACATACCGTTGCGACAATTGGCTCACGCCTGTACCAGCCCTGTGTCGCACCAGCTCGTGGGTCAGGCTGCGCGAGACGCCAGTGAGCAGCAAGTCCCAGACGGCATGCTCCAGCACGGAGCCGTGTTCCTGGTTGATAAGATTGCCGATATAGTCGCTGTTGGTCTTGCGAAACTGCTTATCTCCCCACGACATATAACACACGCGGCCTGCCAGCTCGACGATCAGCTCGGAGCTGTTCTCGGAGTCGGTCTCCCAGAAGGTCTCGTGATCGTTCAGGAAGCGCTGCACCTCGTCGTTGTTCAGCGTCTGACGTCCCACGACGTAAATCTCTGGCTCGGTCACGATGCGCATCGGTACGGCTCCTTTTCCTGTAGACAGGTGTGTCAGACGCCTGATAGTATATGGCCCTTGACGGTTCGCTATTTCAACTGCCCAGGACATTATGATACCATGCGCCCGTCGCTTCGCGGCAACGCTCTTATGCGTGACGCGCCAGCAAGTTGCTGTATGAAACGAGGAAACAAGCTGTGCTTTCGCAATTGTTGGAGTTTCAGTTACAGTGGGTCATCCTGCCAATCCTGGCGATTCCGCTGGTCATTCTGCTTGGCGCGCGCCGAACCCATGGCGCGATTATCGTGAGTAGCGCCCTCGCGCTGCTAGCCTTCTCCTATGCCTGGTATCGAAGCATTACCGATGTGCTTGGATACAGCACGAGCGTTAGCGACCTGGGAACCACGGATGGCATCGTGGCGCGGGTCGGCGGCATTCTGCTGCTGGCCGCTTGGACACTGGCGCTGGCGCACGCCGTTCAGTCGCGACGCTGGGTCTGGTTCGGGCTGATCGTGGTCGCGGGCTTCCTGTCGTACTCCACCATAATTCTGGCGGAGGTGAACGTGCAGCCTTGCGCATACATACCGCCGGACAATGCAGGCCTTCCCGTCTGCCAGCCTATCAATCAGTGGATTTACCTGCTGATTGCGCTGGGGGAGGCGCTCGGCCCGGTGGCGGCGCTGCTCTACGTCGCCTTTGCGTCGCGCGGCCGGCGTCCGTGGCGTCGGCGCCAACTCCCAGAGGGGCTGGTCGTCTCATCGCTCCGTAAAGAGGTGCGACCGGGAGAGGATGTCATCTCGGCGGACTGACGCCTCCCCCAACAGACACGTGACCGAAGGCCGGGAACAACCTACTGCTCGTCGGCGGGAAGCTCGGTGCGTCGGCGCAGATCGAGGCCGGTATCGGGATCGAGATTGGCCATGTGGGCGATCTCCTCTTTGGAGGCATGGCCAAGCTGCGTATCCATCTCGGCCACCATTGAGGTCGTATCGGTCTCCACCGGCACGAGCTTCTCGACCACCTCCTCGCGCACCACCTGGCCATCCACCACAATCTGCCGTTTCATGCGGATGCGCTTCATCAGCGGGCCAGAGGTTGGCGACGCCTCGACAGCCGCTTCCGGTGTGGCCTCAGCGGTCGCTGGTGGCTCGGCGGCCTGGGATGCGAGATATCCCGCGCCTGCGCCCGCCGCGACAGCGGCATCCGTCACCGGCACGATGGGTGGCACGTACGTCGTCTCATCCGGCAGATTCACATAGACCGCCTGCGTCGGGTTGGCCTCCACATCGGCCACCAGCCCGGCGTGTGGCGCGTGTGGATGAGCGTCTGTGGCGTCGCGTGCCGTGGTCGAGGCGTCTACCGCCAATGGCGCAACATCAGCCGCCGCTGCTACGGGTTGGTCGTCTGGCAGCGTCACATAGTGCGGCGTCGCGCCCACGCCTTCCACATCGGCTATCGCCTCGGTCGGGGGCACGTAGGCATGATGGTCGGTCACATCCATGGCATTGGCGGCCAGATTCAACGGCGGATGGTCGGGCCAGGTAGTCGCCTCAGCCTCACGGGCGGTCGGAATCGGCATCGGCTGCGTCGCGTCGGGCGCGCGCTCATACTCATAGCTGTCGGTGACGGTATTTGCCGTCTCGGTATGCGTATGGGTGACATACTCCGGCGGTGGCATGTCGAGCGTGTCGTCGGCGGAGGGATCCGGCGCGCCGGAGACTGTCGTCTCACTCCAGGTCTTGGGTGCGCCGGGCGTTGTCGCGTTTGGGTCGTCGCTGATGAGCCGCGTCGTCGAGGAGTCGAACTCCTCCATGAGCGCGCTGTTGTGCTCGCCCGCCATCGCCCGCGCCGCCGAGACATCGTCCGCCGTGATCCCGCCCGCCGCGGCTGCTCCAGCGGCTACGGTCGCGCCGGTCATTGCGCTATCGAGCCGCGCCACCGCGTCGGTCAGCGCCGTGGTATCAGCCAGCGCGCCCGCGCCAATCAGGCTTTCGGCCAGCGCCAGATTATGGTGTCGCACCTTGTCATCCACCTGAAAGAGCTCGATGCCCTCCCAGATAAGGGCCACCACCAGCAGCACGGCGACCAGCACGGTGATCGGCAGCGAGGGCAGACCACCCAGCACACCGACGACCACGACAATCGCCGCCACCACAGGAATGATCAGATGGGCGAGGCCGCGCATCCACTCTCCCAGATACATATGATGCACGCCGAAGATGCCTAGAAAAAAACAGGAGAGGAACGCCGTGGTCTCGTTCTTTGCGCTCCGGCGATACTGGCGGCCGAGTTGTTTGCGCTGGTCTGCGGGTAGATTCGCAGCCATGCGCTCAAAATCCACTGACATGAGGTGTCACACTCCTCTTTCAGACGCTCCGAGCCAAAGGCGCTGCACGCGCCGCATACGATAGATATCCCTCGCCGGGAACGTCGAGACCGACAACTGTGATAGACAGCCTGATAGAAGATAGCGTGTGGCACGCGTACAGGCGCACGGTCATTCAGGCGTACCTTAGCATAGCGGGCCGTCACAGTCAATTTTCTTGATTGACCGCGAAGAAGAGACACGTCTATACTCTCTGGGCAGAGAAGGCGTCCAGCGTCAGGAGCTTCTCGATCTGCCTGGACTCGTGAGGAAAAGAGGGATTATTCATGGATGCCACTGTCGCGCCAGCGACGGACGGCGCGGCGCGCGCGGGCGAGGTTGTGCTTGCCACGACCGGGCTGACGAAGCGCTACTCGAAGCGGCTGGCCGTCAACGGATTGAGTCTCGACGTTCGACGTGGAGACGTTTTTGGTCTGCTGGGACCGAACGGCTCTGGCAAATCCACGACACTCCGTATGGTGCTGGGGCTGGTCTGGCCGACCGCTGGCTCGATCTCGCTCTTCGGTGGCGACCACAGCCAGAGCGATCAGCGCCGCGCGGCGCTCCGGCGGGTGGGCGCAGTGGTTGAGCAGCCAGCATTCTATCCCTATCTCTCCGGACGGCAGAACCTGCGCGGCGTCGCCATCTTCGCCGGATTGCCCAACTCGCCCGAATCGCGCAGGCGGGTGGACGAGGCGATTGGCTATGTCGGCCTGAGCGAGCGCGCCGACGACGCCTATCGCAAATACTCGCTTGGCATGAAGCAGCGGCTCGGTATTGCGGCGGCGTTGCTCACGCAGCCGGAGCTGGTGGTGCTGGATGAGCCGACCAATGGACTCGATCCGGCAGGCATGGTAGAGGTGCGCGCGCTCATCAAGCAGCTTGCGCAGCGGGGCATCACCGTGCTGCTGGCCAGTCACCTGCTCCACGAGGTGCAGCAGGTCTGCACGCGCGTTGCCATCATGAAGGAAGGCACGCTGCTGGCGCAGGGCGAGGTCGGTGACCTGCTCTCCGCCCAGATTGGCGTGCAACTCGGCTTTGCCGATCCCGCGCAACTCCCGCTCGCGCTGGCGACGCTCCAGGCGGCGGCGACCACCCCCTGGCTGCGTGGCGCGAGTCTCGCCGCGCCAGAGTCCGGCTCATGGGTTCCCCCTGGCGGCCAGATCCTCTTTGTCGATGCGCCGCTGGAGCGCGCCGCGGATGTCAATGCGCTGCTGGCGGAACAGGGCATCTATGCCGCCGAATTACGCCGCCGCGAGGGCAGCCTCGAACAATACTTCCTGGCGCTCACCGGCGAGAGCGGCGATGGCGCGCCATCTTCCGCCTCGTCACCCTTATCGCCCATCTCGCCAGTTTCATCGTCCACACCCCCGCAAGGAGGCGTTGCATGAACTCTACCGCTCCCCAGACCAGCGCCAGCACGTCCGCTCTTCCCGCGCCCGCTGGCATCTGGATCACCGAGGTATTCCGCCTGACTCGCTGGGAACTTTACCTGGCGTGGCGGCGTGCGATGGCGAAGGTGCTCATCATTCTCCTGGTTGTCTTTTACGCGATTGTGCTCGCCTTTGTTGGCTTCGCGCTCGCGTCAATCCAGAACGAATCAACCGCGCCTGAGACCCCAATTGTTCAATGCCCACCCGACGCGACCGAGTGCTCCACGCCGACACCTCAGCAACTCAAGCAAATACAGGATGAACAGAACGCGCAACGCGCGGCTAGTATCGCGCAGTTCAGCGATCCAGTGACGTTTCCGACATCACTGGGCTTCGCCGCCAGTTTCACCCGCATCGTCGGGCTGATTCTCATCTGTATTTTGGCGGGCGCGCTCGTCGGGAGTGAGTACGGCTTCGGCACGCAACGGCTGGCATTCTCACGCGGGACCAGTCGGCTCCAGATGTTAACGGCGCAGACCGTCGCGCTGGCCGTGATCTCGATGATTGTGGCCGCGGGCATGCTCGTGCTGGCGACGATTGTTGGTCTGACGATGGGGCCAGCCTTTGGGGTGGCAGTCTCAGCGCCATCGTTTGGCGGCTGGATGGAGATCATCAAGTTCTTCTTTGCGTTCTCGTTCAGCCTGTTCGTCTACACCATGGTGGCGCTGGCGGCGGCAACGCTGGGCAAGAGCACTGCCGCGGGCGTCGGGCTGGCGCTGGGCGTGATCGTGATCGAGTTGATCCTGACGCCCATCCTGACCGCGATTGGCATAGCGCTGGTCGAAATCGCCCACAATGACTTCGGCAACGTCCTGCAGCACATTCCCGACTGGTTTCTCGGCCAGAATGTCGGCGCCTTGCTGGGGCTGGCCGGGCAGTATCCCATCGGCCTGGCGGCGGCGGCGCCCGCCGCCGATTTTACGCTGGCGCGGTCGCTGCTCGTTGCGCTCGCCTACTGCGTGGTCCTCTTCGGTGGCAGTTATCTCTTGCTGAGCCGCCGCGACGTGACCGAGTAAGTCTAATCTTTCCCCCAACCCCTCCCCTGCTAGGGGAGGGGCCGTGAGGCAAGCTTGATTATGGGAGGGCGAGGCGTTAGTCGCTGCCATGGAGCTGCGTCCAGGCGCACCAGATGGCGAGCACCACTGGGGCATCGCTGATCGTGCCGTCCAGGCAGGCGGCATAGGCTTCACGTAGCGGCATCTGGCGTGGCTCGATCTGTTCGGAGCCTTCGGGAGCGGCCGCGCCACGGCGAAGCTCTCGCGCGAGAAAGAGGTGGCTTATCTGCGTCGAGATGCCGCCGCTTAACGGGAATGCGCCGAGGAGGCGCCATGCGGCGGCGTGCAGGCCTACCTCTTCCGCCAACTCGCGCTGAGCAGCCCGCAAGGGATCTTCGCCTGGCTCAACCCGCCCGGTCGGCAGTATCCAGCGGTCGCGCTGAAGCGGGTAGCTGAATTCGCGGATGAGCCAGATGGTTTCATCATGTTCTAACGCGACGATGGTAACATTGGCTCCGGGGTCAACGACGCCATAGATGCCGCGTTCGCCATCTGGCCGAAGAACGTCATATTCCGTGACGACCAGCCAGGGGTTGCGATACACTTCATAGCTGCCCAGGGTGCGCCAGGGACTATCCGGAGCATCCGGGCCACCGCCGGGGGCTGGCGCGGATGTACCGTCATGCGAGAGGGGAGATGGCATCGGCGCGTACTCCTAGTGATGCTCGTAGTGCGATCTGTCGTGTTGCTTCGGAAGGCTTCGTGCGTCTAAACGCAGTGACGCGGACCATCACGCAACAGTATAACGTCGGAACAGAACGACACGAGCTATTCGTCTTCATAGTACCTGATGCGCTCACAGTGCGCTCAACATAGTCCTGCTAGACATGTGCTCCGCACACCGCGCGCCAGATCGGATGGGTGTGAGGGCAACCAGGAGTAAATCGGCATGCGTCGCGCTCTGCGCAGAATTCCATTCGTGACGTTCGGCTTGCTGGTCTGTGTGATGACCATCATACTCGCGGGGTGCGAGTCGGGTTCTGCCCAGCCGAAGCCAACCGCGCTCCCCGATAGCCAGCAAGTGCTGCGCGTGCCGCTGATCGGCCAGAAAGATATCAGCGGACTGGACCCGGCGACCGTCGCGGACGCCAACAGCCTGGCGGTCATGTCGCTGCTCTATCCTGGACTGGTGACGCTCAACGCCAGCCAGCAGGTGATCCCATGGGCCGCCGATGGTCTGCCTGATGTCAGTGAAGATGGTCTCACCTACACCTTTCACGTACGCGCCGGGCTGAAGTGGAGCGATGGCACGCCAATCACCGCCAGCACCTTTGCCTATTCGATCAATCGCGCGCTCAGTCCCTGTGTCAACTCACGAGTCAATTACTACCTCTTTGGTCTCAAGGACGCCGTCGCCTTCTTCAACACGGGGCGCTGCCAGAGCGATGGCGTGACCGTGGATGGTCCCATCAAGACGCTGATTGGCGACGCGTTGATCGTCCCCGATCCGCTCACGCTCCAGATCGTGTTGGCTCAGCCCGCCGCCTATTTCCTCAACATCCTCAGCTACCCGGTGGCGTATGCGGCGCCAGAACAGCTGATTACCACCTATGGCGCAGACTGGACCAAACACCTGACCGATGGCGGCGGCATGGGCGGCAGCCTGTATTCGCTCACCGCATGGCCGCACGATGGCACGCTGACGCTGACACGCAATCCACAGTTCTGGGGCGCGCGCCCACTGCTGCGCCAGATCAGCTATACCTTCTATCCGACGACGGATAGCGCATATACCGCCTGGAAAAATGGCAAGGTGGACGTTGGCTATGCGCCCACCACGCAGTATCCCTCCGTCGCCAAAGCGAAGGACTTCCATGAGACGGGAATGCTCAACCTCTACTACTTCGCCATGAACTGGACGGAGGCGCCGTTCAATTCGCTCCAGGCGCGCCAGGCCTTCGCGCTGGCGCTAGATAAACAGGCGATTGCCGATGCGCTCAAGGACACCGTCATCCCCACCAATCACATCGTCCCGCAGGGGATGCCCGGCTACAATGCCTCGTTACGCGGCCCGGATGGCAGTACGCACCTGACGGGAGATCAGGCATCCGCGGCGCAGTACGCGACCCAATATGCTAACAGCGCTTGCCATGGCAAGTTCGCGACCTGTCCCAGTGTCGTGCTGACCATTCCGAGCGGGCAACCTGACCTGACGGCGGCCGCCAACATTGCGCTCGCCGCCTGGAAGAAAGCCATGCCCGGCTGGCCCATCTCCATTCGCTCGGTGGACCCTACGGCGATGTTGCAGCAACTGAGCAATCGGCAGCTTCAGCTCTGGCTCTTCAACTGGCTCGGCGACTATCCTGACCCGCAAGACTGGCTCTCGCTCCAGTTCCTGCCCGGCAGCGACAATAACATCGGCAGCGTGATGGTCGATCAGGCGAATACGCTGATGCTGAAGGCCGACGCCGAAGAGGATCCGCTCCAGCGGATACGCGACTATAACGCCGCCGAGCAGTTGCTGGTCGTCGCTATCGCCTGGATACCGCTCTATCAGACCAAAGCCTGGTGGCAGACCCAGCCCAGGGTGCACAATTACTCGATAGCGTCGTTCGGCCTGACGCCACTCGATGTCTGGACCAGCGTCTTCATCTCAGACTCTTGAGTAATCGTCGTTCTCCTGTGCCCCCGAGCGCCACGCCAGGCAGAGGAGGGCAATTTTCTGCTCATCTCCACATTTTGCCAGAACAACCAATAGGCTTCGTTCGTCTAAAAGACGTGGTATGCTGACCGGACGTGGCGGCGAGACTGGCGGCGAGACAACCGGCGGGTTGGCGGAAAGTGGGATCGTATGGGCCGGATGACTGCGCAATGGGGACGGACACTGCAAATCTGGCGCTTTTATCGCGTCTCGCGTCTGCTCTTCGTCACCATCTGGCTACTGACCCGCGAGCGGCGGCGCGTGGTGCGGGCACGCGCCAAGGGGCAGGACGCCTACCCCAATATGGATGTGTTGCGGCGGGCGCTCCGGGCGTTTCGCGTGACGGCTATCGAGATGGGCGGTCTGCTCATCAAGCTCGGACAGTTTCTCAGCGCCCGCGCCGACCTGCTGCCCACCGAGGCGCTGGCGGAGCTCTCGCAGTTGCAGGACGAAGTGCCCGCCGAATGCTTCGCCGACATCAAGCGCATCATCGAGCGTGAGCTTGGCGCGCCCGTTGGCGATATCTTTCGCGAGATCGATCCGACTCCGGCAGGGTCTGCCTCGCTTGGACAGGTACATCGCGCGGTGCTGAAGGATGGGCGGCCCGTCGCGCTCAAGGTGCAGCGCCCCAACATCGAGCGCATCGTCCGCGCCGATCTGCGCGCCATCCGCTTCGTGCTGGAACTGGTGCGCCGCCTGGCCCCTTCGATGGACCGCGTGATGGATTTTCGTGGGCTGTACGCGGAGTTCAGCCGCACCATCTATGAGGAGCTGAACTATGAGCGGGAGGGGCGCAGCGCCGAGCGGTTCGCGCAGCTCTTCGCCGACGATCCGGGCATTCGCGTTCCTGGCATCGTCTGGGAGTGCTCCTCACATCAGGTGCTGGCGCTGGAGTGGATGGACGGCATCAAAGTGACCGACTTCGCCGCCCTCGACGCGGCTCAGGTGGACCGCGACGCCCTCGCCCAACGCATCACCGGCAGCTACGTCCGGCAGATGCTGCAGTTTGGCTTTTTCCACGCCGACCCGCATCCCGGCAACATCTTTGTGCAGCCGGACGGGAACGATTTCCGCGTCGTCTTCCTGGACTTCGGCATGATGGGTTCGATCACCATGCCGATGAAGCAGGGGATGCGCGAAGCCTTCATCGGCATGACCACCGAGGATGCGGGATTGATCGTCAAAGGCATGGATACCCTTGGCTTTCTGGGCGAGGGCGCGAATCATGGCCAGATCGAGCAGGCGGTTGGCCTGATGATTGGTCAGTTCAGCGCCATGCCCTTTGGCCAGCTCCGCGAGATGGACCCTTCGATCATGCTGCACGACGTCGAGGGGCTGCTCTACGATCAGCCGCTACGGCTGCCCGCCCATCTGGCGTTCTTTGGCCGCGCGATGGCCATGCTGGTGGGGCTGGCAACCTCCCTCTCGCCGCACTTCAATCTGCTCGACGCCACCGTCCCCTACGCGCAGCAGTTCCTGGGCGAGAGCGCGCTGGACGCCATCCCACGGCTGCTCGGCGCGCGCAGCTGGGGCGATCTGGGACGTACCCTCACCCGCGACGGCGTCGCGATGGCGCGCAGTGTGGCGGCGCTGCCCCGGCTGGCCGAGCGGGTGCTCGAACGCATGGAGCGCGGCGAGCTACGAATGATTATCGAAAGCCCGCATCTGAACCCGGATTTGAGGCGGCGGGGCGTGCCACGCGCCCGGGCCGCGCTCAGCCGACCGGTGCCGGTATGGGTGCCGCTTGGCCTGGCGGGAGTCGCTGCGCTGGCCATCGTCCTCTGGAGGCGTGAGGCCAGTGACTGACACCGCGCCCAGAGAAGCCGTCGAACCGCTGGACAAACAGACCGGCAAGGCCCACTCGACGCTGCGAGGAATGCCACGCCGCGTCGCGCCGAGTGAGAGCTGGCTCCCACCGCTGGCGCTGGCCGAGGGCGGGCTGCTGCTGGATGTCGCCGTAATCCTCGATCTCGTCGCTATCTATCTGCCGGTCATTGGCATCGTCGTCATGCCCGCCGTGCCCATGCCGTTCGCCTTGCTGATGTTGCGGCGGGGGCTGCGGGTGACGCTCCTGGCGGCGGCTGTCGCCGCATTTCTGGTAACGGTGATCGCGGGGCCACACTTTGGCTGGCGCATGGGGTTACAGGCGTTGGTGGGTGCCATGATTGGCTGGATCATGCAGCGTCGGCGCTCGCCATGGATCGCGCTGACGCTCTGCTCGCTCTTCATCACCGCCGCGGGTGTCGTCGCGACGCTGGGCCTGATCGTGTTCACCGGGCTGCCCGTCAAAGACGTGGTGGATGAGCTACGCAACGCCATGGACGCCGCGATGTCGCTGCTGGCGAGCGGCGCGCACCTGGTTGGCCTGGAACAGCTCTGGCTGGCCGTGCGGCCTCCACTGCTGGCGCTGGAGACATTGGGCCTACGACTCTGGCCGCTACTGCTCTTTGCCTATCTGCTGTGTTTCGCGCTGCCCATGGTCACGCTCTACCTCACCGTCGCGACAGGAACGGCGCGGGTGCTGGGCAACGATGTCCGCTCATTCCCACCACGTTGGGCGTTGCGGCTGGCCTGGCTGCTCATGCTGCCGCTGGCGTTTCTCGTCAGTCTGCCTCGACGACTCGTGCGTCGCGGCGGCCGGACCGATGGCGCGAATGACGCTATGAATCCGGCAGGAAGAAGGGCGGGAGGCGTTAGATGAATCAGAGCATCTCTTCAACGCTCCCGCTGATTGACGTTGATCGCGTCACCTATCGCTATCCAGCGCGTGGCGGCATGGCGCCCACGCCTGCGGCAATTGACGCTGTCTCGCTGCGCGTGGCGCCGGGCGAGTATGTGGCGCTGCTCGGCCATAACGGCAGCGGGAAATCGACACTGGCTCGCCTGCTGAATGGCCTGCTCGTACCTGAGGCGGGGCATGTGCGTGTGCTGGGACACGATACCCGCGAACGCGCGCGCCGCCGGTTCGTGCGTGAGCGTGTGGGCATGATCTTTTCTGACCCCGACAGCCAGATTATTGCCACCGTCGTCGCCGACGATGTCGCGTGGGGGCTGGCGGCGCGCGGGCTGCCTCGTGGGGTCATCGCGGGGAAGGTCGACGCCGCGCTGGTGGCGGTTGGGCTGACCGATGCGCGTGGGCGAGCGCCCTATGAGCTATCTGGTGGCCAGCGTCAGCGATTGGCCATTGCGGGCGTGCTGGCGCTGGAGCCAGCCTGTATCGTTGCCGACGAGGTCACAGCGCAACTTGATCCGCAGACGCGCGGCGAGATACTCACCCTGCTGCGCGAGTTGAACAGCGCCCGTGGATTGAGCGTGGTTGCGGTTACGCATCTGCTCGAGGAGGCCGCGCTGGCCGACCGGGTCATCGTGCTGGAGCAGGGGCGCATCGCGCTGGAAGGGACGCCTGCCGCCGTTTTTGCCGATCTGGACCGGCTGCGGGCACTGCGGCTGGTTGTGCCAGAGGTCGCCATCCTGGGCGAGCGGTTGCGTCGGGCCGGGCTGCCCATCCCACCGGAAGCGCTCTCGCCTGAGGCGCTAGTTGCCGCGCTCATCGCGACGGAGGGATCGCCCGCATGAGCATTCACGTCGAGCGCCTGACACACATCTACCATCCCAACACGCCCAGAGCGCGCACCGCCCTGCGTGATGTCAGCCTGACCATCGAAGATGGCGTCTGCGCCGCGATTATCGGCGTCACCGGCTCCGGCAAATCGACGCTCGTCCAGCACTTCAACGGGCTGCTGCGTCCTACCAGTGGCCGTGTCGTCGTCGAAGGCGTAGATGTCGGCGCGCGCGGGACCCGTGGGACCGACCTTCAGGCGCTGCGGCAGCATGTCGGTCTGCTCTTCCAGTTCCCCGAGGCGCAACTCTTCGCCGCGACCGTCTACGATGATGTCGCGTTTGGGCCGCGCCAGCTTGGGATCTCGCCGTCGGCGGTGCGGGCGCGGGTCGCGTGGGCGCTGGACGCCGTGGCGCTGGGTCACGATGCTGCGCTGCTGGCGCGCTCGCCGTTCGCGCTCAGTGGCGGGCAGCGGCGGCGGGTGGCGCTGGCGGGTGTGCTGGCGATGCGCCCGCGAACGCTGGTGCTGGATGAGCCGAGTGCGGGGCTGGATGCCGAGGCGCGCGCGGAACTGTATGCCCAGTTGCGCACGTTGCGCCGCCGGGATGGCCTGACATTGGTGCTGGTCTCGCACGACATGAGCGAGGTGGCCGAGCTAGCCGACCAGCTATTTGTGCTGGCCGAGGGCGAGCTACGGCTGGCTGGCGCGCCGGAACAGGTATTCGGCGACACCGAGGCGATCATCGCGGCAGGTCTGCTGCCGCCACCGCTGGCGCTGGTGGGCGCGCTGGCGCGGGCACGCGGGCTGGACGTGCCGCCAGATGCGACGACACCGGAAGCCACAGCCACTGCGCTGCTGGCGGCGCTCGAAGGGCGAGGCGACGATGCTCGATAATCTGCCGGTTGGCATCTACATCGCCGGGACCTCGCCGATCCACGAGCTACGCGCCCGCACGAAGCTGCTGCTGCTCTGCTGGTTCGCGCTGATCTTCTTCGCCGCCAATCACAACGACTTTCACTACGGCGTCTATCTGCTCTCGTTTGGCCTGCTGGCGCTGGCGATCCTGGTGGGCCGCGTGCCGTTCGGGTACATCTGGCGGCGCATGCGGTTGCTGCTGGTGTTGCTCGCGCTGGGGATTCCCTTCACGCTGATGTTCACGCCCGGCGACACCTGGCAAACCTTCGGGCCGTGGGACGTGCTGGGGTTTTCAGTTGGCCCCATCGTCGTGACCTACGACGGCATCTGGTTTGTCATCTCACTGGGAGCCATCTTCCTGTTGCTCTTCCTCGGCTCGATGATTCTGACGATGACCACCAGCCCGGTCGCGCTGGCAGAGGGCATCGTCGTGTTGCTGCGGCCACTGCGCCGCTTCCGCGTGCCAGCGGATGAGTTCGGGCTGATGACATTGGTAGCATTGCGGTTCATCCCGGTGCTCGTACAGGAGACCGAGCAGCTCATCAAGGCGCAGGTCTCGCGCGGAGCCAACTTCTCCACTGGCTCGGTGGGCGCGCGGATTCGTGGCGCCAGCTCGCTGCTTGTACCGATGCTTCAGGGAGCGTTGCGCCGCGCCGAAGACCTCTCGATGGCTATCGAGGCGCGCGGCTACGGCGTTACCGGCGAGGCGACGCTGCTCCACGAGGGGCGGCTGCGCCTGCTGGACTGGCTGGCGCTGATCCTCATCCCAGCGGCGACCATCCTCGCCTATTTCATGCTGTGACTATTGTCGAAAAGGCATCTCGCTGCAAGCTGGCGACCTATGTGGTAAACTCTGGCAGTTCCCCCTGCTAGCGTCGTTAGCATAGACATGATAGACATGATTGTGCTTGCCTCCTGGGTATCGCGACTGGAGAGAGTCGATGCGGCGCATACATCGTCCAGCTCTGTATGCCATGTTGGCCGTCATGTTGGCTGTTCTCATGCTCGCTGGCTGCACCCGCGACGTTGGCCAACGGCCAGGCGGACCCCTTCCTACAGTACCCAGCGTTCTGGTCAGCAGCACTATGCAGAACCCCCAGGGCATTGCGGCTGGCTATGGCAAGATGACCCTCACGGCGCTCGATCCTGGCAACGGCTCTGTGCGCTGGCGCTATCAGACAGATTGGCATCCCTATCAGCTCGTCGGAGCGCCCGTGGTGGCGGACGGCATCGTCTACACCGTCTCAGACCCTGTTCCATCGGCGAGCTCATGCCCGAATGTGGGCGGTAACGTCGTCGCGCTCGGCGAGAACGATGGCCACCAGCTCTGGAGTGT
>DATBIB010000126.1:0-3015 GCA_036557205.1 Ktedonobacterales bacterium | reverse complement strand
TGCCCTCCTTGCTGAGATCGCGCGCCAGTCCATGCGTCATCCCGATCAGTCCCGCTTTGGCGGCGGCATAGTCGATGGAGCCGCCACGCTGGCCGCCGGTATAGGCTGCGATGGAGCTAATGCTGATGATCCGCCCGCCCGGACGGGTGAGGTACGGCGCGACGGCGATGGACATCAGAAACGCGCCGGTCAGGTTCGCGGCAATCGTCTCATCCCAGTTGCTGGCGGCCTCGTCAAGTGGCATGCCCGCGCGGACGCCCATCGCGAACCCGGCGGCGTTCACCAGCACATCAACCTGGCCCCAGCGCTCGACAACCAGCGCCGTCGTCGCGGTGACCTGCTCGCGCTGGCTGACATCGAGCGGATACCAGGAGGACGATGCGCCAATTGCGTCCGACGTCTCCCGTAGTGGCTGCTCGCGCCGCCCCAGTATGACGACGTGATAGCCCTGTCCCGCGAGTTTTTCAGCGGTCGCGCGGCCTATGCCCGTCCCGCCGCCCGTGATCAGTGCTACACGTGTTCGCGCCGTATTCACGAAGATATAGCTCCTTGATGAAAAAGAGAGGCGTTCAGCGCAGCCAGTCCTCGTCATCGCCCAATTCGACCGGGCGCGAGTCCCATGGCTTGAAGCCACTGCTCGATGCCGCCGGATCGAATCCTGAACGGGCAGGCATGTCTGCAAAGGTCGGATCACCCATCCCGGGCGGAACGGGCATGGTGGGGATATTGGCGACACGCGCATTGCCCGCGCTGGCGGGAGCAGCCTGCGGCGAGCCGATGCCCATCATCGCCAGGAACTGCGCGGCGTAGACGTGCGGGTTGGCGGCGTAATCCACGAAGGCGCGCGCGCGATTGGTGATCGCCTGCCAGTGGCCCCGCTCCACCAACACCCGCGGCACCAGCAGCGTGCCCAGCGCCAGGCTGCGGATCGGCAGCTCCAGATATTCGATCATGTGCTCAGCCGAGAACCCGCCGGAGATTTGCAGACTCATATGGGTCAGCTGGCGAAGTAGCGCCCGGACGTACATCGGCCCGCCGAGCGCCTCCGCCGGGAAGAGCTTTACCATCTCGGCGCCCGCCCGCTGTGCCGCGATGATTTCGGATGGCGTGAGCGCCCCCAGCACGCAGGCGACTCCGGCCTCCTGGCAGATCAACGCCAGCTCGGGATTGAAGACCGGCGAGGCGATAAACCGCGCGCCCGCCGCGATGGCGTCGCGGGTCTGCTTGCCGTCCAGCACCGCGCCCGCGCCGACCAGCACATCCTGGCGCGTCGTCATGTGCGTCAGGATCTCCTGCGCGCCGGGAATGGTCAGCGAGACCTCGATGGTGCTGACGCCGCCCGCCGCCAGCGCATCCACCACACTCAACGCCTGCATCGCCGTCTCGGTGCGCACCTCGGCGACAATACGGCGGCGACTCATCAGCGAAATCACTTCGCGCGGAATCATCGGCAACTCCCCCTCGGCGTCACGCCAGCGCGAGCGCCAGCTATCCCGCAGATAGCGCGGGCAGCGCGTGCATTGTTGAGCGGCGACGCTATCCCCATCCTACCACGCCCTGTCCTGCGCTGCCGCTAGAACAAGTTTTCCACAATTGGAGCGAGCTATCCACAGCACTGGTGGATAACGGCCCATGGCGTCAACGGCAGCCATAGGCTGTAACCTGATGTGGAATATGCTACTGATGGTTGCTATGCCAGAGTTGCGAGTGTGGCGTCGTGTCGGGGCGGCCTGTATCAATTGCTGACCTTGACACGCTTGACTCTCGCTTCTATACTCTGACATGACGAGACATGAAACTCAGCAGTCTGTTAGTTGGAGCCGCTGTAGATGTTGAGCCGCCACGGCGTTTGCGGATATTGGTATTACTGGTATAGCCCTCCGGCCTGACGGATGGGCCGCAACGCTTGGCGGCGGCAAGACTGGCTCACGGCAGGTCGGAGGGAAAAGCAGAGGAAAGAGAACCTCTGCTTTTTTGATGCCCGCGACCTTGCTGCCAGTGTCTCGTCTGTCGCGGGCTTCCGGTTTCCCCCGCGACCTCGCCAATTGCTCCATCCCGTTGGTTGGAGTGAAGCAATGCGCGAGCGGCGTGTCTGGTTGACGCGACGCGCCAGACCGGAAGTGAGGGATACTCGTATGGTGGTTGTGCTGCGAGAGGACGCCTCGGCGGAGGAACGCCAGGCCGTCGGCGCTGTGTTATCGGATAGTGGAATCGCGGCGCGGGCGGTCCGCTGGGCGGAGCATGACCTGTATATCCCCGAGACGGCGCTCTCGCCAAGCCTCCAGCAGACCCTGGCGGCGCTGCCCGCCGTAGAGCAATGTCTCGCGGTCGAGTCGCCGTTTGTCCTCGCCAGCCGCGAGCTACACCCGGAGAAGTCGCTGGTGCGCGTTGGCCACGCAGTCTTTGGCGGCGCCGATCCTGTCCTGATCGCCGGGCCGTGCTCGGTAGAGAATGAGGCGCAGATCAACGAGGCCGCCGAGGCGGCGGCAGCAGCGGGGGCGCAGGTGCTGCGTGGCGGTGGATTCAAGCCGCGCACCTCGCCCTACAGCTTTCAGGGGCGCGGACTCGAAGGCATCCTGCTGCTGGAGGCGGCGGGCGGGCGCGTGGGGCTGCCGGTCGTCACCGAGGTGATGGAGCCAGCGCTGGCCGCAGTCGTCGCCGAGCATGCCGACATGCTCCAGGTTGGCAGTCGCAATATGCAGAACTTCCCGCTGCTGCGCGCCGTCGGCCGGACGGGCCGCCCGGTGATGCTCAAGCGTGGCTTCGCCGCGACGCTCGACGAGTGGCTGCTGGCGGCGGAGTACATCCTGGCCGAGGGCAACGCGCATGTTGTGCTCTGCGAGCGTGGCATTCGCGGCTTCGATACCCACACACGCAACGTGCTCGATCTCGCCTGCGTGCCGCTGCTGGCACGGCTGACGCATCTGCCTGTGATCGTGGACCCCAGCCACGCGACCGGCCACCGCGATCTGGTGCTGCCAATGGGCGTGGCGGCGATTGCCGCGGGCGCCGACG
>DATBIB010000125.1:0-218591 GCA_036557205.1 Ktedonobacterales bacterium | reverse complement strand
AAAGCGTCTGGACTTCGAGTGTGTCGTCCGCGGCTACCTGGCGGGGAGTGGTTGGGCGGACTATCAGCGGACAGGCGCGGTTTGCGGAGTGAAGCTGCCAACAGGACTGCGCCAGGCGGACGAGCTGCCTGAGCCGATCTTTACCCCAGCCACCAAGGCGGAGACCGGGCACGATATCAATATCTCGCTCGATGAGATGAAGAACAGTGTAGGCGAAGATTTAGGTCAGGCAATCGCCGACGTCAGCATCGCTATCTACCGCGCGGCGGCGACCTATGCGCTGGATCGCGGCATCATCATTGCCGATACCAAGATGGAGTTTGGGTTGCTCGATGGCCAGCTTATACTGATCGACGAATTGCTGACCCCGGATTCCTCGCGCTTTTGGGCGGTCGGAGACTATACGCCGGGTGGCTCGCCACCAAGCTTCGACAAACAGTATGTCCGGGACTGGCTGGAGCGTTCCGGCTGGGATAAACAGCCGCCCGCGCCCGCGCTGCCCGATGAGGTGGTCGTGGGGACGACCAGCCGCTACCGCGAGGCGTATGAGTGGCTGACGGGCGAAACCCTGCCACGTAGTTGATGATGGACAACGCGGGCGCTAAACGTTTGACACCACACAGGCAGGCGCCCTACGATTCCCAGGGCAGCCGTTTCTAGAGCGGCTGCGTGTTTTGTAACGAGTAGTGGTCAAAGGAGATGCAGACGTGGCGGCTGAAAGTCTGGATGTAACCCCGACACTCAAGATTGGGGATGAAGCGCCCGATTTTACGCTAACTGCCCAGACGGGCGAGAAGATCACGTTGAGTCAGTATCGCGGCCAGAAGAATGTCGTGCTGGCCTTCTTTCCGTTTGCCTTCAGCAGCACCTGTTCGGCGCAGATGCCGTCCTATCAGGCTGAACTGGAGCGCTTCAACTCCTACGATACACAGGTGCTCGGCGTCAGCATGGATGCCCGTCACTCGCTCGTCGCCTGGGCCAAGCAACTTGACATCAACTATCCGCTGCTCAGCGACTTCTATCCCCAGGGCAACGTGACCGATCTCTACGGCGCGCGCCACCCCGCGGGCATGGCCGAGCGTGCACTCTTCGTTGTGGACAAGGCGGGCAAGATTGCCTGGATCCACGTCCATCATCCAATCGGCGAGGCGCCCGACAACGAGGAACTCTTCGAGGTGCTGCGCAAGCTCGGTTAGCGCGCTGGTGTACACTTGAAAGGTCGCCTGGCATGCCGATGTCGCGCCGCTGCATCCCCTACACGCCGCGCCGCCGCGAGTTGAGAGAGACGGTCTTCGCGCTTGTCACCACCGCGGGTGTTCACCTGCGCGATCAAGAGCCATTCGACCTGGCGGGCGACAACTCCTGGCGGGTCATTTCCGGCGACGTGGAGAGTGAGCGGCTTATGGTGACGCACGGCCACTATGACCATCGCCATGCTGACAGCGACATCAACTGCGTCTTCCCGATAGACCGATTGCGCGAACTGGCGGCCGAAGGCATCATTGCGGGCGTCGGCGACAAGCACCTGGGATTCATGGGATATACCCAGCTCCTGCGCGATCTCTACGAGCGTGGCGCGCCTGAGATGGCGAAGGTGATCGAGCGCTCGCGCGCCGATGCCGTGCTGCTCACGGCTGGCTGCCCGCTCTGCCACCGCACCGTCGTAGCGATTCAGCGCGAGATCGAGATGCTGGGCCTGCCCACCATCCTCATTACGCTCGTACCCAAAGCCTCGCGCGAGATGGGGCCGCCACGCGCCATCGCCCCAGTGGGCTTCACGCTCGGCGATTGCCTCGGCCCGCCACATCAGCCAGCTTTGCAGCGGCGGGTGCTGCTCGATGCGCTACGCCGCTGGGAGGCGCGCGAGGAGCCAGGCAACATCTGGGAACTCACTTACCCGGACTACACACCTGACCCAGCAATCATGCATGGCGGCGAAATCGTGGAGGAAGGATAGCGGCGGGGCTATTTGTACGCCTGCCGTCTGCGTGTATGCCGTGATCGCTGATATGAGTTGGTTACCTGGCTAGTGACACTGGCGCCGTTGTGATCTGGGCTGGGGGGTGCAGTAGGCGCGGCAACTGGGACTGGCGTGTCAGGTGATGCATCGGTGGTTGTATTGGTGGCTGGCGTATTTCGCCCCGCCGCGACGCGATGGACAGCCTCCTCCTGGCGACGATGGCGAACATACCAGACGACGACGAGCGCCACGATGATGACGCCAAGGGCGACGAAGCCGAAGATGCCAAGTCCCTTGAGGATGCGCCCCAGCAGTGGGAGATTATTGCCCAGGATGTAGCCAAGCGAGCCGTAGATCGTCGCCCAGAGGATGCCACCAGCCGCGTTCCAGATGAAGAAGGTGCGGCGACGCATGTGGTTGGCGCCCGCCAGAAACGCGGCCCAGGCGCGTAATATCGCTAGAAACCGGCCGAAGAATACGGTCTTGTCGCCGTGCTTCTCGAAGAAGCGCTGGGTGTAGACCAGCTTGTCTTCGCCAACGTGGAACAGCCGTAGCAGCCGCTGGAGCACCGGGAAGCCACCATACTTGCCGACGGTATAGCCCGCGTTGTCGCCGAGAATCGCGCCAGCCGCCGCAGCCGCGATCACCAGCACGATGTTCAGCGTATGGTTCGTGCTGGCGTAGACCGATGCCGCGACCAGTGTCGTCTCGCCGGGAAAAGGTATCCCTGTGCTTTCGATGGCTACCGCCAGGAACACGACCCAGTAGCCATACGTGTCTATGCCGTACTGCAGCCAGGATGGTAGGCTCATGGCGTCCGCTCGTTTCTTGCGCCGCTGGCAGAGGGAGCGCTCACGTTGGCTCATTGGCGCGCGGTCTCATCCCAGGATGATAGCACAGGTTGCGACCTGGTTGGTTGCGGCATAGAATGAGAACATGTTTATTCTGCTCTCTGGCAAAGATGAGTTTTCGGCCTATGAGGAGCTGGCGCGCATTCGTGCGTCGGGCGACTTCAGCTACAATCAGGATTCCTTCGCGGGCGAGACCGCTGACCTGGCGGTGATTCGCAATACCTGCGACACAATGCCGTTTCTGGCGGAAAAGCGCCTGGTCGTACTGGAGGGATTGCCCAGGCCGCGCAAAGGTCAGGCGGACGACGGAGAGGCCGCTGAGGATGGGGAGAGTGGCGAGGCCAATGCGCCAGAGCCGCCAGTCGCGCCAGTAGGCAAAGGGAAACGCGGCAAAAAGGCAGCGACAACGGGTCTGAGTCCATTGGCGTTCGCGAAAGGCCTGGCCGAGTATATTCCCTCGCTGCCTGAGACGACAGTGCTGGTGGCGCTCGTGCCTGATGAGTTGAAGGCGGACCATCCGCTGATGCAGGCGGCGCGGCGCCACGGCACATCGCATGTATTCGCAAAGCCGACTGGGGCGCAGCTCACCGATTGGGTGACCCGTCGCGCGCGAGCGCAGGGGCGGCGCTTATCGCCGGAGGCCGCGCGTATGCTGGTGGAGTCGCTGGGCGATGACCTGCGCATGCTGGCGAGCGAGATTGATAAGCTCGGCACGTACGTTGGCGAGAGCGGCGAGATCAGCCCTGACGATGTCCGAGCGCTCACGCCGGTTGCCAGGCAGTCGAAGGTCTTCGATTTGACCGACGCATTGGCCCGACGCGACACCTCGACGGCACTCGCGCTGCTTCATGAGTTGCTGGCGAATGGCGAGTCACCGCTGGGCATCGTCGCGCTGACGGCGTTTCAGACGCGGTCGCTGATGCAGGTGAAGCTGCTCTCGGATCGTGGCATGCCTGCCCACCAGATTGCCTCCGCGGCGGGCATCGCGCCGTTCGTCGTCGAAAAGTCACTACGGCTGGCGCGCCGTTTCACATTCGCGCAGCTCGAAGCCGCCCACCGTACGTTGCTTGAGATAGACACCTCGCTCAAGCGCAGTCGCATGACACCAGAGCTAGCGCTCGACCTGCTGGTGCTCGAGTTTGGCAAGGCTGTCTGAGCCTCATTTCTGCTATCTCGCTGGCGCTCGCCGGGACTCCCGTGGCTATAATTCAGCACAGGTGCGCGACAAGGCGCATCGCGAGAAGCACGTCAAGGCACGAGGGGGCATACGTTGGCGTCAGGTACGGCGCGCACTCGGAGGCGGTCATCGCGGCGCGCGGGGCAGGGTAGCCATTCGCCGTCACTCGCGGCGCAGCTCAGACGTATCTCTCCGGCGGGGTGGATTGCGCTCGGCGCATGTGTCATCGCGCTCGCCCTGGCCCTGCAAACGCTGCAAGGGCCAAGCAATGACTACGATGAGGGGGTGTACTGGCAGTCCCTGCGCGCCATGGCCGATGGTCATTCGCTTTTCAGCAGTGTGTTTAGCTCGCAGCCACCCCTCTTTTTGCTCAGCATTTATCCGTTCTATATGCTATTTGGGCAGAGCCTCGGCGCAGCGCGGATAGCGCTGATTGTCTTCTCGGTGGCGGGCGTCGCGGGCATGTATGTTGTTGGGCGCGCACTGGGGCATCGCGCGATTGGGGCAGTAGCCTGTCTCCTGCTCGCGCTCGACCCCCTCTATGAGCACGGCGCGCATACGTTGCAGGCCGAGCTCCCGTCGGTCGCATTGCAAATCTGGGCGGTGGCTTGCGCGGCGTTGGCAATGCGCGCCAGCGGGCGGCGTCGGACCTGGCTGGCGGTGGGGTCCGGTGTGTTGCTGGGGTGCGCGCTCCTCATCAAACTCTTCGCTATCGTCGCGCTCGTCCCGATTGTGCTGTATCTCAGCGTGCCGCTGGCCCGGCGCTGGCTCGATAAAAGCGGAAGCCTTAGATGGCCTTCGCGGACCGAGTTCTGGGATGGCCTGCGTCGGGTCGCGCCGACGTTCGGGTGGTTGGCCGCTGGGTTGTTCGCCGCCATTGTCATCATTCTGTTGCCGTACATTGGACGCTTGGGCGCCGTCTATGATCAGGTCGTCCGTTTCCATCTCGCAGCCGCCCAGAAGGATAGCCATACGTTGCTCGATAATCTTCAGCTCATCGGTGCGTCGTTACGGGATGCCCGGCTGGTCTTTCTCGCTGTGCCCGCGATTGTTGTGGTTGCGTGGCGGCGCATGTGGGTGAGCGCGCCGCTCATCCTGTGGGCGCTGGCGGACTTTATCACGCTGCTCCGACAGCAGCCACTGCTGGGCCATCACATTGTGCTGCTCAGCCCTGCGATGATGCTAATTATCGGTTGCGGCATCTATGCCATGTGGCAGGCGTTCGCTGAGCCATCGCGACAACGCCTCGCGCTGACCGTCACGCTCGTCCTGCTAGTGGTCATGTGCTTCGCCGGTCTGGCGCTCAACTGGACTCAAAATGTCGCGGCGAATGCGCCACTGCCAGCGCGGACACTCTCGATGGCGCTCGCGCTGCAGAGTGTCAGCGCGCCCAACGAGGTGGTGCTTTCCGACGACCAGTACGTTGCGGCGCTGGCCAACCGCGATGTGCCGCCGCAACTGGTAGATACCTCGGCGGTGCGCATCACGAGTGGCTACCTGACGGCGTCGCAACTGGAAGACTACATCACACGCAACCGCGTTCACGTGATCCTCTTCGCCTCTGGTCGTTTCGATCTGCTGCCGGGCTTCCGCGACTGGGTTGCCTCGCGCTATACCCAGGTCACCACCTTCGATCAAAACGGCGCGCTCTTCCTGCTAGAGCCGATCAGCAATCCGCCGGTGTAGTATGTTGTGCCGTGCCGGTTCATTGCACGGCGATCTCGACCGCTGGCAGCTCGCCGCGCGCCAGCAGCCAGTGACGTAGCGATTCGAGTTTGTTGGTCTCCACCAGCGCCAGCGTCGGCCCCAGGCGGCGGAGCACCCAGCTATGCGCGGCGCGGTCCGCAAGCAGCGCATCGAGCAGCGCCGGGGCCGAGGTGGTCAGCAGCGTCACTCGTGGGGTGAGGCGAATGCGGCTGGCGGCGCGCGTCCAGTCGGCCAGACGTATGCGGACATTGCCCGGCAGCGGACTTCCCGTGAGTGTCTCCAGTTTATGTGCGATATCGTCTTCCGACCAGCCATGTTGCTGAGCCCGTGTGGCGTCTTTCCTGGTCAGGCGAAAGTGCGCGACACGGTCCAGTGATCCGCGCGTGGCGCAGCTATCGAGAGTGAAGAGCGTTGGAGCGGTCAGCGGCTGATAGGCCACGATGTCCAGATTGGGCTGGATGATGACCCGTCCAGGCGTTTCCCGCACGCTTTCGTCGTCCGGCTCGTTGCGTAGCGCCAGCACGCCATGGCTTGCGACCAGTCTCCGCTCTCCTGCCCCTTCCGTCTCGCGTCTGACGACAAGCCCCATCCACTGGAGCGGCCCCGCCAGCGCCGCCCGCATGGTCTCGTTGCGCTCGTCGGCGATGTCGCGTGGCTTGCGGCGAGTCGTCGCGCCGATGATGCGGGGCGCATGGTCCTCAACCGGCGCGACGCCTGGAATCTCGACCGGACTCCCTGGCTCCAGTGCGGCCAGCATTTCGATCAGGCGGCGACGCGCCAGCGCGATGCGTGGCTGAATGGGCGTGTGCAATCCGGTGGCAACGCGCGGTGGCTTGTTATCTGGCCACCAGCCGCCCGCTACCCAGAGGCGGGTACAGATGCGCAGACGTTCCGCGAGTGGATGGGCAAGGAAGCGCGCCATGATCTCGCTATCTGCCGCAACCAGCCCGCCGTTCGCCGATGCCTTCGATGGCTCGGATGGCATACGCACGAGGCCCAGCCGCTCCAGCAGTCGCCGGAGATAGTAGCGCCGTGGATCGCCTGCCTCCGGCCGGTCGTCATCCGAGACTGGCCACTGCGAGCGCAGGCGTCGTAGCGCCGGACGAGTGAGGAAACCACGCGAGGACAGCGCAAGCTCGCCAAGTTCGCGCGCGGCCCACCAGTAGAGATACAGGTCGCGCTGAAAGATGGCTGCCTCGTCAATGTCAGGCACGGCTTTCTCATCGTCTGTTAGCATGGCCGCCTCTCTTCCGCCGCCTGACTACACCGTGTAGCCACGTCGCGCAAGCAGCGTGCGCAGGAGCTCTGCGTCGCTGGGATGCGCCAGCGCCAGTGTTGGCGCAATACGACGGCAGCGTGCGGCGATCTCTGGCGCGGCAGCCAGCGCCTCCACCAGCGTCGCCTCATCGCTCGCTTCCAGCAAGGTGAATCCAGTCCTGAAGCGCGAGCGCCCCCACTCCGCCTGCCACTGCTTCAACTGGTTGGCCACGCTCTCGGCGGCCCGGCTATGCAACGGACGAAGTGTGTCAATCAGCGATGCAGGTGACAGTTGCTGATCGAACGCGGCGCAGGCGCGATCAGACGAAAGCGAATAGATGAGGCGCTTTCCGCTTACCGCCGTTGGGGTTGCCCAGAGTGTCAATGCGTCCAGCAGCGCGGTCCCGGCAGCGAGCGGCTGCACCGCTAGCCCGCCCTCGCGGAGTGGCAAGATAGGTGGCCCCCAATCGGCGTCGCATAACGCGACGAACGAGGCATCCACTGGTCCATTGGCGCGCTGAAGCAGGAACGCGCCGAATGGCGTCAGGCGAAATGCGGACATCGAGCCATCCTCGCGCGAGGCCAGATCGAGCGCGCCCCACACCGCGAAGGCGCCGGTGAGTAGCGACCGGATGAATGCGCCTTCCGCGGCCATCCAGTCCTCACGTATATCTGCCTGCAACATTCGCTTCTCCTGGGCGGATTCTATCCACCAGACCGGTGAGGCCCAGGTGTGCTGCTGACCGCGAAGCAGCCCGGGACGTATCTGCCATGCGGCTGTGAGAAAGTCCTCAGCTGAATACCAGGCTTCCGGTTGAGCACGGCCAAGCAGGCGAGCTATGAATCGCCGCGCATTGCTGACCTCGCTGGCAATCGTTTCGGGGCGAAACGCTGGATGTGCCGTCGCGTAACGTATCTGAAGGCCTTCTGACGTTTCGATCTCGAGCAGCTCCGCCGCTGAGTCTGCGCGCAGCCAGCGCCGGAATGCGTCGCGCAGGATGAGTGGGCGTTCCGCCACAGGCCCCCGCGCCATGTCGGCAAGCGGCGATGCGGGCTGTTGCGCGCGAGCCTGGCGTAAGAGCCGCCGGGCGAGACGGAGAGCATCTACTTCAATGCCGACGTTGCGAGCGAGTTCTTTGAGCCGCCCAGGCGCCAGCTCGCCAGGAGCGAGTCGACTGCCGCCATTGTGGGTGGGCCGGGTGTCATCGTCCATAGCAGATCTCTCATCTGGCAGGCCGAGCGGAGGCGGCGCATGGGCAAGCAGCGCCAGCGCCAGGCAGAGCGGGCGTGGCGTTGAGCGGAACGTGCGCAAGGGAGCGCCGGAAGGATCGATAAGTGGCGCTAGATGCGCCTCACGTTGGGTTGGCAGAGGCTCAATCGGCAGCGACGTTGCGAGCGCCCATCGCACCTCGTCGGCTATGCGCCAGCCCGCCACGTGACGCCATGTGGCGCCCGGCCCATGCTGGCTCGGCGCGCTCGATGGCAACTTTGGCAGCAGGAGCGCATGCCGCTCCAGTATCGCGATATCACTCTGCACCGCGCTCAATGGACGCCCAATGCGACTTGCCAGGCTCTCCACATCCGCGGCGGTCATTGCCCCGCCTGCCAGGTCAATCCTGGTGAGCAGCATCTGCGCCGGGCGCTCCAGTTGCTTGTATAGCGCTTGCAGACGCCTAGGATCGCTGAGCGCGGCAACAATCGCGCGGACGATATCCGCTGTGTCTCCCGGAAGATCTGTGTCGAGAATGCGACGTGCTATCGCCCCCACATCGGCGGCGCTCATCCGCGCCAGCGCGCCCGCGAGGGTGAGCGTTTCGGCAGCAGGGAGGATCAGGCTCGGCGCTGCGAAATCGGTAGCGTCGGGCTGGGCTGGGGCGCGTTCAGCCGATAGTTCGGGGGTTACCTCAGCAGTGTTCTCGGAGCCTTTGACCAGGAAGTCAGACGGATGCGCAATCCAGGCGGAGAGTGTCGCCGCGACATGCTCGCAGGCGAGTGGCCCCGCGTGAGCACAGTCACACGCCCACTGTACCGAATTTGTGTCATCGGTGACCTCAACTGACACTGTGCATGGCTCCCCATCCATCACAGTAGCCAGCAGTCGAGCGCCATCTCGTTGGCCTGCCACGACACAGTGACTCGACGCCAGTTCCAGCCCGGCCGCCGCGGCGTTCAGACCGCAGATTCGTACGACATCGGCGGCGCGAAGGCGCAACAATGCCGCCGACGAACTCTGTTCGGATGTCGCCATGCGTACGGCCTCTCTGCTGTGTCTCTAAGCATTCCTCCGCGACTTGCTCGGCCCCCTCGCTATCGAGTATGCCCATTGTGAAGGGCGTTCGTCAATATTCCAACAAGCGGGCGTGCCAAACACAAAGAGCCTCACCTGGCCCGGCGAACCCAGACAGGTGAGGCAATCGTCGCACCCTGGATGTCAGAACGGCAGACGCCCGAGCGAATACTGCCGAAGAACGACAGTCCGGCGCGTCCTAGTCCGTTTCATCGTCATCCAGATCGCTCAGATCCTCTTCATCCCACTCGACTTCGTCTTCTTCGTCTTCGTCCTCGAACTCGTCTTCCCATTCGTCATCGAGGTCGTCATCATCCATGTCGTCGTCGAAGTCATCGTCGAGATTCTCGTCGTCGTCGGGACCGGCGAACAGAGATGCGGCAATGTCGAATGGGATTAGTGTCACATCGTCGGTGGACAGCATGATGCACAGCCTCCTCTGGGTGCTCATTGGGTTGTCAGTGAAAAGGACGGAAACACATGATTGACAAGCGTTTGGCACGCGGCGATTGTCACGTCCGTACCTGCGGTATTGTGCCTGCTCGTATGCCACCGCGTCAAGCCGGAAAGCCGCGCTACGCGCCCGCCGCTCGATGCGCCCGGCGTACCGATCCCGGATTCGGTGACTGGCAACGCGGACAGCGATCCTGAATTGGCAAGAGACTGAGTCGGCAGTTGGGACACTCACGCGCGACCGAGTGATGGCAACTCTGGCAGTATACCGAATCAGGCGCAGTCAGTTGCCCGCATGTCTGGCAGACGTGTAACAGCGTACTGGTTGGGCCTGCCGTCGGACGGTAGACTTCAGATTGTGCGTTGACGCTGCTTCGCCGGAATGGATCGTGTCCATCACTGCTACCACCACTGGTCAATGGGCCAACGGGCGCGGGATATCCACCAGCGGGAATCGTATCAAATTGTGACGACGTAGTGTCCGCCGATTGCTCAGCATACCGCGAGTATCCACCAGCCTCGGGCGAGCCTCCATACGGACTGGGGGCATACCGGCGACTGTAATCGGTAGGTGGCGCGGGCATACCCATACCAGGTGGAATGTAGAACTGCTCATCATCGGCAAACGGTGAACGCGGGCGCAGCATGTCGAATGCGGGAGCGGGGGTGGCTGGCTCTATCGGGACAGCCGACGGTTGTGGCAGGCGGGTCGGTGGCGTAGCGCTCGCGGCAGTCGAGATGGCATCTGGTGGCGCGGCGCCGTCGTAAAATGAGAGAGTGACGCTGGGCGCCAGCAGGAGCACATCACCGCTGCCGAGGTGGTGCTCGCGCACGCGCTTGCCCTTCACATGGAGGCCATTGGTGCTGCCAAGGTCCAGAATACGCCATTCACCTGCCGCGAGACGTATCTCCGCATGCTGTCGCGAGATTTGCGCGTCGCGCAGCACGATATCGTTGTCCGCCAACCGTCCTAGCCGCAGATGGTCACGGTCAAGCGAGATACGGCGAACATCCTGTCCAATGCGAATTTCCAGATAGGCCATCGCGCCCTCCAGCGCAGTACCTCGTCAACTCTGCTCATCCCCTCGACACAGTTGTCGATTTATGCGGCGCAACGACGCTGTGATGCTAAGACTCCCCGCCGTCACGCAGCCAGTATAGCACCATCTCCGTGCATCGTTGAACAGAGAACCTCTGCCATATAGTACTGATAGGCGGTCCGTGGAGACTTCACGGGAGGCAATGCAATACACATGGCGCGGCCCGCGCCCATCACCTGTCTTGCACATCCTGGCGGGCAAGCGGCAGCTCGGCCAGTAAGTCGCCCGCCAGCAGCCCCGCGTCGCCGAGGCGCGCGCTTATCCTTTGCCCGGCGAGCGCATGCAGATAGACGGCGGCGCAGGCGGCGTCATATGGCGACATCCCCTGCGCCAGCAGCCCAGCCGTCGTACCCGCCAGCACGTCGCCAGTACCGGCGGTGGCCAACGCCGGGTTGGGTGTGCCGTTGATGCGTACAATGCCTTCGGGCGACGCGATCAGGGTACAGGCGCCCTTCAGCACGATAATATGCCCCCATTCGCGCGCTGCTTCTCGTACAACGGTCAGCCGGTCAGGGCCGCCACCCGAGACTGGCCTCCCGCCGCGCAGCCGTGCCATCTCGCCTGGGTGTGGCGTCAAGATGGCGCCGGGTGGTAGCCGCAGCCACCAGTGATCGAGCTTCGCCAGATTGTTCAGCCCATCGGCGTCCACCACCAGATGGGGACGCTGTTCGGGCACGAGCGCTGATACCCCCGCGAAGAGGCGCTCGATCAGCGCGGCAGTCGCCTGCGATTGCCCCAGTCCCGGCCCGACGACCAGCGCGCGATAACCATCCAAGTGATCGAGGATGGATTGCGCGCGCGCTTCGGGGGGTGCGCTTTCGGGTGGAAGCAAGGTGTAGGTGACTTCTGGCAGCATAGTGGCATAAAACGGCGCCAGCTCGGACTGCGTCGCCAGCGTCACCAGCCCCGCGCCGATACGCGCCGCCGCCCCACAGACGAGATATGCCGCGCCGATATAGTGGGGGGAGCCAGCCAGCGCCAGCGCCTTGCCGAAGGTACCTTTGTTGCTCTCCAGTGGCCGTGTCGGCACGGTTGGGCCAACCAGCTCGTCGTCGAGCATCTCCAGCCCGGCGGCGACGTGCATAGTGGCAGGCAGGCCGATGCCGCCTACCTGTAGCTCGCCGACATACGATGCGCCGGGGAAGAGCAGCAGGCCAACTTTAGGATAGGCCAGCGTCACCGTGAGGTCTGCTGCTAGCGTGCCTGGATCGACTGCTCCTGTATCGGCGTTGAGTCCGCTTGGGAGGTCAACGGCGACGACATAGAGGTCAGACCGCCGTTCCCGCTCCTGGGCGACCAGCGTGCAAGCCTCTGCCATCGTCGTAGCCAGTGGCCGCGCGTGTCCGGTGCCGAGCAGGGCGTCTAGCACGATATCCGCCTGCTCGATGACATCACGTAGCCCGGCCAGGTCATCGCCCACTGAGCCTGTGCGACCATTAGCTTCGATCTGGCCGCTCTTCCAGTCATAGATGGTGACACGCGCGCCCCACTCGCCAAGATAGCGTGCCGCGACACGCCCGTCGCCCCCGTTATTGCCGGGCCCGGCCAGCACGAGCACGCTGACATCGTCGACATCACCCTCAAGCCGCGCCTGGATCGCCTCAGCGACACTATGCCCGGCATGCTCCATGAGTGTTGGCGAGGTGAGCCCGTAATCCTGCTCGGCCCGTTGCTCGACCGCGATCATTTCCGCGACAGTGACGACTTTCATCTCGCATTCCCTTTCGCATGATAACTCTCTGGCATGAGCGGTGCCGCACTGATGCGCTGGCATGTGGGTTTCGACTCGGCTATCAAGAAATCGGGTTGAGTGCCCCTGCCGTCAGTTCTAGTCAGGCATGGGGATGAAAGCTCGGTAGCCAGAAAGCACCACCTTGATATGCGGTAGCCTGTCTGCCATACTGAACACATGAGCTACCGCACAGTAGAACTTGTATGGATACCACGCAGCACTGCCGAGTGGGCCACCTTCGGCGCCAGCCGCCAAGAGGCGGCGCGCCTCTGGAATGCGCTTGTACTGCGCTATCATCGCATTCGCCGCCTGGGCTGGAAGTGGCCCAGCAAGCTGCGTTGGGAGCGGTGGGCCATCACCCCGATGCGGCGCTATCCCTGGCGCTTGTACCGCTATCACGACGTGGTGTACACCAACCAGGACGCGCGCATCCGCAATGGGCGACTCATTTTGCCTCATGGCACGAGCGGAGCGCTCCGTATTCGCCTGCCTGATGCGGTCACATTGCCGGGCCGACTGATGGAAGTTCGCTTGTCGTATGGCGTCGTGCGCCTCATATGTGAGATGGCTGACGAAGCCCAGCCCCAGGAGACGGTCAGTGGGGTGGACTTGGGGGTGAATACTCTCGTCGCGGCTACTGACGGACACAAGGTCATTCCCATTAGCGGACGCGCCGCCAAGGCCACCATCCAATATCGCAACAAGCAGTTGGCGCGCATCCAGCAGCTGCAATCGGGCAAGCAGAAGCGCTCGCGGCGGCACAAGCGCTTGCAGCGGCGCAAGTATCAGTTGCTCGACCGCTCCAAGCGGCGCGTCCGCGATCTGTGCCACAAGGCGACGCACCAGGTGGCCGAAGCCTTCCCGAACGCGACCTGCTATGTGGGTGAGCCGTTCAACGATGCGGCCCAGCGCACAGGACGGGTGCAAGCCCAGCAGGTGAGCACGGCCTGCACACGCAAACTGATCCAGCAGTTGGATTACAAGACGGTGGGCGCCATCATAGTTGATGAAGCCTACAGCTCGCAGACGTGTCCCGTATGCGGGTGGCGGAGCAAACACCGCAGGATATATACATGTCCGCATTGCGGGGCCACCGGCCCTCGCGACGCGATAGGCGCCGTGAATATCCTGTCTCTTGGTGTCCATGGCGAAATGCTCCCCGGTCGTTCCCTGCCAACGCAGGTGAAGTATCTACGCCCCTGGCAGCGCTTGCGAGGCCAGCCGCGTAGGAGTTCCGGCGGACACCCGGCGCGTTGCTCGGCTTAGCTTGCTAAACCGAGCAGTCCCCGGCTTCAGCCGGGGGAGTGTCACCAGCGCCAGAAGCGCTCGATCATGATGCCGGGCTGTGCCTTGCGCATGGAGCCGCTATAACTGTTGATCGTCTTGATCATCGATTCTTCTGACCCAAACAGGCTTGGCACCTGGCTGCGGTAGAGCGCAATGGCCTCTTCTTTCTGGCGAACCGTGCCAGAAATCTCGACCATCTCGGCCTCCATCGTGATGTTCAACTCGCGCTGTCGGGCAGCAAGCGCGCCGCTATTCGCCACATACGGGAAATCTTCGTAGAACTTGACATTCAGCTTGCGCTGCGCCAGTCGGTCCGCCGCGGAGCAGCAGAGCTGGTGGTCCACGTGATGGCCGACACCCAGCGGCGCATACAGCGCGGCGAGTGGGGCGCGTTCGTGGATGGCGAGGAAGACGCCCGCCAGTTCTTCGTCTAGCGACAGGTCGGCGGGGTTGACGCTGCCGAAGAGCGCATCGTCGCCCTGGTAGTAGGCTGGATCGCCGCGGAAGATGGCATCCAGGTAGTCGAGGCGGAGCACATCGGCGCCGAGCGATCCGACCGCCGCCTGATCTTCCGCGCGTCGCTGGCGCACTGCCTCGGCGGGGTTGGTAGACAGCCCCATTTTCTGAAGCGTTTGCGAGGCGAATGCGCTGATACGCGCGCCTTCCGCTGGGATGCCGCCGAAGACGGTCACCACCAGTACGCGGTTGCCGGTCGCCGTTTGCAGGCCTATCGATCCGCCACACGACAGCACGGCATCGTCGAAATGCGGCTGAAAGTAGACCTGACGATACTGCTGGTTGACCTGGTCGAGTGAAGTGAGCTCCATGTTTCCCCCTTAACGCATGTGGTTATCAATCGCATTCATCGCCCGTAGTCCGCGAGGAATCTATCGGTATGTCTTCATCCAGTCCAAGTGTAGCGCATGCGGCGCGCATATCTGCCGGAAGCGGCGCGCGAACCGTCGTGCTTGCGCCGGTCGCTGGATGGCGAAATGCCAGCTCCCAGGCATGCAGTTGCGCGCGCTCGATGCCTGCTGCCTGTGTCGCCTCGGTTGCCCCGCCGTAGGTCAGGTCACCGGCAAGTGGCGCGCCACGAAAAGCCAGATGCGCGCGGATCTGATGCGTGCGGCCGGTCAATGGCTCGGCCAACACGAGCGAAAAGCCATTCCGGGCAGCGAGCACACGAAATCGTGTGCGTGCGGGCTTGCCTGCTGGCAATACGATCACGCGCCGACGGTCGAGCGGATCACGGCAGAGGGGCGCATCGATCTCGCCGCTGCTGATCTCGAGGTCTCCACCGATGATCGCCAGATAGCGTTTGACGATCTGCCGCTGCTCAAATTGGCGCACCAGATTCCGCCGCGCCTCTTCCGTGCGCGCGAAGAGTACAACACCAGACGTCTCGCGGTCTAGCCGGTGCAGCAGCCACGGTCGTGGGAGGCCACGACGGTCGGCGTCGGCAAAGACGGCATCGGTGAGCGTGCCATCAGGATGCCGATACGCCGGATGCACGACGAGCCCGGCAGGTTTCGCCACTGCCTGGATGTCATCGTCTTCCGCGAGTATGGCGATATCGAGCGTATCGTGAAGAGCCATCATATAACCTACTATACCTGATGGAAGGATACACCTCGCAAGCGGTCGTCATGCGCAGCCGCATACCGCCGTGCGCCACTTGCTATGCCATCCGCCAATCGCTTACACTCCATGGTGACGCAACGCAGTCACAACGACGCCATCGAGAGCGTGAAACGCTGGCATAAAGAAATTCGGAGAATATGGTGCGCAATCTGCCCAATATCCTCAGTGCCGCACGGTTGGCGACAACCATCCCACTCGTGATCCTGATTCTGATCGAGACGCCCTGGGCGTTACTCCTTGCCACAGCGCTTTTTGTGGCTGGCGCGGTAACGGATACGATAGATGGTCGCCTCGCCCGGCGCTATCATCTCGTCTCGAATCTGGGCGTGTTCCTCGATTTGACGGCGGACAAAGTCTTCGTCTCCGCAGCGTTGATTGCGCTGGTGCAGATAGGGTTCGTGCCTGCGTGGATCGTGATTGTGATTGTGGCGCGCGAGTTTTTGGTGTCGGGGCTGCGTTCGTTCGCGGCAGCGCGTGGCGTGGTGATTCCGGCGGGGCGCTGGGGCAAGCAGAAGACGCTGCTGACACTGCTTTCGGTGGGTGGCATTTTGCTAGCGACCGGTCTCGGTGGCCGGACGGCGTTTCCGCTCGGCCTGAGCACTGGTGGGGCGCCAGACAGTTTCGCCGACTATTTCCTGGTTCTCTCAAACATCGTACTCTTGCTGGCGGTCATCTGGACGATCTTCTCCGCCATTGAGTATCTGCGCGGCGGGTGGGGCGTTATCACAGCCCCCGCCATTGAAAGCCACTGAGTGCCTGTGACAACGCCCTCTAGCCCGCGACCGGCTGCGCTGGCTGGCCCAGCTTGCGCTCAGTGCCTTTGAGCAAACGGTCAATATTGTCTTTATGCGAAACGATGATCATCGTGCCGGCCACCAGGATAAAGAGAAAGTGCGGCAGGGAAGCGTGCTGGGTCAGGAGTAGTATGAACTCAGTAACGATGCTGCCGACAGCGCCGAGGATCGAGCCGAGCGAAACATAGCGAGTGATGGCGATTGGGATTACCGCGCAGAAGAAGCCGATGAGTGTCGCGAATGGCGCCATAATGACCATCGCGCCCGCGCCAGTCAGCACGCCGCGTCCGCCTTTGAAGCCAATCAGGATCGAGTAGTTATGGCCCAGGATGGCGCAGAAGCCCGCCAGGGCCTCGGCCGTCGCCTGTGCGTCGGGATTGCTGGCTCCGCCGAAGAAGACCAGCCGTGCCAGTAGAACCGCCGCCATGCCTTTGAGCACATCGCCCACGATGACAAAGGCGGCTGGTCCTGGCCCCAACGTCCGCAGGACGTTGGTTGCGCCGGTCTTGCCGCTGCCAAATGCGCGCGGGTCGCGTTTGCCAAAGAGGCGCCCAGCCAGCACGCCGAACGGGATGGAGCCGAGCAGGTAGCCCGCCAGCGCGGCCCCAATCATGCGCAGGACGACTTCTGTCGAGGACATAGCCTCGTATCCTCTCTGCCCCTTACTCTGGGGCCCGTTTGTGATCTCGCCACTGAGTCCACATAAACCTGCCACACCGAACGCGGCGCAATCGAGCATAGGTGAGTGTCGCCCGTATGTCAAGATGCCACAGCGCCTGATGCCCGCAATATACCCGCCTGATTCTGCTTACTATTGCGTAGTGCTGGCGCTATACTGCCATCATACATGGGTCGGAACAGGTTACACAATCCCCGATTTTGGCGGGCTGCGTAGTTCAGTTACAGCGGAGGAAGCGTATGGACCCCTACAGTGCCGCTGAGGATGTGCGGCATTCAGCCGCTCTCCTCAATGATCGGGCGCTGATACTTGGCATCGATATTGGCGGCACGAAAACAGCGGCGGGCGTCGTTGCGGCGAATGGGAAAGCGCTCTCCTTTTGCGTTGAGCCGACGCCCCGCGACGAGGATGCGGACACGCTGCTTGCCTTCGTCGTCTCGCTGGCCGAGCGCGCCTGCGATGGCTACAGGGATCGTGTGGCGGCGGCTGGCGTAGGTTGCGGTGGGCCGATGATCTATCCCGATGGCATTGTCTCGCCGCTCTTCATTCCAGTGTGGCGGTCCTTCCCGCTGCGTGCGCGGCTGGCCTCGGCGCTGACTCTGCCAATCACGCTGGACAACGACGCCAATGCGTTCGCGTTGGGCGAAACGCGATTCGGCGCTGGACGCGGCGCGCGCGCGATGCTCGGCATGATCGTCTCGACGGGCGTCGGCGGAGGCATTGTAGCCGACGGACGTGTCTTCCATGGCGCGACGGGCAATGCGGGCCACATCGGCCACACCATCGTCTCAGCCGAGGGACCGCGCTGTTCGTGCGGCGCGATTGGCTGCCTCACCGCTTATGCTTCCGGCACGGGACTGGTCGCACGTGGGCGGGCGGGCATTCGGGCTGGGACGCCAACGAGGCTGGCCGTGCTTAGTGAGGACGCGCTGACAGGTCAGGCTATCGCTGAGGCGGCAACCAGCGGTGACACATTCGCTGCGGAACTGATGCGTGATGCGGGCGTAGCCATCGCACGCGGCATCGTTGATGCGGCCAGCCTGCTCGACCTGGATCGGGTGGTGCTGGGCGGTGGACTGATTCAGGCAGGCGAGATACTGCTCGACCCGCTACGTGCTGAACTGCGCGAGCGGGCGCGGCTGCCATTCACGCGCAACCTCGATATTCGCGTCACCGCGGCGGCGCGCGAGGCGGGTGTCATCGGTGCGGCGGCGGTCTGCATGCAATAGCAGTGTGGCGCTAAGGCGGGACTGCTGCATGTAGCCGCTTTCCAGGGCCAGCGCAGCAGTCCAATTGTTAGATCGACCAGGCCACCATCGAATTGTAGGGGCGAGCGGTTAGACGGAGATGACGGCGACGTTCAGGTGATTGTCCTGATCGTTGCCAGTCCACCCGATCAATACCTGGCGCGATGTGCCGTCGCCATTGTAGACCAGCGCCGGGCTTGAGATCGCCGTCTCATCCAGCGACGCCGACGAATTGGCATCGCCCCAGCCAGGGTAGCTCTGGGTGTACTGAACGTTCACGTTGCCCGTCGGTGATGTTCCGTTGCCTGCCCAGGCCAGCCAATGTGTTGGCAGCGCTGTCGCGTTGAATCCGATTATCGTGGGGGCCCAGTCGGTTTGCACGCTCAGCGGCGAGGCGCCCGGCGCGGTCCAGCTCACGCCATCCGCCGAGTTGGCGAAGTAGATGCGGTGGTTGGTTCCCGTCCAGGAAAGGATCAGGCCGGTTCCGCTCGACGACGGATCGGTGGAGAGATTTGGCCGTGAGATGCTGCTCCAGCCCCACTGAGTATGCTTATCCGTCGCGTCGGAGTTGGTCGTCAGGTGCATCACATTGACCGTGTGCGCGCTGTCGGTACCAGCCCAGGAGAGATAGATGTCCGAGTTGATGTCGCCGTTGACCGTCGCCAGCGCTGGGGCGGTAAAGCTCGTCTCACCCCAGAGTGTCACCTTGCGGGTGACGGTGAAGTCTGGCGTCTTGATGAACTCGACGTTAAGCGTGTGATTCGCGTCGGTGCCGGTCCAGGCCAGCACAATCGTGCCGTACGGCGCGCCGCGACCTGAGTCAATGAACGCGATGGCTGGACGCCAGTTCGATAGCTCGGGCAGGATGTGTTTGTTGCCGTAGTGCAGCCCATCGCTGCTGGTCATGATATTGAGATGGTGATTCGCGTCGGTGCCAGTCCAGGCCAGCGCCGTCGCGGGCGCGTAGGTTGTCGCGATGGCTGGCCCATCGATGCTCGTATCATCCAGAATGACCTTGGTTCCCTCAGTTGGCTGGCCGAATGCGACTCGCGGCGCTGCCTGGGCAACGCCCGCCATGCCAGCCATGCCTATCATGGTGGCAAACGCCACAATCAATGTTCCAAGAATGCGACGCCAGAACATATCAAATCTCCTCCACTCCTCATAGCGAACAGGCGAAGAAAAAAGGTGATTCCATAGATGTAGATTCACTTTGCACCCCAGGTGTTCCCATATAAAAGGCTAATTCGGCGAACTGTGAAGACATTCACATTCGCACCTGCTTCGCGCACCGTTTAATCACAATCTCACTTGAACAAAACGCGGGCTACGATTGGCTGTTTTCTAAACCGTTCGGCAGCTTGCCTTCGAGCAGGTGCGCTGGGGCGGCTGGTATAATCTGGGTGACTCGCGCACCGGACGCCGCAACGTTTCAGCCAGCCAGCAAGGAGCGATCTGTGCCTGCCGATATGCCCGCCGACAAGCCCGATGAGCGCGCTGCTGCGATTGACCAGCGCGCGCTGGATGAGGTCGCGCTTTCCCGCGCCGAATACGCGCAGATCGTTGAGCTGCTGGGGCGCGCGCCCAACCCGGTCGAACTGGGGCTGTTTGGGGCAATGTGGAGCGAGCACTGCGGCTACAAAAACAGCCGCCCGTTGCTGAAGCGCTTCCCTACCAGCAGCCCGCGCATTCTCGTCAAGGCGGGCGAAGAGAACGCGGGCGCGGTGGATATCGGCGACGGGCTGGCGGTGGTGATGAAGATCGAGAGCCACAACCATCCCAGCGCCATCGAGCCATATCAGGGCGCGGCGACCGGCGTCGGCGGCATCGTCCGCGACATCTTCACCATGGGCGCGCGGCCTATCGCATTGCTCGACTCACTGCGCTTTGGCCCGTTGAGCGATCCGCGCAACCGCTATCTGTTCTCTGGCATCGTCGGCGGCATTGGTGGCTATGGCAATTGCCTCGGCATCCCCACCGTCGGCGGCGAAATCTACTTCGATGAGTCGTATAGCGGCAACCCGCTGGTCAACGCGATGTGCGTTGGCCTGATCGAGGTAGGCAAGCTCATTCCGGCGAAGGCGAGCGGCGCGGGCAACCCTGTCCTGTTGGTGGGCGCGGCCACCGGACGCGACGGCATCCACGGCGCGACGTTCGCCTCGGTCGAGCTGGACGAGGCGTCGGAGGAGCGGCGGCCAGCCGTCCAGGTGGGTGATCCCTTCACCGAGAAGCTGCTGATGGAGGCATGCCTGGAGCTGCGCGATACCGGCTGGATTGTCGGGATGCAGGATCTCGGCGCCGCTGGCCTGACGAGTTCTACCGTCGAGAGCGCGCACAAGGGGCAGTCTGGCATCGATCTCGATGTCGCCAAGGCGCCGCGCCGCGAGTCGGGCATGACGCCGTATGAGATGATGCTCTCGGAGTCGCAGGAGCGCATGCTGGTCATCGCGCGCAAGGGCCATGAAGACGATGTGCGTGCGCTCTTTGCCCGCTGGGGGCTGCGTTCGGATGTGGTCGGCGCGGTCGTGGACGATCCGGTGATTCGCGTGCGTGAGGGGAGCCATGTCGTGGCCGAGGTAGGCACGCGCTTGCTGACCGACGAGGTTCCCGCGTATGTTCGCGATGGCGAAGAGCCGCCTGAACTGGCGGAGTTGTGGCAATTCGACCCGGCATCGCTTGTCGACGCACTGCCAACTCCCCACGATGCGCTGCTGGCGCTGCTTGGCTCGCACGATCTGTGCAGCCGCGAGGATGTCTATCGCACCTACGACACGATGGTCGGCGCGAATACCGTACTGGGGCCGGGGAGTGACGCTGCGGTCCTGCGCGTGCGCGACGCCGCCGACCACGAGACGGGCAAATACCTGGTGGTCACAACCGATGGCAACGGGCGGTTGACCTGGCTCGACCCGTTCAACGGTGGCGCGCTGGCCGTCGCCGAGGCGGCGCGCAATATCGTCTGCACCGGGGCGACGCCGCTTGCGCTCACCAACTGTCTCAACTTTGGCAATCCCGAGAAGCCGACGGTCTACTACCAGATGTCGCGGGCAATCGACGGGATGGCCGCCGCCGCGCGTATCCTCGAAACCCCGGTGATCTCTGGCAACGTCAGCCTCTACAATGAGAGCTTTGGCGCGGCGATCTACCCAACGCCGGTTGTCGGCATGGTCGGGCTGTTGGAGGGACACGCGCCGACGCCGAGCGCGTTTCAGGCTGTGGGGGACGTCGTAGGAGTGCTGGGGCCGTGGTTGGTGGCGCCTGATACCCTCGGCGGCGGCAGCTATCTGGCGAAGCTTCACGATACGCGGGCGGGCCGTCCGCCGCAGCTCGATTTGGAGGTGGAGCGCGCGGTGCAGCAGGTAGTGTTGGCCGCGAGCGCCGCGGGCATGCTACGAAGCGCCCACGATTGCTCGGATGGCGGTCTGGGAGTGGCGCTGGCAGAGTGCTGTATCTGGTCGGGCCTGGGCCTGCGTGGCGAGCTGCACCTGCCCGAGCAGCTGACGGGCGACCCGCTGGCGGCGACGGCGCTGCTCTTTGGCGAGGCGCCTTCGCGCATTGTGCTTTCCGCCGCGCCAGAGACCTGGGATGCACTCAGCGAGTTGGCGGAGTCGCATGGGATGCTGTTGACGCGCCTGGGCGTTGTCGGCGGCGACCGGCTGGTGTTCCCGCCCCTGCTCGACGCGCCCATTGACGCGATGTATTCCGCCTGGCGGAATGGATTCCGGCAGGTGGGCGAGACACCTGAAGCGGAGCAGGCGCATGTCCGCACCGATCGGATCGAATAGTCCTACACCCGACGATCTGCGCCAGGAGCTTGTCGAGAAGCTTCGGCGCGATGGCGTGCTGCGCGATGACGCGGTTGAGCGGGCGCTGTGTGCGGTCCCGCGCCACCTCTTCCTGCCTGACGCGCCGCTCGAAGCGGCATACAGCGACAACGCGATCCTCACCCACGAGGAGGATGGCGTGCCAATCAGCTCGGCCTCGCAGCCCGCTATCGTCGCTATTATGCTCCAGCAGCTTGGCATCGAGCCAGGCATGCGCGTGCTGGAGATTGGCGCGGGCACGGGCTACAACGCGGCGCTGCTGGCGGAGCTGGCCGGGCCGACCGGCCACGTGACCACGGTGGACATTGGTGAGGAGATCGCCGCTGAGGCGCGCGCGTATCTGGACGCCGCCGGGTATGGCCGCGTGCGCGTGATTGCGGCGGATGGGGCGGCAGGCTGGCCGGAGGACGCGCCCTACGACCGGATCGAGCTCACGGTCGGCGCGACGGATATAACGCCCGCGTGGTACGAGCAGCTTGCCGAAGGTGGACTGCTGACGCTGCCGCTCTGGCTGGGCATGTCGGATGCCAGCGTAGCCTTCCGCAAGCGTGGTGAGGCATTCTACAGCGAGTCGCTGGCGCCCTGCGGCTTTATGCGACTGCGCGGCGCTGAGAAAAGCGCGATGCAGTGGGTTGCGCTGGGCAATGGGTTGAGTCTGGGCAGCGAAGAGGCTGAGCGCCTAGCCGAGCCAGTGAAGACACTTCTGGCCGCTCATCCACGGCGAAAGCTGCACTTCAACTCCGACCCCAGCCTGGTACATTGGCTGGGGCTGCGCGGGCTGCGGCTGGTGGTCATTGGCCCAGATGCGCATCGTCGCTCGTTTGCGCGCCCGCGGGTTCGTTTCGGTGTCTACGCGGAGGGCGCGGATGGCCCGTCGCTGTGCATCTTCGCCGCGCGCCTGCCGATGCTGGTCTCGTTTGGTGGGCGCGCGGCGGAGCGCCAGATTGTGGAGGCGGCGGAACAGTGGCAGGCGACCCGGCGTGTTCCGCTGGAGCAGTGGCGCATCACGGCGTGGCCGCATGGGACAGGCATGGAGCCGCCGCCGCTTCAGGCAGGGGTCTATCGCCAGGCGCGCCGCCACTTCACCTATGACATCGCCGTCGAGGGCTAGCGAGCGAGCAGTGAAGCATTGCGGTTGGCAGCCCTCTCCCCCAACCCCTCCCCTAAAAGGGAGGGGAGCCAAAGGTGTCGCCAGGTGGTCGCTATGTTCGCGTGGTCCCTCCCCTTCTAGGGGAGGGTGGCCGAAGGCCGGGAGAGGTTCTTCTCTCGAGGGCTAGCGTCGTGACGCGACGCGAATGGTGACCTTCGCCTCGGCCTCCTGTGGCCCATTATTCGAGATCCGGATCAGGCCGACGCGGACCTCGGCGCCGTCGTTCAGCCGCTCCAGCTGGTGGCGCAGGTCCATTGCGGCGCCGATGCTATGGTTGTCCAACTTATAGATGATGTCGCCCGGCTGGATACCCGCGCGCTGCGCCGGGCCACCGCTGGCCACCTGCACGACCTGAACGGCCATCTCTTTCGCGATGTGGAACTTATTGCGGAGCGACTGTGGCAGCATGCCAGACTGGACAACGACGCCCAGGACGGGGCGGCGCACCTCGCCGTCTTTCATCAGGCGTGACGCGACCCAGTTGACGGTGTTGATAGGAATGGCGAACGAGAGACCCTGTGCCTGCTGGACGACGGCTACGTTGATGCCGATGACCGCGCCCGACGAGTCTACCAGCGGCCCGCCGGAGTTGCCGGGGTTGACGGCGGCGTCGGTCTGGATGATATCTTCGATCATTTGCCCGCCGTAGCCCGGCAGGGTGCGGTGGAGGGCGCTGACGATGCCAGCGGTGACAGTGCTTTGCAGGCCGACCGGGCTGCCAATAGCGACGACCAGTTGCCCTACTCTGAGCCGGTCGGAGTCGCCGAGCTTGGCCGCCTGGAGCTTGATACCATCAGGCGCTGTGATGCGGACGACGGCGACGTCGGTATCGGGATCCTGCCCGACGACCTCGCCGCGCACGTCATGCCCATCGGCCAGCGTGACCATCACCTGGCGCGCGCCATCGACGACGTGGCTATTCGTCAGGATGTAGCCGTCGGGCGCGAAGATGACGCCCGACCCGGCGCCCTGGGCCAGTTGGCCGCCGCCAAATGGCGAGGAGCCCACGACCTTGGTGACGCCGACCTGTACGACGGCCTGGCCGACAGCGTCTACAACCGAAATAATGCTCTTCGAATAGGCGTCCAGTGCGGCAACATCCTGTGCCGGTGGCACGGCGGCTCCGCTCTGTCCGTCTCGTGAGTGTCCAAAGAAACCCATTCTGTACGTCTCCTTGTGCGTGATGTGTGGGGCGAAAGCTCTGGCTCTCTGCGAGATGCTGGCTACATGGTATACGCACTGTCTGCTACCGCGTTGGATATGTTACGGTCGTTTTCCGCGATTATGGCTGGCGTGCTGTCTATGGCCAGTGTCTCAGTGTATCACAGCGTGGAGAGCGAGCGGTGCGCTGCGCGGCACGTGGCGCGCTGGCCTTGCGGCCCGGCTGGCGGCGTGTTATGCTACAGGGCGTGCGCAGTGCGCCATTGCGTGCGGGACGGTAGCTCAGTGGCAGAGCAGGGGCCTTTTAAGCCCTGGGTCGAGGGTTCGAATCCCTCCCGTCTCACCAGTTCTTGTCCCCATTTCCACTTTTTTCTTTCATCCCCACATATCTACAATAGTGAAAACCGCATTGCAGGGGTGATTCGTGGACTCGACTCGCATCTATCGGCTCGATCATCTGCCCTCGAAGTTGCGCAAGCGCCTCACCGAAGCGCAGGTAGAGGCTGCCCGCGTCTGGATGCGCTGCCGCGACCTGCATCTTCACGCCCGTCGGGAACATCTTCCGTGGCCACGGCGGGATGACTTGCAGCAAGCAACAAAGGGGCAATTTGCGCTGTACAGCCAGACAGTTCAGATGATCTGCCATAAATTCCTGACGAATATCGACAATACCCAACAGGCGCGCAATCAGAATAAGCGTTTGCGCTATCCATACAAGGACAAGCGCTTCTATCCGCTTTATTGGCCCGCGCAGGCGGTGAGCGTCGAGCCCGGGCGCGTCGTGCTGCCTATGGGACGCGGACGCCAATCGCTTGTGCTACATCTTGATCTACCCGCGGACACTGGCGCTTGTACTATCGCCTGGAACGACGGCTATGAACTGCATGTCGCCATTACCCAGACGCGAGACGAGGAGCCGCCTGGCGCTGAACGGGCAGCGATTGATCTCGGTGAAATTCACCAAGCTGCAGTGACGACAAGCACTGGTGTAGCGCTTGTCGTTTCCGGTCGTGGCATCCGCTCGATCAAACGTCGCCGCAATCAGGCGCTTGGCACGATTGCGCGAAAACGAGCACGCTGCAAGAAAGGGTCCAAGCGGTGGCGCAAGCTGCAACGCGCTCGGCGCAAGGTAAGCGCTCGCACGGAGCGGCAGGTGCGCGACTTACGTCATAAAGGCATTCGGCAGGTGGTGAACTTTTGTGTAGAGCAGCATGTCGGAACTGTCTACATCGGCAATCCCGATGGCGTACGCAGGCGTCCGGCTGGCAGGCATCACAGCCAGCGTATGGCCCAGTGGGAGTATGGCAGAGATATCGATTATCTAATTCATAAGTGCGCACAACGCCACATCGAGAGCTTCACCGGAACGGAGCGGGGAACCTCCAGTCGGTGTCCGGTATGTGGCCGAATGCAACGGAAGCCCAAGGGGCGTGAGTGGGTTTGCCGCGAGCTCTCCTGCGGCTTTTGTGGACATCGCGATGTAGTAGGCAGCGCCAATATGCACCGTATCGCATATGGCCAACCGATTCCGTTCCCCCATCAGATAACGTATCGACGGCCCGGTCCCGTAAGGGTTCGAGCGCGGAATGAACAGCCGCGCCCGGTCGTAAGAACTGGAAAGTCGTAGTCGCCCGGACACGGGCCACGGAGCAGCCCGATGCGTGGCTGCATCCGCGTTGTCCCGGCGAGTCAGCAGGTCAACCAACCGGCAGTGCCGGAGTCCCTTCGGGGACGGGCTACTCTGCGGAAGTCGCTCGGAAACTTATCCCGCACGGGACTGAGAGTGTCGCGCCTCGTGTCGTGGGTTACTACACCTGACTTAAAACAAGGTAAGGGCAGCGGCACACGACGCTAGCGCGTGAGCCTGCAACCAGCGCGGCAGGCCGCGAGAGCGTTGAGGATATCACTCTGCTCGCTTTCGGCAATGCCACCAACTGCTTCTTCGATGCGCGAGAGATCGTTGGGACGTAAGCGGTTTCCATATGCGCGGCGTCGACAGATGTTGTACTGAATCATGCCCGCGGCGCGAGAGCGTGCGGTGAGAGGCTCATAGCGTGATGCCTCCCCATCTGCCAGACGAAGCATCGCGGCATTGAGCGCTTCTCGCTCTGAGACGAGCAACTGATACAGCGGGCATTGCTCCACTGTGGTGACAGGTGGCTGCATGGTGGACATTGGGCTAATCCCTTCACACCTTTGGTGAGCGAATGACGCCCGTACCAGCATTATGCCGGATTATACCAGAGCTGAGGGATATTCCGCTGGTTCTGATGCCTGCTTCTAATCACAATAGTCTCACAGTATGGGCAGGCGCCCCATGTTACATCCTCACTCACAGGTGCTGGCCAACAGCCGTCACACGGTTGCGGAGCGCGCCGATGCCCTCGATCACCGACTCCATCACATCACCGGGGCGCAGAAACTCCGGCGGCGTCCGCGCGAAACCGACCCCGGCGGGCGTTCCCGTCGCGATGATGTCGCCCGGCTCCAGCGTCGTGCCGTGCGAGATTTCCGCCAGCAGCGTCGGGATATCGAAGAGCATATGCGCCGTCGTGTCATCTTGCTTGACGACGCCATTCACCAGCAATTGCAGCCGCAGATTCGTCGGGTTGCTCAGCTCGTCCGCCGTCACAATCCACGGCCCCATCGGACACGAGCCATCGAGGCTCTTGCCGAGAAACCACTGCGCGCCGGGACGATTCTGGATGTCGCGCGCGCTCACATCGTTGAGGACTGTATAGCCCCAGACGTGGCGCAGGCCGTCCTCGCGCGCAATGCGCCGCCCGCCATCGCCGACGATGACCGCCAGCTCCACCTCCCAGTCGATCCGCTCGCTGACCGCCGCGTCGAACGGGATATCGCTATGTGGTCCGGTGACGGCGGTGACCGCTTTCGTGAAGATATTGGGCGACGGCGGCAGCTTGACTTCCTGCCCAATAGCGCGCAGCGACTCGGCGGCATGCTCGGCATAGTTCCGCCCAACGCAGAAGACATTCTTACGCGGACGTGGAATCGGCGCGAGGAGCTCAACGGCGGCGAGTGGTGTGACCGTCTCATCTGGCGCGCGCTCGACCACATCCGCCAGCGCCTGGAGCGCCTCAGCGCCGCCCGCGATCAGCGCCAGCATGCCGCTGGTCACCCCCGCCAGGTCGCCCACGCCCAGACGGTCCGCCGCCAGCGCCACATCGACAATCTCATCGCCCCGCACAACACCCAGCCGCTGATCGCCGCCGCTCCGAAATGTTGCTACACGCATCAGATGCTCCATCCTGATTCTGTTTCTGGTTCTGGTTCCCCTCTCCCCAAGGGGAGGGGGAGAGGGCCGCGCCCATATATCACTCTACCGGTGGGCTTTCTCGCTCGTCGGCGGTGTCCTCCACGCCATTATCCACGCCATTATCCATGCTATTATCCATGCTATTATCCATGCCCGGTTCGGCCAACACGGGGGCAGTCCTTCGCGGCGAACTATGTTCGCCAGAGATGTCGGGCAGCGGATCGCTCTCCGCGCCGCCTGGGGGCAGGTCGTGTGGATCGTGTGGTGGCCGACGGAAATCCAGCAGGCGCGTCTCCGCGAACTCTCTGGCGCGCTGCTCGCACCAGGCCGCGTGGCGTGTATGCGCATCGGCCAGCGCGCGCAAGATGGCCTGACCTTCGCCATCCATACCGCCCAAGTCGCCATCGTCCAGCAGACGTATCGCCTGGTCGCAGGATGCGAGCTGGTGATGGACGAACAGTTGCAGCCGGTCATCGTAGCGGGTCAGGTCAAGCGCCTGCAACACGATGCCGTTGATGCGGCGCGTCACCGGCACATTGAGCAGATCGAGCCAGTCGTGCAGGAGGAACGCTAGCAAGGTATCTTCAACACCCATCTGGGATAGCGCCTCGCGTTCGAGGAACTCCGTCGCGCCATTGGAGAGCGCCACCTCGATCTCGATGCTGGCGCGCACGTCTTCCAAGAGCATGTTGAGGGCGTCTACGGTCTCTGGATTCAGTGTCCCCATGCGATCCCTCACTTGCTTGATACGATTTTTGATATCGATGCGCCGTTGCGCAGCATGCCGTCCCGCGCACCGGGCCTGTGACCGATTGGATTCTGCTTCGATTCTGTTACGCATTGTCTCACAGCCGTAGAAAGCCGACAAGCGGGCAGAAAGCAAACAGAAATCAACAGTGACGGCATGCCGGTCGATACCGGTCCCGACAGGTCAGGGCGCTCCCATTCGCCGCTGCTCGCGCCATTGCTCGTACCATTGCTCATCCCATTGCTCGCACCATAGCATGAACCCGGCGTGTTGCGCCACTATTGCGCTACTGTTGTGCGCAATCTGCTCGTGCGAGGCGCTGAGCTCGGATGTCTCGTGGCGTATACTGGAAGAGAGAGAAGAGCAGAGATGAAGATGGATGAGTCAGGGATAGAGTCACACACGCAGACGCGAGAAAGCGCACCCATGGCGAACAATATGGATTCATCGGTTGAGACAGACCCCATGCCGTTGCCCCGCCGTTCCCAGGCCGATCCGCTCCGTCAGACGACGACGAGCCTGGTCCGCTGGCGCGCTGGCGTCACAACGGCAGCGGAGGATGAGCTGGCGGTTGAGGAGCCGCTGGAGATTCGGCTGCGAGTCGACGAGAATCCGTCTGTGACCGAGACCATTGCGGTTATCATGCGCACGCCTGGAGCCGACGAGGAGCTGGCGGTCGGCTTTCTCTATAGTGAAGGATTGCTCACCAGCGCCGATGAGCTGCGTGCCCTCTCCCCCGGGCATGACGCGGACGGCCTTCCCTCGCCAAACCTGCTCGATCTTACCCCAGCGCCCGAGGCGGAGATCGCGGAGCGCTTGCGCGCCGGAGGCGTCTCTCGCGCCTTTGCCGTGAACGCCAGTTGCGGCGTCTGCGGACGCAATAGCATCGCGGCGGTCTGTGCCGCCTTCCCACCGCTTGCCGCCTTCACCCCGCTGACCACCGCCAGCGCTCTCTCCACTCTGCCCGACCAGTTGCGCGCCGGGCAACGTGTCTTCTCGTCGACGGGCGGTCTGCATGCCGCCGGACTCTTTGAGTCCAATGGCGCGTTGGTTGCCCTGCGCGAGGACGTGGGCCGCCACAATGCGGTTGATAAGCTGATTGGGCGCGCGCTGCTCGATCATGCGCTGCCGCTGGAGCATGTGATGCTACTGGTCAGTGGCAGGCTCTCGTTCGAGATCGTGCAGAAGGTGGTCGCGGCTGGCATTCCCCTGGTGGCCGCCGTCTCCGCTCCGTCCAGCCTGGCGGTGGATCTGGCGCGCGAAACCGGCGTGACGCTCGTCGCCTTCTTACGTGGTGCCTCCATGAACATCTATACGCATCCGGCGCGCATACTAGCTGAGGGGGAGGCGTAGCCCGCTATCGCTCGGAGACCGATGCCGCTTCAGCCCCAATCGCCGACTGAACGAACTCGCGCGCCGTGCGCAGCCGTTCCAGGTTGCGCTTTCTGCCGATGAAGCCGACCTCGCGTGGGTGCAGCTCCAGCGTGATAAGGCCGTCGTAGCCATCGCGCGCCATCGTCGCCAGCAGCTCTCTGAGCGGCAGCTCGCCCTCCCCAGGCATGATATGCGTCCGCACATGCTGGCCACCAATGTGGCGGGCGTCGCTGAGATGCACGTTTTTGAGCAAGGGTCGCACCACCTCGTAGACCGCCAACAAATCCTCGCCATTCGCGCCGACGTGGCAGGTATCGAGGGTCACGCCGCAGTTGTGCTCGCCAGCGTATTCGACCAGCGTGGCGATGTCGTCCAGCAGGCGCCTCGACGTTCCGCCGTATTGGGTGCTTTCGAGGGTAATCGTGACATTCCCCGGCACGGCTTCGTACCCCAGCGCTATCGCGCGCTCGAAGATGGCGGCACGGCGAGAGTTCATGCTGCGCAGGCTTGGCACGTGCGAAACACAGAGTGGGGCGTCGACAAGGTGAGCCGCGGTGGTCAGGTTGGTCATGCGCCGCGTCACGGCGAGTGGCCAACCCAGCACCCGCAGCCGCAGGAACGGTGGATGCACACTGAGCACCGGCGTGCCGATGGCGTGTATCGCGCGCAGATAGGGCTGCGGGCCGCGCAGTTGATAACCAACGCCCAGCGCCAGCTCAACCCCATCGAAACCCGCGTCGCGCGCGAGCCGCAAGCTGTAGGCGAGGCTGCATGAATAGAAGGTAGCGGTCGAGAAGCTGATGCGCATGCCTGAAGCATACCCGCCTGACGAAATCGCGGTCAACTGGATAGGCGATCCGCATATCCGGTCCGCATATCCAGTGGTCTGTTCGTCGCGATCAGGCGCTCCGTGGTACGATACAAGGCGACGCGCATCGGAAGCGGTATAGCTGCCAGAATGCGCTGGCGAATGAAGACGACAATCATGGAGGGTTAGACATCGTGTCCGGATCACGCGCACACTCGCGGCGCGCACAGAGACGCCCGTCGCCACGTTTTTGGCGCGTCGTCTCCCGGATCGCTGAATTGGCCGCTGTCTATGCCCTTGTCGTCGCTGGCCGCATGTATGCCGTCACCCACTGGAAGCTCACCTCAGGCGACGTAATCGAGTACAACACCTACGCGCAGGCCTTCTGGCTCGGCCGACCACCGCTCCACCAGCTTCCGGTCGAGTATCCGCCGCTGGCGATTATCCCGTTCTCGCTGACGCTGCTACCCCCATTGAAGGATATCCAGACCGTCTTCTCGCTCTGGATGGCCGCCGTCGTTGTGGTAGGGTATGCGGGCTTCCTCCGCTTCTCAACGCGCAGGCGCGGCCTGATCTACCTGCTCTACCTGCTGGTCGGGTCAAACGCCGTCCTGACGGCGCGCTTCGACATCATCCCCGCGCTCATCACGCTGGCCGCCCTCTGGGCCACCGAACGCAAGCGCTTTGTGCTGGCCTATCTGCTGCTGGCGGGGGGAATCTTGCTCAAGTTGTACCCCGCTTTCCTGCTGCCCATCGTGATGATTGCGCACTGGCAGGCCGTCCGGGCCGCCCATCCGACGACCATACGCTGGCGTGACGGGGTACGGGCGCTCGTTGGCTTCGTGAGGCGCGATCCGGTGGTGCGCGCCGTCACGTCGGGGGCGGCGCTCTGCGTGGGCGTGGTCGCGCTGGTCTTTGCCGCGGCGATTGCTTTGGCTGGCAGTGCGGCGCTCTCCGGCTTCACCTATGCCAGCGACCGCCCGCTCCAAATCGAATCGACCCCGGCGACGCTCCTCTGGCTTGGTACGCTTGTCGGCATTCCCGCGCATCCCGAGTTCTCGTTCGTCTCACTCAATATGGTGGGACCGCTCGATGTGGCTCTCAAGCCGCTCTCAGCGGTGGCGCTGGTCGCAGGGTGTCTCGTGGTCTACTGGGGACAGATGCGCCGTCGGCTGACGGTGGGTCAGGCGGTGCTGGCCTGTCTCTGCGCGGTGATGGTGACCAACAAGATCTTCAGCCCGCAGTACATCATCTGGGTGCTGCCAATCGTCGCCGCGGTGGAGGGGTTCAGTCTGGTCTGGGTGGCCATCGGCGCCTTGACGACGCTGGACTTTCCCATCGTCTACGGCCTGCGCGCGCCTATCTGGGACTCGCCGTTCAGCTGGCAGTTTATGCCGGTGATTGCGGCGCGTAATCTGCTTTTGCTGTACGCGACGCTGCGCGCTATCCTGCGGCGGCCTCACCGGCAACCAGCATCGCCACCATCAGCCGATGGAGAAGGCGGCCTGGCGTTGCGCCACACGGACTCGGATTCGGCTCCCATCGCGACGCGCTAGCCGCGTCATCTGGGCTTGTGCTGTTGATGTGATAGAGGGGGACACCACGAGTGTCGGGTGACCGCAGCCGCATCTTCACGATTGGTCTCGCCATCTCGTGGCTTCTGGTCGTGGCGCTGCCAATCATCATCTCGGTACGACTTGCGCAGTCGTGGTACGGCCTGCCGCTGCTGGGGGTCGTCGTCTGGTTCGCCGGGCTGCGGGTGGCGCGCGTGCTTTCGCCCGCCGTGCGCGCCGACGCTGACATGCGGCGTGGCGACTATGAGGCGGCGCGTGTGCGGTGCCAGCGCGCCCTGGCAGTGCAGGGTGCTGGAGCATGGACCGGAACACGCCGCCTGGTCTGGCTCAACCGCTATACGACGGCGCTCTGGATGCTGGGGCAGCCCGATGAAGCCCTCAACGCGGCGCTAGAGGCGGTCACGATCTCGGCGGACCCTGAGACGCTCGGCAACTGCGCCGCGACGCTCCTCGCCTTGAATCGCTATGCTGAGGTCTCAGCGGCTGCCCGGCTGGCGCAAGCGCTCTCCCGCGAACGCTCGGTGAGCGCCAACGCGGCGCTGGCAGGCGCGATGCTGGCGCGCGGCCTGCCTGCCGAGGCAGAGGCGCTGGCGCTGGCAGGCTTTACCGATGTGCAGGCGCTGCTGCCGCTTGCCCGGCGCGAGCACTATGTCGCCTGTCTGGCGATACTCTGTCGCGCTGAACGCGCCCTCAAGCGCACGGAGGCTGCCGCGCAGGCATTCGAGGCCCTGCGGAAAGCGCCGCGCCATGTACGCGCATTGCAGGCCTTTGCGCTGGTGGAGGAGGCCGAGCGCGAGGCGACCGCCGGGGGGAAAGAGCGTGCGTTTGCGCTGTTGACCGAGGCCTTTGAGCGCAACGAGCCGTATGTGCTCTGGTATTTCACCCAGCCAGACAGCTTCCAGTGGATGCGCGACGACCCGCTCTATGTGCGCGCCGTCACTGCCGCCGACGAGCGTGAGTCGCGCCTTTCGGAGCACGCCGTGTCGGTTGAGCAGGTAGCGCTGGTGCTCGCGCAGGCGCAGAAGACGGGCCACCCGCGCCCCGCGCCACAGGCCAGCCGCGCCGCGCTGGTCGCGCAATTGCTCACGCTCACCGCGACGGTGGCGCTGCTCACCTGGTGGACGTGGAGCTTCTTCATCGGCGGCGCGTCGTAGCCATCCACCCCTGAGACAAAAATAGCCCCCCTGGTGATCTCTCAACCAGGGGAGCCAGGGCAATTCTGGCTGACGACGTTCAGGCGCGCTTGGCAGGAACCTTCAGAGATTTCACGAAGTTTTCGGCCAGCGTATCGAACGACTCGCTGTTGTAGTCCTCGATCTTGCCGCCGTCGCAGAGCATCGCAATCTCTGGATCGATTGGGATCTGCGCCAGCAGCGGCGCGCCGGTCAGGTACACGAGATCGGCGCCGTTGCTGGGGCCGAAGAGTTCGTTGCGGCTGCCATCGGGCATCGTGAGATAGGCCATGTTCTCGACGACGCCAAGAATGCGCCCCTTGAGCGTCTGCACCATCTTGATGCATTTGACCACAATCTCGGTCGCCAGCATCTGGGGCGAGGAGACGATGATAACGCCATCCACCGGCAGCGACTGCATCACCGTCATTGGAGCGTCGGACGTGCCTGGCGGCAGGTCCACCAGCAAGAAATCAAGATTGCCCCAGTCAGCATCGCTGTAGAACTGGCGGATGGCGCTAGAGACCATCGGGCCGCGCCAGACAACCGGATCGGTCGAGTCGGGCAGGAACATGTTCATCGACATGATCTTGATGCCGCCAACTGACCGTAGCGGCTCGATGCCCGCGTCGGTCTTGCGTGGTTGCCCGCGCACGCCGAACTCCTTGGCGATACTCGGGCCGGTGATATCGCCGTCGAGCACGCCAACCTTCAGCCCCTGGCGCTGCAGCGCGACGGCGAGTAGCCCCGTCACCAGCGACTTGCCTACACCGCCCTTGCCGCTCATCACCGCGACGATATGGCGAATCTTGCTATCCTGGGGCTGGCCCATCACCTGTAGTGGTATACCGCGGCCAACCGGAGCCTTGGTTGCGGGTTTGATGCCCTCGGCCTCCTGGCCGTTTGCCACACGGTTCAGGTCGCTCAGCAACGCCTCGACATTCAGGCGATGGGTGCGCGCGCCACCCGCGACGCTCTCCCGCGCGCCAATCTGGCAGGCGGTGCAGGGCAGTCCATGCCCCTGGAAAACCTTCACGGTCTGCGGATATTGTGAGACCACGTCGTGAATAATCATGTCCGCAGTTATCTCAACTGCCATGCGTCTTCTCCCAGCAGCATCCTCACGAACGCCCGCGGCTCGCCCAGCATCGAGACAGCCGCCATTGGCCTGTGAGGTATGGTCTGCCGACCCTGTCAGTCCAGAGGCGGCGTAATTCCGACTAGCCAACTAGGATTATACCACGCAGGTATCTGGAAAAAGCAGGTCTGGAAGCACGATTGCCGTGAGAGGTTAGGCTGCTTATGTTGGATGGCTCGCAATTTGCGTATGCCAGAGCAATGTCGGACAAATCGTGTAATCTTTACATGGTGGTGCTACGTCGGAAGTGTTCGTGTCACTTCAGATAGAGGAAGCGCGCGAGTTCGATGAGTTCAAGGAACGCTCAATCCAGGAAGCGCGACCAACGGGCGAGGAAGCCTTCATGGCGGCCGGATCCGAAGGCGTCGGGGCAGCAACCACCATCCGCCCAGCCGACGAGTGCTGAGCCATCGACGACGCAGATGCAGCGATTCCTCGCCGAGCTGCTGGGCACTTTTCTTCTGGTGCTCTTTCATGGCGGCGCGTCGGCCTCACTGAGAGTCATCGCAGGCTCCGCTCAGGCCGCGCCATCGCCGCAAAGCATCGCGTTTCTCGCATTCGTCGATGGCTTCTCGCTATTCATGATTATCATGATCATTGGCAAGATCTCGGGCGTCCTGATCAATCCGGCGGTGACAATTGGCCTGGCGATTCGCCGACGCTTCCCTCGAAATGAGGTACCCATCTATCTTGCGGCGCAGGTCGTAGGAGCAACCCTTGGCGCGGCGGCAATCTTGCCCACTATCGGTCACGATGCCCTGACGATTGGCCACCTCGGCGCGGTGCAGCTCGCGCCTGGTGTGAGCGTTTGGCAGGGGATGCTGGTGGAGGCGCTCGGCGCGTTCGTTCTCGTGTTGACGATCAGCGCCACCGCTGAAGACCCACGTTCGCCGAGTGGCTGGGCGGCGTTTGCCATTGGCATGGCGCTCTTCGCCATCGTGATGCTTTTCGAGTCGATCACCGGCGCTCCGGTCAACCCGGCGCGAGCCTTTGGCCCCGACCTGCTCGATGCCCTACTGGGTGTTCCAGTCAAGTGGGGAGATTACGTGCTATGCTACCTCCTCGCCCCCGTAGTCGGCGCAATCGTCGCCACGACGCTCTATCGCTACCTGGCGAATCAGCCCGACAAAAAGCCTGAGCCTGAGCCAGACTGAGTTACAGAGGCGCCGTTATGCGCCCGCACCGCTGAGCAAGCCGTAGAACAGGAGTATCGTTGCAGAGGCCATCACCAGCGCGGTCAGAGCGAGGCAGACGTTGGTGATGGGGCTGAGACGATATGAGCGCATGATCTTGCGATTATTGCCGACAAGGATCAGGAAAACGATCAGCACAGGCGAGAGAATGCCCTGTAAGACATTTGCCCAGAACATGAGCTGAATTGGATCAAAGCGCAACAGCGCAACGATCAGGCTGACCAACAACGCTCCCGTCATGATCAGGTAGAAGCCTTCGCTCTGCCACGGCTTCTTCCAGAGGCTTGCCGACCAGCCAAAAAGGCCCGATAAGCCATATGACGTACTGGCCAGCAAGACAGGAATAGCAATCATCCCTGAGCCGATGAAGCCTATCGCAAAGAGCTGTTCGGCATATGGGCCGAGTAAGGGCGCCAGGGCAGCCGCGGCGTCGGCGGCGGTCTGTATCTCTTTGCGGTGGGTGAAGAGCGTCGCTGCCGTGCAGACGATGATGGCGTACGCCACGAGATTGCCGGCGATTGTTCCGACGGCGATGTCAAGCGCCGCCAGCCTGAACTGCTGTTTGCGCGTGCCTGGGCGCTTCTGTTCTTTTTCGCCCTGCACCTGCCAATACATCGTGTATGGAGAGACGGTAGCTCCTAACAGCGCGACGGCGCTGCTGATGCTCGCAAGCCCCAGCGAGATATGCGGAATAAACGTTGCCTGCAATACCTCACCCCAATGCGCGCCAGAGACCACGCCGGTAATCAGGTAGGCGACGAAGACCAGGCTCATGGCCAGAAATATCTTCTTGATGATGCCAAAGCTCTGATAGACGATCAGGTACCATAAGCCGACAGCCACCGGGACCACAAACCATTCCCAGGCGATTCCTGTCAGTAACTGAATGCCGGCGCCGATGGCAACCAGGTCGGCGGCAATCAAAGCGGTATTGGCGACCACCAGAATCAGCGAGGCAGGTATGGCAATCTTTCGTCCGTAGTGCTCCCGCAGAAGGTCAGCTAACCCCTTCTGGGTGACTCGCCCGATTTTGGCGCAGGCATATTGCACCGCCTGGTAAAGCGGCGTCGCCAGCAGGATCAGCCAGAGCTGGCCATAGCCATTGGTAGCGCCATTGATGGAATAGGAGGTGACCGCCGACGAGTCATTCCCAGCCATGCCGCTCAAGACGCCCGGACCAAGCGTGCGCACGTAGTCACCCGGCTCGACACTCGTAGAGGCAGCGCCGCCTTTGGTGGGGGAATCACCGGATGTGCCCGTCTCGCGCCCGCCCCGATCATCACCTTTCGCATCTCGCGGTTGGCGGGAATTCAGTGTCTCGGTACCGGTTGCCGAAAGGTCTCTGATCTCCTGCCCAGTCGTGTCGAGGATGACCGTCCCAACGTCGGGCTTGTTAGATGGCCCCTTCTCCTCGCTGCCGCCAGCGGTCGTCAATGGCTCGGTTGTACTGCTGTTGCCATTACTGTCTTCAACGGCCTCGATACGTTCAGGTGGAACTTCGAGCGTTTTCCTGAAAACGACACCTTTTTCGACGACGACGTTCGTAACATCACCAGCCGCGTCGCGCTCGACATCTTTTACTTTGGCGGTGCTGACATCGGACTCGCCCAGGTCTCCTTCGCGGGTCTCGACGACCATTCCCGGCTCAACGTCCTCGGCATTGCCGTTCGGCTCATTGCGGCTTTCTGAGGCCTCTAGCGAGCCAGAAGCGTCGGATGTGGTGCGCCGACGCTCTTCATCCTTGGCGCTCATCGCGTCTCTCCCTGCTTATGCTTCTTCGCGACGGGCATATCAACCGCCCGATTATCTAATTGCGAGAGTATGCAAGACGCTTGCCACTGTATCGCAATGAGAGCTTCCTTGCGTGAAACCCAATTCAGCGGAATGGCCCTGCTCGAAGCGCGCGGTGGCATCGACGCGGCGTCCTTGCCACTCGTTGAGGCGCCTTCCTCACATGCCCGCCTGTTCTTGAGTTCGTGGCGTCAATGCAAATCTATCAGCTCATTGAACAAGCGATGATGGCTGAGAGCGCTCGTGTCTTGCGGTGCGCGCAACGTCGGCTAACCACGGCGCTACAATCGAACCTGCACGTTATGTGCCATTCGGCACATACGGACTCAATACTGATTGCTTTCAAGTGCCTGACAAAACGTCCAATGGAGGAAGAAGAAAGACCGGAATGGGAGAATACCCACCCGGTCCCTTGAAGTGAATGATGTGCCAGCGCTCACGAACGTCGCGCGCGTGGCTCACGCACCGGCGGCTGCGGCGGTGTCATCGCGTCGCGAGCGACGGCGCGCTGGCAGGGCGGCAGCGACCAGCTCCTCGAAGCCGCTCCGCAATTTCTTGGCGTACCCCAGCCGTGTGAGCGTGCGGTGGAGGTCGCCCAGGCTTGTCTCTGGTGGCACAGCTACTGATTTCGGTCCGACACGTCGCAGGCGATAGGCGCGCAGTTTTGGTGACGTGACCAGCTCGCCCGCAAGTGCTTCGTCGTTGACCTCCAGCAGCGTAATTCGCGGCTGTGGAGTCTCATGACTTTGGCGCGCCCAGTCGCGCAGGGTATAGATCACGTTTTGCGGCAGCGACTTCTGGCTGTGCGTTTGCAAGAAGCGCAACACGTCGTCAACGGTCGTGCCGTCCGCCATGCCGCGCCGAAGCGCCTCACGAGTGAGTGTGAACTGGCTGACCCGACCCATCTGGTCGAGCGACGCGAAGCGCAAAAGCCAGTAGATCGCGGGCATGTAGGGTTCCATCAACAGCACCTGGAAGTTGGGCTGAACGACCAACGCACGCGACGAGAACATCTGGCTGGCGCTCTGCTCACTGGCGAGCACCTCGGCGCCAAGCTCGGTGAGCATGAAGCTATCGGGATTGATTTGCTCGTTCGCGGTAGGAACCACCTCGCGATGATAGCCGAGCGCCACCATACCCAGGTCGTAAAGCGTCGAGCGGAACATCCCGGTGATAATCTCGCCATCGGTGGCGTCCCAATGCGCGCGCAACTCTTCGGCCAGCTTGAACCCGGCCTCCCCCGCACAGCGCTGCGATGGGCGCAATATGTATGGATCATCGCTTTGCAGCGTCGCCCGGAACGAGTCGAGAGAGTACCACACGCCGGTTTTGCACCGTTTGAGCAGGCGCGTTACCAGTTCGCGCGCCAGCGGAATCTCGATATAGAACGAGTGGAACTCGTGATAGCCAGCGCCTGGCGTATCGATCCACCAGCGATCGGTTGGCCAGCGACGGAACAACCGACGCACCTGCATGACGAGATCGTGTCGCGCCCACGAATCAAGCTTCTGTCCCGGCTTGAGCTCGTTGCGTTGGCGCGCGGTCGAGGGCGATGCCACCACCAGGCCAAGGTCATGCGCCTGCTGCTTGAGAAGATCCACATAGTCGAGCGCCTCGCGCTCGCTTCGGCGCGCGCGCTCACCAAGGAGTATTGGCGTCAGTCGTTGAGCCGCCCGTTTTGGAAGAGTCCCGGACCGCGTTAGCTCGATCTCCTGCCCATAGGATGCCGCGACCAGTACCGCGATATCCCAGATGAAGGTGGTATCGGCGGGGCGCACGGCCTGCGGGATGTCGGTCTCCTGAAGACCAACAGCAGCATGCGGGCGTCCATCGGCGCGGGCGAGATTTGCCAGCGTTTCCTTCGGCAGAAAGAGAATCCGCTCGCCCTCACTGAAGGTATCGAACGCCAGAGCATATTCTTCGAAGGTGTGGATGAGCGCGGAAAGCTCCCACTCGGTGAGATGCGTCTGCGCGCGTATGGCGTTGACGGTGACTCGCCCACCACGGCTACGCAGCCAGTCGTAGGTCGCCTGTACCCTTGTATCCACCCGCGCCAGCGCATAGCGTACCGCTTCAGCCTGTGTGAGATTTTCGGCGATGGCGGCACGCACCTCATTGCGCGAATAATACGCCTGAACGCTGAGCCCGAATCGGCGCCCGATCTGATCGAGGTCGCCCTGGCGATAGGGCATGAGCAGCTCATCCATGGTCTTGTCAGAGCGATCGGCGTGAGAAATGTAAAGCTCGCGGCCACTCGCGTACAGGCTGGTCACCAGTTCTGTAGGCACGTAGGCGATGCGTTTCTCCTCGATGGCTGCCTGGGTATTGCGTGGCGCGGAGTAGCCGTAAAAGGTCACTCGCTGCCCAATAAGCTCGGTGCCTTGGACCTTCGCCGTTTCGACAAAGACCAGATGGCGCTCGACCAGCCGATTGAGTGTCGCCTCGGCCTCGTCTTCGTCGAGGTGCGTGCGGTCAGCGATGCTCTCAACCAGACACCAATTTCGCGCGGATGGCCCAGCCACGGCAAAAAGGACGCGACGCTCATCCTCGGTCAGATGCTCCCATACGAAACGCGCGGCAATTGTATCGCGCATCGCGCGTTCGAGTTTCTGGCGCGCTTCGGCGGTATCGCTGGCAGGCGGCTCAGCGCCCCACCATCCCGCCAACTCACGCAGGGAACAGAGTGATTCTTCTGCGAGGATAACGCTCAGGCTTTTCATTGTGCCGGTCCCTCCGAAAGCGCTCACCACGCGACTAACCTGTTTTCCTGCCATCGGCGCTACCGATGCGCACACGTTACAGGCAGGCCGCGGCGGTTGACGAACGCTTCCATTCCTCCATAGAACGTCAGGCTAACGTCAGGCGAGTACCGGCGCCCTTTCAAACAAACAGGCCACATGTGCAAAGAGTAAGCCCCCTACACGGCCCGAATGAGGAAAGAGGCGCCTGTCGTACTGGCTAGGCGTCTTCCCTCATTGCAGATACAGTCGTGGACTTGGCAGACTGGGATGATGGCTCCTCTCCATCAAACTGCGGAAGTATACGGGTGGATATACCAACGTTTTGCACGTAGTGAATGACTTCACGGGCAATCTGGCTAGGGGTGGATGCGCCAGCGGTAATTGCCACGCGCTGCTTGCCTTCCAGGATGCCTGGCGGCAGGTCAGCAAGCGACTCGATGCGAATCGCGGGGCTGCCAGCCAGCTCCTCGGCCACCTGGACGAGCCGATTGGTATTGTTGCTGCGTGGATCACCGACGACGATGGTCAGATCCGCGCCGCGCGCCATGCGCGCAACCGCCTCCTGCCGATCCTGCGTTGCCTTACAAATCTCGTTATAGACTTCGGCATGCGGGAATCGCCTGCATATCGCCTCGACCAGTCGTCTCGTATCCCACTGACTGAGCGTTGTCTGGGTGGTCACCATGAGGTTTTCAGCATGCAGAATACGCTCAGGTAGCGCGTCGAGATCCGCCTCAGTCTCTACCAGATAGACGGCGTCCGGCGCCTCACCTACGACGCCTTCCGGTTCGGGATGACCTTTCTTGCCGATGTAGAGAATCTGGTAGCCGCGAGCCGCGAATTCAAGCACGAGGTCGTGCGTTTTGGTCACATCGGGACAGGTCGCGTCGATCACATGCAGGCCGTGCTCGTGGGCGCGCTCCTTGACGCGGGGAGAGACACCATGCGCCGTGAAGATAACGGTTCCCTCAGGCGCCTGATCGAGAATCGCCGCCCGATTTGGTCCATCGAGCGTGCGGACGCCAAGCCGGTTGAGCTCCTCTACAGCAAAGCGATTGTGAACGATGAGGCCAATGATATATATGGGACGCGGCAGCGAAGGATCTCTGGCCGCTTTCCGCGCAATTTCCATCGCATCCACAACACCATAGCAGTACCCGCGTGGAGTGACTTTGATGACTTCCATTGATACCGTATCACCTTTCGCTTTCTGGGTCTTGATACGACGCGTGTGCGCCGGTGAGACTCAGGATGGCGAAACGCCAGAGGGTTGGTCGGCTGTTCAGGCGCGAGCCTTCTGGAAGAGCGCCTCGAACGCTGAGGAATCAAGTCGGACAATCGTTGCCTCGCACAACTCCTCGGTAAGCTCCTCGCTCTCGGAGAGTTCAGGGTCATCGCCCAATGCAGGCTGCTCGGCAGGCAGCCATCCATGCGGCGCGCCGTGCGATGTCTTCGTAGAATCCAAGTGTCAGGCTCCTTTCGGAATCCAATTCCGGCTGCTTGCGGGATGCGCCGTGGCGATTGAGCTCCCGCCGCGCCAACCCAAAGCGACTCAGTATATATTGTACCTCATGGACCGACCCGCGGTGCGCATACTCATACGACCTACATACCGGACGCTGGGATTGTCACCAGTATACCATAGCTCCCAACTTGGAAATGCTGCCATCTCCGGCCAGCCCCCGACACGAGCCAGGCGCACAATGCACGCATAGCGGCGTGCTATACTGCTCCAGCCCATATATCACTAGCTGCGATCCGCGCCGCAAGGAGCCAGGCTCATGATTATTGACTTCCACACCCATGTCTTTCCACCGGAAATCGTCGCGCAGAGAGAACGATTTGTTGTGCGCGACCCATGGTTCGCCGAGCTGTACAGTAGCCCGCGAGCTAAAATGGCTGACGCGAATGATCTGGTGGCTTCGATGGATGCCGACGGCGTCGACTGCTCGGTCACGTTCCCGTTCGGCTGGAGCGATCCTGGGCTGATCGAGGACTGTAATAGCTATGTGATTGAGGCGATGCGGTGGTATCCAGGGCGCATTATCGGGCTGGCGGCGACACAGCCACTGGCGGGCGCGCGGGCGGTCGCCGAGGTGGAGCGGTGCGCGCGTGCGGGTATGCCTGGCATCGGTGAGCTCATGCCACATGGCCAGGGCTATCGACTAAGCGAGACCAAGCATTTCGAGCCACTTGCCGAGGTCGCGCGGGCCTACGATCTCTTTGTCTTGACGCATACGAGCGAGCCAATTGGCCATCTCTACGCCGGCAAGGGTGACGTGACGCCTGCCGAGTTGCAGGCGTTTCTGGTAGCGTTTCCCGATCTTCGCATTGTCGCGTCGCATTGGGGAGGGGGATATCCGTTCTATGAGCTGATGCCAGAGGTTCACGCGGCAGCCGCGCATCTCTGGTATGATTCCGCCGCCTCGCTTTATCTCTACCGGCCTGAGATTTTTGCTATCGTCGCACGTATCGCCGGGCCGGAAAAGATTTTGTGGGCCAGCGACTTTCCGCTGCTGGGTCAGCGGCGCATGCTGGACTATGCGCGCGCGTCGGGTCTGTCTGATACTGATCTCGCACTGGCGCTCGGTGGCAATGCCGCCACACTGCTCGGCACGGCGCTCGCCAAGGGGTGAGTGACTTGCGCTCACACCGGGCGCGGGATACGATAGGCGGAGACGGCCAGTGTATGGTTCGTGGCTGGTGTCCTCGTCGCGTCATTTTTGCGCTGTATTCAGCATGTACGCTCTCTGGCGAAAGTGTGGTGTGTCGTGCGGGTAGTTTCACTTGGCAGCGGCAGCGACGGGAATGCCATCCTCGTACAGAACGACACGACGACCGTTTTGGTGGATGATGGCTTTCCGCTGAGGGAACTGAAAAGCCGCCTGCATCAGGCGAATGTCAGGCCAGAGGATATCAGCGCCATCCTGATTACGCACGAGCACTCCGATCATGCTGGTGGCGCGCGGACTTTCGCCCGCCTCTTTGGCATCCCGCTCATTGCCGATCCGCGCACGCTCAATGCGCTCTGCGCGATGCCAGAACGCGGCATGCCGGGCGCGCCGCCACCGGAGCGCGTCGAGATGCCTGTTGGGCATGCATTGTCATGGGGCAGGCTGGAGATCGCGAGCTTTCCTGTCTCACATGACGCCGTGGCTCCGTGTGGCTACGTGCTCTCCAGCGCCGCCTGGCGTGTCTTCGTGGCGACCGATACGGGGATGGTGACCGACGCAATGCTCGAAGCCATGCGGGCAGCGCATTTGATCATTATCGAGGCGAATCACGACCACGACCGGCTCTTGAACGGTCCCTATCCCTGGTACCTCAAGCAGCGCATTCTCGGCCCGACGGGTCATCTCTCCAACGATCAGACGAAACTGGCGCTGGCGAGTGTGCTGGACGATGGGCCACGCTGGATATGGCTCGCCCACCTGAGCCGAACGAACAATACCCCCGATATCGCACGCGCCTGCATTCGTGAGCATCTGCGGCAGTGCGAGCTACGCCACATTCAGCCGCAACCGCTGCCACACGCTTTTGGACCGATGTGGGACAGCGCGGCCCTTTGGGCGACTCCAGCTAAATCCTCACCGGGCGATGGCCCTGCCCCTTCCACAGCGGTGAATGTCGGCAAGGAATAGCGCACTAGTGTCAACCTCCGTAGCCGTAGCTTCGTTGCGGTTCTTGTGCGTATGCCCTGGCGCCAGCATCGAGGCGCCGCGCCAGAGAAAGATGCGCCCGGAACTGCAAAGCGCTGATGGTGCCAGGTTTCTTTGACATGAAGCTTGCCACCTCGTCGAGGGGATAGCCAAGCACACAGCGATACAGGATGACCAATCGCTGATCTGGCGGGAGCTGATTCAGGGCATTCATCGTCTCGGTCCAGCTTTCGCGGGCCATCAACACAAGGAGTGGATCGCCCTCCTCGGCGACGCTCTGTGCCTCATCGTTGTGCTTTTTCTTCAGCTCCACCTGTGGGTGCGTCTTCGTCCGGCGGAAATGCACCAGTACTTGATTGCGGGCAATACCTAGCAGCCAGGCGGCAAAACCCAGCTCGTCCGTTGCCCGCGTTGAGGCAATCCCACGAATCATGGCGACGAAAGTTTCGGAGGTGATGTCTTCGGCAGAAGGAACATCCGCGACACGCGAGAGAATGTAGCGGAAGACAGCAGATTGAAATCGGTGGTAGAGCATACCAATCGCGGGCTGGTCTCTGCCTTTGGCGCGTATGAGCACCTGCTCAAAGGGAGCTGCGGGAGGCCAGGTCATTCCTACTCGCTCAGCATATGTGGTGTAGCGATCGGGGAAGCTGGGCTCTGGTTGCTGTCGAACGTCGCCCACTGGGCACTCCTCTGCGCCTGCTGCCGTCCCATCGCGCGACTGACTACTGGCATGGTGGTTACCGCCAAACGTCGTCATCGCGCGAAAGGATAGTGATCGTGTTGTATCCAATCAATGCACCGGAGTTCTCTTATCCTGCAATTATACGTCTGGAGCGCTCAGGCGCTGTCAATAGCATGCCCATGTGTGCTATGGCAAAAAATGGGATCGAAATGAGATTCAGATAGGATGGAGATGTGAGTTGGGCAGAGACGTGGCGAAAGTCGATGAGTACGGTGGCAGACCGCGCTCGGCAGGGCTACCCAAGGCCAGCCTCGCGCGCGCGCAGCATCGCCTGCACGCGGTCAGCCACCTGTAGCTTACTGAAGATGTTTGATACGTAGTTCGAGACCGTTTTTGGGCTCAAGACGAGTTGTTTCGCGATGGCGGCGTTGCTCTGCCCATGCGCTATCATATCGAGAATCGTCCGCTCGCGATCCGTCAGCTCGGGGAGCGCTTGTGGGAATGTTGACGGCTTGAGACCGCTGAAGAAGTCGAGCATGCGTGTCGCGATGGATGGGCTAAAGATCGCCTCGCCGCTACCAACTGCCTGAATCGCGCGCAACATGTCTTCGGGACGTGCCCCTTTCAGGACGTAGCCGCGAGCTCCAGCGCGCATAGCGGTGAACACTGACTGGTCATCCTCGAACATCGTGACGACCAAAATGCGGATGTGCGGGTTGCTATGGAGAATCTGGCGTGTCGCCTCGATCCCGCTGATTCCAGGCATTTGAATGTCCATGAGAATAACGTCAGGCTGTAACGTCGTCGCAAGCGCAACTGCCTCGTCGCCTGTCGTCGCCTCACCTGCGATCTCGGTATCTGGGTCCGCGTCCAGCAACGCGCGCATGCCATTGCGGAAAAGCGGATGGTCGTCAGCAATCAGCACGTGCAAAGGTTCACTGGGCATGATCTCACGCCTCTTTCTGGATAGGTAGGCGCGCCAGTACGCGAGTTCCGGCAGGCGTTGTTGGCTCGACGGTGCATGTGCCACCTAATTCAATGGCTCGCTCGCGCATAGTGGTCAGCCCGATTCCGGTCGGGCGCCCGGACGCGAGGCCAATACCATCGTCACTGACCTCAAGTTGTAACGCGCCATCGAGCGTAATACTCACGTGGCACGTTTGGGCTTGCGCATGTCGGGCGACATTTGTCAGCGCCTCCTGTGCGATGCGATACGCTGCTACCTCGACGGCAGCCGGCAGCACCGGAAGTTGGTCCGGCGCGTTCACGGTGACACGCAGCCCGTCGTTGCTGAAAGAGTATTGAGTCGCCCGTTCGCGGATGGCTCCAATCAGCCCAAGCTCATCGAGCGTGGGCGGACGCAGGTCATAGACGAGACGTCGAATGTCGCTGACGGTCGCGTGGATGTCGTCGCCCAGCTCGGCCAGGAGCGTGTCCGCAGATTGCAAGTCGCGCGTGAGCAGCTTGCGCGCAGCGCCAACCTTAAGGGTGAGAGCGGCGAGCGCAGGCCCCAGCCCATCGTGCAGGTCGCGACGCAGGCGACGGCGCTCCTCTTCACGTGCCGTGACCAGGCGTTCGCGCGCGGCCACCAGATGCGCATTCGCGCGCTGGAGTTCGCTCTTCAGACGAACGGCATGCGCAACAGACCCTGCATGGCGCGATAGCTCGTCGAGTAAATGCCGGTCGGCGGCTGTCCACTGGTCACCCGGAGACCGCGGACCTATCTGAAGCTCACCCAGTGTCTCGCCTTGGTACATAAGCGGTATGCGTAGGAGTTCGCCGGTTGACGCTCCATAGCTCACTGCGACGTTCAGTTGATCGACTTCTATGAGAGCGACGGCGGCGTAGGGTAGTTTGAGCGCCTGAGCCACGGTCTCGGCTACGGTTTGCAGCGCCGCGTCGGGAGCTACGGCCGCCTCCAGACGCTGTGACATCTGCGAGACGACCGCGTACGGCTCATCCCGCAGGCCGTACATCAGCCCACTCACGCCGCGCTGAAGGCGTTCGCGCAGGGGGTGGAATAGCACGGCGACGACGCCCGTCGCCAGCAGCGCGACCAGCAGGTTGCCGCGCGCCTGGAATACTACGTTGAGCGAGCCGACGATGAGCACATAAACGCCGACGACGCAGGCAGTGAGCGCGCCGTAGACAAGCGCCCGGTTGATCAGAATGTCGACATCGAAGAGGTGCGAGCGGAGCATGGCGAGCCCGATGGAAATGGGGACGAGCAGCAAGACGCCGTACACCAGGGCATCGATGACCAGAGTCGTTACCATGGCGCCTGGCGTTGTCGGCAGTGGATCGAGGATATCAAGTACGACCAAGGCGCCAAGTAGTCCGATAGCGGTCGCGCCAATGCCAAGGATAACCCACTTCGTCTGCTGTCGCTGGGGCGCGCTCGAAATGTGGCGATAGCGATACATATTGGAGTAGATAACCGTCACCAGAGCTATCGCCCAGATGGTAACCCCCGCCGCCGTAAACCAGTGGCTTGCGGTAAGGGGCGCGGTTGGAAAGAAGGCGCCTGGGATCGCCTGGATGATCCAGGCAAGTGCGATCCAACGTGTCCATCGCGGCACGAAGTGGCCGTTGGGAAAGAGGAATAGAAACAGAATGAAGCACGTTGAGCCGAGATAGATGAGGCCGGTCACAGGTAACCACAAGCCTGCATGTGACTCCGCTAGTGCACTCGCAACCCCATTGAAGGTGAGTAGACCGAAAATCAGCAGCGTCAGTGAGACGAAGATGGCCATGTGATCATCGGAGCGGCGCCAGAAGATGAGCGCTGCGACCCACCATAGACGAGCGCGAAGATCAGGATGAGCGCGATAGCGTAACTGGCAAAGAAGTTGAGCGAGAGTCCAAGACTTTGCAATGCCCGCACCGAGACAGGTTGCAGCTGGCCGCTGGCGCACGATGCCGTCGGGCAGGGTGTCGCCAGGCGCGTGTATTGAATGGGGATACCAGCGATAAATAGCCCCAACGTCAGCGCGGATGTGGCCAGCCATGTGGCGCGAGCAAGCAGAAGCCAGCGACCCCGCAGGCGCGTACTGTGAATGAGCGTCTTCCACGCCACGCCTACTCGGGCGCCGGGCGTCAGCCGGAGTCTCATTGCCGCGCTCCTGACTTGTAGCTGGGTGACGGACTCCCTGTGTTGCGGTACACCACAGCGGCTTCCGCCACCCATTGTACTCTATCGTTCCTGTCCGTGAGGGGATGGCTGCAGGTCTGGTGAATTCGCCTTGTACGAAAGGCGACCGCGTGTGGCGACGACAAGTATCACTGCCAGAACCGCAAATGCGCCGTAGACTTCTAACGTCAGATTTGCGCTCTTCGGCACGAGATATGGCAGCACCACGCCGCCCGCAGTCGCCCCCAGCGCGCCATGGAACAACCCGACGAGCAGCAGGCTGCCTCTGGCGTTGTTATAAAGCCAAGAGGCGATGATTCTTACTGGCACTGAAAACAGCACCAAAAGGTAGAGCACGAACAGCGGCATTTCCTGTGGTGACAGTCTGCCCGAGGTCAGCGCGTCGTTGACGAAGAGCAGTGGCAGATGGATCCCGCCGAAGGCTGGCGCAACCAGCAGGCTGGCCACCAGCGCGCCGTACCGCGGCTGGAGGCGAGTGAACATGAATCCAGTCCATCCGGTCTCCTCCCACAGGTTCACGAGCGCGGTCACGAGCACGACCTGCATCAGATAGGCGATGAGCAGTTCTCCATGGTGTGCGAGAGCAACGAGTGGCGCAAAGCCGTAGACGACCATGGCGCCGAGAAGTGCTGTGGCTAACAGCCCGAAGATCGCGAACAGATACCACTGGATGCCGACGCGCACGCGGATGTAGCGGCTGGCTAGCGCGTGCGCACCCGAACGCCCATCCACAATAGCCGTTATCAGAAAGGCTGATCCTGCTAGCCCAAAGACTGCGGCTGCCAGGATGAACACCTCAATGGGTGGCGCATCAAACCCCAGAACTCCAATCCCTGACCGGGAGAGGAGCGGGATAGCGAAAATAGTCCAGGTTACGACATAGGCCACGATGAGATACGACAATACTGGATGGCGAGCGATCCACCGTTTGAGCGTCGAGCCAGATGCGGACGCCGCCATATTTCCCGATAGCGGGGGATGGACGGTAGTCATGATGGGCGCCTCCTGCTGAGCGGCAACCGCTCAGAGTGTCTTCACAATCTTCTCCCTGATGGACTTTGCCGCGTGCATGCCCTGCGGTCTATCACATCTGGTCTGAGGATACTCTGAGCGGTTTCCCATTGAGATGAGGCGCGCGCCCCAAGTCGAGTGGGAAGATTTCCCAATGCGCTTGGGAAAAATGTGAGTGTTGAGGAGGCAGGGGAAGATTGGCGAGGTTCCGGAAAAGGAATGGAGACGTGCGCACCCAAATGGCGTCACGTCTCCAGGCATATTGCGCCGCACGACCGTGAGTGGTCGTGGTTAGTTGGTGTGCTCGAAGATGTAGTCCACAGCTTCGCCAACCGTGGTGAGCTTCTCGGCGTCTTCGTCGCTGATCTGGAGGCCGAATTGCTCCTCCAGTGACATGATCAACTCGACCAGATCGAGCGAGTCAGCGTTGAGATCCTCAGTGAACGAGGCTGTATCGGTCACTTCACTCTCGTCTACGCCGAGCTGTTCCGCAATCACGGGCTTGAGCTTCCCCATGATCTCTTCTTTGGACATTGACGCCATTACCTGACCTCACTTCCGGCACCTGATGCCGACAATCCTGATAATCCCTGTGTACGGTTGAAAATCGTGCCCAGCACGCCATTCACGAAGCGGCTAGACGTGTCGCTGCCAAACGATTTGGCGAGTTCCACCGCTTCATTGATAGCAGCCTTTGCTGGCACAGAATTATTGAACAGAATCTCGTAAATTGCAAGCCTCAGGACATTCTTGTCGATTCGCGCCATCTGCGCAATCGGCCATTCGGGAGCCACCTCCTGAATGGTACTATCAATCGCATCGAGATGTTCGAGCACCCCGCGCACCAATTCGCCTGCATACTCGGCTACGCGCGGTGAGAGCCGCCGCTCCTCCACGTGGCGCTGGATCACAGCCTCCACGTCGTGGTGGGCGGTATCGTACTCATAGAGCGTTTGTAGCGCCGTGATGCGAGCCTGACGGCGAAGTGTTGTGCGCATGGGTCTACGCTACATCCTGGACATACACATTGATCTCGCTGGCCCGCATTCCCAGAATGTGGTCAACAGCCAGCCCCACAGCCTCCTGAACCGCCACGCCAACCCCGATGAGATTGACGTCTGGTTGCGCAATCAGATAGAGATCAATGGCAAGAACATCGTCGCGCATGACCAGCGCGACACCATGAATTGGCAAGGAGCGGCCAATCAGATGCGGCCACTGGCTGACGTTCATCGCGAGTCGCGCCACACCCTGCACACTTAGCGCAGCCTCTTCGATGACTGTTCGCAACACTCGGCGGGCAATGCGTACGGAGCCGGGGTTCTCCGACGAATCGTCGGTGACTGACAGGGGTGGCGCCTCCACTGGCTCTGTGCCAGCCTCGCCATCAGGCATGCCGTTCCGCGCTGTCGTCATGCCAAAGCCCCCTCTCCGTGTATCCACCGTCCGAGACACTCAGGCGCGCAGTCGCTCCGCGGCGGGCGCCAGATCCGCCGCGGAGCCAACTGACACAATCGTCGCGCCCTTCGCGATGCGCTTGATCAAACCGGCGAGCACCTGGCCGACCCCAATCTCCACAAAGGTCTCCACACCATGGTCGGCGAGATATTCGACCGTTCGCGTCCATTGTACCGGAGAGACAATCTGTTGCGCCAGTTCTTCGCGCAATTGCGCCTCAGTGGTTAGCGGCTCAGCGGTAATATTCGCGAGGATCGGCACTCCAGGCGCGACGATTGGCGTGGTCTCAACGGTCGTGGCCAGCGCCGCGGCGGCTGGCGCCATCACCGGCGAGTGGAACGCGCCGCTCACTGCCAACGGTACTACCCGCTTCGCGCCAGCGGCACGCGCCAACTCCATCGCGGCTTCTAGCGCTGGAAACGCGCCGGAAATCACGATCTGACCAGGGGCGTTTATATTCGCGACAACCACACGCCCCGCGCCGGGGTGCGCAGCTAGCTCGTCCGCGGAGTGTTTGGCCCGCATCCTGTCGTTTGCCTCGGCGCAGATGGTTACCAGTGCGTCAGCATCGACGCCGAGCACCGCCGCCATGCCACTGGGGCAGCGGAGACCCTCTTCGTGCATCAGCCGCCCGCGCTCGCGTACCAGACGTAGCGTATCTGCCACGCCCAACGCGCCCGATGCGGCGACCGCGCTATACTCGCCAACGCTATGGCCTGCGACAAATGCCGGTTGAATTGGGCCACGCAGAACTGGGTCGTTGCTTTTGTCCGCGCCAGCCGCTTCTTGCAGAGCAGCAAGGAGCGCCAGACTGGTGGCGACGATAGCCGGCTGGGTATTCACGGTTTCGCGGAGGGAGGACTCTGGCCCCTCGAAGCAGAGCGTTGAAAGCGGAAAACCCAGTGCATCATTGGCTATCTCGTAGACCGACCGCGCGGCAGGAGACGCCTGAAAGATATCCGCGCCCATCCCAACCGTCTGGCTTCCCTGGCCAGGGAAAACGAACGCGATGCGCTGGCTCACTCGCCCCCTCCATGCTTATTCGGTCAGTTCGTGTTTATCGACCGTCTGCTAGCTTATTCCGCCGCGGCACGGCGCTCGCGTATCGGAATCACCTGTCGGCCACGATAGGTGCCGCAGTTGGGGCAGGCATGGTGCGAGAGTCGCGCCTGTTTGCACTGTGGACAAATCTTCAACTGCGGAATCTTGATCTTGTGATGCTGGCGCCGGAAGCCCTGGCGCGAGTTGGTCTGGCGTTTCTTTGGCAGCGCGCCCACACTCTTCTCCTCATCCTCGTCATCGCACAGTATGGCCGCACCGCAGGCGAGACATCTCGCTCCGCTCCCGCGTACACCTGCACACATCTGCGAACATCAATGTACGTGCCCGACCGTCGCGTCTCCAGGACGCACAAAGCGGTCAGGCACGCCAGGTTTTCATGACCACATCGGTTCGTGCCAGACTGTTGTTGGCGGTGACCTGTTGTGGTCGTCAAGCGCATCGTCACGTAACGTGCGCCACTAGCAGTATATTGTATCATAGACGGACGCTAGCGCACAGCCCTACCGGAATTATGGCCTGGATTCACCCGGAATGGGGCGGCTGCTGACGGCGGATCATCATCAGCGGATTATGCCCCAACGCGCGCTTGCATGCAGCGCAAACGTAGAACCCCTCGGCCTCACGATATTCCAGCGCGGCGAGGGGGAAGTGGAGATAGCATATCCCGCAGCGCGCGCTCTCCCCCTGGCTTGCCACGGCACGATCCTGCACGAAGAGGTCGTGAAGCGAATCGATCAGCGAGCCGACCTCGCCGCGCGACTCCGGGCGAAAAGGCTCGCGCGGCGTAGCATCCGTGCCACCGTTCACGCGCTCGATACGCCAGGTCGCCGGAATAGCATCCGTGCCGTCGCTCTCGCCGCCATCATAGTCGCTCATCCCGCCGGTGAGTTCGGTGCGACGCTCTTGAGGCGCGAAGCCGCTGCCATGATGGTGCCCATTCTGCCCATTCTGCGAGCTTTGTCCATTCATTGCCTGACGTGGACCGCTGGCCGGGATATAGGCGTGTCCTCCGCGCGAGGCCGCCGCAAATGGCGTACGTCCCCGCGGATGGGCGCTCTCTGAGTGTTCGACGGATGTTGGTGATTCATCGTTCGGCGGAACGTCGCTGATACCCTGCGGCTGCTCTGGCTCATTCGCATCGTCCGAACTGCCGGGCCGCGCATTCATGGTCTGTGCCGGAGACTGGGTGGTATCTCGTGGCGCTGTGTCTTCCTCCTGAGGCATCTGTTCAGATCTCAGCTCGGACTTCGCGTCGGGCAGCTTCTCGTTTTCCTGTGACGTTCGCGCTGTAGCTGACGGACCGGCGTTTTTTGCCTGACCCGCGCGATTCTCTGGTCCGCGTTGGCGTGGCGGACCGTGGCGTGATTTTGGGCTACCCCCATTGCGTTTGTTGCGATTTGTATGTCCACTCATGGCGCATCTGCTCCCACTCGAAGAGGCTCACGATTTTTCCCACTGCTCTCATGTGACCCGCTCCGCGACATTCTGACGATAGGTCGGTGTCGCATGAAACGAGAAGACGCATCGCCCACGTGTCGGCATGCCAGGCAGTGTGAGTGCCTCAACGACTCATTATACACGGAATAGCGGCAGAGGTTTCGTCCACGCGACTAGGGCGCCGCCCGCGCTGTCTGTCCCGCTTGTTCCCTCCTAATTGCATTGACACTGTTCCAGGGTCGTTGCTATCCTAAATATAGCGCGTATTCATTGGCGCCACTGTGATGCAGCGCGGCATCGCGGATAGGGGCACGCAATGCTTGCGAGCCGTATTATCCAGTTGTTCGTCCGAGTCCATTCTGACGATGAGAGGCTTGCCCGTATGCAACAGAATCTGCGCATCCCCGGTCCGACGCCGATTCCGCCCGCTGTCGCCGAAGCGATGGCGCGGCCCATGATCAACCACCGCGGCCCAGAGTTTGCCGCCATCATTGCGCGGGTCAGCGAGGGGCTTCAGCACTTCTTTCAAACAAGCCAGCTCGTGCTCGGTTTTCCCTCCTCCGGGTCAGGCGCGATGGAAGCCGCAATCGTCAACAGCTTCTCACCTGGTGACGCGGTGCTTTCGGTCACCTGCGGCGCGTTTGGCAATCGCCTCGCCAAAATCGCGGAGACGTTTGGCTTGAAGGTCACCCGACACGCGGTGGAGTGGGGGCATGCCGCCGACCCTGAGGCCGTGGCGCAGGCGCTGGCGGCGATCCCAAACGCGCGCGGCGTGCTGTTGACACATAACGAGACCTCGACGGGTATCACCAATGACGTTCAGGCGCTGGCCCGCGTGATCCGGCAGCAGCAGCCTGACGCCCTCATCCTGGTGGATGCGGTCAGCTCGCTCGGTTGTGTTGAGCTTCGCATGGACGAATGGGATCTCGATGTCGTCTTCACCGGTTCGCAAAAGGGCTGGATGGTTCCGCCTGGGCTGGCCATGATTGGCGTCAGCCAGCGCGCATGGGCCGCCACCGAGCGCGCAACGCTCCCACGCGCCTATTGGGATTTCCGTGCGGCGCGCAAATCGCTGGAGAAGGGACAGACCCCCTATACGCCGCCCGTCAGCATCTACTTCGGGCTGGATGTCTCGCTGCCAATGATGCGCGCGGAGGGACGCGAGGCGATCTTCGCGCGGCACGCTGCTGGCGGCGCCCTGGTACGCGAGCGGGCCCGTGCGATGGGGCTGCATCTCTTTGCCGACCCCGCCTTCGCCTCCAATACGGTTACCGCGATTGATGTGCCTGAAGGAGTAGATGGCAAGGCGCTAACGAAGGCGATGCGCGAAGAAGAAGGTGTCGTTATCGCTGGTGGACAGGAACATCTGGAAGGCAGGATCATTCGCATCGGCCATCTTGGCTACTTCAACGAGGCCGATCTGACTGCGTGCATGGATGCGTTGGAGCGGCAGTTGACCGCGCTCGGCCATCGCGTGCCGACGGGCGCGGCGGGCGCCTAGTGCGCATGCTGCAAGGACGGCAATCGTATCGTTTCCATTTCGTTGCCGCCGTCCTCATCGGGCGACGGCGCGTTATGTTTGAGGACGCTGTTATGCTGAGGAGAGAGCCTCGTGACTGCTGAACCACAGGATAAGATTTCACCTGTTGCCGCTATCGCCGCCGATACTGCTGTAGATACCGTGTCAGATATGGAAACAGAACGCCCTCATATTCTGGTTGCCGACCCGATTGCCAGCGAAGGGATGACGCTGTTACGCGGCTTTGCCGATGTGGACGAGCGGCATGGATTGAGCGCTACCGAGCTGGCCGCGGCGATCCCCGCATACGACGCGCTGGTGGTTCGCAGTGAGACACGTGTCACCGCCGAGGTGATTGCGGCGGGCGCGCGACTGCGTGTCATTGCGCGCGCGGGGGTTGGCGTCGATAACATCGACGTGGATGCGGCCACTCGCCGCGGCATCATTGTCATCAACTCGCCCACTGGCAATATCGCCGCCGCCGCCGAGCACACCGTTGCCCTGCTGCTCGCGCTTGCCCGGCACATCCCCGCCGCCAGCGCGTCCTTGCGCGAGGGCCGCTGGGAGCGCTCGCGTTTCGTTGGCACGGAGGTGCGCGGCAAGACGCTGGGCATCGTCGGGCTGGGCAAGGTTGGCGCGGAGGTGGCGCGGCGCTCAGGCGAGAGTGGCCTGGGGATGCGCCTGCTCGCGTCTGATCCGTATGCCTCGCCAGAGACAGCACGCAAGCTGAACGCCGAGTTGGTAGCGCTCGAAGAGCTACTGGCCCAGGCTGATTTCGTGACCATCCATACGGCGCTGACCGGCGGCACACGCGGTCTGATTGGCTCCGCCGAGCTGGCGCTGATGAAGCCGGCGGCGCGCATCATCAACTGCGCGCGCGGGGGTATTGTCGATGAAGAGGCGTTGCTGGCGGCGCTGGAAGCGGGCGCGCTGGCTGGCGCCGCGCTGGATGTCTATAGCAAAGAGCCGCCCGGAGAAAACGCGACACTCCGTGCGCTGATCGAGCATCCGCAGGTGGTCGCCACGCCGCATCTGGGAGCGTCCACCGAGGAGGCGCAGATCAGCGTTGCCGTGGATGTGGTGGAGCAGGTCGAGGAGATTTTGCGGGGCGGCGCCGCGCGTGCCGCCGTCAACGCGCCGATGATTCTGCCCGAGACGATGCGGCAGTTGCAGCCGTGGGTGAAGCTGGTCGAAAAGCTTGGTCGACTCTATACGCAGCTACATCCTGGCCCACTGCGGCGCGCCGAGCTGAGCATCAGCGGTGAGATTGCCAGTTATGATACTCGCCCGCTCTCCGCCGCGCTGGTGAAGGGGCTGCTCGAATCGGTATCTGAGGCCCATGTCAATCTGGTCAACGCGCCGGTTGTGGCGCGCGACTGGGGGCTAGAAATCGTCGAAAGCCGCTCGACGGCGGCGGAGCAATACTCGAATCTTGTAACGATTCGTGTGGCGGCGGATGGTCCCGAGGCGCCCTCCAGCGTGCTCTCGGCAACGATTACCTGGGGTGAGGAGCGCGTGGTGCGGGTGGACCGCTACGCAACCGATTTTGTGCCCAGCGGGCATATCCTCATCGCGCGCAATCTCGACCGCCCTGGCATGGTTGGCCGCGTGGGGACGATACTGGGCGAGGCGGGCGTCAACATCTCTCACATGGACGTTGGTCCGGTGGCCAGCATGGCCGGTGGGCGCATGCGCCAGGCGGGCGGCGAGGCGCTGATGATTCTCGCGCTGGATGGCCCTGTGCCCGATGATGCGCTAGAGCGGATCGACGAGGCCGACGGCATCTTTGCCATCACCAGCGTCGTGCTGTAGCTTGTAAATCCCACACTCGTAAGCAGGCCACCCCTCTCCCGGTGGGAGAGGGGCCAGGGGTGAAGTCAAAATGCCATTGAGGGAGGCGCGAAGATCGCGCGCACCAGCCGACGGGCATCGTGGCGTACCAGCGATTCGCTGTGCACGGCCATCACCGGCTCCACGATCACCTCCGGCACCAGCTTGCGCACCTCTGAGATATCGGCTTCGACTGGGAACTGCTGCTTGGCGGCGTAGGCGGCCAGCAGATCATCGGGGAACGAGCCGTCGTGCAGAATCACCCGGTCGAGTCGCCGGTCGAGGTAGTTCTGTATCTCACGCACAAAATCGGAGGCGCGGAAGCCATCGGTCTCGCCGTGTTTCGTCATGAGATTGCAGACATAGACCACCTCTGCCTCCGCTGCGCGAATCGCTTCGGCAACGCCGTTCACCAGCAGATTCGGCACGATGCTGGTATAGAGATCGCCCGGGCCAAGCACGATCATATCCGCCCGGCGGATGACGTGAATCGCATCTTCACATGCCTCGGCAGGCTCTTGCAGATAGACGCGTCTGATTGCCGGAAGGTCGCCGGAGACTTTTTCGCCGCGTGTATCGATATCCGTCTCGCCACAGAGCGTTGTGTTGTCCTCCAGGTCCGCGCAGAGTGTCGCATGATCGAGCGTGACTGGCAGCACATCGCCAGCGGTTCCCAGCAGGCGTTGCGCATCGCGGATGGCCCAGAGCAGGTTGCCCCCATTGATCTCCTGTAGCGCCGAGATGATCAGGTTGCCGAGGCTGTGGCCTGTTACTCCCGCGGCCTCCGCCACACGCTGCAGCTTGCCCGCGTCGTCCTCGGCGCTGCGTAGCGTCCCCGGATAGCCCTCCGGCTCGGGTGGGCGCTCTCCCGCCTTGGAATTGCCATGGCCGGGCTGAAATCGGAAGGTGAAGACATCGCGCCAGAGCGCGCCATTCCGCGAGAGCGCGACGAGCGCCTGGCGCAGATCGCCGAACGGGAGCTGCCCGAACTCGTCCATCAGTCGCCGGGAGCTGCCGCCACTATCCGACATGGTGACGATAGCGGTAATCCCGCACTGGTAGCGTTTGAGGCTGGAGAGCACTGCGAACGGGCCTGTTCCGCCACCGATGGTGACCACCTGCTTGTTGAACAGGTGGGTGCGCATGTGGGACTCGCGCTGTGACTCCTCTTCATCCTGATCGTGTTCCATTCAGCCTCTCCGTGGAATTATCTGATGCACTGCACCAATGAAGGCAAGCTTGGCCTTACGAGGTCTTCTTGCCTTTCCTCCAACCCAATAATGGCCGCGTTCCTCCTTGCTACGTCCGCAGTTCCGCGCCAAACGCTGCCCCCAGCGCCTTCACAATCTCCGCATGCGCGCCCTCGACCTCCTGATCGGTCAGCGTTCGCTCCGGCGATTGGTAGGTGAGCGCATACGCCAGGTTTTTTTTGCCCTCTGGAATGCCCTTCCCAGTATACACGTCGAACAACACGGCGCCACGTAACAGATCGCTCCCAGCCACTCTGATGGTATCGAGCACGCGCGCGGCGGGCACGCTGGCGTCGACCACAATTGCAAGGTCGCGCTGGGCCGCTGGATAGCGTAATACCGCCTGGCTGAAAACTACTTCAGGCGCCGCCAGATAGAGCCGCTCCAGATCCAGTTCCATCAGGCAGGTGCGCGCCGTCAGGTCGAACCGCTCCGCTACCTCTGGATGGACCTCGCCCAGGACGGCGGCGGCTACCCATACCAGATTGTCACGCGCCGCGGGCAGCGATAGCCCATCTGTCCCCTTGGTCGCTTCCGCAGCATCAGCAAGCGCCGTGCCAGAAACGCCAACTTCGAGGATGGCGCAGCGGCCCGGGTGGAAGGTGGGATGCGCGCCTGGCACGAAGCGATAGTCCGCCACCTTAAGAGTCGCCAGCAGTAGCTCGGCGATCCCCTTGATCGCGAAGAAGTCTGCTGTCCGTACGTCGCCAGTCCACGCGGTTGCCATGGGGCCAGTCGCGCCGACGCCAAGCGTGTGACGCTCCTGCGGCAGCCCGGAGCCGTCGCGTAGCGCCTCGATAGGCAGATAGCGCCGACCCAACTCGAAGAACCACAGGCCCGCGCTCTCGTGCTTGCTGTTCTCGGCAATCGTTTCGAGCAGACTGGCCATCAGCGTCAGCCGTAGCGCCTCGACCTCAGCGCTTGCCGGATTGACCAGCGTGATGGCGGGCAACCGCTCGGCCAGCGCGGCAAACTGGCGCCGCTCGGCCTTGCGTGTATCTATTTCCCCTTTCCCCATGGGGGAAGGGTCAGGGGAGGGGGCAGCCACCGGCGCGCCAAGAAGCTGCTCTTCGCCCGACGTTGCGCCGCGCAGCAGATGCGCCATACGCTCGCGGCTGGTCAGCGGATAACTGACTATCTCGGTCAGACCCGCGCCCACCAGCACATCGCGGAGCTTATCCGCACGCTCGTACCAGATATCGTGGTGTGGCGTGGGCAGCGGCCCAGACGGAATCGTGCCGGGAATGCGGTCGAATCCGACGATGCGGGCGACCTCCTCGACGATGTCGGCGCTCTCCTCCACATCGTGTCGGCGCGTTGGAACGGTGACACGCAGCGTGACATCGCTGTCATCTTCCTTGCCCTCGGCAACGCCGAATCCGAGGGCGCGCAGCACGTCTTCGACCTCGGTGGGCGTCACCTGCATGCCGGTCAGCCACTCGACCTGGCTCACCGCGAAGTCAATCTCATGCTCCTCAACGGGTTTTGGGTAGAAGTCCACCCGCCCAGGCGCGACCACACCGCCCGCCAGTTCGGTGAGCAGCCGCGCCGCCCGATCAATCGCGATGGCGGTCAGGTTGATGTCGGGATTCTTCTCGAAGCGGCCCGAGGATTCCGTGCGCAGGCCGAGCGCCTGACTGGTCCGGCGGATGTTGCCCGGAGCGAAGTGCGCCGCCTCCAGCAGGATGTTGGTCGTCACATCCGAGACTTCGACCCGCGAGCCGCCGAAGATGCCCGCGATGACCGTTGGTCCGGCGGGATCGGTAATCAGCAGCATCTCGTCGGTCAGGGTGCGGGTGACATCGTCCAGCGTCGTAAGTTGCTCGCCAGGTGTCGCGCGACGCACGATGATCGTGTGGTCTGTCACTTTGTCGTAGTCGAAGGCGTGGAGCGGCTGACCAAGCTCCAGCATGACGTAGTTGGTGATGTCCACGACATTGTTGATGGGCCGCATGCCTGCCGCCGTCAGCCGGTCTGCCATCCACTGCGGCGAGGGACCGATCTTCACGTCGCGGACGACGCGTGCGGTGTAGCGCGGGCAGAGATCAGGGTCGCGCACCTCCAGCGTCATCTGTTTGTCGGCGGCTTTCCCCTTCTCCTTCACTACTGTCTCTGGCAGGCGTAGCGTTTTGCCAGTGAAGGCAGCTACCTCGCGCGCGACGCCGACCACGCAGAAGAGGTCGCCGCGATGAGCCTTGATGTCGAGGTCGATCATCGCTTCGCCGAGCAGTTTGCCCAGCGGGATGCCCAGCGGCGTGTCTTTGGGCAGGATGTAGATGCCGCTGTGGTCGTCGCTCAGGCCCAGCTCACGCGGCGAACAAAGCATCCCCTGCGAGAGCACGCCCATCGCCGTCTTCTCGGCAATGACGATCTCGCCCACCCGCGCGCCAAGCCGCGCCAGTGGCGCCTTGTCGTGCAGCTTGATATTGGACGCGCCGCAGACGACGCTGTATTCGTTCGTGCCGTCGGTGACGCGGGTCGCGCTGAGGTGGTCCGAGCCTTTGACACGCTCCAGCCAGATGATCTGGGCGGTGACGATTCCAGGCCAGGGATATTCGACCCGGTCTACCTCCAGCCCAGCCATCGTGAGCCGCTCGGCCAGATCTTCGGGCGAAAGGGTGATATCGACGTAGTCTTTGAGCCAGTTGTAGGGTACACGCATAGCATTTCCTATCCACTTCTATCGAGCCTGCCGGAGACTAAAGCTCCGGCGAATCAAGCTGTCTGGCGTGCGACGGCTACCAGGTCGGCCATCACGCCGTGCGCTGTCTGGCCCGGCCCGCCCTCGCCCTCGATGATCGTCAGGTCGCCCATGGTGTCGGTGCGCAGGGTTAGCCCAGCCTCCACGCCGGAGAGATGGGCCAGCATATCACCCGGCGACAGCGTCTCCAGGCGGACGCGAGCTTTGATAGTATCGCCTTTACGCTCGGCCTCGGCCACCTGCTTGAGCGTCTGGCCGGGTAGGAGCGCCGCCTGCGCCTGGCGCATCGCCTCGGCGCCCAGCCCATCGCGCAGCACATCGGCTGGACGCAGGTCGGTGCCCAGCAGCACATTTGCCAGCACGGTCACCTTGACGGCGGCGTCCCAGCCCTCCAGGTCGTTGGCGGGGTTGGCCTCGGCGATACCCAGCTGTTGCGCGCCGCTCACTGCCTCTTCCAGCGTTTCGCCCTGCGCCATCCGGCTCAAGACGTAGTTACTGGTGCTGTTGAGCGTTCCACGGAAGCCTGCAATGGTGGTCGCTGGCAGCGAGGCGGCGGCCATGTTGAAGATGGGAGTCCCATCCATCACCGTCGACTCGAAGCGCAGCGCGACGCCCTGTTGCTCCGCCAGCGCCCGCAAATCGCGGTAGGCGTGCGCAATTGGCCCTTTGTTGGCCGTCACAACCGACTTTCTGGCTGATAGTGCACGGCGCACATGTTCGAGCGCAGGCTGGCCGGTCTGGGCGTCCAGTGTCGTTAGCTCGACCAGCACATCGCACGGCGCCAGCCCCACAAAGGCGATACTGCCGCCGGAAAACGACTCGGCGCCGACCGGTAATCCATCCTCAGGCCAGCCGGAAGCCCGAACGTCCGCCGGGCTAATGCCCTTGCCTTTGGGCGCCAGCCAGCCGCCAGCGCGCCGGGTCATGATGCCGGTGACGCCCAGCGTCAGGTTGTGCCGGTCGCGCAGGACGTCGGCCTTCTCGGCGAGCAGGGCAATCAGGGCGCGCCCGACGTTGCCGTAGCCCAGCAGCGCGATTCGCAGATGCATGGTGTATGCTCCTCTATCCGCTAGACGCTAGGTAAGCTGGCGCAGGAAGCGCAGATCGTTGCTCATGAACTGGCGGATGTCGTCGATATCCCAGCGCAGCATGGCAATGCGCTCGATGCCCAGGCCGAAGGCGAAGCCGCGATAGACCGACGGGTCGTAGCCAACGCCACGCAGCACGCGCGGGTCTACCATGCCGGAGCCGCCCATCTCCAGCCAGCCGGAGTATTTGCAGACGCGGCAGCCCTTGCCTTTGCAGGTCATGCAATCTACGTCGAACTCGGCGCTCGGCTCTGTGAACGGGAAGTAGCTTGGACGGAAGCGAATCTTACGCTCGCCGCCGAACATCTCGCGGGCGAAGCGCTCCAGCACGCCGCGCAAGTCGGCCATAGTGCAGGTCTCGTCGATCAGCAGACCCTCGACCTGATGAAAGACGGCCTCGTGGCTGGCATCAATCGCCTCGTTGCGGTAGACCTTGCCCATGACATAGGCGCGCACGGGTGGGCGCATGCTCTCCATGATGCGCACCTGATTCGGCGAGGTCTGCGTCCGCAGCAGGATTTGCCCCGGCGCGATCCAGTAGGTATCCTGCATGTCGCGCGCGGGATGGTCTGGCGGGAGATTGAGCGATTGGAAGTTATAGTAGTCGGTTTCGACCTCCGGCCCGTCGTACTGCTGGAAGCCCATCGCTTTCATCGTGCGGGCGATATCGCGCATCACCTGCGAGAGCGGATGCACGTGCCCGACGGGCATCGCCGCGCCCGGCAGCGTCACGTCCACGCGCTCGCGTTCCAGGATGGCGGCGCGCTCCTGCGCCTGGACGGCCTGGCGTCGCGCCTCCAGCAGCGCCTCCAGCTCCGTCTTGACGGTGTTGGCCGCCTGCCCGACGATTTTACGCTGCTCGCCGGGCAGCTTGCCTAGCCCTTTCAGCACGGCGGTCAGTTCGCCGCGCTCCCGTCCCAGGTAGCGGGTGCGCCAGTCTTCGAGCGCCTCGGTGGTGTTCAGATGCTCCAACTCGGCGTGCGCCCGCTCGCGCATCGCCTCAAGCTGGCGTTCCTCATCGGTCGCCATGTTTCGCCTCCCAAACAAACAAAAACGGCAGCCTCGTCCAGGGACGAAGTTGCCGTATACTCCGTGGTACCACCCACATTGAGCGTCGCGGATAGCCGCACGCTCCTCTCTGCTTGCCTCGATAACGGTGGGCTACCGGATGGCCTACGCATCACGGCGCGGGTGTCTGTGCACCTGCGTCATACTTCAGCCGTCTGCTCGGGAGTGAACTTCGGTCGGATTCGCGCGCGCCGGGGCTTTCAGTCGCTGACCCTGGCTCCCTGATCGTCGTCTCCGCCTACTCTCTCCGTCGTCGCCTCTCTATTTGATTGTTGTGCTATGATTGCTCGTCAAATCCTGATTCACCGACATCGCCTGATGCCTGCGCCTTTTCGGACTCGCGCACCCGACGCTGGCGTGCTGCTTCAAAGAGTATCACACTCGCGGCCACCGCTGCATTGAGTGACTCCACTTTGTTCCACATTGGGATGCTGACGTGGAGCTTGGAGAGCCGCGCCGCCTCGGGCGACGCTCCATGCGCCTCGTTACAGATGACCAGCGCGGTGCGCACCGTCAGGTCGAAGCTATCGTAGGCGCGCGTGCCTTCGGCCTCCGCCAGCAGAATCTGCCGAACCGATGGCGCGCCATGCACCCATTTGCCAATGGCCTCCCAGTCCAGACCGATGCGCACGGGCAGAAAGAAGTGCGCGCCCGCGCCCGCCCGCACGACCTTTGGCGCGAGCGGGTCAGAGCAGCCTGGCGCGATTAGCACCTCATCCACATCGGCAGCCAGCGCCGAGCGGAGAATGGTGCCCATGTTGCCGGGGTCGGAAATGGCATCCAGCACCACCAGCAGCGGACGGGCGCGTCCCCGTCGTCGCGCGCGCACCTTGTCTGCGGTGACATCCGCCAGGGCGACCGAGGCCACCACCCCTTGCGGCGTGCGCGTATCGCTGGCGCGCTCGATAGCCGCTCCCGTCGCTTCGAGCGTCTCGACGCCGTGCGCCCGCGCCTCCTCGATGCGTCCAAGCGTGCGCCGCCCCGCCGCGGTGCGCTCCAGCGCCTCCGGGTCGTAGAGGACGAGCCGCGGCAGGACATGGGCATCGAGCGCGGCGTCCAGCAGGTGTGGCCCCTCGATGAGAAAGGCTCCGGCTGTCTCGCGCCCTTTGAGCGTGTGCAGCGCGTGCAGCTCCTGCACGTGCCGGTTGGATGGACTGCTAATCATCGCCTCTGTCCTGCATCTCGTCGTCTCATACCACGACTATCCGCAAACACGAAAAGGCGCCTCACGGACTCTTGTCGTCGCGCGGCGCCTGGTATCGGGTAGTAAGGTCTAGGCCGTGGCTTTCTGGGCCAGTCCGGTGCGCGCCGCCTCAACGATCGCGCCAAAGCCCTTGAGGTCGCGGACGGCCATGTCGGCCATAATCTTGCGGTCCACGGCCACATTCGCCAGCTTCAGACCGTGGATCAGATCGCGGTAGCTCATGCCATAGAGCCGCGCGCCCGCGTTGATGCGTGTGATCCAGAGCGTGCGCATGTCGCGCTTGCGATTGCGCCGGTCGCGATAGGAGTATTGCAGCGAGTGGAACATCGACTCACGCGCTGTTTTGATCAGGCGATGCCGCGCGCCCCAGTGTCCCTCGGTACGCTGCAAGACCTTCTTATGCTTCTTGCGGGATGTCACGCCCCGCTTCACTCGTGGCATTGTTTCTCTCCACCTCGGTGCCCGGCGCACAACCGGACAGCACACCGCCTGCCAGGATACAGCCAGTTTTTAGCTATACGGCAGCAATCGTGTCATCTTGCGCGTATCGCCCTGCGAGAGCACCGTCGGCTGGCTCAGCGAGCGATTGCGCGTCGGATCCTTCTTACGGCGGTACTTGGTGCGTGCGCCTTTGAGGTGCATGAACTTGCCGCCCCCGGTCATGCGGACGCGCTTGGCGGTTGCCTTATGCGTCTTCATCTTGTATTTCTTCATGTGTTTTCACTCCGGCCCTGAATGTAGGGCGCCTTCTGGCGACTGGGCCGGCACTCTCCACACATCTCCGCCCGAACGCCGCGCACCAAGTCAGTATAACATAGCGTGTTTCCCGCGCGCAAGGCGTTTCCCCCAATTCGCGCCGAACGAACGCTATCGACGCTATCATTGCTTGCGGCGGCGGAGCGCCAGCAGCGCCAGCATGGTGACCAACTGCGCCAGGCTGACGGGCCAGATGACGATGCCAAGGATGGCGTCGCGCAGCGGTCCCACGACAGGCGCGAAGCCCGCCATCAGCACGGCCATCTGGGTCATGCCCGTCACGCGACTCCACCAGGGGCCGCCCCCGACCGGCAGCTTTCCCGCTCTGAGGGCGAGCACCGGATGGATGTAGCGCACGACCGGCGGCAGCATACAGATCCACGGCAGCCCGCCCAGCAGGATGGCCGCCACGGCGCTCCAGAGTGTCAGCCAGGAGTCGGATTCGATGTCGAGCGTGCTGGCGAAGCGGGTTGACCCTTCCAGGCGGCCGAGCGTGCCGTCCAGCCAGTCGCTGACTGTCGCGGTCAACACGACCAGCGCCCACATGACGATGGCAGCGGTCTGCATGCGGTCGCGCGTGCCAGAGAGGACGAAGGCCGCCAGCGCGCAGCCCGTCACGAGGCGGCTCAGCGTCAGCAGTGTCGCCCAGCGGTTTGGCTCGGGGCCAATGCGCCGCCGTAGCGCGGCCAATAGGAGCGTCCACAGCAGACAGGCGATCACCATAAACGCCGCGAAGCGCAGCCCCGCTTGCGTGCCAAAGTCGCGCATGGTCAGGATGCCGACCGGCACGCCGATGAGCACGGCCAGCAGCCAGGTCGCCTGAAGCGCGGTTAAGCGTATGCCGGATTGCTTCTCCATAAACCTCTACCTCGCTCCTGACCCGCCCAAGCGCCCACGTATGAGCGTTCATTCTAGCAGGCGCGGGCGGAGATGGGTAGCCGTCTCTCCCGCCGTGGCGTGCTATACTGTCGGTATGTGCCCGCGCGCAGCCAATATGATGCCCGCCGCGGGCGCTTTGACGTGCAGTGAGAGACGAGCATACAAGGGCCACAACGGAGGGGCAAAAGACGATGACGACGACGACATCAGCCAACGATACAGCCGCTACGGGCGCGGAGCCGCCGCGAACGTATCAGAACTACATTGGCGGGGAGTGGCGGGCGACTGCCTCGGGCGAGCTATTCGACAACACCAATCCTGCCCACACCAGCGAGGTCGTCGGGCGATTCCAGCGCTCGAGCACGACCGATATCGCCGATGCCATCGCCGCCGCCGAGGATGCGCTGCCCGCCTGGCGCAAGATGCCCGCGCCCCAGCGTGGTGAGATCATCCTTCGGGCGGCGTTGCTACTGGAGCAGCGGCGCGACGAGCTGGCCCGCCAGATGACGCGCGAGATGGGCAAGCCATTCAACGAGACGCAGGGCGACGTGCAGACGGCGATCGATGTCGGCAAGTTCATCGCGGGCGAGGGCCGCCGCGCCGAGGGCTATGTCGTGCCGTCGGCCATCCCCGACAAGATGAACATGACGATCCGCCAGCCGCTGGGCGTTGTTGGCATCATCACGCCATGGAACTTCCCGATGGCGATTCCGGCGTGGAAGACCTTCCCCGCGTTGCTGGCGGGCAATACGGTCGTGCTCAAACCAGCCAGCGATACGCCGCTCTCTGCCGCCAGCCTGGTCGAGATTCTGATCGAGGCGGGGCTACCTGCTGGCGTCCTCAACTATGTGACGGGGCCAGGTGGCTCGCTGGGCGATGCGCTCGTCACCGATCCGCGCGTGGCGATGATCTCGCTGACCGGCTCGACCGAGGTGGGCAAACACGTCGCCGAGCTATGCGGACGCGATCTGCGCCGGGTGAGCCTGGAGCTGGGCGGCAAGAACGCGGTCATCGTGATGGACGACGCCAGACTGGATGAGGCGGTCGCCGCGGTGGCGTGGGCGGGCTTCGGGACGACCGGCCAGCGCTGCACCGCGACTAGCCGCGTCATCGTACATCAGGCGGTGGCGGAGGAGTTCGCTGAGAAGCTGGTGGCTGCCGCCGAGAAGTTAAAGGTGGGCGATGGGCTGCTGCCAGAGACGACGATGGGGCCGCTGGTCAATCGCGGACGGGTCGGCGCGGTGCATGAATACACGGAGATTGGCAAGGCCGAGGGCGCGACGCTGCTCACAGGCGGGCAGCCGCTGAGCGAGGGTCCGCTGGCTGAGGGCGCCTTCTACGCGCCGACAGTCTTCACGAACGCGACCAAAGGCATGCGCATCTCGCAGGAGGAGGTCTTCGGGCCGTTCGTCTCGATTGTGCCAGTGGCGAGCTACGACGAGGCGATTGAGACCGCCAACTCGACGATGTATGGTCTCTCCTGCGCCATCTTCTCGGAGAACTCGCGGACGGTCTTCCGGGCGATGCGTGACATCAACGCCGGGCTGGTCTATATCAACGCGGGGACGACCGGCGCGGAGCCGCACCTGCCCTTCGGCGGGACGAAGCAGAGCGGCAACGGCCACCGCGAGTTGGGCTGGAAAGCGGTCGAGGAGTTCAGCGAGACGAAGACGGTGTTTGTGTCGTATCCGTAGACCTGCCCTCTCCCCCTAACCCCCTCCCCTAAAAGGGAGGGGGGACCAGAGCGTTGCTGGCTTTCTGGCAGCCCGCGCAGGCGGGCTTTGTGTTTGCGCAGCAACCCCTAGGCGCGGCTTCAGCCGCCAGCGTTATTTCTTCTGGAAGCGGGCGGTCTGCGCGCCGACCCGCATGCCACGCCGGAACCAGCGGTAGCGCGCCTGTACGTCGGCGGAGAGGTTGCTGAAGGTGTCGGTAGCGGTGTCGCGCTGCCTGGCGGCCACCTCTTTCGCGCTCGCCCGCATCGTCTGCGCGAGGGTCGCCGCCGACTTGCGCGCGTCGCTTACGGAGCTACGGACGTTGGCGCGCGCGGCCTTGGCGGCTTTGACGGCTCTCTTACGCCCGCGGCGGATTGACCGCGAGACGGTCCAGGCGGCGAGGCCGACGATCAGCGCGGCCAGCGCGACCCCTGGAAGCCAGGAGAGGCGGCCGCCTTCGGTGGGCGGCGGGGTTCTGGTTATGGGTGAAGCGGTAGGCTGGCGCTGGCTCATCTCGGGCGACGCGGGGTGCGTTGCCGAGCGTGTATAGGCGTGCTGCGATTCGTCGAGCACCTCGGCAATCTGGTTTTCATCGTGTATCGTCTCTGACGTGACGCCAGATTGCGCGGAGCTGGTCGGTGAGACTGAACCTTCCATAGCAGTTGCCTCCTGTTCTTCCCTGGTCGGAATATCGACCCTGGTGAGATGTGTCGCACTTTCCAGGCCAGATGACGCGCCAGCGAGCGCACCATCCGTATCCACGCCGACGGCTGGCATGCTCAGCACATTCGGGGCGACGCTGGGGGTAGCGGTTGGCGTGACGACGGGCACGATGCGCGCCGGGAATGCGTCGTCCGTCGCCATGCGCCTTTCTCCTCGCCTCCGCGCTCTCGTCGTTATCGCCCTCATACCAGGACGTATGAGCGCAGGCGCTGGCGACAGCGAATATGCCCGCTATCTGAGGCCCGTCTCTGCCTACTCCGGCCATTCATGGCCGAGAGGGCGCGATACGGCGCTACTCGTTCGCCTCGCGCATGCGGACGCCGTGGCCGGGCTGGGCTGGGTCGAGCGCGAGCGTCATGCTGGACTGCGCGTAGCCGCCGGTGAAGGGGTCGTCGGCGAGGAGCATCGCGGTATCGAGATCGACGTAGTGGAAGCCGCCGAGGCCCGCGATGAAGTGGGCGGAGGTCGCGATGCCCAGCCGCGACTCGATCATCGCGCCGATCATCAGGTCGATGTTGGCGGCGCGACAGACCGCCGCGATGGCGAGCGCCTCGACGATGCCCGCCTTCATCAGCTTGATATTGACGACGTTGGCCGCGCCCATCCGCGCGATGCGCAGCGCGTCGGCTGCCGTCTGGACGCTCTCGTCGGCGGCGACGGGGATGCCCGCGCGCTCGGTGACGAAGCGCAGCCCTTCGAGGTCGTGGCGGTGGACGGGCTGCTCGAAGAGGACCGGCTCGACGTCTTCATCCTTCAGCGCGCGTAGCAGCTCCAGCGCCTCGGTAGGGGTGTAGCCCTGGTTGCCATCGAGGATCAGGTCGCAGTCGGGCGCGGCCTCGACCAGCGCCAGCACGCGGTCGGCGTCGTCATCCACGTTCGATCCGACTTTGAGCTTGAGCGTCGCCGCCCCCTGGCGCGCGTGCAGCCGGGCCAGCTCGGCCACGCGGCCGGGCGCGACGATGGGGATGCTGACGTCGGTCTCGACCTGCGACTGGACGCCGCCGAAGAACTGGTAGAGTGGGATGCCCCACGAGCGGGTGAGCGCATCCAGTACGGCGGTCTCCACACCCGCGCGCGCCGTCGTCTGGTGCTCGAAGCTGGCTAGCAGCTGCTCTGATAGCGGACGCCATGAGGCGGCGTCGTAGCCTTCCACCAGCGGGACCATGCCGTGGAGCGCCGCCAGCGCGGTTTCCTGCGTCTCGCCGCCGCTCGGGGGGAAGGGCGCGGACTCGCCCAGGCCCACCGTGCCATCGGCGAGGGTGACTCGCACGAGCACATTGCGGGCGGCCTCGACACGGCCCGTCGCGATGACGAATGGCTCGTGGAGCGCGATATCCAGCGGTTCGGCGTCCAGGCGGACGATGGTGGTGGGCGTGGTTGGGGTGCGCGCGGCGCGAGCCATAGGTTAACCTCGTTCGAGAGCGGCCATCCAAGGCAGGATGGCTCTAACTGGCATCTACCATACAGTATAGTGTGCCACAACGGAGGCACGCACGGCATCCCCCGGCCCTCTCCCCCTAACCCCCTAAAAGGGAGGGGGAACCAGACCCAGACACGGCCTCTGGCTCCCCTCCCCGCGCCGGGGAGGGGCTGGGGGAGAGGGCAGCATCCCCGATTAGCGTGTGCCGTCCCATTCGGCGTAGAACTCGTCGAGAAACGCCTCCATCACGCGCTGGCGCTGCTCGGCCAGCTGGCGGGCGTAGCCGGTGTTCATGAGGTCTTTCAGCAGGAGCAGCTTCTCGTAGAAGTGGTTGATGGTCGGCGTGAGGTGGCTGCGATACTCCTCGGCGGTCATCGTCGCGCGCGGGGGAATCTCAGGATCATAGAGGATGCGCCCATGCGCGCCGCCATACGCGAAGGCGCGGGCGATGCCGATGGCGCCGATGGCGTCCAGGCGGTCGGCATCCTGCACGATGCGGCCCTCCAGCGTACGGGGCGCGGGCTTGCTGCCGCCCGCGAAGGAGATGGTGGCGATGATCTCCAGGATGTGCTCGCGCTCGTCGGCGGGGACGTGGTGCGCGGTGAGCCAGTCGCCGATGCGGGCGAGACCGCTCTCCCAGTCGCCCGCGATCTTGGGGTCGGCGATGTCGTGGAGCAGGGCGGCCAGCGCGCAGATGAAGGTGTCGGCCTGCTCGGCTTCTGCGATGGTGTGCGCCAGCGCCCGCACCCGGGCGATATGCCACCAGTCGTGGCCGCTGCTCTCGCCCGTCAGCACGCCCCGCGCGAACGCCTCCGCCGCGGCGACGATCTCCTCCCGGTCCGTCATACGCTGCTCACTTTCGTGGTGTGTGGTGATGGTTGGCTGTTCTATTGTAGCGCGCGGACCGCTCTCCCTAACCCCCGCCCTGCGGGCCGCTGGCGCTCCGCACGCTTGACGCGCGCTCCGAGGCTCTCGCCTCGCGCGCCAGCCCCCTCGCAGGAGAGGGGGAACCAGATCCAGAGCGAAATGCCGCCCCGGCCGTACGCGTGTTGGACATGGATTCTGGCTCCCCTCCCTTTTAGGGGAGGGGCCGGGGGAGAGGGTCACGGGCGCGGCTGCTCGCACTCGACGCAGAGGAACCGTCCCTGCGTGTCGCGCATCATCGCGTATTCGTGCGGGCCGCCAGTGACCGGGCAGCGTGTGGATGGGGTGGTCGCTGTCGGCGGTTCTCTGGTGTTAGCCGCTTCTGCCGGGTCTGGGATACGAAGCACGCCAGCGTTTGCGAAGTCCGCCACATGTGGCGGTTGGCGTGCTTCTGGCGAGTTGGCGGCCTTCGATGGAGCGGGCGCGACGGGCAAGCGCCATTGCCAGTAGCTCCCCTGTTCATAGCCAACCTTTTCTGTCGCGACGTTGAGGTCGCTGGCCCCACGTTCCAACGTTCGCTGGGCGATACCCTCGGCGCGTGCGGCGGCCTCCAGGTCCGCCGCCGGATGGGGACCACCCTCAAGCGCCTCACGCAGCCATGCCTTGGCCCGCTCTCGCTTCGTGGCGCGCCCCTCGTCGCCAGCATGATCCGAGAACGCCAGCAGTCTGGCCGCGTTCAGGTCGCACGCGCCCAACCAGTCGATGACCGGCACATCGCGCAGCTGCTCGCTGCCATCTTCCTCCAGCCCCTCATTGTCCTTCAGGGGCGCGACGATCTGGTAACGGAGTGAGGGCGCTGGCGGACCAAGGTTGCCCTTGATGGATGCCAACACACACTCATGGTCGGGGTTGTCGGGATGCTTTGCCACCAGCAGGCCGGAACGCGCCGCGCCGATAAAGCCGATAGAGCCACCGCCACGATAAGTAGGATTGCCACCCGCCGCTTTGGTCAAATGGCGCAGAATCAGCACTGCGGCCCCCGTCCGTGCCGCCAGCGCCGCCAGCGGAGCCAGGGCCGCGCGCGCATCCTGATCACGCCAGCTGTTCATTGAGTCGGCGAGAAAGGCCATCAGCGGATCGATCACCACCAACCGCGCCTCGACCTGCTGGATGGCCTGTTCCAGCGCCGGGAGACTGTCCGGCAGCACAAACCTCCGGTCGAGCATTTTACCGCTTGCGGAATCATACTCCTGCACGCCGGGAACGCCCGCCACGCGGTTCATCGCGGCGCCTGCCATGCGCAGCCGCGGCCCGATGGTGTCGCCGGGGTCGTCTTCGGCGGAAAGGAGCACCACACCGCCGTCCACGCCGGGCGACTCGTCAGGCATGCGACGTCCGGTGGAGACACGCGCCGCCAGGTCGAGCGTGATGAGCGACTTGCCCAGCCCGGGATCGCCATCCAGCAAGGTAATCTTCCCCAGTGGGATGCGTCCCTGCCAGAGCCAGTTGACGCGCGTCAACGTCACCTCGCTATAAAGGGTAATCTGTGGCTGAACCGTCGCGAAGGCCGCCAACTCGCCAATGTTTCGACCTTCAGAAGTTTGGCGTCCTTCGCTAGCGTGCGCGCTGCCGAGGCCACCAGACCCATCCAGTCCCAGCCACGCGCGTACCTGCGCCACCACCCGCTCCCCATCACCGGCCAGCCGACCGGCCAGCGCGGGTCCGCCCGTCACCTCGCTGCCTTCGGCCAGCTTGCGCGCCGTCCCACGCGCCTTGCCACGCTTGCGCCATTCCTCGTCGCCCGCGATGCGCGCCACCAGCCGCACGAAGCGGTCTGTCTCCTTTTCGTCGCCTCCCGCCCAGCCGCCACGCAGCAGCAGCCCGGCGAGGTCTTTGGCCGCCTCATCGCGCTGCCCCTCGCCCGGCCAGCGCCGCGCCAGGAGAGCCACCGCCGCCACCTGCGCCACCGAACGCAGCAGGTCCGGCCCCGTCGCCACGCCCGGCTCACCATCGCGTTCCCAGCGCACCACCTCGCCGCTGGGATGCGCCGAGGGCGGCGCCACCGTCTGGCAGCCTGTCGCGCGCAACTCGATCAGCATAGAGCGTGGGTGGTTGGCCTCCGCCCTCTCCCGGCCTTCGGCCACCCTCCCCGACGCGGGGAGGGCCAAGGCGACCGTCGTGCCAGATGGCGAGGATTCTGGCTCTGCCTCTGGCTCCCCTCCCCCTTTAGGGGAGGGGCTGGGGGAGAGGGCCTCCCCCACATACGCAAACTGCGCCGTCGCCGGAATCGCATCCTCGCCGTCTCCCGCCACACGATACCAGTAGTGGCTGGCGGGCGCGCTGGCCCGGCCAGACACCAATCCCGTCGCGGGCAGCAGATCCTTCGCCGCTGCGCGTGCCTCGGGCGCGTCGCAGTCCACATCCACCAGCCCGCCGCTCGGCTCCCCCGTCAGAATCCCGATGTTATGGGCCGCCGCGCCTCGAAACCACCGCGGCAGATCGTCCTCGTCAATGCGCAGCTCCGTCCAGCGGGCAATCGCCACACTCTTCTCGCCCCGCCGCACTGGCACGACGCGCCATCCCCGCCGCGTATAGGCTCGCGCCGCCGCCAGCATCCCATCTTCCTTGTTCACCGCCGCGCCCATCGTCGTCCTCCACTTCCCACTCCCCATGAAAAAACGGCGCCCCACCATCCCGCGCGCACTTTTCGATGCGCACCAGGACAGCGTGGCGCCGTCTTCCGGCTCACCCGCTCAACTCCAACTATACCAGCAACTATAGAACGTGCGTTCTCATTTTACAAGGCGACAGCGACAGCGCGCGGGCGCACTTTTCCCAATATGCCCGGCAAGCGCCGTGATTGAGGGGGAACTCTGGTTCCCTCTCCCTATTAGGGGAGGGGGTTAGGGGGAGGGGGCAGTCCGCTGGCCTACTCTTCCGGCGAATAGCGCGTGCGGTTGCGCTGCTTTTCCGCGTGCCGCTCCAGCCCCAACTGGATCAGCCGGTCGAGCAATTGCGGATACGGGACGCCGCTCGCCTCCCACAGCTTGGGATACATGCTGATCTGCGTGAAGCCGGGCATCGTATTGACCTCGTTCAGATAGACCTGGCCTGAGTCTTTGTCGAGGAAAAAGTCCACCCGCGCCAGGCCGGAGAGGTCGAGGGCGAGGAAGGCGTCCACCGCCATCTTGCGCAGCGTCTCCATCGTCTCGGGCGGGATCTCGGCGGGGATGTAGAGCCGCGAGGCGTTGTCCACATATTTGGCGCGGTAGTCGTAGAACTCGTTGCTGGGGACGACCTCGCCGACGATGCTGGCGATTGGCTCGTCGTTGCCCAGCACGCCGCACTCCAGCTCGCGGCAGTTGATGGCAGGCTCGACAATGGCCTTGCGGTCGTATTGCAGCGCCTCCGCCACCACGCGCGGCAGCTCCTCCGCGTTGTGCGCCTTGCCCACGCCGACGCTCGACCCCATATTGGCGGGCTTGACGAAGACCGCGCCAGAGAAACGCTCTGCGATGCGCGCGCAGACGGCCTCTGGGTCGCGCTCGAACTCAACGCGGCGGATGGTCAGCCAGTCCACGATGGGCAGCCCGGCGGTGCGGAAGACCATCTTCGCCTTGTCTTTATCCATACCCAGCGCCGCGCCCAGCACGCCACAGCCCGCATAGGCGACATCCGCCATCTCCAGCAGCCCTTGCAGCGTGCCATCCTCGCCATAGGTGCCGTGCAAGACGGGGATGACGATATCGAGCGGGCGCTGCGGATGCAGCCCACCGGCCTCCGGGTCGTCGTCGGGGCTCTCGACCGGGACGAGGCCGCGGCTGGTCGGGTCGCCGGTCATCGTGACCGCCGTCGCCTCGCCGTTCTGTACGGCGTCCTCCATCGTCGCGCCCTGCAGCAGCGGCTGCGGATCAACCCCGGCCAGCCAGTGCCCCTCACCGGTGATGCCAATCGGCACGACTTCGTACTTCTCGGCGTCCAGCGCCTGCAGCACCGAGGCGGCCGAGGCAATCGAGACCTCGTGCTCGCCGGAGCGCCCGCCAAAGATGACCCCAACCCGCAGCTTCTCGCCCATAGTGTGTACTCTCTCTTAGTATTTCAATGCTGGCCACCGCCCCCCTCCCCCGGCCCCTCCCCCTTGTAGGGAGAGGGGGGATTAGCGACAGGCCGTCGCCATCCGCCGCATTGGTCGCCCAGTCCCTCTCCCGTCAGGGGGAGGGTGGCCGAAGGCCGGGAGAGAGGGCAGTCACCCCACCACCGTCTTCTCCGCCATCCGCGACTCCGCCGCCGCCAGTTCGGCAGAGGTCGCCTCGCCCGGCTCGAATGTCAGATCGAGCGCCCCGGCGAATCCGCGCGCCATCGCCTGCGCTGCCTCGTCGAAGCTGACCGCCCGCCCCAGCGCATCGCTGATCGTCGTCGCCCGCGCGCGCAGATGCTCTGCCAGCGCCGCCCGCTCATCCTCGTCCTCATAGGCGAGATAGGGGACCAGCCGCGCGATGTCTCCCGTCAGCGGCAACGAGCCGTGCTGCAAGACACGCCCGGCGGGCCGCACCTGCGCGCTGCCGATCAGTTTCTGGCCGCCCATCACGATCTCATAGGCCGAGGGCGCCTCGAAGCAGGCGGCGCTCGCGTTATGCACTCCCCCCGGTACGACCGGATTCATCTCCGGCGTCGCGCCGAGCAGCCGCAGCCCTGCCATCAGGCCCTGGCTTAGCGTGCGATAGGCGTCCAGAATCGCGCCGTCGGCACGCGGGTCATCGGGCCGGGTGGCGATGCTGTAGGTCAGCTCGTCAGTATGCAGGATGGCGAAGCCGCCCGTCGCACGGCGCACCACGTCGATGCCATCCGCCCGGCAGCGCGCCAGATCAATGCCGTCGAGCGGCTGACGCTTGCCCAGCGAGAGGCACGGCGGCTCCCAGGCGTAGAAGCGCAGCGTCGGCGGCGCAGCGCCCTCCGCCACCGCGTCCATGATCGCCTCGTCGAGCGCCATATTCCACGCCCCCGTCCGTGGCCCGCGCTCGATCATCAGCCGCCACACCGCCAGGGGATACGTCGCCTCTCCGTTGTTCGTTGGCATGCCCGCCTCAGTTTCTCGTCGCCGCCTGCCGCTCCTCTTCCACGCTCTGATAGTATCGCATAGGACGCCAGCAATCGCGATTCGCACCCTCCGCGCCTCCCATTGGTACAACTCTGGCGATACCCGTCGCGTAGTTCATGGCGAGCATGAGGGGTGATGAGTATGCCGCCTGGCTGCCCATGATTCCCGGTTTCTCGGTTTCTATCGTTCAATGTACTGTGCTGGCAGGCTGTGCTTTCGCGCGGTCGGCAGGGGGCAACACGCATGGGTCACGACGCGCCGGTCCCGAATCACAGCACGGCACATACGGCACAGGTAGAGGCTCGGTCCGCTGCTCCGGTAGATCCGTCGCGTCCGCTCCAGCCAATCCGTCGCCGTCCGCGCCGCCGCGGCCCGCGCTGGTTCGTCTGGCTCATTGGCTGCGTGCTCGGCGTCCTGCTGCTCGCGCTCCTGGCCTGCGCGCTCGTCGGCGGGCTGGTGGTGGGTATTGCGCTCAAGCTGGCCAACGAGGTCACCGCCACCACGACGACCACCCAGTCGTTCGTCGTCAACGCGATGCCGTCGCTAAACATCCAGAACGCTTCGGGCCGCCTCCAGGTGCAGCCGGGGCCAGCGGGCGTCGTCAGCGTCCAGGTCACCAAGAGCGCCCGCGATACGTCACAGAGCGCCGCCCGCGCTGACCTCGACGGCATCACCGTAAACACCGCGCAGATGGGCGACCAGATCGCGATCTCCACTGAATTCCCGGCTGGCAGCCTCTTCGCCAGCTCCAGCAGTGTCAACCTGGTGCTCACCGTGCCGCCCAACACCGCCATCGCCGCCGATATCACCGCCGGAGACATCCAGCTCAACGGCATCGGCGGGCTGATGGAGGTCACGGGGGGAGCGGGAGACATCACGTTACAAGACGTGGCGCTCGCCGACGGCTCACGGCTTCACATGACGACCGGTTCCGTGACGATGCAGGGCGAGGTGATGGCGAACGCCTCGGTGGATATCTCGGTCAGCACGGGCGACGTGAACCTCCAGTTGCCCGCGGACACCGCCGCCCGGCTCGACGCCCACACCAACCTCGGCGCCATCCACGTCAGCGGCTGGCCAATGCAGACCACGCGCATCAACAGCCTGGGCGAGGACGCGGAGGGTCCGCTGGGTGCGGAGACGGTCGGCGCCATCCACATTCGGGTCGATAGCGGCGACATCACCGTCAGCCAGATGTAGCGCTGCCGTCTGGTTCTCTGGTCCCCCCCTCCCTCTTTAGGGGGCTGGTGCGCGAGCCGATAGGCTCGGAGCGCGCGTCCAGCGCGCGCAGCGCCAGCGGCCCGCAGGCCGGGGGCTAGGGGGAGAGGGCGGTGGTGAGGTCTACGGCTGCCCGGTCATCAGCGCGCGGACGGCGGCGCCCACCACCGCGACGACCGCGATCACCATGATGATGATATCGCGACGCACCTGCTGCTGGTCGCTATAGACGTACGCCACCGGGATCGCCAGCAGGACGATAGCGCCGTAGACGTAGTGCAGCCCCTCGCCCGGGCGCGCGCCTTGAATCCACACCAGACCGCCCAGGATCGCCTGAAGTAGCCCCAGCGCCGCCGTGATCGAGAGCAGGATGCGGAAGACGCGCAGTGGCTGCCAGACGCCGCCCTGCCCCGACGCGCGGCCACGCGCCAGGATGAGCGTCACGATCCCCCAGATCAGCGTAATCCCGCCAGCCGCCAGAATCACTGGCGCCGTGTCCTCATGAATCTTGATGAGCGTTGTGAGCACAAAAGCCTCCGCGGAATAGCAGTTCGCTACGTCGAGCAAAGCCGAACAAAACCGATGAGTTCTGCGAAGGACTATACCGTTCCTCACCCACTCCAGGCAACTGCTATGCATCTCAGTTGCGTCTCATACGCTCTGGCTCCCCTCCCTTTTAGGGGAGGGGCTGGGGGAGAGGGTGGTCGACTCAGAGACAACAATGCCCTTCTCCACGAGGGACGAAGGGCGCTGGAATGGGCTTCTGTGCGATGGGGCGTGCGGTGGGCTACTGGTGCGCGGGCACGGGATGTCCCTCGCGCATGCGCTCGCCAGCGGCGATCAAGACATCGGCGACCGCCAGCAGCACGCGCTCCGGCAGGGCTGGTTGGGGCTCGCGGCCCTCCTCCATCATCCGGGCGAGCTCGGCGTTGCGGTCAATCTTGCGCTGCTGTTCGTGGGTTGACTCGATCATGAGATTGGGGTCAAACATGGGTCACTCCTCCGATATGGGCCGGTCAGCCAACTCGCCGACCGGGTGAACTGCCACCACATGACTGGGATACGAAGTTTATACCATGGAAGATTAATAAAGTCAATAGTCAAATTGATTTTATTTCCAATTCGCTTAATATTCACCTGTCGCATCTCGCCAGCAGGCTGGGGTACAATAGGCGCAGGCGAAAAACAGCGGCGATTTCAGGGGGTGCACTCATGGGCAGACTTACACGGGCAATCGTGATCGTCCTCGATGGTGTCGGCGTCGGGCAGGCGCCCGATGCGGCGGCCTATGGCGATGAGGGCGCGAACTGCCTGGCCAACTGCGCCCGGGCCGTGGGCGGGTTGGCGCTGCCGACGCTGGGCAGCCTTGGCCTGGGCAACCTGACCGAGATCGCTGGCACGCCGCCACAGTCGCCGCTGGGCGCGTGCGGCCGCCTGATCGAGCGCTCGGCGGGCAAGGACAGCACAACAGGACACTGGGAGCTGATGGGCATCGTCCTCGATCATCCGCTGCCGACGTACCCCAATGGCTTCCCCGCCGAGCTGGTCGCGCGGTACGAGGCCGCGATTGGCCGCCCCGTGCTTGGCAATAAGGCCGCCTCCGGCACGGCGATTCTCGAAGAATTGGGCGCGGAGCACCTGCGCACCGGTTCGCCGATCCTCTACACCTCCGCCGATAGCGTCTTCCAGCTTGCCGCCCACGAAGAGGTTATCCCTGTCCCCGACCTCTACCGCATGTGCGAGATCGCGCGCGGCCTGCTGACCGGCCAGGATGCGGTGGGGCGTGTCATCGCTCGCCCCTTCACGGGCGTCCCAGGCGCCTTTGTGCGGACGCCACGCCGCCACGACTTCTCACTGCCGCCGCCCGCGCCGACCCTGCTCGATGCGCTCAAAGGCAGCGGGCGCGAGGTCGTCGGCGTCGGCAAGATAGAAGACCTCTTCGCCGGGCATGGTCTCACCTCCAGCAACCACACCGCCACCAACGCCGAGGCGCAGGAGGCGACGCTGGAGCAGCTCGCACGGCCCTTCGATGGCCTGCTCTTCGTCAATCTGGTCGAGTGCGATCAGAACTTTGGCCATCGCCGCAATCCGCGGGGCTACGCCGAGGCGCTGCGGATCTTCGATGCCTGGCTGCCATCCGCGCTGGCGCAGCTGGGAGATGGCGACGCGCTCTTCATCACCGGCGACCACGGCACCGATCCGACCTGGCGCGGCACCGACCACACCCGCGAGAGTGTGCCGCTGCTGGCCGTCGGCAAGCCCATCCGTCCGGGCGTCAATCTGGGCGCGCGCGAGAGCTTCGCTGACCTGGGCGCGACGCTCGCCGAGGCGTTCGGTCTCCCGCCGCTGGCCAACGGCCACAGCTTCGTGGGCGAGATTGGGTTGACAGAAGATTGATCGTCTCCGGCTCCCTCCTCCTTGTAGGTGAGGTCAGGAGATGCTTTGTACGGAATCGGACTCTGCCTCCTGCTTCAGATACCGATTCCTCGTGAGCAGGAGTCCCCGCATGTAGCGCGTGAGGACCAGCGCGTCAGCCACCCTGCCAAGGATCCCTAATGGAGACTGGAACGTGAAGGTATCAATCATGAGCGTTCCCGGTGGTTGGGGAATGAAGGCATGGTGATGCTTCAGTTCCTGAAAAATGCCCCGGATCATCTCATCGACAAAGTAATGGGGGCGATCATATGCCGTGATCTCGGTGGTGAGATGCTGCTTGACGCCAAAATGGACCGCTTCCCACGTCACAGTATCCCCCAGGCGCATGACGCCGCTGGTCACGCCAGCAATCGGGCGTTCGTGGGTATGCGCCACCGAGTGGCGATGGAGGTCAACGTTGAGCGAGAGATCGAAACACCGCTCTGGCGACGCGGCAATCAACGTTTCGAGGTGAATGGTAGGCATTCTTCGAGCGCTCTCCCTGGCCCCTCACGTTGAGAAGTGCGCCAGCAGCAAATGATAGAGACATCTTGAAGCGGTTTGTCGTCACTCATCTCCATGGACGCGGCTGTAGACTATCATGTCGTGCCAGCGTCCGCCGCGCCAGGCCGCCGAGCGCGCCACGCCCTCGCGGGTGAATCTGGCCCGTTCGAGCGCCCGCTGCTCCGGGACATTCTCGATATCGGTGCTCGCCTCTACCCGGCCTACTGGAAATGTAGTCAGCAGGTAGTCGGCGAAGAGCCGCTGCGCCTCACTGCCAAAGCCCTGGCCGCGCTGTTCCGGCTCGATCTCGATGCCGATATTGAAGGCGGGCGAATAGACGCCGTACGAGACCGGATGGCAGCTCATCGTCCCGACGGGAACGCCGTCTTTGCGGACAATCAGCAGCGCGCCCCCATCCGCCGTCAGCGCGCGGTTATCGCGATAGCGGCGGCGAATGTCGTCGAGCGAGACCGGCCTGAGGATATCGTAGTCTCCGACCACCGCGGGATCGTTGGACCACCGATGCAACACTGGATAATCCGACTCCTCAATCGCGCGCAGGTCGACGCGCTCTCCCCGCAGCAGCGGACTCTTCGACTCGGACACAGACAGGCTCCTTCCAAACAAGATTGGGTGGGGTGGTTGTAGCAGTCGGTTGTGGTTAGCGCCGCCATGGAGTATCCCACGCCAGGCAGGGCGTGGCAAGCGCCACTTATCCCGCCAGTCCCACCATGCGCTCCCAGAGTGACGGCTGCACCCATCCGTGGATGTAGCGCGACGGGTGGGCGACATCCGTCACGCTGTTGACCGGGCTGAGTCCGCTGAGCGCTAGCCCGAGCAGCCGGATGGCCCGCGGGCCGTCGAGGAGCGGCGCGATCTCCTCCCGCAGCAGCGCCTCCGCGGCGTCGGCCAGCGGGGTCGCCTGCGCGGTCGGCGTGGCCAGTGGCTGCTGGCGCGTGACGATCTGAAAGTTGGACCACTTGACCTTGAGCGTGATGGTCCGGCCCACCATGCCCTTATTCTCGGCGCGTCGGGCCACCGCCTGCGCCAGTTCGCGCAGATGGTCGACGGCGCGCTCGACATCGGCGATATCGCGTTCGTACGTGTTTTCGTGCGAGATGCTCTTGGGTGGTTCGCGCTCCGTCTCGACGGGCCGGTCATCCTCGCCTCGCGCCAGCCGCCAGAGCCAGACGCCATGCTTACCGAAGAGCGCCTCCAACTCGCGCAGTTCGCGCGCAGCCAGATCGCCGACCGTCCGTAACCCCAGGCGTTCCAGCCGCTCGCGGGTATGAGGCCCGACGCCGTTGAGCCTGCCTACCGGCAAGGGGCGCAGAAACTCATCTTCAGCGCCGGGCCGGATCACCAGGCAGCCGTCCGGCTTCGAGGCGTCGCTGGCAAGCTTGGCAATCGATTTGTTGCGACCGACGCCAATCGAGATGACGAGTCCAGTCTCATCAAGCACCCGCCGTTTGATGCGCCGGGCAATCGCGTCCGCGAGTTCGCAGCCCGGCAGCCCCGGCGGCAACTCGCCGTAGGCTTCATCAACCGATACCTGTTCCAGCGCCAGCACAGAATCTTCGAGAATCGCCATCACGCGCTGGGAGAGCTCGCGATAGCGGTCGAAGCGCGGACGCAGGAAGATGGCCTGGGGACACAGACGGCGCGCATGGGCGGCGGCCATCGCGCTGGCGATGCCGTAGCGGCGGCCGGCATAGTTGGCCGTGCTGACCACCCCGCGCCGGTCAGGATCGCCACCGACGATGACCGGCTTGCCCCGCAGTGCAGGATTATCCAGCTCCTCAACCGCAGCGAAGAAGCAATCGAGGTCAGCATGGAGCACCCGGCGAAATCCCCCGGCTGGAATCACCACGTTCGTTGCCCTCGCCAACTCAAGGCTCTTCGGGCGGCGTGAATTCGCCCTGATGACCTCTCTGACTGGTAGTATACCGGATAAGGAACAAATGGTCTAGTGCCAACTCCAAGGGCTGTCCTGAATATGGGGGAAATGACCCGGTGTGGCGGGCATCGCATGGTATAATGAAGTGGCGCCCAGATGGAGCGGGGCAGAGGCATGAGGAGACATGAGACGTCCTGACGATGGAGATTTTTTGCGTCTCATGCGTATACATCTACGTGTACATTGGCCACATAGGCTGGAAATTGGACGGGTCGCATCCCCAGACAACGAGAAGAGCTACATAGGATCAGCATGACGAAAGACTGGTATCGCAGATGAGCTTCATCACCAAGATGTTCGGTGACCCCAATGAAAAAGAATTGAAGACGCTTCGGCCGCTTGTCGATCAGATCAACGCCCTCGAAGATGAAATGAAGGCGCTGACCGATGAGGAGTTACGCGAGCGGACCGCCGACTTCAAGGAGGAGCTGGCCAGCGGCGCGACGCTTGACGATATTCTGCCCGACGCCTTCGCGGTGGTGCGCGAAGCAGGTCGCCGCGCGATTGGCATGCGCCACTTCGATGTGCAGTTGATCGGCGGCATCGTTCTGCATCAGGGCAAGATTGCCGAGATGCGCACCGGTGAGGGCAAGACGCTGGTCGCCACGCTGCCCGCCTACCTCAACGCGCTGACGGGCAAAGGCGTGCATATCGTCACCGTCAACGACTACCTGGCTCAGCGCGACCGTGACTGGATGGGCAAAATCTTCGAGTTCCTGGGTCTTTCCGTCGGCGTCATCCTCTCCTCACTTCCACCCCAGAGCCAGGAGCGCCGTGATGCCTACGCCGCTGACATCACCTACGGCACGAACAACGAGCTGGGATTCGATTATCTGCGCGACAACATGGTGCCCGATGCGGCGTTCTGCGTGCAGCGCGAGCTCAACTACGCCATTGTGGACGAGGTAGATAACATCCTGATCGACGAGGCGCGCACCCCGCTCATCATCTCCGGGCAGGCCGAAGAGTCGGCCGAGATTTATCAGCGATTCGCCCGCGTGGCGCCCCGGCTGAAGGATGAAGAAGACTATACGGTGGACCTGAAGCAGAAGACCGTCTCGATCAATGACGCAGGCATCGACAAAGTCGAGCAGGCAATGGGGCTGCGCAACATCTACGACGATATGGAGCTGACGCGCCACCTGGAGAACGCGCTCAAGGCGTCGGTGCTCTTCAAGCGGGACAAAGACTACATCGTCCGAGATGGCGAAGTCCTGATTGTCGATGAATTCACCGGTCGTGTCCTGGTCGGCAGGCGCTATAGCGAGGGTCTGCACCAGGCTATCGAGGCGAAAGAAGGGGTGAAGATTCAGAATGAGAATCGCACCCTGGCGACGATTACCTTCCAGAATTACTTCCGCATCTACCAGAAGCTGGCTGGCATGACCGGCACGGCGCTGACCGAGGCCGAGGAATTCAACAAGATTTACAAGCTGGATGTGATGGTCATCCCGACGAACAAGCCAATCAGCCGGACGGATAATCCAGATTTTATCTATGCTAGCGAGGAAGGCAAGTTCCGCGCGGTGGTCGAGGAGATCAAACAGCGGAATGAGGTGGGCCAGCCAATACTGGTCGGCACCACCTCGGTCGAAATTTCCGAATACCTCTCTGACATGCTCAACCGCCAGGGAATCGCGCACAACGTGCTGAATGCCAAGCAGCACGCGCGTGAGGCCCAGGTCGTAATGCAGGCAGGCAAGAGTGGCGCCGTTACGATTGCCACGAATATGGCGGGCCGTGGCACAGACATCGTGCTTGGGGGCAATCCAGCGGCCTACACCGACTCCATCCTTTCTGACCGTGGGATCGACCTCGAGTTCGCAACCGACGAAGATCGCGAGGAGGCGCTCGAAGAGGCGAAGAAGCGCTGCGAAGAGGACCGCCAGAAGGTACTCGACGTGGGCGGTCTTTATATCATCGGCACCGAGCGCCACGAGTCGCGCCGCATCGATAATCAGTTGCGTGGCCGCTCGGGACGCCAGGGCGATCCCGGTGAGTCGCGCTTCTTCGTCTCATTGCAGGACGAGTTGATGCGGCGGTTTGGCTCGGACCGAGTCGCCGGGCTGATGGGCCGCGTCATCGACGACGATATGCCGCTGGAAAGCTCCACTGTCTCGCGCATGCTGGAGCAGGCGCAGTCCAAGGTTGAGGGAGCCAACTTCGACATCCGCAAGAATGTCGTCGAGTACGACGACGTGATCTCGAAGCAGCGCGAAGTAATCTACGCCGACCGGCACAAGGTGCTCGAACACGCCGATATGTACGACCGCATCGTCGAGATGATCGAGCACGATATCAAGCGCATCGTGGCCGAGCACACGCGCCCCAATCTGCCCGAAGCGTGGGATCTGGACGGCATTGTCAAGCAGTTCGAGCTGTGGGGCGTCGAAGTGCCTGACGACATCTTCCCCGAGCAGCTCAACCGGCTCAAGCGCGACCAGCTCAGCGAGGATCTGGTGAACCTTGCCCTGGAGCGCTACGGCAAAAAAGAAGAAGAGGTCGAGCAGGGCGCCAAAGAGCACAATTCTCCCCAGCCGGGCAGCTATTATATGCGCCAGTTCGAGCGTGCGGTCATTTTGCAGGTACTCGATGCCCTCTGGCGCGAGCACATCGACCATCTGGACGAGATGCGTAGCGGCATAGGCCTGCGCGGACTGGCCCAGCGTGATCCGCTCAACGAGTTCAAGTCCGAGGCGTACCGGGCATTTGAGCGGCTCAAGGTAGACCTGGAACACTACATCGTCGACCTGGCGATGCGCGGCCTCGTTCGCATTGAGACGCCTGCCCCACCCGCGCAGGCGCTACCCCGTAACTTGCATACCAACGCCCAGGCTATGGCAGCCGCCAGCGGCCAGACGAAGTCCGCCGGTCTGCCGCTCCCGCTGCCGAAGGGGAACGGCAATAGCGCGCGCCCGACGGGAACCATTCCAGCGAGTAGCGCCGCGAAGGCGATTGGTAGCAATGGCGCGCGCAACGGGGCGAAGGGCGCCAAAGGAGGCGGCGCTCGTCCTACAGCACGATCACCCCAGCCAGCGCGCGCCACTATAAGCGCCTCGTCGTCGGCGGCCAACGGCAAGATTGGCCGCAACGATCCGTGTTACTGCGGCAGCGGCAAGAAATACAAGATGTGCCACGGCCGCTAGTCACTTGTCCCGTTCCCTGCCGCACGCGCACGAAGAAATCCCCCGCCAGCGTAATTCCGGCGGGGGATCTTTCGTAATTTGACGCTGTGCCTGCGCTAGAGGTTGTATTTGGCCCAGTCAGTAAATGGTTTGGGCTGCACATTCGGGCTATTGTACAGGATCACAATCGTCTCGTGATCCGCCAGCCCAATAGCGCGCGGATCGCTCGTGATCTGGGTCAGCTTGCCCGAGGCGTCGAATACCTCGAAGACCAGCTTGTGCGTGCTATCGGCCTTGTTCCCCATCACCTGCGTGGCGCTGAGTGGCTGCCCCCAGATGTCGAAGAAGTTGCCGAGGGTGTACGTCTTCTGGATCGGTGACTCGATGTGGACAATATTCGGCTCAGTGTCGTGAACGTGCAGCGGATAGAGACACGTCTTCAGCCCGTTCGACGCCAGCGCCGATTCGCCAGAGGCCGCGGGCGCGACAATACCGACGCCAGGGGGTACCGTCACTGGCTTACCGTCTGCATAGATTTCCAGATACGAATGGATGTGGAAGACAAGTTGCTCGTTGGCTGTGCATTGCATGCCATCCACCGTCTGACCACTTGCAGGGCTGAGACCGGTTGAGGACGAGGGAGATGGTCCCTGATGGGTAGCGACCAGCAAGACGCTAATCAGCGCTACCAGGAGAATTGGGACGCCAATGATTGCTGCCAGCCGCAGCCGTTGATTACGAATCTTGCGTTGACGCTCGCGCTCGCGGATCAGCTGCCGCTGCTGTAGCTGCTGGCGTCGTGCATCGCGCCGCTGATCCCGTTTCGTGGTCGAACCCCCTGGGCCGCTCATAGAATGTTTTTCTCCGAATTATCGCCTGGTTCCTGCATTCGGGCAGTCTGCCCAACGTCTCACTGAACTATACGAGAGGGATGACAGTTCGACATGCATAAACCATGACAAGATGACACAAACGCGGTCAGTATATGGCGCGACAGGGGGGATGTCAACGAAATTCAGTCTATTGACGTAGAGGCGCCAAGATGTGGTTAATGCTGCTGACCAAGGACTGAGCGAGTCCAATGGATCGCCGCGCGATGACTAGTCGCTCAGCACAAACTCGCCCTCAGCAAGGCGCCGCCCGTCCTGGTTCTCACAGTAGGCGAGGACTCGTACCGACTGCGTGGAATTATCGCGGTCTACCACCTGGGCGGTCGCGGTGAGGGTATCATCAGTGTACGCTGGCTCGGTGAAATGGATGGTCTCGCTCAGGAAGCGCACTGTATCAGGACGCAGCCCATGCTGTGCGGCAGCTCCCGCGAGCATGGCAGCGATCATCGCCATCGGGGCGATTTGGCGCGCGCTTTGTGTCGGAATCGGAATCTGATCGGGTGTCACCGTCGTCAGGCCGGTCACCAGGTTGAAGAGCGCCACATCGGCATCGGAGATTTGCTTCGTGAGTGTTGTCACAGCGCCGTCCTGGTGTGAGATACTCTCGTTCACTGCTCGCTCCGTCCTCTGATAGACCGTGCGTTGGCAGACATGCCTGGCGCGAGTATAGCATGTGTCCGCCCCAGAGGCAATGTATCGGCGCCGAGGGGGCGAATTTGCCGTCTTTGGTGACCATTCAGTGCGGCTGGTTCGTTCTCTCATTCATCAGACTGGGTTAGGCGGCATGGCGTATAATACGGTGTCACCACAACGTTCCATCGAGGCGAGCGGGCGGAGCGATGAATGAGGCGGTGGAGATTTTATGGATGCGAATGATACCGGACATATCTGGCTGCGGCAGACGGTAACGTTTACCGTGGATGGGCAGACGCGGACGCTTGAGATTGGCATTCCCGTTCCGCGCGACGCAACCGCGCAGGATGTCGAGGCGCTGCTCGAAATGGCTGACGTCGGGATGAGCGCGCTCTCGCGCCGCCTCGATACGCGCATCGCTGAAGTACTGAATGGCGGGGCACATGATGACACGCCGACCTTGCCCCCGCCTGCTCATAAGTCTGCCTCCGCCAATGGGTATGTGCCTGCGGAACCGGTTACCATGGAGCCAGCATCAGCCGCCGAGCAGCTCGTCGAACGTCCTCATGATACAGGGGGCGCCCGTACTCCCACGCCAGGAACGTCTGAACGCCAGACACATCCATCCCAGCCCCAGCCAGGGCAGTCGCACCAGCGACCTGAGCCGCTTCACGCCAAGCTGCCCGTTACTGCGGCCGCCACGAGCGCCGAAATGACCCGCCCAGAGTTTCTGGCCGCCGCCGCTGAGCTTGGCCTCAATCCTCGTCAGGCGATGGATCGCCTGGGCGTGCGCTCGCTCGAAGGACTCAACCTGCGTGAGGCGCTGGAGTCTCTACGGCGGCAATTGCTCGGAGCCTCTGCTCATGCTGAGCCAGAACCAGCTTCAGAGCCGGACATCGCACCTGAGTCTGCCAGGAGCGCCAGCCCCATCGTCGCCGCGCCGCCGGTCGCATCGCGATTCGAGGAGGAAGACGACGAGACGATCTTCTATGCGCTCGACGAGGACGACGAGCTGAGCGAGGATGATTTCTCATCCGCGCCCGCTGGCAAGCGCACGAGTCCCGCTGACAGCGATGATGCGCTGGATGACCTTGATGACGAGGACGACGATGAGGATGAGATAGACCCTGACGATGTGCCTGATCTCTCTCCACCGCCGGTCCCTGCTCGCGCGCGTACGACTTCGACAGGGCGCAAGACCACGGGCGCCGCCTCTGAAACGTCCGCACCCGCGCACGATACTCCGTCCGTTAGCGGAGCCAATGGCGCGCGTACGCAGGCAATGCGGATAATCGGCAAGCTCCGGTCGGCGACCGGTGGCGGGACAGCCAGCGACTATCAGCGCAATGCCTACCGCAATATCGTCGAAAATGAGCTTGGCCGGACGCGAGCGGTGACACTGGTGCGTGGCCTCTGGCGAACAACAGCCGACCAACTGACGGCGGGGCAACTGGACGCGCTCATTCGCTGGGGTAAGGAAGAGGTCTTCGCCGAGGAAGCGGAACAGGTGCTTGCGGCGCTCAAGGCAGAGCAACAGCGCGCGAGCCAGGAGGCGGCGTCTGCCAGTGGCCCAGATGCTCCCGCCGCTCCGCGCACCGCGTCGCGAGGGCGGCCAGCCGGGGGACCGCGGTAATGCGCGTCATTTCCGGCAGCGCTCGTGGGCGGAAGCTGAAGTCGCCGAAATCCAGCGAGACCCGGCCCATCATGGATCGTGTCAAGACGGCGCTGTTCGACATTCTCGCGCCGGAGATTCTGGGTACGCGCGTTCTCGATCTGTTTGCCGGGACCGGCGCCGTAGGCATCGAAGCGTTGAGCCGGGGCGCGGAATCCGCGACATTCATCGAACGCAGCCCGGAGGCCTGGCGATTGGTACGCGAAAATCTTGCAATCACCAATCTCAGCGACCGCGCAGAGGTGCTGCGTACCGATGCCTTCGCCTATTTGCAGCAGGCGTCGGCTTCGGGTTGGCGGTTCGATCTGGTCTATATCGCGCCACCGCAGTACGTCAACATGGCGGCGCAGGCGCTCATGCAGCTTGACGCATCACCGCTGACGGAGCCAGATGGCCTGGTGATCGTCCAAATTCACCCACAGGAGCGCGCCGAGCTGGATGCGTTGACACTCAATCGGCTGCGGCGCTATGACGAGCGGCGCTATGGCAGCACGCTCCTCCTGTTTTACACGCACGACGAGGAATCCTATGCAACCAGCTAAACCATCACGATTTTCCTTTGTTGACGAAGGTGAGGCGGTCCGCCGCCTGAAGGTTGACCGCGAGACGCTGCTCGAATTGGTCGGCAGCAAGCGCCTGCGCGCCTATCCTGGGGTGGGCAAGGGCAACTTCTTCCGCGTCGGCGACCTCGAAAAGCTCGCCGCGGAGCTGCATCCAGCTATGGCCCAAGCGCAAGCGCCTTCGCTCCAGGGCGTTGACCTGCTCAATCCCACGAATCAGCGCCGCCAGCACGATCCAGCGTACAAAGTGCATCTGCGCCTTCAGGCCGATCTGAAGTGGTACGACCTGACCGACGACGACCTGCAAGCGTATGTGCGAGAGCTGCATCCGGCCGCCTATGAGAAGCAGCGGTCGAATGTCACCAGCGTCATCGAGCGGCTGGAGCGGTTGGTCACGCTCATGGATGAGGCGGCGCAACACTGGCGGAGTCAGGGCAAGGACGCGCGAGAGAATGCCGGGCGGCCGGATTCTACGGATGCGTCCTCCGGCAAATAGTCGGGATGGGCGATAAATAGCACGCGAGGGCGGATTGAATTTCCGCCCTCACTGTCTGTGGTCCGCGCTATTAGCGAACACCACGGCATGTCGATCAGCTGTTGTGGGTGATGGTGTACTCGTTGTAGTTGAAGTAGGACATTGGGTCAACTGGCTCATTGTTCCATTCGACCATGAAGTGCAGGTGTGGTCCAGTGGACCAGCCAGTTGAGCCTTCGAGGCCAATTACATCACCTACCAGCACGATCTGCCCTACCGTTACCTCCAGCTTTTCCATATGGCCATAGACCGTCGAGACGTGATTGCAGTGGTTGATCTTGACCGACCAGCCCAGGCCGCCGACATCCCACCCGGCCCAGATAACCTGGCCTGATTGCGCCGCATGGATAGGATTCCCCTCATTCGCCGCGAGGTCCACACCGTTGTGATACCACGTGAAGCCGCGCACCCAGTACGCGCCCCAGTTGGGCGAGTGAAGTTGATAGCCTGCCGGATTGCCATTGCCATTGGGGCCGCAGATCACTTCCGAATCTGGCGCAGGCTCGCCCGCAATCGAAGTCCACGGACTATTGCCGAAGGTGGTCGTGCCGTCGCCAGCGCTGGGAACGAAGGATAATGGGCGGTAATCTTTGCCATAGGTAGAATCACGCGGAATCTTGTAGGCGATGCCAACGCTGATCTCCTGCCCAGCGAGCAGGTTATTCAACTCATAGATGCCGCCGACCTGCACGCCAAACTTTTGCGCGATAGATTCGGGAGTGTCGCCCCAGACGGCCGTATACCAGAAGAAGGCCGGATCTTTATTCAAAACAACGGCGCCTGAGATCGCCTGGAAGGATGACATCGAATTGCTGGCACTGGCGCCAAGCGGGGTGATGGCAAACATGCCTGTGACGATAATGCAGGCCATCAGGCCGATGATGGTCAGCCGCATCGTGAGCGGGCGCTCGCGTCGCTTGATGAATGGATTGCCCATCGAGACGCCATCGCCAGCGATGATGACCGGGCCGGTATCATCCTGCACGACCGCGGGCAGACGGTCGCCGGTATCGTCGTAGGCGATCAGCGCGCCACCTTGTCCGTAGTCGTCATCGTCATATGTATGCGAGAGGGGGATTGTGCGGCGGGGGTTTCGCCCGCGCTGCTCTCCGCCATTGTTGCGATGGTCTCCCTCGTAGTAGCCGTCGTCTTCTGGGAACCCTCCACGACCTTTGGCCACGTGCCACCCCTTCCACAGCGTCGAATACCACCCGACATCCGCCGTCCGTCAACCAAGCCAGCCTACGCCAAAGTGCTTATATTGCTCTTATCACTCTAGCACTCGCTCACCGGCTGTCAACTAGTATCATGCTCAGCAGTGACTATCGTACTGGGAAGCGAGCAGCGGAATCCTGGCTTCCCATGCGCTACAATCTGCGATGTGCGGGAACCATCTCGTGTGAGACTGTCTCCTGTAGGGTTTTCGCGCGATAGCCTGCTGAAAAGGGACACGTATGAGCTCGTCTGACAACGGCGCCACCGAGGGCACACCGATTCGTCTGGGTCACAGCCCGGACTCTGATGATGCCTTTATGTTCTATGGCCTGGCCGAGGGCCATGTCGATACTGAAGGGTTGCGGTTCGAGCACATCCTGCGCGACATCGAGACGCTGAACCAGTGGGCGCTCGAAGGGCGGCTGGAAATCACCGCCATCTCGGTTCATGCCTACGCCTATGTCGCCGACAAGTACGCCATCCTGACGCACGGCGCAAGTATGGGCGATAACTACGGCCCAATGGTCGTCACGCGCGAGGCGGTAGGCCCGGAGTGGCTGGCTGGGCGGCGCATCGCGATTCCTGGCACGATGACCAGCGCGTTTCTGGCGCTGCGCCTCTACCTGGGCGACTTCGAGTACGATATTATGCCATTCGATGAGATCATGGAGGCAGTCAACTCTGGCAAGGCTGAGGCTGGCCTGTTGATTCACGAAGGCCAGTTGACCCATGGCGCGCTTGGCCTGCATGCTGTCGTGGACCTGGGCAAATGGTGGCACGAGCGCACGGGTGGATTGCCATTGCCTCTCGGCGTCAACGCCGTCCGACGCGATCTTGGCCCGGTGCGCATGGCGCAACTTTCGCGCATTCTCAAGGCGAGCATCATCTATGGCCTGGAGCATCGTGCGGAAGGGCTGAACTACGCCATGCAGTTCGCCCGTGGATTGCCAACCGCTACGGCCGATCAATTTGTAGGGATGTACGTCAACGACTGGACGGTGGATATGGGCGACCGCGGACGGCAGAGCATCCGCCTCTTTCTAGATGAAGCCGTCGAACGAAGCATTATCACGCACGATGTGCCCGTGGATTTTGTGCAGTAGCTGTCCGCTCGCTGCTACCATTTGCCGGGAGACGGGGTGATCTTGCGGTCTCCCGGCACGCCGCCGTGCATCTCTACCTCTCCGCGCCAAATGCCCCTCGCATGATATTGCGATTCAGGCTATCCAGTTGGGTGCGTGCGCGATACAATATAGATGTGTGTCTGCGCGAAGGTGGCCTGCGGGAGTGCCCATGATTTGCCCAAACTGTTCGACGGTGAACCCAGAAAATGCTCGATACTGCATTTCCTGCGGCCAGCCGATGCCGCGGATGTGCTCAGTCTGCGGAGCTGTCAACCCGCCAAACGCGCGCTTCTGTAATCAGTGTGGCTCGCCGGTGGATGGCGCGTCACCTCCCGCGGACGACCGCCCTGCCCAGCTTAACGGAAATCATACGAGCGGAGTTGTGCTGGCAAACGCAACGACTCCCGTGGAAGAGACCACCGAACAGCGGCGCGTTGTCACCATTCTCTTCGCCGACCTTGCCAGTTCCACGGCGCTGGCGGAAGACCTTGACCCCGAAGACGCGCGCGCCCTGCTCGCGGAGTTTTTCGGTATCATGGCGCGTGAGATCCATCGGCATGGCGGCACCGTCGAAAAATACATCGGTGACGCCGTGATGGCAGTCTTTGGCCTGCCGGTGGCCCATGAGGATGACCCCGTGCGCGCCGTGCGCGCCGCGCTGGGGATGCAGGCCGCGCTGCGCCAGTTCAACGAAGAGCGCCGCGCCGCTGACCCCGCCGCCGTCGAGCTACAGATGCGCATTGGCATCAACACGGGCGAGGTTGCCGCCGCTGGCGCGGCTTCGGAGGGGCGCGACTTCCTGGTGACGGGGGATGCCGTCAATGTCGCGGCACGACTCCAGCAATTAGCGTCTCCCGGCACGATTTTGGTTGGCTCGCGCACCTGGCGCGCCACGCAGGGAGCGGTGCAGTACCGCGATCTGCCTCCGGCGATTGTCCGCAACCGCGCGCGGCCCGTCAAAATATGGGAGGCGCTGGCGATGACGGACCAGAGCGCCGTCCCCACGCCACGCCCGCGCGGTGTCGCGGGCCTCAAGGCGCCGATGGTTGGTCGCGATGTCGAGATGGAGTTGATGCATGCGGTGAGTTCGCGCGTGCTGCACGAAAACTCCCCCCACCTTGTCACCATATTCGGACTTCCAGGTATCGGCAAGACCCGGCTGGCGCGTGAATTTCTGCGCCAACCCGCCGGGGCGCCTGCCACGCCTGTTGCAGCGACGAGTGGAAAACGCCGTACTGCGCGCCGATCACGCTCCCGTTCCCGCGCAACCCCTGCGTCCGATCAGCCGGTGATTCTGGAAGGCCGCTGCCCACCGTACGGCGAGGGCATTACCTACTGGCCGCTGGCCGACATGCTGCGGGCATATTGTGGCATCCAGGCGCTGGAGTCACCAGAGGCTGCGCGGGCGCGGCTGGTGCGGTGCGTCACGAGTGTGTTGTCACGCGCTGGACGCAGCGATGATCCTGCGCTCATCGCCGCCTACCTTGGCTACACCATCGGCATCGAAGCGAAGTCGCGGCGCAATTCGCTGCTCCCCGTCGATGCGCAGCAGAAGCAGGAGGGGCTGTTACGCGCATGGCGGGTATTCTTCGAGGCGCTCGCCCAGCCAACCGGGTTGATTCTCCTCATCGAAGATATCCACTGGGCCGATGACGCGCTACTCGATCTGATTGAATTCGTCGCCGCGCGCGCGATGGATGTGCCGCTCTTGCTACTGTGCACTGCTCGCCCGGAGTTGCTCGACAAGCGTCCCGAGTGGGGAGGTGGCAAGCGCAACTACGTCACCATTGGTCTGGAGGCGCTCTCACCCGTCGCGACCCAGCAGTTGATGCGCGAGCTACTCCCTGGTGCGACGGTGCCGCAGAGTCTGCGGCAGGGAATTGTGCAGAAGGCGGAGGGGAACCCGTTTTACATCGAAGAGATCGTGCGGATGTTCGTTGACCTTGGCATTCTGGTCCACAACAAAGCGCCGGACGGTGGCTGGCAGGTGGCGCCGGAATGGGAAGGGCAGAGCGAGGTCTACGACCCTGGCATTCCTGATACCGTTCAGGGTGTGTTAAACGCACGCCTCGATCTGCTCGCGGCGGAAGAGCTGGATGTCCTGCAACACGCTTCAGTGATTGGGCGCTACTTCTGGCCGAGCGCGTTGATCGCGCTTGCGCCGCATCTGGAACGGGCGCGGCTGGATGTGGTGCTGCAAACGCTGATCGAGAAGGAGCTGCTCATCTTCGCCGATCACAGTAAGACGAGCGTGGCGCCTCCCGATGAGCCCATATACAGCTTCAACCACGCGCTGACTCGCGAGGTCGTCTATGGCGCGATTGCGCGAACACGGCGCGCGCACGAACATGAGCGCGTGGCCGCCTGGCTGGAGACCCTGGCACAGGGACGCGAAGAGGAGTTCGCGGAACTGCTGGCGCAGCATTATCGCCAGTATTACATCCAGGCGAATCTCTCGCGCACTCGCAATGCCGCCCGACGCCAGGCGGTGTTGGCGAAGGTGGTCCACTACCTGATGATGGCAGGCGATCAGGCCGCGGCTCGCCACGCCTCCAGCAAGGCTGATGGGTACTACACCGACACAATTCGTCTCATCGAAGAAGAAGGCCGTGTGGACGATGCGCCGCTGCGACAGGCGCTCTTCACCAGGCGAGGAGACGCGCGCTGGTCTGCGCTACGTGCCGACGAGGCATGGGCAGACTATCGCACCGCGCTGGAACTATGGGCGGGCTACGAAATGCCACACGCGGAATCAGAGGAGAACGCGGAGTCGGCGGCCGCAAACAGTGGACAGGCGCACCTCGACTGGCTCACCCAAGGTATGCGTCTGTATCGGTTGCTCGTGGCGCTTCCGACGCGATACTCCGCCTATTTCCAGCAAATGCCGACCCATGATGAGCTGAAGGGGTACCTCGACCGTGGGCTGAAGCTGGCCGATGCCGCTGGCTGCCATGATACCGCGGAATATGCGGCCCTGCTGACTGCGACCAGCTTCTTCTGGATGTCCGCAGCGGAACATCGCGGCGAGCGCGAATTGATGGAGGCGTTGCGGAGCGCGCGCGAGGCCGTGCGCATTACGGAGGCTCTGGGAGATGATCCGCGGGGCGCGTCGGAGGCGCTCGATGCACTGGGCAACCTGCTCGCCATTACCACCGATCTGCGTGGATTCCTGGAAACAATGACTCGCAGACTCCAGTGGGCGCGGCAGATCGACGATCCCAATGAACTGGTTGACATTCACACCGAAGTAAGCCAGGCGCATCAGGCTGTCGGCGAATACGCCGAGGCCGTGACCCATGCGCGCACCGCGCTGGACATTGCGCGCGCCGCCGAGACCGAGGCGCTCCAGGCGCAGGCGCTCCGTGCGCTGACTCTTGCGTATTATGAGTGGGACCACTGGACGGAGGCGCTCGACGCAGGCGAAGATCTGCTGCGTGTGTCAGCGCAAGCGCAGCCACGACTGTCCCATCGCCAGCTTGCGGCTATACTGGCAATGGCCACGATGAAATCACGCATGGGTGATCGTGACGGCTCCGACCGTCTCGCACGCCAGGTAGCCGAGAACAGTCAGGCGTGTGATGTACAGTACCTTGCCGTGGGACGCGCCCAACTCGCATTGTCTCTTGGCGCCACACGCGAGGCGCGCCAGCTGCTGCTCAATGGGTTGGAGGACCGTGAGGGGCGTGTCGGAATGGCGATGCTGCTGGCCGAGCTTGCGGAGCTGCTGGCGCGTGAGGGCGATCTGACGTTGTATGATCGCTACGGCCCGCAGGCGCTGGAGCTTGGCTGGCGGTCTGGCGCGCGTAAGGCGCTGGCGCGGGCGATCCGCGCGCGGGGCATCGTGGCGATGGCTGAGAGCCGATGGGACGATGCGCTGGCCGACATCGAAAGCGCGTTTACTCGCTACGCCGACCTCGGCACAGTTTGGGAGGAGGCTCGCACGCGGTATGCGCTGGCTGGCCTGTATCGTCGCCGCGGTGAGCCAGGCGATGAACAGCGGGCGCATGATGAGTTGACGCGCGCGCAGGCGATATTTAGCTCGCTTTCCGCCGTACGTGACCTCGCCCGCACGCGCTCGGCTCTGGCGGGTGGAGATATCCGTCTGCCCTAGGTCTCTCACGCAATGTGCCTGACAGATTGAGGCGCTCGAGCTTGTGATTCTCGGCGATGGATAAGGAGGGGTGCTACGGCTTCGTCATCCGCGGCTATGCGCGCCGCACACTTCTGCCATCTCTGTGGCACGCGCCTGCGCAGCCGCTATCTCGTTTACAATGCCACACTCGTGGTCTGCGCGGCGTGCGACGCATCCTCCCTACGCTGTGCGCGATGCGGCGTGCCTATCGCGCGCACTCCCACGCAGGGGGCTGATCCGCTGTGCGCGACCTGCGCGCGCGACGCGCCCCGTTGCGCGGGGTGTGGGCTTCCGATCACCTCCACGTGGTACACCTTCGAGGAGCTGCTCCCCACTGGCGCGCCACGCAAGTTTTGTCCGCGCTGCGTTCAGGGCCGTCCCCGATGCGATCTCTGTCGCGCGCCGGTTGCCGATGGTGCGCAGCCGCTTGCGGATGGGCAGTATCGTTGCGCCCTCTGTCTCTCTGAAGTGGTGCTGGAGGCCACCGACGTTCTCACCGTCTATCACCAGGCTGTCGCCCAGGTGGCGCGGGTGCTACGAGGGCACTTACGGGAGACGCCTCGCCTTGAAAGCGTCAGCCGACGCAAGATGGGCGAGATTCGGCGGCGCTACGAGCATCGCTCATCGGAACCGGCTGCCGCCAGCCATCACGTGCTGGGCTACTTTGTGCAGGCGCATGGCGAGAGCACCATCTATGCCGAGGCGTGCCTGCCACGCGGGTTGTTGCTGGGTACGCTGGCGCACGAGCTGGCGCATGCCTGGCAGACTGAGCAGGGGCTTCATCTGAAAGATGCCCAGGTGCGCGAGGGATTCGCGGAGTGGGTGGCGTATCGAGTGCTTACGGTGAGCGGCCTATCGTCGCTGGCGGAGCGCGCCACCCGCCGCGATGATATCTATGGACGCGGCCTGCGTCACTTCCTGAATATCGAGAACCGCTTCGGGTATGCAGGCGTGTTGAAACGCGCCAGTGGGCAGGCGCTCTAGCATTCCAAGTGGCTGTTAAACCCTCCGCCTGCGTTGCCGTAATTAAGACTAGAAGCTCATGTGCTACGGCCTATTGGTGGTGATAGGATACGGATGTGGCAAGCTCACACTGACAGTTCGTCCTGGCGGTAACGCGGCAGAGATGTCCGCCAATTCGGTCTGTTTCTTGCGTGGCGACAGCATATGTCGGGGCTATGGCTGGGACTAGGAGAATAACATGGCTTTGAAAATATCTCGGAGCATCTGGCGATACGCCGCGAGCGCCGCCGCACTAACGGTTGGCGGAGCGATGGCCAGTGGCGCCAGTATCGGCTATTACGTTGCCATGAGCCTCACCAGGCCCCAGCGCGCGCGCATCACCGACGAATATACCATGAGTCCGTTTGAGACCGGCGCGGACTTCGAGGAGGTCACGTTTGCCTCTAGAGCGGACCATAAGCTCCGAGGCTGGTGGCTGAATCGGCCCGAGACCAACCGCGTCATCGTCGGTTGCGCGGGTTATCGCGGCAGTAAGGCGCAACTGGTGGGCATCGGGACCATGCTCTGGCGTGCGGGGTTCAATGTGCTGCTCTTCGACTATCGCGGTCACGGCAGCGACCTTGGTGTCCCGGTGACGCTCGGCTTTCGCGAGATGGACGATTTCTTCTCCGCACTTGACTACACCAACAGCCGACTGCCCGAGGCGCGTATCGGCGTGTTTGGCGGTTCCATGGGTGCCGCAATCGCCATCATGGGGTCGTCACGCCGCGACGATGTGTTGGCGGTCGTCGCCGATAGCCCATTCGCGCGTCACTCAGATGTCATCACCTACCGCGTTCACCAGCGCGTGCATCTGCCCGGCCAGCCATTTACACGCATCTCCGACTACTTCCTGTACCGGATGGCCGGCTATCGTGGCAGCGATATGGAGCCAGTACGCTGGGTCTCGCAGCTTGCTCCACGTCCACTGCTTGTGATTCATGGCTCAGATGATACCTCGATTCCAGTCGAGCAGGGTATCAAGGTCTACGAGGCGGCGTGCGAACCCAAGCAGTTGTGGATTGGCCAGGGCGCAGAGCACTGTGGCACCTATTTCCTGGACCGTGCGGCGTATTGCGAGCGTGTCTCAGCATTCTTCGACCATGCGCTCGGCGGCGCCACTGACCAGTCGAGAGCGCTCACCGCATAGGCTGATTGATTGGCCGTGACTCAACAGCATGTCCGTTCGCCCCTACTCTATGAATGAGAGGAGATCCCGATACAGCCACGCGGCTGCTGTGCGGGAATGCGCTGGTATTTCCCGGTATGGGTGGCGGGGTGGGGAGAGAGCATGGAGCGACAGGAACTACCGGAGGAGTCGCCAGTACATGGCGTCATGCAGCGCATTCCACTAGTTCGGGTCGTAGTAACGGTGATTGTGGGGCTGATTGCGTTGCAAGCGGCGCTCATTACCGTGCTTACCCTCATTTCGAGGCGGCGCGTGCAGCGGCTGCCGCCAGGTGGCTTTCCTCACCTGCGGCTGCCAGAGATGACCGCGGGCGACAATCGGCTGCAAATATACAGTTATGGCGAGCATCTCTACGACGCCATGCTCGACGCGATTGACAAGGCCCGCGAGAGCATCTACTTCGAGACGTATCTCTGGAAGGATGATGCGATTGGGCGCGCCTTCAAAGAGCGCCTCACCGCGAAGGCAGAAGAAGGAGTTGCCGTCTACGTCATCTACGACACCTTCGGCAATCTCGTTGTTCCGCGCGCATTCAAGCAGTTCTCACCAGCCATGAATGTGCTCTCGTTCTGGGCGATTCGCCGTCCCTGGCATCTGCTCGATCCCCGGCGCTATGGACTGGACCACCGCAAGCTGCTGATTGTCGATGGGACGACCGCATTCATCGGCGGCTACAACGTGGGCGCGCTCTATGCCACGCAATGGCGCGACACCCATCTGCGAATCGTTGGGCCGGAGGCGCGCGACCTGGCTCAGGCATTCGTAGACTTCTGGAACCGCTTCTGTCGCAAGCGCGAACGTATCGCACTCGACTACCCCCTTCGCTTCAACCCTATGGTGAATGTTTATGGCAACGACATCGCGCGTATGATTTTCCCCATTCGTGACACGTATATCAGCGCGATTGACCGGGCGCAGCACCATATCAGATTGACCAACGCCTATTTCATTCCCGACCACATCTTGCTTGAATCACTTGAAGCCGCGTCTCGGCGTGGGGTCACGGTTGAGATTCTGTTACCGTGGCGCTCGAATCATCTCCTCGCCGACTGGGCGGCGCGCTCGTACTTCACACGCTGCCTCGATGCGGGTATTCTTCTGCTGGGCTACCAGAAAGCGATGGTGCATGCCAAGACGTGCACCATTGACGGGCAGTGGTCTACTATCGGCACAGCGAACCTGGACCGGCTCAGCTCGATTGGCAACTACGAAATCAACGTCGAAATCTATGATAGCCGCTTTGCTCGCCAGATGGAGCAGCTGTTCGATAGCGACAAGACGAACGCGCTTGAGATTACCCGGGAACGCTGGCAGCGGCGCACACCATTTATGCGGCTGACCGAGCGTGTGCTTGGGCCACTCCGCCTCATGCTTTAGCCCGATGGGGTAAGATGCAGAGAGAGGCCAAGGGGGCGCAGTCGTATGTAGCTGGGCGCCTGGCATGATGAGTGGAGGCGAGACAGGGAAACGCATGAAAGTGTTCATCTCAACTGATTTCGAGGGCGTAGCGGGCATCGTGGACTGGGACCAGATCATGGTGGGCAGTTCTGACTACGAGATGGGACGCCGCCTGCTACTCGGCGAGCTCAATGCCGCGATAGATGGCGCGATTGCAGCGGGTGCGTCCGAGTTCGTCGTCAACGATTCCCATAGCAGCATGCGCAATTTGCCGCCTGATTTGTTGCATGGGCAGGCCCGCCTGCTTACTGGCAAGCATAAGCCGATGTACATGATGGAGGGGCTTGACGCCAGTTTTGATGCGATACTCTTCCTTGGCTACCACGGCTCCATCGGCGCAAGTCGGTCGGTGCTGAGCCACACCTACAATCCGCGCGCCATCTGGGAAGTTCGTATCAATGGCGAAATTGTCGGCGAGACGGCGCTCAATGCGCTGGTGGCCGCGCACTATAGCGTACCTATCGCGCTGGTAACGGGCGACCAGGTGACGGTTGATGAGGCGCGGCGGCTGAATCCCGCGCCCGTCTGCGTTGAGGTCAAACGCTCGATCTCGCGCTACGCCAGCGAAAGTCTGCATCCAGAGGTCGCGCGCGAGTTGATCCACACGGGCGCACGGCATGCGCTGACCAGCCAGAAGCCCGTTTCCGCTCCAGTGTTCACGACGCCGATACAGATCGAGGTCACATTCCTGACCGCGGATATGGCGGAGATGGGCGCATGGCTGCATGGCGTGGAGCTTGCGGAGGACCGCTCGCGCACGGTATCGCTTACGGGAGACGATCCGCTGGCGCTGTTCCGCACCTTCGTCACGATGGTCATCCTCACGCGCTCGCTGGTAGAATAAGACCGCTCGCCATTGCGGGGATCCCTCACGAACGCTGCACCAGAGAGGACAATGACCTGGAGATGCAGGAAGAGAATAGACCAGGAGAACAAGCGAGTGCGCCGATAGCCCTGGTGACGGGCGGATCGCGTGGCATCGGTGCGGCGACCGCGTTGGCGCTGGCTGCGCAAGGCTACGACATCGTCATCAGCTACCGCAATAAGGCTGCCCGCGCCGGGGACGTTGTGGCGCGCATCGGCGCGCTGGGGCGGCGGGCGAAAGCAGTTTCCGCGGATATCACGGAGTCAGGAGAACCAGAACGCCTGATCCGTGAAGTAGCCGACTGGGGCCATGGCCGCCTTGATCTCCTGGTGCTGAATGCCTCTGGCGGCCTCGAACGCGAGCTCGTCGCCGCCGATCCGCTCTATCCTCAGCGCATCAACCGCGACGCTCAGGTGGCGCTGGTCGATGCTGCTTTGCCGATCATGCCAGCCGGAAGCACGGTTGTCTTCGTGACCAGCCACTGGGCGCACCTCTATGGTCGGGTCGAGCAGCTTCCAGCGTACGAACCGGTAGCCGCCACAAAGTATGCGGGAGAACAGGCGCTACGCGCGCGGCAGAATGTCCTTGCCGCGGCAGGCATCCGGCTGCTCGTCGTCACCGGGGATCTGATCGAGGGCACGATTACGCCAAAGCTCCTCGAGCGCGTGACGCCTGGCCTCGCGGGCGCGCGCCGCACCGCCAATGGATCGCTGCCAACCGCAGGCGACATGGGCAATACTATCGCCGCGGCCGCTGTGGATTCCTCGCTGGAGAGCGGCGTGACGGTAGTCATCGGTGGAACGCTGGAATCGATCCCGAGACGCTCATAAGCTGCCGAAGCAATGCCCCTGCCGAGGATGCTCCCCAAGATATCTACATCGCACCCGAGGACCGCCTGCTTGTAGCGTCATGGTGGTAGAATACACGCACACTGCTCGCACCACGATTCGCCTATGGCTGGCGGCCAGATTCTTGCGAATGCATACGGTGCAAATGGGAGAAGCTACCACGAGGCGCGAGCATGCAGCGCCAGGGAGGTTATCCACATGACAAAGGCATTGCAGGCGCCACCACCACAGACGAACGAGCGCGATCGAGCATCGAATGCGACGCTCAAGGCGTTTATTACGATGGTGATCGAGATGATCCCTGGTGGGCTGGGTCCGTGGGGCATAGGCGATATCGTTACCGCAATAGAGGCTCTCGCTGGCAGAACGGTTGATGGTCTGCGGCTCACGTTGAACGAGCGAATGATCTACCTCGGCGCATCGGCGATTCCTCTAGTGCCCGCGCGCCCCATTCTCGCGCTCTACCGGTGGATGACAAGCTCACAGCGATAGACATGATCGAGATCGATAAGCCGAAAAAAGCTCAGCGAGGCTTCTGACGTACCCGAATGACGCGATGTGGCGCAAGGCAGGAGCGAGAAGTGGGGGCACATACGCATACATCCCACCTTGCGCGGGCGAGTGGAACTACGCCTGTGCCTGAACGCTAACCTCGTACGTCTCGCGCGTCGGCGGCGCCGTAAACAATGGAGCAAACTTCGCCAGTTGCTCTTGATAGAAGCCAGATGACTCGTTTGCCTGGAGGTCTTCGAGCGAATCCCACGCGGTGATCGACATGCCTTTGCCAGTGGCGCTATCGACCAACAGATAGGCGGCGCGAAAACCTTTCTGTGCCTGTGCAGCGGGAATCACAGAGTCGCGAAAAATGCTATTGGCTTCGTCGATCTTCTCGGGATGTATCTGGACAGTGGTGACACGAGCATGCATGGCGCTTGCCTCCTCAGGGTGACGTTCTCCGTTATCATGGTCCTCTTCGTTGCGTTGAGCCGCTCTGAACATCTTCCCCAGCTTCCCGGCGCATTGTAGCATGCCCGGTACACTTGCGTCATTTTTGTCTGCTATCGCTGAATTGAACTTATCTCGCTGAGGAACGCATATTGCACTCGTGACGGGTGTTTGTGTGTAGCCACCGACGGGGCTGCTCGGAGGGAGGAATTCTGATGTCACGTCAGCAGAACTCGATACTTCGACTCGGGACAATCGCCATCTGTATTGTCGCTGGAGCATGGACTCTCTTTCACATTGTCTGGGAACTGGGCAAGAACACCGCGGATGACTATTGGGGCCAGGCACTGCTTGTGCTATTTATCCTCGCGCTCATCCTGGCGTTCTTCACCTTCTTCCAGGAGCGTCCCGCGCTCCTAGCCTCAACACCGCACGAGCAGTTCCCCGAGCCAGCTATCGCCCGATTTTTCTTTGCCTCGGCGGGGCCAGCGGCAATGTGGTTCGTCGTTCGCATGAATGTCGGCGCGGAGTGGTTTGCCTCAGGATGGGAGAAGGTGACGGATCCCACCTGGGGTACGAGTGGCGCCGCGCTGACGGGGTTCGTCAAAGGCGCTATTTCGAAGACCGGCGGCGACCATCCTTCCGTACAGGGTTGGTATGGGAACTTCTTGCAGCAGTTTGTTCTTCCAAACTCGGGCCTGTTCTCGTTTCTGGTGACCTGGGGAGAGCTTGCCGTTGGCCTCGGCATACTCCTGGGTGCGCTTACTGGTATCGCGGCTGGGTTTGGCGTGTTGATGAACCTGAACTATCTGCTCGCCGGAACGGTCAGCATCAATCCGGTCCTGGGAACGTTCGGGCTGTTCCTGTGCTTCTCCTGGCGGGTTTGCGGCCTGATTGGGCTGGATCGCTGGCTCCTGCCCCTGTTGGGGCTACCGTGGCAACCAGGGTCACTCTTCCGGCAGCCGGAGGCAGACGCTCCTTCGTCCACTGCCTCACCCACCTCCACCTAAGTGGCTGCATGCTGCATCGCACGATAGGTTGCTGGCTGCTGGGATAAGACAAAGTGACCCCAGAGGAACGTCTGCTCTGCGTGAGGCGATGGAGTAGGTGAGAAAGCCGAGAAAATGGCGCGCCCGAAGGGAATCGAACCCCCAACCGCCGCATCCGAAGTGCGGTGCTCTATCCGTTGAGCTACGAGCGCAAGTACGAACCTATCTTCATGCTACCATGCAGGCCGATGAACGTCAAACGTGCCGCTCTGTCTCGGTTGGCTGCGAAGGGATATCGCTCGTCTCGCGGTCGAGGCCGGTATCCTGCCAGGCGGAGGGGTCTTCGCGCGGCTCCAGGTGGGTGAAGACCGTCGTCTCGGGCAATGCGGCGTGAATCGCCATCTCAATCTCCTCGCAGAGATCGTGGCCCTGCTTCACCGTCCAGTCGCCAGGCACGAGCACGTGCATCGAGATAAAGCGCCGCGAGCCGGAGCGCCGCGTGCGTAGCGCGTGAAATTGAATGCCTCTCGCGCGATAGGGCGCCTGCGCATCGGCGATGATCTGCTGGTCTACTGCTGGCAGAGCGGTATCCATCAATCCGAGGCCGCTCTCACGCACCAGTTTCACACCGGTCCAGACGATGTTCGCCGCGACAAGCAACGCGATGATCGGGTCGAGAATCAGCCATCCCGTGATGCCAACCAGGGCTACGCCTACCAGGACGCCCGCCGTTGTCCAGACGTCGGTCAGCAGGTGGCGTGAATCGGCTTGCAATGCCACCGACCTCAACCGCTTCCCTGCCTGCCCCAGCACCAGCGCCACGCCCCCATTGATGGCCGCCGCGATGACCGCGACCAGGAGGCCCAGGCCCACCTGCTCCAGTGGCTGGGGATGGATGAGGCGCGGTACGGCGGCGATAGCGATGCTGACGGCGGCCAGCACGATCAGCGCGCCCTCGATGCCGCTGGCGAAGTATTCCACCTTCGTGTGGCCGTAGGTGTGCTCTTCATCGGCGGGGCGGGCCGCGAGTGAGAGCGCCCAGAACGCAATCAGCGCCGCTACCAGATTCACGACAGATTCAAGCGCGTCAGAAAGCAGGCCGACCGAACCCGTCACCGCGAAGGCGACAAACTTGAGCGCCATCGTGAGCAACGCTGCGCCGATGGAAAGTGTGATGTAGGATCGCGCCGAACTCAACCGCATGCATTCCTCCAGCGCTTGGCCGTCGAGCGCACGAGCCAGCGTCGCATGAAGCGCGAGCGTCCCGATAACATCCCGATAGCATACGGTACCACTTCGACATGGTTGCAGGTATATCTGGACGCGCCTCATCCAGCTCAAGCGCTTGTCGGCAGATATCTTGATGAGAATATGAGGGGTGCGTTGACATCGACCTGCAAATACTCATACAGTCACATAGTGCATGCGCCAGAGGCATGCCATAGTGTAGGGAAGGGATGAAAGCATGGCTGTGCGCGGATATCTTCGTTTCCCAACCATAGCAGGCGAGACGATTGTCTTCACGGCTGAAGACGATCTCTGGCGGGTCAGCGCCACTGGCGGACGCGCCGAACGACTGACAGCCGACGTTGCCGAGGCACGCAACGCCCGCCTCTCGCCAGATGGTCGCCTGGTCGCGTTCACCGGATTCTCTGAGGGGCCAAGTGAGGTCTATGTCATGCCCGCCGATGGCGGCGACACACAACGGCTGACCTATCACGGCAGCGCCACGGCAGTTGTGGGTTGGCGACCTGATGGCTCGGCGATTATATACGCCAGCCCGGCTGGTGAGCCATCGCGACGGATGGTCACCCTCCATGAAGTTGCGCCGACCGGCGGACCCACCACCACGCTCCCATACGGGCCTGCCCGATCAATCGCCTTCGGGCCACACAGTGCGGTCGTACTGGGCCGTAACACTGGCGAGCCAGCGTTCTGGAAGCGCTATCGCGGTGGCACTGCTGGCTATCTCTATATTGACCCAACAGGCGAAGGCACGTTTCGCCGGTTGCTCAACCTCAACAGCAACATCACAGCGCCTTGCTGGGTCGGCGAGCGCATCTATTTCATCTCCGACCATGAGGGCATCGGCAACGTCTACTCCTGCCTGGCCTCTGGCGAAGACCTGCGACGCCACAGCAACCAGACCGACTATTACGCGCGTGGCCTCACCAGCGATAATTCACGGCTGGTCTACTTCGCGGGCGGCGACCTGTATATCGTCGACCCAGCCCAGAACAGCGCACGCCGCCTGGATATCACACTCGGCAGCGCCAGCGCCCAGCGCACGCGCAAATTCGTCTCCGCCGGGCGCTATCTCGACTCTTGGTCGATACATTCCAAAGGGCATGCGGTCGCCGTCACCTCGCGTGGCAAGGCGTTTAGCATGGGAAACTGGGATGGGCCGGTTCTGCAACATGGCTCCCCGAACGGCGTGCGCTACCGTCACATGGAGTGGCTGGCCGATGGCGCGCATCTGGTCGCGGTTGGCGATGATGGCAGCGAGCCGCGGTTGAGAGTCATTACCGCCGATGGTTCCGCGCCAGAGAAGGCGCTGGATGGGCTGGATATTGGCCACGTGACTGAACTTCGCGCATCGCCCACCGCGCAACAGGCCGCGATGTTGAATCACCGCAACGAATTGCTGCTGGCCGACCTCGAACAGGGTACGCTCCGCCAGCTCGACCGTACCGAGTATGGGCGGAGCGGGCTGGGCGACATCAGCAATGGGATTGCCTGGTCGCCAGATGGACGGTGGCTCGCGTACGCATTCAGCATCAACGGGCAGCAATCGGCTATCAAATTGTGCCGGGTGGAGACTGGTGAGGTCTGGCAGGTGACGAATCCGGTGCTGCGCGATATGCGGCCCGCGTTTGATCCCGCCGGGCGCTATCTCTACTTCCTGAGCGCCCGTACGTTTGATCCCGTCTCCGACAACCTGCATTTCGACGCTGGCTTCCCAAGGGGCGTACGTCCGTATCTGCTGACGTTGCGGCGCGACCTCGCCTCGCCGTTCATTGCCAAGGCCGAGGCGCCTAAGAGTGAGGCCGAACAACAACTGGAGCAGGGCAAGAAAGACGAGCAGCCGCTGACGCCGAAGCCAGTCGAGATTGATCTGGATGGAATTAGCGGGCGCATCGTCGCCTTTCCGGTGCCTGAAGGTCGCTACGACCGTGTGATGGGCACCCATGAGGGCGCTGTCTTCCTCAGCATGCCGGTTGAGGGCACCCTGAACGAGAATTGGGTGCCTGGACCTCCCGAGGCCAAGGGAACCATCGAGGGCTATCACTTCGATTCCTACAAGCCTGAGCCGCTGATCGAAGGCGTCTCCGATTTCATCGTCACCCCCGATGGCAAGACGCTGCTCTACCGTGCGAGCGAGCGCTTGCGAGTGCTTAAGGCAGGGGAGAAGCCGTCAAGCGAGGGTGGTAGCGAGCCAGGTCGCGTGTCTGGGTGGCTTGATCTCGAGCGCGTGAAGGTCTCGGTCCAGCCAGAGCTCGAGTGGCGCCAGATGTTTGCCGAGGCGTGGCGACTCCAGCGCGAGCAGTTCTGGATTCCCGACATGGGCGGCGTGGACTGGAAAGCGGTCTACCAGCGTTATTCCCCGCTGGTGGCGCGTCTCGGGTCGCGCGGCGAGCTTTCCGACCTGATGTGGGAGATGCAGGGTGAGCTTGGCTCGTCCCATGCATACGAAATGGGCGGGGAATATCGCCGACATCCTGAATATACCCAGGGACATCTGGGCATTGACTGGCGTCTCGATGCGCAGAGCGGACGTGTTGTCATCACACGTATCGTCGAGGGCGATCCGTGGGATACCGAAGCAACTTCGCCACTACGAACACCAGGCGTCAACGCGAAGGCAGGTGATGCGATTCTGGCGATCAACGGGCGGGCCGTCTCGGCGGATTCCTTGCCTGATCAATTGCTCGTCAACCAGGCTGGACGCGAGGTGCAGGTGCTGGTCCAATCGGCAGATGGCGGCGATCCGCGCAGTGTTACCGTCCGCGCGACGGCCGACAGCCACGCTGGACGCTACCGGGACTGGGTGGAGAACAATCGGCGCGCGGTCCATAAGGCGACGGGTGGCCGCGTAGGCTATCTCCACATACCCGATATGGCCTACATAGGATTCTCGGAGTTCCATCGCTACTTCCTGATGGAGTACGACCGTGATGCGCTGATTGTCGACGTGCGCTTCAATGGCGGTGGCATGGTCTCCGGGCTGGTGCTGGAGAAGCTCTCGCGGCGTCGGCTCGGATATGACTTCCAGCGCTGGGGGCCACCGGAACCCTACATGCTGCAGTCCCCGCGCGGGCCGCTCGTGGCGCTGACCGACGAAAACGCTGGCTCGGATGGTGACATTTTCAGCCACGCCTTCAAGTTGCTAGGCCTTGGGCCGCTTGTTGGCATGCGCACATGGGGTGGTGTGATCGGCATCGAGCCGTACATCACGCTGGCGGATGGGTCAGTCACCACGCAGCCGGAGTTCAGTTTCTGGTTCAACGATGTTGGCTGGGGCGTTGAGAATTATGGGACCGACCCGACAATTGAGGTTGAGTACCTGCCGCAGGCCTATGTGGCTGGTAAAGATCCGCAACTGGAGCGAGCAATTGCCGAGGCCGTGAAGCTGGTTGAAGAGCGGCCAGCGCCTACTCCCACCCCTGGGCCGCGCCCGGAGCGTGGGTTCTCGCCGAATGGCCACATCCCGCAAGGAGATAAGGTCGAAGCGCCGGTCCAGGCGTACACCACTGGACCGGCGGCCTCGGAAGACGCATAAGCTCGGTGAGCGTGTAGTGATGCACCGGCCCGGCGGCGCTACCAGTCGTCGTCGGGCGGCTCATCTGGATAACGACCGCGGGGCGCGTCATGCGTCCCGCCGGAGCCGCGCCTGGGTTCGCCACCGGACTCGCGGCCCCACGGATCGCGTGGCGGATATCCCCCGCCGCGTGATGCGCCGCCAAAGTTTTGATCCGTTCCGCGTGCTTGCCCTGGCGGATTGTAAGAGCGGTCCGGGTCTCCCCATGGGTCTCGCGGCGGATTATTCCCGCTGGCGCCCGTGCCATAGCCGCCATAGGGCGTATCAGCATATCCCTCTGGCGCGTGCCACTGGCCCGTCATGGGTCTTGGGCGCCACTCAGGATCAGGCTCATCGGACTGAGGCCAGCCGTTGGCGTCATTTCCATAGCCAGGCTGTGGCGGATAGCCACTTTCATGGTAGGTAGAGAGACCTTGGGTCGGCGCATCCCAGCCGGGATTTCCCATGTTGCCCATTCCGCCATACCCATTCTCCTGGTACATGTCAGCATACATATTGCCCGGCGGGCCATAGCCAGGACCGCTGCCTCCATAATAGCCAGTGTCCTCCCCAGGATTCCTCCGATTGCGCACCATAAAGAAGAGTACGCTTCCTGTCACGAGCAATCCTAGCAAGATCGCCGCGACCACCACCACGATGACGATTGCGGTTGAATCACCGTTCTGGTGAGGCGGCGTTATGACCGCGGCAGTGGGAGTTTCACCAGGTGTAGGCGTCAGGGCAGCATCTACGTGCAGTTTGGCCGTCACATCCAGCGCTGGCCGCATGCCCTGTGGCGCGCTGGTGAAGGCTCGCAGGGTCACGTCACCTAGGTCCGTTGGGCGCGGCTGATAGGACAGCTCGAATGCGCCATTTGCATCGGGTGAGAGTGTCGTCAGCTCGTGGGTAGCTGCCGAGGCATTCGTCACACTCAGTGTCACACTGCTAGATCCTAAGAAATTCGCGCCAGTCACGGCGACTATCGAGCCAGCGTTGGTGGTCGTAGGGTTGAGCGTGAGTGTTGGCGGCGACGTGGTTAACAGTTGATACCCCACACTTGCGACTCCCGCGGGGCTGGATGCGCAGATGGAATATGGATTGCCTGTGGCGGTTAAAGCGCTTGGCCAGGTGAAGGAAAAGACGATGCTGCCATCGGATTGGGGACGCACGTGATTCAGCGTCTGCGCCCACGAATTGGGATCGGCGCAGGCTGCCCCAGGCGCCGCTATGCCCACCAGCAGGTCGGAGGTTGCCCAGTTGGAGCCGATGACAGTAATATGCGCACTCATCGGCCCTTGCCCAGATGATGGCACCGACAACGTCAGCGTTGGGGGGCCGACCGGTGTCGTTGGACTCGGTGTTACGTCGTGGTGAGTGATTGGGGCGCTATAGGCGGTGAACGATTCGTCCTGTTGCGAAACCCCTACCAACTGGACGGCCAGTGCAAGTAGCAGTGCCAGCAATCCGGCGAGCAGTATGAGTCGCCATCGCTTGCGTGAGTGAGTGCCAGAGCCCTTCCGCCCATCACCTGGGCGATGACTTGAGACATCCATCTACTACTACCCTCACACAAGAAGCGCTCCACCAATATTCCAATATGATGTCAGCGACACCAGATGCCTCCCGAACCGAGTGGTTCGTTGATATCTTGTATCCACTACATCGAGAAGAGCGTTCCTGACTGCGCCATGCGCAACAACAGTATCGCCGCACCCAACAGGAGCGTCAGAATAATCGCCGCCACAATCCAGACGCGCGAATTCGACTGACGCGGCAACTCCTGCGCAATCGGCGAAGCGCCTGCTCGCCGTGCCTGCTTGATCGCGGGGTTGGAGATGCCAAATGCGGCGGGTTGCGGCGTCGACAACTGCAATGTTGGATCCATGCTCTGATCTGCTCGAATGTTCGAGACTTCACCAGCGCGATACGTCAGCGGTGATCCTGGCTCTTGCGCAGCAGGGAATGACAGTGGATGTGGGCCAGAGGCGCCGCGCGATGACCCGCTGATGTGGCTCGGAAACGCCTGACGCCCGGAATGGTGCGAGTCGCCCTGCGATTCAGATACGCTAATGTACGGAGCGGGAAGCGTCGCGCTCAGGCTCGTCAGCAGAGGATCTAGCTGGGGTGTGGGGCCTGCTGTGACGTCGGATGACCTGCGCCCTGATGCGCTCGTTTGCGATTCGACGACGTACCCAGAGCCTCCCGAGCGTGGCGGTGTCATCGGCGCCTGTGACGGCGACGGCACAATCGGGGGCAGGCTGGCATAGGGCAGCGGTGAAATCGGGTTCGCAAATGGCAGCGGTGACGAGTCGCCCGCGACGAGCGCCGCCATCAGTGCCGCGCCCATCTCGCTCGCGGTCGTGAAGCGATCTTCGGGTCGCTTGGCCAGCGCCTGCATGATCACCATCTCAAGCGCCGGAGTGACTTCTGGATTCAGTCGTCGTGGCGATTCAGGAAGGCGATAGAGATGCGCCTCCATTACGGCATTCGACGATGAGCCAGTAAACGGCAGCCTTCCGGTCATGAACAGGTAGAGCACTACACCCAGGCCGTAGAGATCGGATCGCGCCTCGGTGCGGCCCTCGATCTGTTCAGGCGCCATATATTCAGGCGTACCGGCATCTGGATGATTGCGTGCCGCGGCTGGTTGCCCGCCGCTATCGAGAATCTTGGCCAGGCCAAAATCCGAAAGCATGAGCCGTCCATCCGAATGAATCAGAATGTTCGCGGGCTTGACATCACGATGAACGAGGTGGCGTTTGTGGGCATAGGCGAGCGCGTCGGTCAGCTGCGACCCATAGGTGATTACTTCGCTCATGGACAACGGCGTGCGCGATAGTTGATCTTGCAGACTGCCACCGCTGACGTAGGGCATCACCAGGTAGAGGACGCCGTTTTCTTCGCCAAAGTCGAAGAGTTGCACGATATTCGGGTGATCGAGCGCTGCGGCTACTCGCGCCTCGCGCAGAAAACGCTCGCGGAAGCCAGATCGGTCGGCCAGACGGCGATCCAGCACCTTGACTGCAACATCGCGGCCAAGGCGAACATCGCGCGCCAGGTAGACCTGTGCCATACCCCCTTCACCGAGACGCCGTACAAGCTGGTATGCTCCCAGCTTCCACTCTCGCATGCTCCTGGTCCCTTCCTGGCTCACGTTTCCTTCGATTCTCCGCCATCATCCTCTTGAGACCCGCTGTCGCTGCCTAATCGGGCGGCTTGCCTCCAGCGGGTCTCTCGCATTATACAGCCTTGTGATACTGCGGCTCATCGTTATGACGCTACAGTACCATCCCCCTTACAGTAGGGTACAGACGGAGTGGGAGCATAGTCAGGTCTGCGAGGTGGTTTTGTCGATCTCCGGTTCGCTCTTCGATTCCGTAGCGGGTTCGGTTGTGGACTCATCGATGGCTTCGTCGGTGGGTTCGACTTCCGATTCCGCTTCGCTCTCAACTTGCTGCCGGTGGGGGCGCGAGCGGGGGAACGCGATGCGCAATGGCAAAATGCGCTCGCGGCGCTGCTCTGCTTCGAGGTTGTGCGCCCGCGCTTTGAGCAGGTCATGCAGCGATACCATGCCGATGACCTTGTGAGGATTTTCCCGCTCGACGACAGGAAACCGCGTCAAGCCAGTGGAGGCCATACGATACACGGCGACGCGCAGCGGCTCATCTGGATAGGCCACCACGGGATCGCTGTTCATGATGTCGGCGAGACGTAAGGTAGTCAGGTCGGCAGTCTTGTCCTCGGCGGCCCGTTGCACATCGCTCCGCGCGACGACGCCGACCAGCAAACCGTCTTTGTCGGTGATTGGGAAGAGGTATTGACCGCGTGGGCGATCTCCATCCTGGATGCGCTTCTCCAGATCGCGCACCAATGTATCCTGCGAGAGTGCGACGACGTTAGTCTGCGCTACCTCGCGCACAAACAGAATCTCCAGGGGATCGACCGCATACTCGCGGCTCAGATGGTAGCCGCGTCGAGCGACTTTCTCGGTCAGGATCGAGCGCTTCAGTGTCAGCACGGTGAAGCCGTGGGCGATGACGCAGGCGACCAGCAGCGGGAGAAGCGCGTTGATGTCGTGCGTCAGCTCCAGCGTAAAAATGACTCCAGTAAAGGGCGAGCGCATCGTACCGCCGAGAATCGCGGCCATCGCGATCAACTCCCAGAAGCCAGCGCCCTCGTAGGGCAAAATGAGCGCGAGAATACCGCCAAGCGCGCCACCCATCATCAGCAGTGGCGCCAGGACGCCGCCAGAGGTGCCAGAGCCGAGCGAGACCGACCAGATGATGGACTTCACGATCAACACACCCAGGATGGTTCCTATTGCCACATTCCCCTGGAGCAACGCATTGATGGTGGAGTACCCGACGCCGAGCGCCTGCGGGAAGATGAGTCCGCCAAGACCAATCACCACGCCACCAATCGCTGGCCACCACATCCAGTGGATCGGCAGCAGTCGGAACGCATCCTCGGCGGCGTAGACGGCCAGCGTCAGCAACGCGGAAAGCGCCCCCGCCAGCACCCCGACAAGCACGCAGCCCATCAAACCGCCGACGCCGATGAACGCGACATGCGCAGGCGTCGGAAAGAGCGGCCCGGCGCCGATGAGATAATAGCGGGCGGCGTCAGCTGTCACGGCAGCCAGCGCCACGGGAATGAGACTGCGCGGCTTCCATTCGAAGAGCAGCAATTCAACCGCGAGCAATGTGGATGCAATCGGCGCGGCGAATGTCGCCGACATGCCCGCGGCGGCGCCTGCCACGAGAAGGGTTTTGCGCTCGGCGCTGGTAAGCCGCAGAAATTGCGCGATCAGCGAGCCAAACGCGCCTCCGGTCATGATAATTGGCCCCTCCGCGCCGAATGGACCACCTGAGCCAATGGAGATGGCTGACGAAAGCGGCTTGAGGATGGCGACGCGCGGCTGGATCTTACTGCCATTGATCAGAATGGCCTCAATCGCTTCGGGAATGCCATGTCCGCGGATGCGCTCCGAGCCGTAACGCGCCATCAGGCCAACAACGAGGGCGCCGAGCACTGGCACGAGCACGACGAAGACACCGAGTTGATTGCCCGCCGGAGAGACCAGGGTGGTATCCCAGCGCTGGTAGAAAAAGAGGTTGGTGAAGAGTCCGATAAGCCTGAGCAGCACGAGCGCCACTACCGCTCCCACTAGGCCGATCACGATGGCCAGCGCGGACAAGATGATCACTCGTGGCGTTGTCGTGAAGTCGCCGAGCCGCTGCTCGTTGGTCGCTTTCGTCTCTGTCTTTGTGGAGTGTCCAGAGAGTCGCAAGAGTAAAGAATTCATTTCGCGCCCCCTGGCTGGTATACCGAATTGCATGTCCCCAGATTGCTCGGAGTGTCAAAACATGCGGATTGCAAGCCGTATGCGGGGCCATTCTCAGTTCTTGCGGCGGTCATTATGAGGTGGCGGAACGTCGAAGGACTAGCGGACTCGATGATTGCACTGAGAGCGCCCCGTGCGGAATACATAGTAACCTGCCAAGGTTCCTCACTTTGCTTGCGCCAAACCCTTGGCATGGCATTGATTCCCCCCAGCGAACACACGCGCAGCATACAGCCTCCAGAAGTAATCCCTTTTCAGTAATAGTCGTCGCGCTTTTTGGCGTATACGATGTCCCGCGCCATCTGCGCCGTACTACTTAGTATATCTCATCGCGATATTGTGTCACAATTGCATCACACCCACCGCTCCAGAATTTGGGGCAACGGACAGCTTTCAGTACAGGCTTACCCCGCATCATTCCCCGTGTCGTTGCCGCTGGTGGATTGGCATGCTAAAATGTGCCGAACGCTGCATACATCATCAATACCAGTGTAGCGGTATGCGGCGCAGCATAGGGTGTGTCACGAAAATTCAGCTGTATCATGGCTGATCGTCGGTGTCGTGGTGGTTCAACGATCTCATTCGAAGGGGCAGTGTATGGCAGGACCGGTGACATACCAGCCAGAGCGTGTTGGTGACTGGGGAGTAGCGACTGCCGTCGAGGGCGGACGATACGAGACGGGCACGATGAAGATGACTGACGGCGCCTCGATCTTTTATCGCGCGTGGCTGCACCCCGATGCGCAGCGTCCGGTGCTGCTGCTGATGCACGGTATCGGCGCCCACAGTGGCTGGTTCATCGATATGGGCAATAGCCTCAACGAGCAGGGGCTGAGTGTCTATATCATGGACCATCGCGGCTTCGGGCGCTCTGGCGGCATCCGCGGCCATGCCGCCCAGGCCCAGACACCGGTCCGCGACGCCGAGGCTGTGGTAGCGGAGATTCATAATCGGCATCGAGAGGCTCAGGTGAGTATCCTCGGCCATAGCCTTGGAGCGATATATGCGCTCCACATGGCCGCGGATGATTCGTCCGCGGCGCAACATCGGCTCGCTGGTATGATTCTGGTGAATCCAGGAATTGCAGCGACCTGGAAGGTGCCTGCGGGACGCCAGGTGGCTATGGCTATGGGTGGGCTAAGTGGCTCGACACGGCAATGGAGCCTTGCGCCCGGACACGAGATCATGACGACCAATGCCGAGGCAAAACGCATGCTTGACGCGGATACCTACTGGCAGCGTACGCAGAGCGCCGCCTTTATCTACCAGGTCTTGCTACGTCTTCGGAATTCGGCGATGAAACGCGCACCGAGCGTTCGTACACCCGCGCTTGTCATCCAGTGCGAAGGTGATCTATCGGTCGTGCCAGCCGCCTCGCGACGCTGTTACGATATATTGGGCAGTCCGGACAAGACATGGAAAACCTACCCAGACTTCAGCCACGATTTCGAGTTCGATCCGCATCGCGCGGCACTGGACGCTGACATCGCGGCATGGGTGATGGGTCATCGGTGAGGGCTGGCAGCCTGCTGATGGATTGCCGTGCCAGCCTACAAACAGTATCCGACGAGACGCAATAGTGCAGAATGGTCGCATGCGTCAGGATGACGTGGCGCCAGAGAGAAATAGCGAGTTCATGTTGGAACTGCTCATAACACTTGCGCGGCTTTTCCGCGACAACGATAAAGATCTGTACATGGTCGGCGGCACAGTACGCGATTTGCTGCTGCGCCGCCCGACGTCGCCAGATATAGATCTGACGACGAATGCTCGACCAGATGAGATCAAGCGGCTCATCGCCCAGACGCACCCTGACGCTGTCATAACGGTGGGCGAGCAGTTTGGCACAGTGCGTGTGCACTATCGCCGTGCGCCTGTGCCGACAGATACGGCAGTTCGGCAGGAAGTTAGTCCAGTGCCCGCCGCGTTGGTCGCAGAGGCGAGCGGCGACTTTGACGTGGTCGAAATTACCACCTATCGTAGCGACCAGTATATAGATGGATCACGCAAGCCTGAAGTCACGTTTGGCGACTCACTGGAAGGCGACCTGCTGCGGCGCGATTTCACCATCAACGCCATGGCGCGCGATCCGCTCTCTGGGGAGATTGTGGACCCTTTCGGGGGTCGGGAAGACCTCGAACAGCGTTTGATTCGGGCCGTCGGTAATGACCCTGTCAGCCGCTTCGAGGAGGATCCGTTGCGATTGCTCCGTGCGGCGCGTTTCGCGGCACAGCTCGGCTTCGAGATTGAGCCGGTCACGGCAAGCGCGATCAAACTTCAAGCGCCGACTCTGACGCGCATCAGTCGCGAGCGCATTCGTGATGAGTTTACCAAGTTACTGCTGACACAATATCCGGCGCGCGGTTTGCGGTTGCTTGTTGATTCTGGGTTGATGCCATGGATTGTGCCCGAGGTGCTGGAACTCTGTGGGGTAAGCCAGAAGCCCGCGCATTCGAAGGATGTCTACGATCACGTGTTGCGTGTGGTTGAGCGGACACCCGCGCGGCCAGCGACTCGGTGGGCGGGGCTGCTGCACGATATCGCGAAACCGCGCACGCGATCGGTGGAGGATGGGAAGGTCCACTTCTTCGGACATGAAGATCTGGGCGCGGTGATGGCGCGCGATATTTTGCACCGACTCAAATTCGACCGTCCTTTCATCGAATACGTCAGCCGATTGGTCAAGCTGCATATGCGCGCCAATGCCTATCTGCCAGAGTGGACCGATGGCGCGGTGCGGCGGTTGATGCTGGATGCGGGCGATGGGCTGCACGATTTGCTCGATCTTTCACGCGCCGATATCACCAGCTATCGTCAGGAGAAAGTCTCACGGGCGGAGTCGCGTGTCAACGATCTGGAGTTGCGGTGCCAGCAGTTACGTGAGGAGGCTGAGCGCGTGCCCATCCGCAGCCCACTGGACGGAAACGACCTGATGAGGATCTTTGGGCGCGAGCCGGGGCCGTGGCTGCGGCCTCTTAAGGACTATCTCCTCGGTCTGGTGATTGATGGCCAGTTGGCCCCGGACGATCGGGACGACGCGACAAGACTCGCGACCGCATTTCTGGAGGAACAGGAGCAGTTGCTATCGGAGCGTGCGGGCGAAGATGCGAGCCGCGGGCAAACTGGTCAAGTGTCGGTTTCGCCGCATAGCAAGGTGGCCAGGGAAGAAAAAGGATGAGCGAATCGAGAGGAGCGTGTGTGTTGTACGTGACATTTGTGTCTATATGACGCCTCTGCCAGCGCCCTCTCGCTCGCAGTCATATCGCAGAGAATGCGCATACGCGAAGCGCTCCATGCCAGGTCGTGCCGGGTATGGTATGCTACACCACGAGTAACAATGCACAGCTTGAGAGGATCATCTCAGCGATGGGCGTAAATCGGGCCCGACATCGCGCGTCGAAGCATCAGGGTCGGTTCGTCGGACCCCGATCACTTCAGACAAAGGCAGAGGTATGCTGGAACGGCTGCCCGTCGCGTGGCAGGGCACAAGAGGATCTCTACCCGCAGCTCGGCGCGGCGCTCTGCGCCTTGTCGCGCAACCGGTGGCGCCATCGGCTAGCGTCGTCTCCAATTGGGAGAGTGACGACGTGATGAGCCAGAGCGAAGAGCAGTCAGCGGTCGCGCGTGAGGATAAAGAGGCGCTGCTCACGGCTGTGTACCATGAGTATAGCGGGCAAATCCATAGCTATGCGTCACGTTTGCTCGGCAACACGGAAGATGCCGACGACATCACTCAGGAAGTCTTCATTCGCGCGCATGGGCACCTCGCCGAGCTCCGCGATCCCGGACGCCTCAAGTCATGGCTCTATCGTATCGCGACGAACCTGTGTATGGATCAGCTTCGCCGACGCTCGCGCACGCGACGGATCTTTGGTATCGCGGTGCCGCTTGGGCCAGATTCAGATGACAACGATCATACGCCGATGCGCGAGGTGGCCAATCCTGGGAGTACAGCGCCAATAGATCAGGTAGCGGAGCGTGACCACATCGCGGGCGCATTGCGCGAGATGCCGCCGAAATATGCGGTGTGTCTCATGCTGCATAGCGCTCAGGGGCTGTCGTATCGCGAGATCGCCGACATCCTGGGGATTACCCCGGGAGCAGCGGCGGTGCGCCTGACGCGCGCACGTGACCTGTTTAGCCGTCATTACAACGCATTACGAGGCGAGGATTCGCTATGAGCTCAGAGACAACAATGCGTTGTGAAGATGTTGCTCCCTATCTGTCGGCATTCGCCGACGGTGAGCTGCCGGAGCCATTGCACTCGGAGGTCGCCGAGCACATCGCCGCCTGTGATGCGTGTTCCGCCACCCTGGTTCGCTATAGCGAAATCGCTACATTGCTGGCAGGCATGCCGCGCAGCGCACCGCCCCCCGAAGCGCTCGACGAAATTCTGGCCGTAGTTGCCGCCGCGGGCGAGCAGTCAGAGCGTCGTCAAGCCGTGCGGTCGTCGTGGGGACTGACCACCTTCAGGCACCGGCTGGTCGAACTGGAAATGCCCAACAGCGACAGACCGCCATTGCATTTCAGGCCGACGAATCGTTCGCGCTGGGTCTCGATTGCGATTCCCGCCATCGCGGCGATGTTGCTGGTAAGTGTGGCGCTGGTAACGTTCCACTGGCTGCCGAATCATAGCCAGATCGTCCCGCCAATCCAGCAGCCGACAGCGACCCCTGCGCCGGGCAATATCACACTGGCTGAAACAAGCGCGGCTGTCAGGGCTATACAGTTGCAGCTCGCGTTCAAACCAGTCTTGCCAACCTATCTACCTGATGGCGCCACGCTCTACGAGGTTGAGATAGGTCCGCAGCGCGACTCCGAGATCAGCGAGCACTATCTTGACATATCTTGGAACGTCAATGGTCCAGGCGGCGCTGTCAACACGATTCATCTGCACGAGGCGCCGAGTAAACTCGGTCTGGCTGGCTATTCCCTGCCGTCGGTTACCCCGCAGGTGAAGTGGCAGATTGGGAACGCGCCGTGGCAGCAGGTACGTTTAGACGCCACGCCGAAAAATACGGCGGTAGCGCAGTTCCGCGCGGGAGTATCCATCGCGCTCGATGTCTCGACGCCGGCCACCGGCCCTCAGGCCGCGGTGGGGCAGACCATGTTGCGCCTGATAAGCCTCTCGATGGATTCACGCTATGTGGCCATGCCCCTCGCGCCCGATGAGACGAGCACGCGCATTGTGCCGGTACCGTATAAAGACATGGTGGCGCACTATTCGGCGGTGGCCCTCAATGGCACTGGCGCGGTCGCATGGCGCGAAGACGTCTATGTGGCGCCATGCGCCTCCGCGGCGGATCCCTGTCAGGTGCGCGAGCAGTATTCGCTTGGAGCCAATGGCCCAACTCTCTACACTGACATCGCCAGTGGCCAGCGCTTGTTACATCTCGACGTGGCGCAACAGACCTATACCTGGCAGCCGGTGCTTCCCGCGGATCAGAGCGCGAACCTGAACGGCACGGCGTTGCCGACATTGTTCTACCTGGGCAATACCTATCTCAACTCTGGTGTCCTATGGTACCTGAATCAGGCTAAGTATAATGGGCAGCCGGTGTACGACCTCCTCTGGACGAACGCCCCCACACGCACGCATGTCTACGTCAGCACCGCAACACATCAGGTGGTTGCGATGTCGGTGGAGAAGAACGCGAAGATTCAGGATGGCGGGCCACTCGCTGGAACTGGCGCACTGAGTTGCATCCGCTATATGATGATCGAATACATCGCCCCAAATGCATCGACTGACGCGCAGTTTGCCCAGAATATTCCCGCTGCCTATACGCTAAGCCAGCAGCCACAACTGGTGAGCCTTACCTGCTGAGCTAGCTCAGCAGGCTAGCTGCCCTCTTCGAGAAACTATCGTCCCTCTCTTGATTTCCACAGACGCCACCAACAACGTGGCGTCTGTGCGTTTCATCGTACAACGTCATTCCCGCACTATAATCGTGACCAGTGAAATCGTTGTCGTCATTGGCGCTGGTCGAATGCGGTGAGACCAATGAGAAAGGCGCTTCTCTGATGTCCGACCTATCCGCCTCTGAAAACAATTCATATTCCGCATCACAGCATGAATGGCGGCGCATCACAGACAGCAGTCGCTTTGTGGTGGCGGCGGTAACAGATGATATCGTGCGGGTCGCGTTTATGCCTGCCAATTCACAACCTCACCGCAGTTGGTCGCTCGCACCTTCGGCAACGGCCCCGCGCGCCGTGGATGTCAGGATAGATGACCAGGGAGATCACGCCAGCCTGCGCACGAACGCGCTTGACGTGGAGGTGACGTTGCCTGGTGATGAGGAATCACTGGATCTGGTGATCGCTCGTCACGATGGCAGTGCGGTAGTCTCGCACGCCACCATTCGTCTGGCTGCCAGTAGATGGCCTGTCTGGGCCTCGGCGCTCGGGGAGAGCGAAGTGATCTATGGCGGTGGCGAACGCACAGGCCCACTGAATAAGCGTGGCCGGAGCATCACCTATTGGACCACCGATCCACTCCCAGATCACGGCGATCAGACCGGGGCGATGCATCAGTCCGTTCCGTTGCTCATCGGCCTGATGGATGGCAAGGCTCATGGCATCTATTTCGATGTCAACGAGCGCGCCGAGGCCGATATGGGCAAGACTCAGGCCAATGTCCTTACTTACATACCCGAATCCGCCGACCTGGTGGCATACGTCCTCGCTGGTCCGACACTGGGTGATGTGCTGCGGCAATACACCTCGCTCACTGGACGCATGCCGATGCTCCCGCGCTGGGCGTTTGGCAATCAGCAGTCGCGGTGGAGCTATAGGTCTGCCGATGAAGTACTCACAATCGCCAGTGGGTTCCGCGAACACTCAATCCCATGTGACGTCATCTATCTCGACATTGACTACATGGACGGCTATCGTGTCTTTACCTGGAGTCCCGAGCGCTTCGCTGATCCTGCTGGTCTGATTCAGACGTTACGCGAACAGCGGATGCGCCTTGTGACGATCATCGATCCAGGCGTTAAGGTCGATGCCGACTATTCAGTCTATCAGGAGGGTATAGCGAAGCGCTACTTCGCGCTCGCGGCGGATGGCGCTCCGTTCCAGGGCTGGGTCTGGCCAGGATTGAGCTGCTGGGGTGACTTTGCACAGCCTGACATGCGTTCGTGGTGGGGCGACCAACACCGCGATTTGATCGACGCGGGCGTGGCGGGCATCTGGATCGATATGAACGAACCCGCTCAGGCGGGGATCTTTGCGCCGCCCAGCGTCAAGATTTCTCACGGAGAGACCTTACCTGACGAGGTGTTGCACGGCACACCGGACGATCCCATCACGCATGCTCGATTCCACAACGCCTATGGGCTAGAGATGGCGCGGGCCACCTTTGAGGGCCTGCGACGCTTACGCCCCGATGAGCGCCCCTTTGTGTTGACACGGGCCGCCACCGCAGGCTCACAGCGTTACGCGATTGTCTGGAACGGAGATTCGACCAGCAGCTGGGATAACCTGCGTCTGGCGATTCCGCTCAACCTCGGCGTTGGGCTGTCTGGCTTCCCGATGACGGGTGGCGACGTCGGCGGGTTCTGGCAAAACACCACCGCGGAGCTATTAGTGCGTTGGACGCAGCTGGGCGCGCTACTGCCCTTCTGCCGCAATCACAGCGCTATGGGTACCACGCGGCAGGAGCCCTGGGCATTTGGCGAGCCATATACACGCATGTGTCGCGAGGCCATCGAGCGACGATACCAGCTGCTGCCGTATCTGATCACACTGGCGCACGAGGCTACAGTGAACGGAGCTCCGATGGCGCGTCCGCTCTCATGGTCGTACCCAACCCATGCCGCTAGCCTCGGCTGCGACGATCAGTTCTTGCTGGGCGATGGGCTGCTGGTCGCGCCGGTGCTGGATGAAGGCGCAACTTCTCGCGAGGTGTTGCTGCCACCGGGCGAGTGGTTCGTCTGGGGGAGCAGTGAGTTGAATGCTGGTGATCAGTGGCTATTGATATCTGTCACGCTTGATACGATGCCACTTTACGTGCGCGCGGGAACGATTCTGCCGCTGGCGGCGGTCGCGCAATCCACCGATGGGATGACGGACCAACCGCTGACGCTCCACGCGTATCTTACGGTGAACAATCAGACGGCGACGGCGGATGTGTGGCTCGATGACGAGCATCCTTTGGCCGAGGAGCGCGGCACGTTCGGACTCTGGCGGGCGGCAGCAGCCTGGCAGGGTGATGATCTGACGGTGACGTTGGAGCGCGTCAGCGGGCAACTCACGTGGCCCTATCCCGACTGCTCTATTGCGCTCCATCTGCCCGATGGATGGACCGCGACATCGCACGACAGCCAGGATGACTTGCGTGGCGATACCTTCACCGCGCGCTATCATGTCACGCACAGGTGAACTGTTAGAGGTTGCGCTCCGCCGTTGTGGTATTCTGGCCCCGGAGCCAGAGCGAGACATGCGCTGGATGCATCGTCGTCTCGATGGTGTCCAGCAGGCTGCTGGTGAGACGGCTCAACTCCACCTCGCTCCGTAGCGATGCGCCAAACTTGTCGAGCATCTTGCGCGCATCGTAGCGGCTGCGATAAAAGCGCCGGTCAATGAATCGCTGTATGCGCTGGCGTAGCGGTTGGAAGAGTGCGGCAACGAGGAGCGTCGTGATGACAATCAAGATGGGCGACTGCTGCTCGTTCTGGCCGGTAAGCGCGTTGATAAGCGCCTGTGCCCCGACAACGCCGACGAAATAGAACCCCACCAGGATTGCGGTCAGCGAGCCATAGACCAGCGTCCGGTTGATCAGCACGTCGATATCGAAGAGGCGGTAGCGCAGAATCGAGATGCCCGTAGCGCCCGCGATGGCGACAAGCGGCACATAAAAGACGTAGCCGCTGACGTTCCCACCAAGCGCGAAGATAACGACGACGAGAAATAGAATGAAGGCAATGCAGAGGATGGCCGCATAGCCGAGCCACTTGATCTGCTGGCGCTCCACACCACTCGCGCGCCTGGCACGGGCAATGAGGGAGGCGCCACAGCATATCGACGCCACAAACAGCAAGACCGTCAGCAACGTCGAAATATTGTCGCTCACTGTGCTGTCGATGAGCTGGATGGGGTTTTTGAGAACCAGGCTAAGTTGCGTCTCGTTCGCGATGTGGCCGAAGAGCGTATCAAGAGTGACTCCTGCCAGCAACAAGGTTGTGATAATGAAGAGCGGACGCCAGCGCGGAGACGGCAGACGTCCCGTCGGGAAAAATAGCAACACGTACGTGAAAATGAGGAGGAAGCCGAGAGATTGCGCGGCGGTTCCAATGGCCCCAAGAAGATTGGCTGCTGGCAATGTCCCCGGTTGTGTGATTAGCCCATGCGTGGCGTATTCGAGCGAGAAACTGCTCAAGGCCCAGATGAGCGCCGACGCGCAGAATAAAGGTCCAATGGCGTTCTCAGGGCGGCGGACAGCGATCATCAGGCCCACCAGGGCAAAACCAGCCAGAGTCAGCGACTGAAAGACAATGCCTGGAATCGCGGCTGGCGAGGTATCCGCCACGGTAAGTACGTCGCCAGCAACCGACAGCGCTACGACGGCTATCACGGCGGCCACCGCGAATATGCGAACCAGGCGAACCTTCATCGTTGGCGCTCACTTTCAGGCATGCGCAGCCAGAGTGAGACATGCGCCGGGCGCATGGTCTGCTCCACGGTCTCCAGTAGGTGATCGGTCAGGTGGTCCAGCTCAATCTGGCTCCGTAGCGACGCCCCGAACTTGTCGAGCGTCTTCTTCGCGTCATAGCGCGAGCGGTAGAACCGACGGTCGATGAACTGCTGGAAGCGGCGGCGTAACGGCTGGAAGAGCGCGGCGATCAGCAAGGTTGTTATGACGATCAGCACGGGTGATTGTGACCCCTGCGAGCCAGCCAGCGCGCGGCCAGAGACAACATTGACCAACGATTGCACGCCGACCACGCCCAGGAAATAGACGCCTGCCAGCACGGCCGTCAGCAAGCCATAGACCAGCGTCCGATTGATGATAACGTCGATATCGAAGAGGCGGTAGCGCAAGACACCGATGCCAGCGCCGATGGGCAGCATCACGATACCCAGCGCGAAGGTGACGTTGCTGAACGGGCTTCCATCGGGAATGAATATGACTGAAAGGGTGATAATAACTGCCAAAGCCATTGCGCCGAAGGCAAACCATTTGATCTGCTGGCGCTGAGTGTCGCGCGCCTTCACGTAGCGCACAATGATCGAGGCAACTGCGGCAATTGCGCAGGGGACAATTAACGCTTGTGACACATTCACTACTGCGTTGAGCAGGCCCGCCGCACTCTGGATGCCAAGGGGATTCGGCATGCGGCCGTTGGATTCCAGCGGACCAGGGATGAATGCCGATGCGACAGCATTGAGAACCATTGCGAGAACCGCCAGCCAGAATATGGGTCGCCACCGTGGCGATGGAAGCCGACCATTTGGGAAAAGAAAGAGCAGCATGACGCCAAGGCCGAGATTCATTGGCCAGACGGCATTGCCCATTACCGTGATCAGTCCCGCAGTAACACTTGCGTCTGTATGCGTGGCGAGCGCGAAGTCTGCGAAGGCCGCGCTGAATGAGGTGGTTGCTGTGCCGAGGCCGATGGCGCAGAAGATCCAGCCGACCGTGTTATCAGGTCTGCGCGAGATGATGAGCGCTCCCATGGTGGGAAATGCAAAGAATGCCGCGACCATTGCAAAGGTTCCAACGAACGCACCATTCTCATTACTTCCCGGCGTCTGGGTGAACAGAACGATGGCCGCGACTATCACCATCAAATCAAGCAGCCAGAGAATCCATCCGAGGTGTCGCACGATGCGATGGGTCATTAGAGTTCTCCCGCTGCTGTTGGCGCCCTTCCGGCTGGGGAAACGTTGGTGACTTCGCTGATGTCTGACGTTTCGGGAGACGAAGAGCCGTTCCCAACCCCAAGCAGGCCCAGCGCCGACTGCGCCGCAAAGTAGCCACAGAGCCCATGCACGCCACCACCCGGCGGGGTGGAAGACGAGCAGATATAGAGGCCACTCACCGGTGTCGAGTAGGGGTCAATTCGTACAGTGGGACGAGTAAAAAGCTGGCGTAGATCCTGCACCCCGCCGTTGATATCGCCGCCCACGTAGTTGGCGTTGTAGCCTTCCAGCTCGGCGGCGTTGAATGAGTGACGCGCGAGGATGCGGTCGCGGAAACCAGGGGCGAAGCGCTCGATCTGCGCCTCGATGCGTTCGGTCATGTCCACAGCGCAGCCATTGGGCACATGGCAGTATGCCCAGGCGGTGTGCTTACCACGAGGCGCCCGTGTCTCGTCGAAGAGGCTTTGCTGGGCTAGCAATACGAATGGCCGCTCAGGCAGCACGCCTCGCCACACGCTGCGCTCGCTCGACGCGATCTCCTCTGGAGTCCCTCCGACGTGAACCGTGCCCGCTCGTAAACACTCCTCAGCCCGCCAGGGAATCGGTCCATCGAGAGCGAAGTCCACTTTGAAGACACCCGGTCCATAACGGTAGCGCTGCAACTGGCGGCGATAACTTGCGGGCAGTGTGTCTCCAGCGAGCGTGAGCAGTTGGCGCGGCGTCACATCACACAGGATGGTGCGCGCCTGTGGCAGTTCGGCGAGTGAGCGAATCTCAGCCTTCGTTACGATCTCGCCGCCAAGGTCGCGCAGATAGAACGCAAGGGCATCGACGATGCGTTGCGAGCCACCTTTAGGCATCGGCCAGCCAACCGCGTGACCCAGGCCTCCCAGCACCAAACCGGCCGCCGCGGTCAGCGGCTGTTCCATGGGCATCATCGAGTGAGCCGACATGCCCATGAACATCGCGCGCGCATAGTCACCTTTAAAGACGCGCTCGGCAAGACCACGCGCCGACTGGACCGCATTGAAGCCGAACTGCGCCATCGCGACTGACGTGATCGGGTGAGCCGCCTGCCAGAGCGGACGAAGGGGCGCCAGTATGCCCTCGGCAAGGGAGTCCCAGCGGCGCGCCAGTGGCGCGAAGAGCCGGCGCCAGGCAGCGGCATCGGGGCCGAGCGTTGCCCCCGTTGCCTCGAACGAGCGCTCCAGCAGGGCGGCGCCGCCACCTGGCAGCGGGTGCGCCAGCGGCGCGTCGGGATGAATCCACTCGACGCCATACTGCTCGAGTGGCAGTGTGCGGAAGAAGGGCGACCCGACAGCCAGCGGATGAATTGCCGAGCAGACATCATGGATATAGCCGGGCAGGGTCAGCTCTTTCGACCGGCAGCCGCCGCCGATGATATCACTGGCCTCGAAGACGGCAACGGAATGCCCGGCTCGGGCGAGCGTGATGGCCGCCGCCAGGCCGTTCGGACCGGCGCCAACCACCACAGCATCATACACTGACGAATGAGACGACATGGATTATCCAGCTTCCTCGTTCTTGTTCGATTGATGAATTGGCTCAGTTGTCCCGTGTCTTACTCTTGTTGCGCTTACGCCCTCGCCCGAACCAGCGGGCAGGAGTGTTCAGCGCCGTACGCACCGCGGCGTTCTTCCAGATGTTGCGGGCGTTTGACCACTGTCGTCGGCGGTCAACACAAACCATCTGTAACGTGACCGGGCCATCGGCGTTGAAGTAAGCCGCCACGCCGTGGAGTGTGTATCGCCAGAACTTGTCTTCCTGCTTGTGGCCGCCCATAGTCAGACCCAGCTCGTAAATAGGATCGTTCGCCCGCATCAGCACCTGCGCCTGCACGATTGGGCAGTTCCCTTCCATGAAGGAAGAGAAGGTAATCCAGCCAGCGAACATGTGGCCCTCTGGCGTCATGAGTGTAAATGACTCATCGTCAGCATACAGCACCAGCACACCGGTTGAGAGGGGCATCCCGCCTGTCTTGATATTGAGCAGCGCGACCTCTCCCGGGGCAATACCAGTGATTGGGCCGTAGAAGTGATTCCCTTTCGGCCAGAATGACGCGAAGTTGTCCTTCCACGCCTGGATGACTTCAGTTGGCGTCACCGCGACGCTTTCCAGGCGGACGCGATAGGTCTTTTGCCACATCTTGCCGAAGCCCTGCAGCGGGCTAACGACTCGCCGACCTTCGACATTCAGGTTGATGGCGTGGTCAGGCGCCTCAGAGACCCGCAAGTCTGTTCCCCGCTGTGCCCAATAGGCGGCGTCACGCGGTTGCCCTCCGGTTGCTCCCGGTGTCGGTGTCGCTGGATTGTCCATTCGTCTTCTCTTTCAACCCTACATATGCAAATGAACCACTATCTCGATACAGCATGCGCTAGGAGGCCGTGCTGCTTGTTCCGCTACGCGCGCCCCGACTGATGGCTCGTGCCGGACGAAGACAGGCGTAAAGGAACGAGCGGATGGTGGCATTTTTCCAAACGTTGCCCGCACGCCCCCATTGGAAGCGCGAATCCAGGCACGTTCGCTCAACCGCCGCGGCTGTCTGTACGTTGTAGTTCGCCGCCAGTTGAGTCAGCACGTGCGACCAGATGCGCTCCTGCTGCCGGGCGCCGAACATGCGGAACCCAAACTCGAAGATCGGATCATTGGACCGCCCCTGGGTTCGTACCTGCGCGACCGTGAAGTTGTCGTCCGCGAAGGCGCTACAAGTGATCCAACCGGCCTCTGGGCAGCCTTCGGGCGTCATGAATGTGAATGACTCGTCGTCGGCATAGAGGATGAGCAGACCGGAATGTACCGGCAAGCCCTGAGCGGAGGCATTCAGTAACACGACTTCGCCGGGCGTGACGCCTGATCGAGGAGCGTAGAAGCGGTTTTCTCGCGGCTGCAGCTCGCCAAAGTGCTCTTTCCAGAAGGCCACCAACTCCAGAGGCGAGACGACGTCCTCAGGCACGCGCACTCGATAGGTCTTTTGCCACAGCGGTCCGAAGCCCTGCAAGGGGCTGACGACTCGGCGGCCTTCAACATTGAGGTTGATCGCATGCTCTGGGGTTTCATTGACATGCAGGTCCGTGCCCCGCTGAGCCCAATAGGCCATGTCACGTGGCTGCGCCTGGGGTGTTTCCGGTGTTTGTGGCTCTAGATTGTCCATCTCTCACTCCCCCTCGCTTTTCCGCTGACGTCCAGCGCCCTGGCTCTGGCGCAGTCAGGATGCGCCAGTCGCGGCGTTTACCGCCTCGGCCTCTGTCTCGTAGATGGTGATGGCTTCGTTGAGCCGTGTCAGCTCGAAGATATGCTTGTAATGGTCGGTCAAGCCGTACGCAAACAGGTGCTGCTTGTGCCGGTTCATGCGAATCAGCAGAGTGACCAGCAGGCCGATGCCGCTGCTGTTCATATACTCCAGCCCGGTGAAATTAAGGATGATCGTTTTGGTGGTGTTCGTGCTGGCCGCTGTATAGGCGTTGGACAGAACGGTTTCGGCAAATGCCGTGACTTCACCCTGGATGTCGATGATGCTCACCGATGGATTCACGTAGCGGACATGCACAGTCACGCTCGGGTCCTGTGTCGCCATGCTTAATTCCCTTCTGTTGCAATAGCCGGATCGGCGAGGGCGCTCGCCTCGTCTGGAAAAACACTCATGAAGTCAGCGAGTCGCGTAATGTTGAAGATTTCGACGTAGTGCTCACTCAGACCGCACGAATACAGGCGGACATGAGATTTGCGCGCCTTCGCCAGCAGCGTGACGATCAGAGCGATGCCGGTGCTGTTGATATAGTCCACGTTGGCGAAATTGAGCAGAATGACATCAGGCTGTTCGGTCTCTGCTTCGGCATAGGCGTTGTTGAGCGTCTCTTCCGCGAATCCATTGATCTCGCCATGCAGGTCAATCACGGCGACACGCGGCTTCTTGTGACGCACATACGCCTCAAGCGCTCTGGTTGGCATCGTCTTCCTCCTCCCGAGACATAATCAACTCAACGGTGTGATGGTGCTCATCACTGGTAACACGCAACTCGTCCACCAGATTGCGGATCAGGAAGAGACCCCATCCGCGCGGCGTCTGCTCCTCAGCCAGTTTTGCCTCCAGATCGGGCGTCTGTGACTGCATAGGCACAGGTTGGCCGCCGCCGGAATCGCGAATACGGACGGCCACCTGGCGTGCGGATGACATCACCGTCACCTCCACAGGCACATCCTCTTGGTATCGGTTGCCGTGCTCCATGGCGTTCATTGTCGCCTCGGCCACGGCTGTCTTGAGCCGCTCGATGCGCTTCTCTGGCAGCCCAAGCTCGCGTACCGTGGCCTCGACATGACGCATGGCATCCCGTTCGTTGCCGGGAGCGCTTGGGATCGGCCATGTATCGAGCACGCGCCAACCTTCATCAACCGTGTGGTTCGTGTCAGAACGATCCTTCATATGGCCATCTCCTGTATGTTGAAGCGTGACGAGTGTTACGTCGTCTTCCTGCTCCCAGCCAATGCCGGTGAAGGAGCGCAGTTCGTTGAGCAGGTATTCAATCAGTGCACCGGTGTCGCCATATTGCCCGACGAGTGACATCAAGCGAGGGAAGCTGAACATGTCTCGCTCAGGATTGTGCGCCTCGACCAGGCCGTCACTGTAAAGCAGCAATGTGTCACCCGTAGCCATATGCATCTCCTTTTCTTCGTAATGCATATCCGGCATCAGGCCGAGCGGCATGCCAGTTGCGCGCAGCTCTGTCGCGGCTCCGTTGTGCGAAACGTAGGGCAGATCGTGCCCCGCGTTCGCGTATTGCAGGCGGCCAGTAGAGGGATCGAGAATCGCGTAGAGGCAAGTAACGAACATCTTGGGCGGAATATCTGGGCAGAGCAGGTTATTGGCGCGTTCCAACACCTCGCCCGGAGAGTCACCATGTTGCGCGGCGGTGCGCAACATGCTGCGTGTTGTCGCCATCACCAGCGCTGCGGGAACGCCTTTGTCGGTGACATCGCCAATTACCAGCCCCAGGCGGCCATCGTCGAACTGTAGAAAGTCATAAAAGTCGCCGCCAACCGCGCGGGCTGGTTGATAGTATGCGCCGAGCTGCCAGCCTCCGAGTTGCGGTAGCTCCTGGGGTAGCAGCGTCTGCTGGATGATCCGCGCGATTCGCAATTCCTGCTCGATACGCTCGCGGGTGCGGGCCTCGGCCTGTTGCTCGCGCACCAGTTGCGCCACCCGCACGGCCGGAGCGGCCTGAGTCGCGAGAGTATTGAGCAGGCCACGGTCGTCGGGCGAGTAGTCCTGCTCGCTGAGCCGCGGGCCAAGGTTAAGTAGCCCAACCAGTTCTCCCTGACTGACGAGCGGAATCGCCAGCGTGACGCCTGCCGCGCGCAACGCGTGCATCGCGGGCGAGTCGAGATGGAGTTTTTCCACCTCTACCGCCCCCGGCGCGCTCAGAAAGTAGGCCACGATGGGGTCATCGGGCGCAATGTCTATCGGCGGCGCCACCTGCCTCAGACGTTCCGCTGGTTTACGGCTTTCCACAGTCTCGTTCGTTTTGCGAACCGGCCAGATTCGTTTCATGCTTTGCAGCAGTGTTGCCATTCTCTCTTCCTCCTCACGAGGTTCCCCGGCCATGTCTTACGCCCAGAGCATACGCGAACGCCGTTCCGCAAGCGTTACAGGAATCGTTACGGAATGAGTGTTCGGGAAGGTTATCGTCGAGCATCCCGCATTGTACTATTTGTGTAACGAATGAAACACAAGACTGGACGCAGGCGCCGGTTCGTGGTACACTGACTCATACACGCAACGATGCGGCACTCTCCAGAATCAGTTGCTGAGAGGGAGGCCAGATATGCCACCGGTCGTCCGGGTTCGAGCAGATCACACGAGCGTCTCTCTGCGTGTGCGGCAGAAGGAATCGTACAAGGCGCCAGGGGAATAGACCTCTGGCGCCTTCGCTATTGCTCAGGCAAACACTGATGAGCGATCCGAACGAAGTTCACATTGGGAATGACATCCGACTTCGTAGAGCAACACTGTATGAAAGATGTGTAGTGTGTGCGCCACCGGGCGTCATGGCCTGGAGGAGCCATCAGATGCCCAAAGTCAAGCGCTATGAATCCGAAAACACCAGCAAAGAGATCGGTGTGAGTTTTGTTGCCTGATGCAGTGCGCCACAGGGATGTTCCAGCACTCGTAGTCTGGTAGCGAGCCAGTCTCAGGCGAAGGCACACGAAAGAGGGTAGAGCCTATGCACTCCAGTATGATTGGAAAGATTGCAAAAGCGAAGCAGTATGCTCAGGAACCCGAACGCATGCAGTTTACTGCTTTTGAGGCGACCTTCCGGGGTGAAAACGATATCCATACCGTGTCGTTCAAAGAGGGCGCGTGGCACTGTACCTGCCGCTTCTTTGCCGATTGGGGCACATGCTGCCATACCATGGCTGGCGAGCGCATCCTTGGCGTCTCGATTCCCGCGGAACATCGTCAGGGCGAGCCGCTCAGCCTGAACTACGCTGGCACCCATAAGGGCCTATAACCTCGTCAAGAGTAGCAATACAGACCAATTCAAGCCGCTCCACTATTCGCGGGGCGGCTTCGTCATGTCGGAAAGCGCTCCATCAATTCGAGCGGGCGCTGGTAGGAGGATCGAGTCGTAGGGGCAGCCAGGTGAAGCCGCCACTGTAAACAAAGCGCGGGCCGCTCTGCCTGATTTCTTAGCCCAAAACGAAATGCAGCACGATGATGACGGCAAACATCACCGCCGCAAGAATTCCTGTCAGGCGGAGGTCGTGCAGAACATAGCGATAGTGTTCGGCTGTGACCATGTTTGCCACGCGAATTCGCCGCATTTCCTTGGCTCGTGCGACACGACGCTCCTGCTCTCGCGATGCATGCGCGCCCTGGGGCGCGGCAGCGGGCTTCGCGGCAGGCTTCGCAGCCGTGGCTGTGGTGGCGGGCCGAGTGGCGGTCGCGGTTCGAGAGGCGCTCTTGGGAGCTGACGACGTGGCGCGCGGAGCAGACGCGGTGGTTGCCGATGGCTTGGAGGTAGATGGCTTGGAGGTAGTGGCGGTAGTAGAGGTGGCGGCTTTGGCGCCAGTCGCAACGGCGATATCGGGCGCGGTCGAGGCTGTTTCAGCGCCAGGCGCTCGCACCAGCGCTACATTCTGAGACCTTGCTGCTGCCTGCGACCGGCGGGCCGCCTGTGCCTTCTGCGCGGCCGTAGACTTCTTTGGCATTCCCTGTACTCCCTGTACCCCTCTGTATGTCTGTCATCCCTTGTTCATTCGCCTGTAGCGCCAGTCGCGACTCCCTCGCGGCCACGCACACACACATTCTAAGTCAGTATAACCCAGACATCCAGGCCACGCAAGCAGCACCGCCCTGATGTCATGCCGTCATACCCAGGTATCATGGTACACTGGCGACAGTGCAACGCGCACTTCTAACTGAGATGGCGCATGGACACTCGCTGATGCACTCGAAAGGACGAACTCGCGATGGGCCTGACACACTTCGACGAATCGGGGCGCGCGCGCATGGTTGACGTCAGCGCGAAGGCCGATACCGCCCGGGCGGCTACCGCTGCCGGGGTCGTGCGCATGCGGCCGGAGACGCTCGCCCAGATTCGTCAGGGGTCCATCGCGAAGGGTGACGTCCTGGCGGTGGCGCAGGTGGCTGGGGTCATGGCTGCCAAGCAGACGCCGCAGATGATTCCGATGTGCCATACCTTGCTGCTCACCGGCGTTGACCTTACATTTGCGCTGGAGGATGGCGATGTGGGCGAGGGACGTGTGGCTATCACCGCCACGGTGCGCACGGTCGGCAAAACGGGCGCGGAGATGGAGGCTCTGGCGGCGGTGAGCGTCGCCGCGTTGACGATCTACGATATGTGCAAGGCAATTGATCGCGCGATGGTGATAGACAACGTGCGACTGATGCACAAGAGTGGTGGCAAGAGCGGCGATTACGTGCGCGAAGATGAAGGTGCGGGTTCAGGCCAGCCATAAGCCGAATTCTGTTCCGCGGGCGCCTTGCGACGGCCACGGCGACAATCATCTCTCTCGGACGACGGTTACCCGCCGCCTCAAGCGGCCAACCCGGAGGTAAACGGGCGAGCCACCCGCGAACAACCGACCTGAGCCGATTGCTGCTCCTCCTGCACGGCCTTGCTCCAGATGGGGTTTACCTCAGCCGACCAGTCACCTGGCCGCTGGTGAGCTCTTACCTCGCCATTTCACCCTTACCACGGCGGGACGCAAGTTCCCACCTGGCGGTATGTTTCTGTGGCACTATCCCTGGGGTTGCCCCCGCTGGCCGTTAGCCAGCATCCTGCTCTGTGGAGTTCGGACTTTCCTCCGCCACCATAAAGATGGCCGCGATTGTCTGTCTGCCCTGAACCCGCGCACTCAACCATTGTATAACACAGTTCACATGTTTGTTTGCCCGACTGTGCCGCCGCTGCGCTCATGCGTGCTATAATCATTGATGGCCCACGGGGATGCAGCGATTGCCGTTGCCCCCCGGAGCAGCTGTTTTGCATCCCGATTACGTATGTATGTGGGCATTTTACGGAGGATACATGCCTTACGCTGTCACATTGATTCCGGGTGATGGAACCGGGCCAGAGATTACTGAGGCGACCCGTCGCGTGCTTGAGGCAACGGGCGTTGCGTTCGATTGGCACGTTCATGAGGCCGGTCTGGCTGTGCTCGAAAAGTACGGCACGGTCTTGCCAGAAGAGGTCATCGCCTCGATTCGCGAGACGAAGGTTGGCTTGAAAGGGCCGATCACCACGCCAGTCGGCAAGGGATTTCGCAGCGCCAATGTCGCCCTGCGCAAGAGCCTCGATCTCTACGCGAACCTGCGGCCAGCCAAGACCTATGCGGGTCTGCGCTCGCGATACGACCATGTCGATCTCATCATCTGCCGCGAAAACACTGAGGATCTCTATGCTGGTATCGAGTTCCAGCGGGGAAGCCCAGAACTCGAAGAACTTATAGACTTCATTGGACGCGCCACTGGAACGAAACTCTCTAAAGATTCCGCGATCAGCATCAAGTACATCTCAGTCGCTGCCAGCCGCCGCATTGTGAAGTTTGCCTTCGACTACGCGCGCTCCAATAATCGGCGCAAGGTCACGGCTGTTCACAAAGCGAACATCATGAAGTACTCGGATGGCCTCTTCCTCCAAGTCGCGCAGGAAGTCGCCAAAGAGTATCCCGATATCCAGTTCGAGGACCGCATCGTCGATAATATGTGCATGCAGCTCGTACAGAAACCTGAGCAGTATGACGTGCTCGCGCTGCCGAATCTCTATGGCGACATCCTATCGGACCTCTCAGCGGGCCTGATTGGCGGTCTGGGTGTTGCGCCGGGAGCGAACATCGGCGAGCAATACGCCGTCTTCGAGCCTGTGCATGGCAGTGCGCCGAAGTACGCTGGCCAGAATAAGGTCAACCCGATGGCGATGATGTTCTCTGGCGTCCTAATGCTGCGCCATCTGGGCGAGCGCGAGGCCGCCGACCGCCTTGAGGGCGCGCTCGCAGCCGTGATCGCCGAGGGCAAGAACGTCACGTATGACCTGAAGCCACGCCCTGATGATCCCACCGCCGTAGGCACATCGCAGGTCGCCGACGCCATTATCGCCAAGATGCATGAAGGCCGGTAGGCGAAACGCGCCTACATGCTATCGTCGCTTGCCACCGCACTTCGGAGCTACACCTCTGGATGCCGGTGGCATCGTCGTTTTCTGGGCTGATCGAGTTCCGCCCAATCTGGAGGCACCCCTTGATCGCTGGATTCGTTGTCTCAGGCTATCAACGCACGCCCAGTGGCACACCCGTGTAGCCGCTGGCTCCAGCGCGTCGTTCCCACGGCGCTGGAGAGCGCATTGACCATCGTATAGAGACAGTCATGCACGGGAAGGCTCTCAGGATTTGGTGCGTTGACTACCGATACGATATAGAGCACACTGCCATCGAGCGTTAGGCCACCCACGTTGCCCCCTAATTGCCTTCGCCAGAGCCGCTGGCCAGTCTGTACCTGGAATGCCACAATCGCGTTGTCATCGGAGCTTGTGTTCTGCGAGTCTGCCTGTATATCGGACGTGTAGACTGCGTTGCCCATCACTATAGGCGATTGATACCGACTCCAGGCAGACCGATGCCAGCGTAGCGTCCCGGTCTGTGCGTCGAATGCGTACAGCTGGCGATCTCGCGCTGTAGCAAACACTGTATCGTCTGCGAGCAGCAGCGAGCCAAACGCTGTATGGCCGCGATAGCGCCAGAGCAGTGTGCGGTCGGAAAGGCGGCGCGCCTCAATTGTCTGGGTGTCTGTGGTCAAATAGATAGCATCTAGGGAAGTGGCATCGGGAGAGATAGCCAGCGCGGCATTCCAACTGCGGCTAGTGGGCAAGCGCCAGAGGCGCACGCCATCGCTCGCGCGCAACGCGTACACCGCGCCTTCTCCTCCTCCACTCCCGCCGGTCTGGTCCTGGGTGCTGAGGTAGAGGATATCGCCCGAGACGACAAGCGGTCCGGCCGGGACCTCGGTCTGCTCGCGCCAGCGAACGCTCCCATCGCGTGCATTCAATGCGTAGACCCAGCCTGATGGCGGCGCGAACTTAGTTGCACCTGTCGCAAGATAGAGGTTGTCGCCAACCAGAACCGGACCGAAGGTCAGCGGCTGAGGTAACAGCCGTTGCCAGAGTTGGGCAGCAGTTGCGAGACGCACCGCGGCAATTGTCTGCTGACCCCACGAGGTATAGAGGATACCAGCGTTCGCTGCGGGAGTTGTGGAAATTATGATTGGCACCCCTGTGCAGCGCTGCTGAACACCATCAGACAGACGAAAAGCGCATAGTCCATCGAAGGGGTCACCGCTATCGCCTACGAATCGTCCGGTGAGATATAGTTGGCGCTCGGCCTGCGGTGTAGCTGTACCAGAGGGAACACTCGAATGCGAGGTGAACCTGCAACCAGAAAGCATGCAGATTACCAGTATCCCAAGCAGGAATACACCCCGCAAAGCGAAAGAGTTCAGTAGGTTTCTCGTATCTGCCTTAGGTTTCCTATTGGATATCAGCATATTCCCTCCATGACCAAGATATGCGTCGATCCAAAGATTGGGCCCGGAACATCATTATGGTGGACGAGCCGGGCTATGAGGTGCCGCTGATTCTATAGATGGACACATCGTTTGTCAATACACTAAATCCCCTAGATAATATTATCGTGTCGTGCGCCGTGGTCCATTCGGAAATTGCTTCTTCTGCCAATGGTACGGATATCACAAACTGACACTACAATAAGATGGGGAAGAGGGGAGTACAGCTACACGCCATTTTCCGAAGACACAGAGTAGAAGAAACGCAAAGGAGCAATAGCATGACACCACAATCCGACCAACCTGAGGATATCGTCCAGCGATTCGAGCAATTGCGGCAGGAGGCGCGCCAGCGAGCTGAGATAGACGCGGCGCTGAACCGGTTATTCGCGCCGGAGGACGACGCCTTGCAGTTCGCGTTGACCGCCGAGCGCGATGCTGAGATGCCTACCATCCAAATCTCGCCGCTCCAGGGTCGCCTGCTCCAGGTGCTGGCAGTTGCCTGTGGCGCGCGGAAGATTCTGGAGATCGGCACGCTGGCGGGCTATAGCGGTATCTGGTTGGCGCGTGCGCTGCCACCAGACGGGCGGCTCATCTCGCTGGAGGTCAGCGAGAAGCACGCGGCGGTTGCCCGCGCATCGCTGGAGCGCGCCGGGTTGAGTGATCGCGCCGAGGTGCGCCTTGGCTCAGCAACGGAGATATTGCCGACACTGGTAAGTGAAGCGCCCTTTGATCTCGTATTCATCGATGCCGATAAGCCGCCATATCCCACCTATCTGGACTGGGCGCTCAAGCTCACGCGGCCCGGTAGCATTATCATCGCGGACAACTGCATTCGCGGCGGCAAGCCTCTGCGCGAGCCAGTCGAGGATGATCCCGCAACGCGCGCGCTAAGTGAATATGACCAGCGCGTCGCCGGCGACCCACAGCTGATATCGGTGGCATTTCCAATGGACGACAATGGAATGGATGGTTTCGCGATCTCGGTGGTGCGACCCGCTGCCTCCACAGGAAATTCCTGAATGCAGTAAGAACGGCCAGCGCGCTTGACGCTCCGCACAGGCAGGCGTACACTGCCGGTATCCGCGCGTGCCCAGATTTTGACAGTTGTTGGCGCGTCATTGCAGAAGGAAAACCGCATGAGGTGGATCGCGGGTGGCATCGCTGGCTGGCTCGCTGCCATGGTACCTTTGCTCGCCGTCAACATCGCTGGTTACGCCAACGTCTTCGATTCCAACACCGCAGTGATTGCTGGCGCAGCCGCATTATTCGGCGGCATTCTGCTTGGTGGGCTGGCGACTGGGCTGATTGCTGGGCGTCCCTCGTCGGCCCGCGCGGGTGGAGCTCCATCCACTCTGCCCGCCGGAGGTCTGGCTGCGTTTCTCTATGTCATCAGCTTGATTACGGTTGTGATGGTGGCGATTCGTGTCGGGGCAGCGCCGACAGTAGTTGCCGAGCACCCGCTTCGTATCTCTGGCGCCATTGTCTGTCTCGGCGCTATACTCCTTGGGATGTCATTGTTGGTTGGCCTGCTCGCCGGAAAGCAGACGGGCCTGGGAATGCCTCGAGCGCAGACACAGGGACGTTCTACCATGCAGCAAGGCATGGCACGGCCCGGCCACTCTGGCTATGGGGGTCAGCCAAGCCAGCCTTCTCGTGGCATGTATCCAGGCACAAGCGCTCCACATCCAGCGGGGCAGGAGGACTACAATAGCCAGCGACGCGGATATGGAGGTTACGAGGAGCGTCAGCCCGTTCGCTATCCGCCTGGTGTGTCCCCGCGCCAGAGTGGAGGCAACAGCGGGCGAGATGAGGACTGGCGCGAGAGTCGGCGCTGAAAGGTATCGGCACGCGGGCCTGGCGGGTGAGATGAGGAGTACGTTTAACCATGGCGCGAGTCATTTTTCTGGGAACTGCCGCCGCGCTACCGGTTGCCGACCGAAGCAATACCGCACTGGCGATTGTCGGCGATAGGAATGAGCCGGGCGTACTGATAGATACGGGTGGCGACATCTACCCAGCGCTCTGCCGTGCTGGCCTAGCTCAAGATGAGCTAAGCGATCTCTTCATCACCCATGCCCACATCGATCATATCGGCAGTCTCCCCTCGTTAATTGAGAGTTATCGACTTGGTGGCCGCCACGCCCCGCTGCATATCTTTGGACTACCAGAGGTCATCGAGACGGCACAGCAGATTATTGAAGTATTCGGCTATGAATTGACGCTTGATACCTGGACTTTCGAGGTGACCTATACCGCTGTCGAAGATGGACAGCGGCTTACTCTTGGCGGGATGCCCGCAACGGTTGCGCGCATGGATCATACCCTGCCATCGGCGGGTCTGCGGCTCTCGCTGGCTGCTGGCGATTTTGCCTACACCAGTGATACGCAGCCGACGCCTGCCATCCAGCGACTCGCGCAGGGCGCGCGTGTCTTCGTCACCGAGTGCACCTATCTGAGCGAAGGCGCGAACTACGCACGCATCAGCCGCCATATGACTGCCCTGGAAGCTGGTCAGCATGCGGCGGCCTGCGGAGCCGAAACTCTGGCGCTGGTACATTTGGGTGTGGCCGCTGGCTGGACCACGGATACCGCATGCGCTGAAGCTGCCCGGGCTTTTGCTGGCACGATCATCGCCCCTGGTGATGGTGACGAGCTGGATTTGTGACTCTTGTCACCGTTAGCCCCGTGCGCTGCACAAGCTGGGCGGCAGTATGGTACACTTGCCTGGGCGTCGAGTGATGCTACCGCCGCGGACCATGTGACTGAGAATTTCAGGCCTCGGCGTATTTCCACAGTGCTCAGGAGGAAAACTGTGTTTCAGGATCCAAACCATCCCGATCTACAGCAGCTTGCGCAACATCACGATGAAGGCACGCATGACCAAATCCCAGCGGACCAGGCAGCAGCGGCACTGGCGGCATTCCAGCAGAATGCCGACCCGGCGCTGGTGCAGCAATTGATCGCGCAGCACTATGCCAATATGACGCCCGAGCAGCTTCAGGCAGCCGCGGCAGCGCTACAGGCGAAGGCAGCGGCCGCCGCGCCCGATTCGGAGCACGCCGCTATGGATCCAGCCACCGCGACTGCGGAAGACGTTGCCGCTGCTCATCACTCGATCTTCACCGATCACCCGCATGTTGCCAAAGATGTTGCCATCGGTGGCGCTGTGGTGGGCGCTGGAGCGCTGGCGGCTCTCGCGGCGCGACACTATCTCAAGTCGCGCGGATCGTAGATCGCCCATCGCTTGTAAGAGGATGCGCGGGCAGACGAAGCATCAGACAATGGTGCGATCTGCCCGTCGCTTACTTTCCTGATACATTCCCCAGCCACGCAGCCGTCCGCTATGATATACTTGCTACGAGATATGGTAGAACGTACGTTCACCAGTATGATGAGCGGCACGAAAGAGCGCCGGAGCGTGACGCGTGACTGACCATACGACCGATCGGCTGGTTTCGCCAATGTCGAGCGATGACGACTTTCAAGAGAATAGCCTGCGCCCGCACCGGCTGGAGGATTACATCGGCCAGGAGAAGGTCAAGGGCAACCTGCAAATTCTGCTGGATGCCGCCAAATTGCGCGGCGAGGCGCTGGACCATGTGCTGCTCTATGGGCCTCCCGGGCTGGGCAAAACATCCCTCTCCCTCATCATCAGCGCCGAGATGGGCGTAAGCATTCGCATGACCTCCGGTCCAGCCATCGAGCATGCCGGTGATCTCGCATCGATCCTGACGGCTCTCGAAGAGCGTGATGTGCTCTTCATCGACGAAATTCACCGACTCAGCCGTGTCGTTGAAGAGCGTCTCTATTCGGCGATGGAAGACTTTGCGCTCGATCTCATCATCGGCAAAGGCCCCTCGGCTCGCAACGTGCGTCTGCCCCTCAAGCCGTTTACCGTTGTCGCCGCCACCACTCGTGTTGGTGCGCTCACGGCGCCGCTACGCGACCGCTTTGGGGCGATCTACCGGCTCGATTACTACGACGATGCCGCCTTGCAGCAGATATTGCGGCGGTCGGCGCGGATACTGCGCGTCGAGATGGACAGCGACGGCTGCGCGGAAATCGCTCGCCGCGCCCGTGGGACGCCGCGTATCGCCAATCGGCTGCTGCGGCGCGTACGTGACTATGCGCAGGTGCGTGCCGATGGAATTATTACCCGTGATGTGGCGCGCCTGGCGTTGAGCGCGCTGGAAGTCGATGAGCGCGGACTCGATCCCAGCGACCGCACGATTCTTCGCACGATCATCGAAAAATTCGATGGCGGCCCGGTAGGCGTTGAGACGTTGGCGGCGAGCACCAGTGAAGAAGTCGAGACGGTCGAGGATGTCTACGAGCCGTACCTCTTGCAGCTCGGTTTCCTCGCTCGCACCCCTCGTGGACGCATCGCGACGCGCCTTGCCTATGAGCACCTCGGCATCCCCTATCGCGGCGGTCCAGAGGCGCCAGGGCTGTGGGATCAGCCACCGGTGTAGCCCGGACGGTTCGTGGCGGGCTTGACTCCTAGCGTTTGTGATCTCTCAGTGCTGTTTCCATTGAGACCGTCGGCGCATGCCAGAATCTCCCCTTTCTCCGTTCTGCACACTGCGTAAGGCTAGGTCACTCGCGGGCACGCTTCCTGCTGCCACAGGAGTGGCAGACCGAAGCGCGTCGATGTGGTGACTCCGAAATCCGCTTTGTGAGAAGTCTTGCGTGGTGCACGGAGTAGGGGAGCATACTGATGAAGACATCCTCTGGCGCCGAATCTCAGCGCACACGCTTTCCTATCGTCGTTGGAGGAGCCATTGCTTCGGCGGTTGTGCTCGCCACTGCCACCGGCGTGGCCGCGCGCCACATCGTGCGTGTGACGCGACATCTCCACGAGAGCTCCAGACTCGGGCGTGAGGCGTCCGCCGGTCTCCCATCAACCAATCTGCCCCTGACCTCCGTCAATCGCCATGGCCAGCCCGGCGACCCAATCAACATCGAGTGCATTGGCACGAGTAGCCAGCTTGGGGCCGCCTTTGCTGCCGCTGGTTGGTATCGTGCGGACGAGATCGACCTTGTCAGCTCCGTGCGAATTAGTCTGGACTCGGTGTTTGGCCGGGCATACTCCACCGCACCGATTAGCAATCTCTACCTCTTCGGGCATAAGGAGAATCTGGCGTTCGAGCGCCCAGGAGCTAATGTGCGTCAGCGAGATCATATCCGCTTCTGGAAAACTGGCCGGAGCGCTTCAGATGGCCGCCCTATCTGGGTCGGCAGCGGAACCAAAGACAGTAAGGTCGAGCTCTCGAAGACGAATCACTTGCCTACCCACGGCATCGCTCCCGATGTGGATGTAGAGCGCGGTTTGGTCGTCTCTGAATTGGCGCAGACAGGCTATCTGGTGGAAGAGGGCGCCCGACCAGGCTTTGGCGAAGAAACCCATGGCGTCAATGGAGGCGGTGACCCCTATTTTACCGACGGCCAGGTTGCCGTGCTGACCTTGGCAAATGTGTGGACCTCACCGCTTGCCACGCAGGTGCGTAGCCCGTTGGGCGCTCGCCTCGCCCAGCGCTTGGAAGGGCTTATCCGTCAGCGCTTGCCGCAGAGTGGACTGGATCGTTCCGAGCGCGAGCATGCACGACTGAGGCGCGATTCCACGGAGTTTCACGACACGGGAAACGAGGCGTCCGTGAGTGCAAGCGCTTTGTCTGCCGATCCGGGCGTTTAATACCATGCCGGGCTGACAGAAATCGCTGATCACAGGCCATGGGGATTCAACCCAAGCGGTTAAACGAGCTTGCGGGGCTTTAGCTCATGCGAAGCGGCAGCGAGAAGGTGGCCAAGATTCAGATCACGATAGCCTGGCGTGCAACAGAGTTGATGGTGTGCGAAAGCTTACTTCGCATAGTGCTCGCGCCAGAAAACATGGAGCTTTGTGACCTCATCGGGTGGCAGGGGAACAGGCGTGCCGAGCTGGCGGGCCAGGGCGTAGACCTGCGCGCCATCTTCGAGCGCATGAGCGGCGGAGAAGGTTGCGCCCAGTGATGGCCCGACCACCATCGCGCCATGATTGCCCCAGATGATCGCGTTAGCGTCTCCCATCGTCTCAGCGATCAGTTCGGCAAATTCGGGCGTGCCAGACATCTGATAGGGCGCGATGGGCACGGCGCCACCCAGACATAGCGCGGACTCTGCCAGCACCATAGGTAGTGGCTCGTAGACCACACCAAACGCGGTAGCATAAATCGAGTGGGTATGCATGACACAATGGATATCGCTGCGGCGGCGCAGTATCAGCGTGTGCAGGGGCGTTTCCACGCTCGGACGATGAGAGCCTTCGACGACCTCACCTTGTTTGTCGATCACTACGATATCTTCGGCGCTGACGAGGTCGTAGTCCATGCCACTTGGGGTGATGCAGATCAGTCCGCTTTCGCGGTCGCGCGCGCTCAAATTTCCCTGCGCCGCACGCACTAGCCCGCTCGTCACCATCTTTTTCGCGTATCGCGCCACCTCGGCGCGCAAGTCACCCAGGCGTATGCTGCCTTTGCCCATCTATCAGCCTCCAGCAAGGAAACATACAGACAAATGGACCCGACCGGAGAGCCGATCAGGTCCACAAGATGTCAGTCAACATCGGTTTAGCTGCGCAGGCGCTCCAACACTTTCGGGTGGCGGAGCTTCGCCAGCGCGCCTGCCTCGATCTGGCGCACGCGCTCGCGGGTGATGCCCAGCTGGCGGCCTACCTGCTCCAGTGGATACGTGTGGCCGTTGCCTAGACCAAAGCGAAGTTGCAGCACCAGACGCTCGCGTGGGGTCAGCACGTCGTCGAGAACATCCTGCACTTCCTGCTTCATGGTCCGAGTCGTGGCGACCTCTTCAGGTGAGGTGCTCGTCTCATCGGCCAACACGTCACCAAGCTCCTGCTCCTCGTCTTCGCCAACGGGAAGCTCCAACGAGATAGGCGTGCCAGGCGCCGCCTCAAGCTCGTGCAAGCGCTCGACCTCCATGCCAAGCACATCGGCCAGTTCCTGCTCAGTTGGATCGCGGCCAAGCTCCTGCACCAAGCGCTGCCGCTCGCGGCGAACACGATTGAGGGCGGTGTTGACATAGACTGGCAGGCGAATTGCGCGCCCCTTATCAGCCACAGCTCGACTAATCGCCTGACGAATCCACCAGGTGGCGTGAGTGCTGAAACGGTGCCCTCGGCGCCAGTCGTAACGCTGTACGGCCCGCATCAGGCCAATGTTGCCTTCCTGGATGAGATCGAGCAGCGACAGACCTCGGCCAACATAGCGCTTGGCGATGCTTACCACCAGGCGCAGATTCGCCAGAACGAACTGCTGCACGGCGTCTTTGTCGCCTGCCTCGATGCGCTGGGCCAGGTCAATCTCTTGCGCATGGCTCAGCATCGGCACGCGACCGATTTCGCGGAGGTATGCAGTGATTGCGTCCACCTCAGTGGCCTCGCCACGCTCGACGGCTCGTGCCACCTCATGGACGCGCCGGAGGCGGGCCTCGCCTGCCTCGGACTCGTCTGGCATATCAACCAGAGGTGCGCTATCTGTTTCCATTGCCTTAATGCTGCTTTCGATTGCCTCGTCCTCCTGCACGCTGGCCTCCTCATCGTCGTCGATAATATCAACGTCGTCTGCCAGAAGCCGATCTATGGCGGTCTCGAGGTCTAAAGGCGCCTCATCTGAAGTTGCGCTAGCGTCTGCTTGGTCGTGCTTCTTGTTGGGGGCAACAGCCCTCTGAGCCGTCGCCTGATGGCGAACGGCGGCTTCGAGATCGACACGGCGCACGTAGCCACGTTTGCGCCCTTCATTGAATATCTCGTCGAATGTGATAGTATCGGTTGTAGTGACTGTAGGCATAAGCGATATCATCCAAAAGAATGAACGTGCGGGAGCGACCACACACGTCGTGGTGAACCAACATGATTAGATGAGTATTTATCTGAGTAGCGGTAGCGCCCTGAAGTTGCTCTATGCTTACGCTGATGAAGCCAGGCGCGTGACGCGCCACGCATGAGGATAACCTGGCCAGTTTGGCTCAACAGGGGCCGATGATACTCCACTCACCTTTCATACGTAAACCCCCCCACTTCGGTTACACAAAGATAGACAATAACGCAAGACGCAAGAATGAGTCCAGATGGCCCACGGGCCTGCGAAACCTGCAAGGGAACGTTGTTTTCTGAGCGCAACTAGGCCCGGGGAGCGCTTCATTGCGCTCAACCGGGCCTTTCAGTACAATCTGAAATCCTTGCCCAAACACCAGTTTGTCTGCACAGAGTTGAGCAACCGCATGGATGTGGAAGAAATTTCTTGATGTAACGACAGCTTTCTCGTATTTGTCGACAGCTTCTCTTGCTTGGCGGCGTCTGATTCATCGCCATGTCGGCGCCGTCGCTACCGCTACAATCCCATGCGACACGCTCTTTACAGGACAAGAGCGCTGCTCGCATCGGCAAATATGAGAAAACGTTTCGGCAACGTCCCGTACTGCTCTCACGCACCGCGCTCGGCAATGGCCTACTGCGCGAGCACCCCGCGAGCACCCTATGTGAGTTGTCGCTTCCACATCACCCTATGCGGTTGTCCATGTGCGTTGCGCCCCAGTCCCGAAATAATCGGGCGGCGATGAAATGTGCCTCAGAGAACCAACGCTGGCTATTCTAAGGCACCCCCTCAGTATAACACGCTTCCTGGCCTCAGTCAACCCCGCGTGCCATATAATTTCGGGATAACACGTGGCTGAGTCATGACGGCGCCAGGATGCTATAACGCTGTCACGACTCGCTCGCTGTTTAGTCGGAGAAGCGAAAACGGATCAGCGCCCACATCGCCGCGAAGCCGTCGCGCCAGGTAATTTTCTTGCCCTCGGCATAGTCGCGTCCTGCGTAGTAGATCGGTACCTCGTAGATGCGATAACCTTTTTTCAATACCTTCGCGGTAATCTCCGGCTCAAAGTCGAACCGATTGCTGCGGATGCGCACGTCTTTGAGAATTGGCGCGCGAAACGCCTTGTAACCAGTCTCCATATCGGTCAAGATGTTGTTATAAAGGACGTTAGTGATCAATGTGAGCAGCTTGTTGCCCATGTAATGATGCAGCATGAATGAGCGGTGCGTGCCGAGGAATCGCGAACCATAGACGACATCCGCGACGCCGTCCAGAATTGGCCGCAGCACCGCGCTAAAATCGCTGGGGTTATATTCGAGATCGGCATCCTGAATGATGACAATATCCTTCGTGGCCGCCTGCGCTCCGGTGCGTATGCCCGCGCCTTTCCCCTTATTCTTGTCGTGATAAAACACCTTGACGTTCGCTGGCCAGTCGGTTGCTTGCAGCAGCTCGCGGGTACCGTCGGTCGAACGGTCATCGACGATGATGATTTCTTTCTCGAACGGCTGCTCCTGCACACGGCGAATGACCTCGAGAATGGTGTTTCGCTCATTGAAGACGGGAATCAGAACCGAAATCTCCACACTTCCTCGCTTTACTTCTCGGCCAGATGGCACCTGCCTTCAGGCATGGGGATGAAGGGCCTCTTGCCATCAGGCAACCAAGGTGCTATCCTATTGTGTAGCACCTTGCCAACTCAATAGTGTTTGCTGGTTCCGTGGTAAACCGTTCCCACGGGTAAAAGCACTAACGTACCTTGGACGCGGTGCGCGCTCGTCAAGCGGTAGCAGCGTATTCCACCTCTGCCGTGTTGAGCGAAACCAACATAATTGCTGTGGGGCGACACAGCATCGGTGCAAGTCCGTAGAAGCCCCCTAGCTTGAGCCATGGGGAGTCGTCACCCAATCTTCCCACAAAGAACAGGCAAGACGCCACTCTCTAGTGGCGCGTACTGCACGATAAAGGACGCTCCACCAGAGATGGCGCGTCCCTGTTTCTTGAGCTATGCCCATGCGTAAGCGAATCAATCGCCATCCGTCGAGTTATACAGAATGGCGCGCTTGACCTCCTCAATCGCGTCGGTGACGTGAATCCCACGCGGGCAGGCCTCGGTGCAGTTGAAGATCGTACGACAACGCCAGACGCCGGTACGGTCGCTCAGAATGTTCAGGCGTTCGGCGCCACCACGATCGCGGCTATCGAAGATGAACCGGTGCGCGTTCACGATGGACGCCGGGCCAACCCACTCGGCATTTGCCCAGACGGACGGGCACGACCCTGTGCAAGCGCCGCAGAGAATGCACTTGGTCGTCTCGTCGAAGCGCTCGCGCTCCTCAGGCGACTGCAAGCGCTCGGTGCGTGGCGCAGGCTCGTTGTTGACGAGATAGGGCTTTACCTTCTCGTACTTCGAGAAGAAGGGGTCCATATCAACCACCAGGTCGCGGATGACCGGAAAGCCAAGCATCGGTTCAACTGAGATGCGCGCGCCAAGATCCTGCATCAGCAACTTGCACGCTAGCCGATTGCGCCCGTTGACCCGCATCGCGTCCGACCCACAGACGCCGTGAGCGCATGAGCGGCGAAAGGTCAGCGTGCCATCCTGCTCCCACTTGATCTTGTTCAACGTATCGAGCAGGCGATCATTGCCCTCCACCTCGACGTGGAACTCCTGCCAGTACGGCTCGGGATTCTCACCAGGCTGGTAGCGCTTGATTTTGACATGCACCCGGTATTTTCCATTGGTGGCAGCCATTGCCAGTCCTCTTCTCTATGACTCCATCAGGGAGTCATCTCACCTAGTACTTGCGCTCTTTCGGCTGGAACTCTGTAATGACGACCGGCTTGTAGCGTAACTCTGGCGCACCGGCAGTCTCAGATCGATAGGCCAGCGTATGCCTGAGGAAGTTGACGTCGTCGCGCTTCTCATAGTCCGTACGATAATGCGCGCCGCGGCTCTCTTTGCGAGCAAGCGCTCCGGCAATGGTCGCCTCGGAGCATTCGATCAGATTGCCCAGCTCGATCACTTCCATCAGCTCAGTATTAAAGGTCCGCGTGCGGTCCATCAGACGAATCGAGCCGAACCGCTCTTTCAGCTCGACGAGCTTTGCGGTCGCGTTCTTCAGGCTCTCCTCGCTCCGCACGACGCCAACGTACTCCATCATCATGTCGCGCAGCTCCGCACGGATATTCTCCTGCGTCTCGCCGGTTGTGCGGCTGAGCAGTCCTTCGACCATCTCAGTCGCGTAAGCATCGGGGTCGCTGGGTAGCGGAGCGAATTCTGCCTCCGGGAGCCACTTCGCGGCAATATGTTTGCCCGCCCGGCGTCCAAAGACGATCAGGTCCACCAGCGAATTGGTGCCCAGACGGTTCGCGCCATGCACCGAGACACAGGCAACCTCGCCCGCCGCATATAGCCCCGGCAACACCGCATTCTGTTCGTCCGTCACCACGCGCCCCTCGATATCGGTGGGGATGCCACCCATGGCGTAGTGGGCTGTTGGCTGAATCGGCACCGGCTCGTAGTACGGCTCGACGCCAAGATAGTTGCGGGCGAAATCGGTGATGTCCGGCAGCTTGGCGTCGATTGTTTCCTTGCCCAGATGCGCGACCGAGAGGTATACATAGTCCTTGCCATCGATGCCACGCCCCTCGGCAATCTCCTGGACGATGAAGCGCGAGACCATATCGCGCGGAGCGAGCTCCTGCATCGTTGGCGCATAGCGAATACAGAACCGCTCTCCCTCGTTGTTCAGCAGATATGCGCCCTCGCCACGTGCCGCCTCAGACAGCAGGATGCCGATCTTATACAGTCCGGTGGGGTGGAACTGGTACATCTCCATATCTTCGAGCGGGATGCCGCGCCGATACGCCACGGCCATACCATCGCCGGTACATGCGAGCGCGTTGCTAGTGATGCGCCAGGCGCGTCCGTAGCCGCCCGTGGCCATCACCACTGTCTTCGCATGGAACGTATGTATCGTGCCATCACGCAGGCAGAGCGCGACGACGCCGCATGCCTGGCCATCGTTGATGAGCAGATCAAGCATCATGTACTCGTTGAAGAATCGCACCTGATTCTTGATGGATTGCTGGTACATCGTCTGCAAGATCATATGTCCCGTGCGGTCGGCGGCATAGCACGAGCGGCGTACCGGCCCCTCGCCGAAGTTACGACTGTGGCCGCCGAAGCGACGCTGGTCTATCTTGCCGTCGGGGGTTCGGTTGAACGGCAGGCCCCAGTGCTCCAGGTCATAGACCGCTTCGATAGCCTCGCGCGCGAGCACCTCACCAGCATCTTGGTCCACCAGATAATCGCCACCTTTGACGGTGTCGAACATGTGCCACTTCCAGTGGTCCTCTTCCTGGTTGCCGAGTGCGGCGGCTACTCCACCCTGCGCCGCGCCGGTATGCGAGCGCGTGGGATAGAGCTTACTGATGACCGCAATGCTGGCTCCTTGCGCCAGCTGCATCGCCGACATCAGCCCCGCGCCGCCCGCGCCGACGATCACCACGTCAAACTTATGGTAATTCATGAATAGACTCCTGGATCTAGCCTCTGTTCGCGTACCCTGGTCGAATTATGCGCTGATCGACTAGTGGCCCAGTATGCCCAGGATGGCCTGGGCAACGTTGGTATCCCGATGGAAGGTGATGATGGTCATCATGCCAATCAGCCAGAAGCTTAGCGCGATGACGAACAGTCCTGAAACAACCGCGACTCTCCAGCCACGCGACTTGATATAGTCGTCGCAGACGATGCGTAGCCCATTCAGCCCGTGGAAGAGCGCCAGTGTCAACAGTAACAGATCGTAGCCGCGCCAGAACGGGTTGTCATACCGCTTTGCGACGTAATCATATACCGTTTCCGAAACATCGACGCTGACGTGCATGAGGAAGAGATGAATGATAGCCAGAAAGACCAGCGCTACCCCGCTCACACGGAAAAACCACCAGGAAAACGTCTCAAATCCACTCGCGCCATTCGGCCGGGAGGTTGCTCCGTAGCTGGTCAGCCTGGGGCTATCTTGAACAGGTGTCGCCATGCTCGTACTCCTTGCTATTCGAGTCGATCCTACATGATATTCGCGTTACACAGCCCTGGCCCTTGTGGGCAGATGCCAAAGATCGGCGCGAGGACGAAATATCCCATGCCCAGTGTGCCGATGATCGTCAGCGCCATGACGACGACAAACATCTGGCTCTGGTATTTGTAGCCTGTCGCCCAGAAGTCAATGAGGATGATACGGATGCCGTTGAATGCGTGGTAGAGCACCGCGCCAATTAACGCAACCGAGACGACGCGAATAGGCCCAAGGCTGAAGATGCCGATGGCGTCGTTATAAATGGTCGGGCCAAAGCCAATCAGGGTGATGTCAACAATATGGACCAGCAGAAAGAGCAGAATGGCCAGGCCTGTCACGCGGTGGAAAAGCCAGGACCATTGACCCGACTGACCTCTGTACATACGGGGGCGTCTCCTCTAGAGAAAACTCATGGGTCACGACAAACGCACGCCTGCGAAGGAATCGCGTCGTTGAGTCACCAGTTGACCAGACGGGGATGAAGGACGAAAGCAAGAGACGATGACAGTGTCGCCAGGATGTTTCACAGGAATGTGTGAAATCAGAACGCTCGTTTGCATATGACCTGGCTCTGCATCATAGCGCTCGTCGGACCCCATTGTCACGGTTACAGGTATCATGCGCGCTTTTTAGATTATACGCCCCTGGGAATACCTCTACAACTGGTCAAGGATGTGTGGCGTCACTGGGCCAGCTCATGCAGGGGACGAAAGGCGAGTCCCGCTGCCTTGAGGGCGGCCCGCGCCGCCGACGCGATTGTGGCGGCGCCCCTGGTGTCGCTATGAACGCACAGTGTCTGCGGGTGGAGGTGTAGCGTGGCGCCGTCGGCTGTCACCAGCGTTCCCGTCTCTAGCAGTGTCATCGCGCGCTGCGCCGCGACCTGAGGATCGTTTACCAGCGCGTTGGGGTGCGACCGTGATATGAGTCTGCCCGCGCTGTCATATCCGCGGTCGATAAACGCTTCTTCGGCGACTCGTAGCCCGGCCTCGCGCGCCACCGCAACCATGCGTGACCCGGCCCGCGCGACCAGCGCCAGCTCTGGATTGAACGCGCGCACCGCCCTCACGACGGACGCTGCCAGTGCCTCGTCGTCGGCCGCTGTGGTATAGAGCGCGCCATGTGGCTTCACATGCCGCAGTGCAACGCCAGCCCCGCGCGCCATCGCGTCGAGCGCGCCAAGTTGCGCCAGTGTCCACGCCTCCACCTCATCAGACGAGAGTGGTAGCACGCGCCGACCGAAGCCATGCAGGTCAGGATAGCCAGGGTGCGCGCCGACGGCTACATTGTGCTGCCTGGCCAGCAGCAGTGTCCGGCGCATCACCAGGGGATCGCCCGCATGCGCGCCACAGGCGATATTGACTGAGGTCATCAGTGGAATGAGCGCCTCATCATCTCCCATCGGCCAATGTCCGAAGGACTCGCCCGCGTCGCAATTGAGGTCGATTTCTTGTATCGGGTGTTCAAGTGCCATCGTCGCTGTCCTTTCGGTGTGTCGTAGGCGGGTCCGCATCGTCACTCCATTCGGCAAATCCGGCGAGCAGTCGCGCTGGCAATGGTTGGCGCGCTACCTGGGTAATTTCCTCAGCGCGCTGCCGTAATGCTGCCAGCGCTTCTTCTGGCGAGACGTTAGAGAACCTGACCGTATCACCGGGGCGCAGCTGGCCAATTTTCCACAGGTCGGCGCTGATGACCACGGCAGGAACATGGTAGCCGCCAGTTGTCTGGGCATCGGCGAGCAGTACGACCGGCTCTCCATCAGGTGGAACCTGTACCGCCCCTCGTGCCAGACCCTCCGAAAGCGCCTCGCCACCCTCCAGGCAAGGGCCGTCCACCCGCCGGAGCCGGACGCCCATTCGGTCGGAGCGCGCATCCACCGCGAACGTCGCCATGCGCAACCTGTCGAGCACATTGGGTGATTGCACCGCATGTGGTCCAGGCAAGACACGCAGGCGCCAGTTGCCGTTACCTGGCAGCCGACGCATTAGAGCGCCAGGGAGTATCCGTCCAATGTAGTCAGTGTCGGTAGTGCCGCGCTCGATGGTATCGCCCGACTGCACGGCACGCCCATTCAGGCCGCCGAGATGGGCGCGCAGGTCGGTCGCCCGGCTGCCCATCACCTTGGACACTGCTACGCCACCAGCCACACAGAGATAGACGCGCACGCCCGCCAATGTTGGCCCAAACTCAAGCGTATCGCCCACGGCCAGAGCCGATGTTACACCAGTCGGCATCTGCCGCTGGTTCAAGCGAATGACACATGGTGCACCAGTGACTGCGATTACACACGTCGCGAGCACCTCGAACTGCGCATTTCCGCCGGTGATCTCCAGCGCCGCTGCGTCAGGAGGGTTGGTCAGCAGCGCATTGCCAAGCGCGAGAGCGTCGGGATCAGCCGCGCCGGATGCCGTGACGCCGTAGCGTGCGAACCCGGTGCGGCCGTGATCCTGCACGGTCGTCTGCATTCCTGGCTGGATCACCCGGAGCCATGCCATGGACTGCGATTTTTCTCCCCGCTGGTGGGGTTCTGGCATTGCATCTGAGGCAGGGTCGCTGTCCGAGTTGGCCGATGTGGGATAAAAGCGCACGCGATCCCCAGGGCGGAATAATGATGGCGGATGCCGCGTCGGGTCGAAGAGCGGTATGGTGGTGCGCCCGAGAATCCGCCAGCCACCGGGACTATCGGTTGGATAAATGCCTGCCTGGCGGTCGGCAATGGCGACACTGCCGGTTGGAACGAGTCTACGGGGTGTGGGCAGTCGCGGAACTGCGAGCGCGCGAGGCAGGCCGGTGAGATATGGAAATCCCGCCAGAAAGCCGAGGAATGCCACGCGAAACGTGACCGAGGTATGCTGCTGGATGAGTTCCCCAGGTGTCATCCCAAGCAGCGTGCCCACGCTGGCGAGGTCCGGGCCGTCGTCTCCGCCGTAGTGTACGGGGACGTCGATGATACGTCCGTTGGGTAAGGGCTCTTCGCCGAGACGGGTGAGCAGGATCTGGAGTGCTGTAAATATGCCCGCGGACTCGGCGAGCAGCGGATTGAAGCGTATGAGGACCGATGCGTACGCCGGTACAACGTCTACCAGTCCCGGCAGTGGTGTGGAGTCGAGCGCGGCGACGAGCGCCAGCACTCTGCGTGTTGCGGTCGGGCCAGGATGATGGCTCAGCCGTATAAGCACTGCGGCGTCGCCAACCGTCAGAATCCGCGGCGCGTTCCTTCCCTGCGCTCGCTTCATGGAACAGACCCCACTTCTCGGACGGATTGCATGAGGTTCCCTCAGCATCAGTATGGCATATCGGCCAATCACTATAAACAGTAACAAATCCTTCTGGGTTTGGAGCGATTTGCGACCATTCCACTCATCCCGACAACGCCATCAGCCATCAGGTGGCACGCTTGATGCTGACGAAAACGTGTGATTCATGTGCGGTACCTATTCCCTGGAAAGCGAAAACGTAATGAGTACAGATGCCGATGTTATCATGCGTGGCAGTCTGGGCCCGGAGTCGCAACTGGTTATCGAGAAGCTGGTCGAGTTCGACCGGATCTCGGGAGAGGTGTTGGCAAGCTTCCCTTATGTTCAGGACGTGCACGGGCAGCGTCGTTTCTCGTCATTCCCGGTCCTGGCGACGGTACATTACCTGCACGCGCTCTGGATATGTAACTGCAAGGATATGCTGCTCAGCGTGCCAGTGGCCGGAAGGCGCAGGAAGGGAACTGACGACCGGTTCGAGCGCTACGAGGGGCAGTACGCGCTGGAGTTACTGCGGCAATGGCAGGAGGGCAAAACCGCGGATCTCGTTGACTTTCTTGAATTGAAGCTCGATTACGCGCCATTCGGCCTTATCATGCGGAGCCTGGAGACAGCGATACAGAATGGGGATCGGGCGCTTGCCCGTAGACTGGCCCATGGCCGCACAATTCTCCTCAACCGCTCCAATAATCTCGTCTGCGCGCTCCGCAACATCTTTGCTCTTCGACCAGACGGGCAGCAGCGCGAGGTGCACGAAGCCTGTGCGCAATACGGCCACACGATTGAGCAATGTGACGATCAGCTCGCCGCGATGAACTCAGCGCTCTACGCTTATGTCCCGCATCCCCAGCTTGCCCGCCGTAACATGCAGCTCATGAATACCCTGGGACTGAAAATCACCGATAATGCGGCAGATCGTCCGGGGAGGCGCACTGCGTCGGTGCAGCGTCCAGCCATGCCGCAGTACGCCTATGCCGACTATGTGGTCGTTGGCGCGACAACCTTGCTGTGAGGCTTTTCCTCTCAAGCATTGACACAAGCGCCAGGCGGACGGAACTGTCGATACACCTGGCGCTTGTCTTGGTTGCTCAGCTTCTAGCGATGCCGCATGCCGATTCCCCGCCCACCAGTCAGCAGGTGGACCACCAGCAACAGCACGATGGCGCCGCCAAGCGCCGTGAGAAACATCCAGATGATGTTATTGACGTCAATACCTATCAGCCCCAGCAAAAAACCGCCAAGCAAACCGCCGAGAATACCAACGATGACATTGCCAAGGCAGCCCAGGCGATTGCCTTGGACCAGTTGATCAGCAATCGCGCCTGCAATTCCCCCAATCACGATCCAGACCAACCAACCCCAAACGGTGCTCAACAATCCCGCCATGACTATCGAAAGAGTCGCCAGCATCTAGACACCTCCTGCGCTTGCATCTCGGATAAATCGCAGCGAGCGCCGCATGCTTTACATGCAAGAGTGGCGCCAGTGCCCGGTCAGTAATAGTGCTGAATCCTGTTAACTTGACCCCCCGATATTGGCTGGTTCGCCAGGCGGACGACGCAAACGACCGGCAAAATAGATGGTGCCGAAGATGAGCAACGCGCCTAGCGAGAGCACGGTGTTCCATGCCGGTGGATCGAAGGGGTGTCTGGTACTGGCGCCCAGCAGCAAGAGTAGTTGATTGAAGCTCCAGAGCGCCAGCGAGTAGATCCAGGCGGTGAGCAGGCCAATGAACGCGACAAGTCCCAGAAAGCGAAAAGTGTTCTCGGCGATTCGCCCATGGAACACGATAAGCGCGAGTGCGATGACAATGCTGACGGCCGAAACCACAGCCCATGGCGTGGCGGTTACCAGCAGCAGCGCCTCATCAGTAAGAGACTTGACGCCGTGAAAGTAGGTCTGGATGTGCGTGGCCGCCTGGGCGACGGCCGCAACCCCCAGGAAGATAAGTGGTGGCCAGAGCACATTGCGCAGTGGCAGCAACAGGCTCTCAGAAGCGACTTCTGCCGCCGTCGCCGTGGATTGTCCTCCACCACCGCCGCGGTTGAGCGCCGCAAGCAGGGTGTCCAGCAATGTCCGTGAGACATGTTCGGAGATCGCCTGCGTGCTCGATTGCTCTTTGATGGAGGAAGGCAGCGGTCGTGACACGCTCGATTCGCGCTGAACGCCACCCAGGGCTGCCAGTCCGCTGACAGCGCCTGCTAGCGCCAGCACTAACAGCCCGGTCGGTAAGGCTATGAGGGCAAGGATTGTGTCGATAAAGGTGAGCGTAGGCGGGTCGGCCTTGCCCAGCCCCGGCGGCGTGCAGCTACCCAAAGGCCACGATACGGTGCAGCCATTGGTGAAGACTGATGAATTCGTCAGATGCCAGAATGTGGCGACGATATCGGGCCGGAAGATGATCGCGAGCGCCACGCAGAGCAGCGCGCCAGCCAGCAAATCGCCCGCCACCAGTTGCTGCATACCAGGGAGCCGCTTCGCCTGAGATGTCTCACCGAGACCGATATCTACACGCCTGTTCGGAGCCAGTCCTCGCGCACGCCGTAACCAGCGCCGCCCCGAATCGAGCGCATAGACGGCAAGGACCCCAAAGTTCAGCAAAGCGTAAAACCAGGGGCTGGAGACCAATTGCTCGACGGCGACCCGAAGATGGAAGAGTTGATCCAGCAGGGAGTTGAGTAACTCGCCAAAGGGAATGCCATAAAAGAACGTGATGAGCACGATAATCATTGCAATCAGCGTAATCGCCACAACGGCGAGACGATAGAGCCGAACTGAGGCGTCACGCAGGACTGCCACCTCGAGCGTTAACACCAGCAGGCAGAGCCAAAGATAGAGCACCCACGGCTGACGGAAGATGGCGTCATAGGCGTAGTTGCTCTGTGGCCGACCGAGGAAGCCTGTCAGCCCCAGCACGATCACGCCGCTGAGTCCGAGCGCGATGATGTACCACAGCGGGAAATGCACCAGAAAGGTGCGCCGCTCTTCGTCGTACACATCGGTGATAGCGTGACGTGCCGACCCCGCCTTGTCCGATTTCCCCTCCATAAACCCTCTCTTTGCCTCGCGGCTGCTGGCGCGCGCAACGCCTATCACATCGCGCTACCCATACGGTATTTGCCAACCGCTTGTTGCAATTCCGATGCCGCACATGCTGCGGTGAGCAGATCTCTCGGCGATTGCCTCAGAGTAGTCAGATAGCCTTGCGACGAGTATAGCCCAAGCAGGCCACATATGGGGCGATAATCGGGTGAAGTGCGGCAAACATGATATGCTGGCGGGGGCAGCCACGGAACGGTGTGGCTGCATGCGGTTTCGCAGGCGCGAGGAGGCGGCGCGGCATGTATCTCAAACGGCTTGAGCTGCATGGTTTCAAGAGCTTCGCCCCGCGTACTGTGTTGGAGTTCAGCCCGGGAATCACCGCTATTGTTGGTCCGAATGGCTCGGGCAAGTCCAACATCGCGGACGGGATACGCTGGGTGCTTGGTGAGCAGAGCATGCGCCAGTTGCGTGGCAAACGCAGCGACGACGTGATCTTCGCGGGTGGACAAGGACGAAGCGCCGCGCAGATGGCCGAGGTGGGTCTTGTGCTGGATAATAGCGCGGGCTGGCTGCCATCCGACTTTACCGAGGTGACGGTGGCCCGGCGCAGCTTCCGTTCCGGTGACAGTGAATACTTGGCGAATGGGCAGCGCGTCCGCCTGAAAGATGTATTGTATCTACTGGCCCAGGCGCGCATTGGCCATGACTCATACACCGTGATCGGCCAGGGACTCGTCGATCAGGCGCTGAGCCTGCGCGCTGAGGAGCGGCGGGGCCTCTTTGAGGATGCCGCGGGTATTCGCCAGTTTCAGGCGCAACGCACCGAGGCCGAACAGAAACTGACGCTCACGCAGAGTAATCTCTCGCGTCTGCGTGACATTCTCGGTGAGATCGAGCCGCGACTCGCACCACTCGCAGAGCAGGCGAGACGGGCGCGTGAATTTGCGGGCGCTCATGAGGATCTCACACGGCTGCTTCGGCAATGGTATCGGCGACAATGGATGGATCTTCATACTGCCAGCGCAGCAGCCGACATCACCGAGCGCGAATTTGAGTCGCGGATAGCGCAGCTTCAGGCGCTGCTGACAGAACAGGATCAGCGAATCGCCGCGATCCGTGGGGAGCGCGAAGGCCTGCTTGGGCAGATCACTCAGGTCCGGCGCGAGCGTGGGGTGGGGTTGGATGCCTTGCAGACGGCTGAACGCGAGCTGGCGGTGGCGCGCGAGCGGATAGACAGCGTCGAACAACAACAGAGCGAACTCGGCGCCGAGCAGGAACAGCAGGAAGACGCGATCATTGCTGGACGAGCGCACGCGGAGGCGCTGGAGGCGCAGGTCGCCCAGGCCACCGAGACGGCCGACGCCACAGCGCGCCGCCTGGAAGGACTCGAACGCGACGGACACGCCGCGCGCCAGGAACAGGAGCGCGAGGAGGCTCGTTTACGGGCGGCACAACGCGATGTTATCCAGGTGCAGGCCAGGCTTGGCGCGGCGCAGACAGAACTGGGACGGCTGCAGCGGCAGGTGGGCGAGCGGAATCGCATCTTGGCCGCCCGACGTGATTCGGTGTCGCAGTTGGAGCGCAAGCTGGCGGCGGCGGGAGACGCCCTGGAGGCGCGTCGCAGCGAGTTCGAGGTGGCGCACGGAACGGTAGAAGATCTGGTAGCCCAACGCGAACAGATTAGCCGGGAAATTGCCGAAGCGCAACTCGAGTTGGAGCGACTGCGCGCCTCGGTGGGCGATGGCGAGCGAGAGCGCCACGCGGTCGCCGACCGGCTGGCACTACTCGAAGAATGGCGTCGCAATATGGAGGGCTTCAGCGACGGATTGCGCGCATTGCTGCAATCAAGTGATGACGAGAGGCCGCCAGTGGTTGGGGTCGTATCGCAGGCGATTCGCGCGCCAGCAGAGTTCGAGGCGGCCATCGAGGCGGCAGTAGGAAGCTTTCTCCATGCGGCGATCCTGCCCACCCGGCGGGATGCGTATGAGGCTGCGCGCTGGCTGCGCGAGCGAAATGGCGGGCGGGCGACGATGCTGTGGCTCGACGAGTCGGGTGAGCAGATAGGGGCGCCAGATATGCCGCAGGCAGATGGCGAGCGATTCTACGGTTTCGCCCATGACGCCATGCAATGCGCCCCGGAACATCGTCAGGCGCTGGCGCGTGCACTCAGTGGCGCCTACATCGTACGCGACCTGGCGGTCATCGCGGCTCAGTGGGGCAATCAAGCGCCACCCGTGCCACTCGTGACCCTCGACGGCGAGGTCGTGCATCCGAACGGCTGGTTGCGCGTGGGATCGCGCCTATCTGGTGGCGGGCGCGAGGTAAGTCAACTGGGCCGGGAGCGAGAGCTGCGTCAGCTTCCCGCGGAAATCGAACGGCTGGCTGCTCAGGTAGAGGAGACGCGCGGCGAATACGAGCGCGCGCTAACCGGCCAGCAGGAGCGCAAACAGCGCAATGAGCAACTCGGTGTCGCTATCCAGCAAGCCGAGGAGGCCGCGCAGGAGCTTGCGCGCGAGGTGACATCCCTGCAACGCGAGTTCGAGCGCACACAGAGTGAGGCGCATGTTGGCCAGTCGGTCGCCGACCAGCTGGCTGCCGAGGTGACGGGCATCGAGCAGGAGATCGCAGCTACCATCGAGCGCGTCGGAGAGCAGGAGCGCGCGCAGAAAGAAGCCACTGAGCTCATCGAAGATATCCAGGGCGCGATGGATGACCTGACGGAACGCAACCGAGCGCAACAGGATGAGCTAACGCAGATGCACACGACCCTGGCGCTCCAGCAGCAGGAAGTCCGCGTGTTGGGCCAGCGAGCGGAACAGGTGCGCGGCCAGGTGCGCGAGCTTGAAGCACAGCTTGCTCGCCGCAACACCCGGATGCAGGCGCTCACTACACAGCATGCGGAACTCGTCACGTGGATCGAGACGCAGGAGTCCACGATTACCGTAACGCGCGAGCGTGTGCAGACGCTCGGCGAGGAATTGCGCGTCTCGGATGCGCGGCAGAGCGAGCTTGAACAGCAGGCGCTTGAACTGGAACGTGGGCAGAGCGCCGAGCGGCAGGATTTGGCACGGATTGAGGTGGAATACCGGCGCGGTATCGTGGAGGCGCAACGCGCGCGCGACGCCATCGAGGCGTTGGCCCAGCAGATGCGCGAAGACCTCGCCTCAGATGAGGACGAAGACACCGACCCGCAGGCGTTAGTGGATGCGTTGCTCAGTGGCCAGAGCGAAGACTCCGATGCATTGACCGCGGAAGAGATGAGCAAGCTTCGCCGCCAGATAGACCAGCTGCGGTCGCGGATCAAGAACCTCGGTGGGTATGATCCCGACGCGCCGCAGGCCTACGAGGAATTGAAGACGCGCTACGACTTCCTGACCAGTCAGGTGCGTGATATGGAACAGGCGTCTACCAATCTGCGCGGCATCATTACTGAGCTGGACGCGACAATGCGGCGGCAGTTCGAGGAAACGTTCCAGATCGTTAACGAGCGGTTCCAGCGTCACTTCACCGCGCTCTTCCATGGTGGCGCGGCGCGGCTGGAGTTAACCGCGCCCCGGCGTGACCTGAGCGAGGACGACGAAGACGCCGAGGAGTATGCGGCGCCGAAACGCCCTGGCTTCGGTGGCGTGGAGGTCTATGTGCAGATTCCGGGCAAACGTGTGCAGGATCTCTCTCTGCTTTCCGGTGGAGAGCGCGCCATGGTCTCGGTCGCGCTGCTATTTGCGCTGCTCGAAACGAACCCACCGCCATTCTGCCTGCTTGATGAGGTGGATGCCGCCCTGGATGAGGCGAACGTTGTGCGCTTCTGTGACATCCTTCAATCACTTGCCGAGCAGACACAGTTTATTGTCGTCACCCACAACCGTGTGACGATGACCTATGCCAAAGCGATCTATGGTATCTCGATGGGCGAAAATAGCGTCTCGCGCGTCATTTCGATGCAATTGGCGGATGTGCCAGTGGCGCAGTAAGAGGCGGGTCTGGGACTGCCTTTCTAGTGGCATTGTGTAGACTGCGGTCGTATGGACGAGGAGTGTCGGGTTGAATTCAGGGCGCGCCGATAAATCGCCTCTCACGTTAAACAGATTCACGGTACCCTGCCGAACCGTAATGCTCGCATTGATTGCAGTGATAAGCCTGCTGGCGATGACGCCGTCTCACTTTGTGGCGCGGGCAGCAAGCAGCAGCTCGCTCTATGCGCAGAAGCCGTGCACGCCTGTCTATGCCAGCGCTGACACCCACTCGACGCTACTGACGCAGCTGCTGCCTGGCACAGAGGTCAAGTCACTTGGGCAGGAAACGGTTGGCGCTCAGCAATGGGCTCACGTCTCGATTTGGAGCGGCATTGAAGGCTACATACCGTCCAATGTTGTCTCAGCCACCTTTCCCGCGGGCGTCAGCGACAATGGATGTAGCTATCCCGGCCTGCCCATCGCCGAGGCCAATCCGCTGACCACGCAGCACGGGCCGTTTCCGCTGGCTGGCCACGCGACGGTGTCGCTTCCCGCAACCGTGTACGCCAAAGTCGACATACACTCGATGCCGCTGGCAAATCTCACGCCCGGAACGGACCTGGTATTCTCGGCATGGGCAACCGATGCTCATGGCAACCCATGGTACAACGTCGCGGTTACGCAGGGAAACGGCTGGATATGGGGCGGTGACATCCGAATGGATCAGCCTAATCCCGCGACGGAGCAGGTCAATGGGCAGCCGATATGGACGCCAATGGCAGGCAAAGGGATGTATGCCACGAACTATCTGGTGCATCACTCGGATGTCGATGCGCTGGTGCAGGCGGCCAAGAAAGCGGGCATCACACATATCTACACCGAGGTCGCCATAACTCGCTATGGCTTCTACGCGCAAGACTCGCTCAACCGCCTGATTCCCGTTGCCCACAAGGCTGGCCTGACGGTCATCGCCTGGATATACACTAACCTGGATAATATCGGCGACGACGCGCGAATGACCGAGTTGGTTGCCAATTACCGCACGCCGGATGGTGATCGCGCCGACGGCCTGTTGATGGACATCGAGGAAGTGACCGACAGTGGCAGCGTCTATATGTATGGTCAGCTTGCGCGCGCAATACTTGGCCCGGATGTGCTGTTCGTCGCCTCGGTCTTTCATCCATACGCGCGCCCCGGCTATCCCTACGCTGCCATCGCGGCCAGCTTCAACGTCATCGCACCAATGGACTACTGGCATAGCCGCAAAAATCATGCGTATAGCGATGAGGTGGTAGAGCGCTTCGTCAGCGTCTCGATTCAGACGATTCGCGCGGCGATGAGCATCGCGGGCGGCACGCCGCTGCCTGTCGAGGAAACAGGCCAGACGTACGACATGTACACAGCGGCGTTCACCGGATGGAAGGATGCGCCCACTTCCGCCGAGATAACTACCGACCTGCGCACGGCGCACGAGATCGGATGTATCGGCGTCGGCTTCTACGAGTGGCAGACCACGACGCAGGCTGAGTGGCAGACCATCAGCGCCTACAAATGGTGAGCAGAGCTGTCGGCGTGAGATAATCTGATACGCGGGCGTTTTGCTTTCACGGCGCATGACGTTTGACTTTTCCTGAGTCAGATGATAAGCTGTCGGTCGTGGGCATTGCTTGCGGTGATGTCCCGACACGTGCCCGTAGCTCAGTGGATAGAGCGCTGGCCTGCGGAGCCAGAGATCGGAGGTTCGAGTCCTCTCGGGCACGCCACATTGCTCTTCACCACCTCGTCCTATTCGGACGAGGTTTTTTTCATTGCCGCTATCCAGTTAGTCTGCTGTCCGCTTGCCCTCTCTGCGTACCGACATTCCCTCCATACGCTCGCTTCGCCATTTACCGACACGTGAAAAACCTGAGACTCAACAGGCATTTCAGGAGCGCCGTGTAACTTTGGCACGTAGTAAGTGAAAATAGTCATTGACTTATTGTGAATATCCAATCGTACCGGCAGAATAGCGGTTTCTGCGGCGCGTTTGGATGGTCATGTCGCCCCTTCGGTACACATGCCGAAGGGGCAAGAAAGGGGCAACTGTCATGGCAATGAGTGAGGCGCAGTGCGACCTGCGGACAGCTCTCCGCAGACTCTGGGCAGACCATGCGATCTGGACGCGGCAATACATCGTTGCCTTCGCCAGCGACGGGCCGGACACGGGCGCAGCTGCGACCCGCCTGCTCAAGAATCAGGAGCACATCGGCAACGCGATTGTTCCCTTTTATGGTGAGGTGGCCGGGGCGCGACTCACCGACCTGTTGAAGCAGCACATCCTTATCGCGGTTGACCTGCTGACGGCTGCCAAGGCAGGCGACGACGCGGAGTTCCAGCGTCAAGACCAGCGCTGGTCACAGAACGCCGAGGAGATCGCTACCTTCCTGAGCGGTGCGAATCCAAACTGGCCGAAGAATGACGTGGTTGACCTGCTCAGCGTCCATCTCAAGCTGACAAAAGACGAAGCGGTGGCGCGCCTGACCGGCAAATGGGATGACGACGTAGCGGCCTTCGACGACATTTTCACTGAGATCATGACGGTGTCGGATACGCTGGCTGACGGGATCGTGAAGCAGTTCCCAGATCGCTTCGTCACTGTCGCGATGCCAGCAACCGCAACCGCCGCGCCGCAACGCCGGGGTCTTGCCCGCATGTTCAGCCGGGGGCGGTGATGGCGATGCTCGCTATCGGTCAGCGTGCGAGCGATTTCCGGGACTTGCCAGGTGTTGATGGCGAGCGCTATTCGCTTGCCAGTTTCTCGCGCTGGCGAGTGCTTGTCGTGGCATTCATCTGCACAGGTTGCCCCACGGTCAAGGCCAATGAGGAGCGTCTTATCGCGCTGCAGGAAAAGTACAGCCGAGCGGGGGTGCAGGTGGTCGCGATCAACTCGAATAATCCCTACCTGTCGCCGCCTGATACCTTCGAGGAGATGTCGCGCCGGGCACGGGAGAAAGGCTTCACCTTTCCCTATCTCAAAGATGCTGATGGCGCCGTTGCCGAGCAGTTCGGCGCCATCAGTACGCCACATGTCTTCGTGCTGGACGCAATGCGTCGGCTGGTCTACAGAGGGCGAATCGACGATAAACGCGATCCATCACGGGCAACTTACAGCGATCTGGAGAATGCCCTGCGCGATATGTTCGCTGGAACCCCCATAACCGTCCCGGAAACCCAGCCCTTCGGCTGTGCCATCGTACGCTAGGCGAGGGCGCGGGGTGACTTCTGTCTAGTACTTGTGGCGGCCATACCTGTGCGCATGGGGCGGTGGATCAGGTGCGCTGCCCGCTGCTGGTCTCGCGGCTGTTAGCCATCGAGGGATATCGGATGTCAACAGAGCTTCCCGCGCCGTCTCGGCGCCGTGAGCAAAAGCGCCTTGGCTGGCCATGGCTCATCGTCGGGGCTGCCTGGATGACCGCGATCATCGCCACACTCTCGGGATGGCGCGTTCTGATCGATCACCACTTTCTGCTGGAGGAGAGCGGTCTGCCCTGGGCGGTAGCCGCCGTCGTGTTTCTCGTCGGCTGGCAAGTGATGCTTGTGAGCATGATGGCGCCGTCGGGCGTGCTCATCATGCCTGGAATCCCTGCTGATTGGGGCAAGCATGACTACTCAAATCGGACGTTTGCGCTCTTCTTTGCCGGGTATGCCAGCGTGTGGACGGTGTTTGGCCTGCTGGCATTCACGGGTGACACGCAGATACACCGCCTGGTGGATGCGTGGCCCTGGCTTGCGGCGCATAGTTTTGTGATCGGCGCGGTGACGTTCGCGGTGGCTGGCGTGTTTCAGTTTACCCCCTGGAAAGCTGTTTGTCTTTCACGTTGCCAGAAGCTCCATGATTCCTTCAAGGGAAATGAGGGTATGCCCCTCGCATGGCGCGAGGGTATTTGCCATGGGGTGATATCGGTCGGCTGTTGCTGGGCGCTGATGCTGGTGATGTTTGGCATCGGCGTGGGGAATCTTGGTTGGATGGGGGCGCTCACAGTTATGATGGCCAGCGAGGCGGCATTGCCTGATGTCCGCCACAGCCGACATATCCGCCTGGCTATCGGCGTTGTGCTGCTTCTGCTGGCAGGGCTATGGCTGGCGCATCCCGCCTGGCTCGTCCCGGCTTCGGCATCCTAACCTGCCGCGGACAGATCGACTACCGTTGCGTCCGCGATGCGCTGAAGCTCATCGGGAGCGATAGGGAAGACGGCGTTGGGCGTGCCAGCCGCTGCCCAGACAAGCTCGTATTGGAGCAGATCGCGGTCGAGGTAGGTGGGCAGTGGCGTTGTGTGGCCAATTGGCGGAACTCCACCGATAGAGAATCCGGTCGCTTCGCGGACGATGTCGGCATTGGCGCGTTTAATCGGCCCGCCAGCGACTGCCGCTAGTTTTTCGGTGTCGACACGGTTTGTGCCTGAGACCAGCGCCAGCACGGGCTGCTCTCCCGCGAGGAACACCAGCGACTTGACGATCTGGCCGAGTGTGCTATTGACTGCCGCGGCAGCCTCCTCAGCCGTGCGCGTGCTCTCCGCAAATTCGGTTATCTCTACCTGGATGCCTAGGTGCTCCAGCGTGTCCGCGACCCGTTGCACTGATGCCTTCATGTACCGTTTACTCCGCTATGTCTTTGACGAACGCCAGTGGTGCGCCCGTCACTTCTCCTGGAATCATCAAGCCATCTTCCCATTGAATGTTGGGGACGCCACTCTGCTGGAAAAAGTCGTGCGTGACAGCGAGGTCGGCAACTGCCACGGATACGCAGCAAACACCTTCTCCAGCGCTCAGCAGCCGATCATTGACGATTCCAGCGCCAAGCGGCTCTGCAAGTACGATGCGTTCGCCAGCAGCTTGCAATGGCAGCGCTCGCGCGAGTGCAGCGAGCACTTGGACGGTTATCGCTGGTCTTGTTACACGTAGCCCATAATCACGCGCGAAGACATCCTCTGTAGCGGAGAGGCTGGCAGTTGCCACAATCACCGCTTGCAGGCGTTGCGCGCCGTTCGGGTGAGGTGAGATAGGATCGGCGCCCGCCAGCTCATGCTGGTGCTGAGCGCCGCTGCTGTCGTGCTGGATCAGAAATGGGATGGGTTCGGCAGCGCTGAACAGATCGTCGCCACCGACGGTAATCGTCTGCCACGAGCGCACGCTTCCATCTGGCGCGACCAGCCTGCCTGGCTTCGGCCCGCGTACGTCGGCTCCTCGCATGCGCATTTCGCCAGCTTCCTTAGCAATATCAGCCGATTGAAGCGCAAAGCCAATCCAGCCGGGCGCCATCTCGATCCGCTCGCGGACCGCTGGCAAGACGACCTGCTCGTCGGCAATCGCCAGGAGCTCGATGTAGCCCTGATCGAGCAGAATGATGCGGTTGCGCGTGCCAAGATGAGGATGCTGACCGCCACCGACGACATTGAATCCCAGCCGGGTAAACGCCGCTTCGAGTTGCGCCAGATCGCGGTCCGCGACGATGACGTGGTCAATGCGCACCGGCATATTTGGCCTCCCCTAACAGTGTGCGACCGGTCAGGCGGGCGTTCCCTCCAGCCCAAGCTCGTCAGCCGCGCCATCCATCGCCGCGATGACGAACGCAATGTGCTCATTGAGGTCCACGCCCAGCTCTTCAGCGCCCTTGAAGATGTCGTCGCGATTGACGCCACGCGCGAACGCTTTATCTTTCATCTTCTTGCGCACCGACGAGACTTCCAGCCCATGGATGCTTTTGTTGGGGCGCACCAGCGCCGTCGCGGTAATCAGGCCGGTAAGCTCATCGCAGGCAAAAAGCGCTTGCGACATCAGATCGTCGCGCGGGACGCCGTGATAGTCATTGTGGGCAATGACCGCATGCACGACGTGGTCAGGATAGTCCTCAGCCTTGAGCCAGTCCGCGCCGACCTTCCCATGTTCCCCGATAGTGGGATGCTTCTCGTAGTCCACATCGTGAAGCAAGCCGGTTACGCGCCACGTCAGCTCATCTTCGCCATATTTGCGCGCATATGCCGCCATTGCCGCCGCCACTGCAATACCGTGTCTTACAAGGCTCTCATTCTCATTATGCGCGCGTAGCAACGCCAGCGCCTCATCGTAGTTGAGTTGCCTCGCCATCTTGCGTTACTCCTCATCCTTCGCGCTGACGATACGGGCATTGCGCGCGCGAATAGGCTTCGTCGGTAGCTTCGCCGAGGCGCGAATGCGGACCCCCAGCCCCGGACGGTCGGGCAGCACCAGTTTGCCACGCTCGACGCCCACGCCCTCAAACGGATCGTTGGAAATCAGTAGCGCGCCATCAAGATCGGCATAGTCGACAAGCGGGCTGATCTGGGCAGCGGCGGTAATCGCCACTGAGCTTTCAATCATACAGCCAAGCATCACCCGCAAGTGATGCGCGCGCGCCGTCGCGATCATCTTGAGCGCCTGCGAGATGCCACCGCACTTCATCAGTTTGATATTGATGCCGTCCACTACGCCCGCCATTCGGGGGACATCTTCCAGCGTGACGCAGCTTTCATCGGCGAAGATCGGTAGATTGGTATGTTCGCGCACCAGCTGCAAGCCTTCCAGGTCGCTGGCGGCGACTGGCTGCTCCACAAACTCGATGCCAAAGTCCTCCAGCGCATTGATCGTCTTGATAGCCTGCTTGGGCGTCCAGGCCTCATTGGCATCCACCCGTAGTCGCGCATCGGTCGCGTCACGAATTGCGCGGACAATCTCCAGGTCGTCTGGCGTGCCTACCTTTATCTTGAGGACCGGGAACTGCGCGGCCTTCTGCGCCTTGCGCGCCATCTCCGCAGGGGTATCCAGCCCGATGGTGAATGAGGTCACTGGCGTCCGCTCTGGATTTAGGCCGAGCAGCTGATAGACTGGCACTCCGAGGCGCTGGCCAACGAGATCGTAGAGCGCTATATCGACCGCCGCCCGCGCCGCCGCATTGCCGCGCATCACCCGCTTGAGATTGGCGGAAATGTCCTCGATCAGCGTGGCATCGTCGCCAAGGTGTTCGGCGAAATAAGACAACGCCACCAGGACGCTCTCACATTTCTCGCCGTAGTATCCGCTGGGCGCCGCCTCACCGATGCCGGTCAGCCCATCATCCTCGATATGCGCCAGCACGTTGTGCGCGACGGTCTGAACGCTACGCGAGATGCGAAAAGGAACGCTCAGACTCAGATCGAGCGCCTGTGCCGTAAGTTCCATGTCAACGCCCTTCCCGTTATGGCTGGCTAGTCTACGCCTGCGCGAGTAGCGCATCTAGCAGCACATCCGCCCCGAACCGCACCGGATCGGTCACTGGCAGGCCCGTCTCCCGCGCGGCGGCCTCAATGGCAGTTTTCGCCGCATCTTCGTCTAATCGCGCGGTATTAAGCGCGATGGCGACGACGGGCGCGGGCTTGAGCCAGGCCACCGCCGTCTCGTTGATCTCCCGCACCACGGATAGCGGTGGAATGGCGACATCGTAGCCGTGAATATGGGTGCGCCCCGCCTCGTGGCAGAGAATCAGGTAGTCTGGCGCCGCGCCGTGCAGCAGGCCGAGCGTCACCGCTGAGTATGCTGGGTGGCCGAGGGAACCCTGCCCCTCGACGAATACCCAGTCGTAACGTGCGGCGAAATCGAGCACCATCGCCTCGACGCCACCAGAAACGAAGTCGCTGATGAAGCGGTCAACCGGGATGCCGCTCCCGGAGACCATGATGCCCGTCTGGCCAGTCGCCGCGAAGACCGATGCGAGGCCGCGCCGCTGGGCCGCACGGTCAAGCTCGACGCATGCGGTCATCTTGCCAACGTTGCAGTCGCTGCCACAGAACGAGACGACATGGCTGCCGGGACGATGCGGCGTGCCTTCGCGGATGCGCATGGCGAGTGCCTCTGGCGGTCGGCGTACGTCCCAGATGCGCCCGTGATGCTCGTGGGCCGCGGCCGCCAGTTCGGGGTCATCGCCGAGGAATTGGTGCAGTCCGCTGACAATCTCCAGCCCGCGCTCAAGCGCCGCCAGCACCTCCGTTCGCCAGGCGTCAGGCAATCGTCCACCAATAGGGGCGATGCCAATGAGCAAGGTGTCTGGCTGATACAGCAGTGTCGCGGCGAAGTCGGCGACGATGGGCACGTCACGTCCCGGTCCGTTGGGATCACCCAGCGCGGCGGCGGCATCCTGGCCCGCGCGCGTGCTGTCGATCACCGCCACGACGGTGTCCTGGCTGTAGCGCAGCACCCCGACCGCCGTCTTCGCGCTCTGTCGGTCAAAGCTGCCCTCGGCCAGAATCGCAATGCGCCGCATAAAGCCGTCCCTTCCCAACATATCCTGATTGTGCTATTCCGTGCCGCTGCCATCTTCAGGCATGATGGGCGGGTCAAACTTGGCAAAGAGCGGCGTCGGGACAGGCAGCGCCTGACCGATTGGCACCTCCTCGGCATTCCACGTACCATTCTCTACCCTGCCAGAGAAACCGAGCAATTCGTGCAGCTTCTGCGACGAGAACGGCACATACGGCGCGAAGAGCACCTTCAACCCGTTGAGCACCTGAATCATGGTGTATACCGTGGTGGCGGCGCTTTCGCGGTCGGTTTTGATGCGCTTCCACGGCGCCTGCTCGTCAAGGTAGCGGTTCGCCGCGCGTGCGACCGACATCGCCTCGTTCAGCCCGTCGCGCAGGTGTACCGCCTCGATAGCCTCGGCTGCCGCGACCAGCCCTTGTCGCATCGTCGCCAGCATCACCTCGTCCGCCTCATTCAGCGCGCCTGGTTGCGGTACCTTGCCGTCGAAGTTGCGCTGCGCGAACGTCAGCAGGCGGTGGACGGCGTTGCCGTAGGTGGCTACCAGCTCGTCATTATTGCGGCGCACCAGCTCATCAAAGGTGAAATCGGTATCATGATTCTCCGGCATGGTGCTGGCGAGATAGTAGCGCACCGGGTCTGGACCATACTGATCGAGCACGTCTTTGGTCCATATGACATTGCCGCGGCTGCTCGACGCCTTGAAGCCGCCCATCGTCATGAACTCATTCGCTGGCACGTCATACGGCAGCGTCAGCCCGCCATAGCCCAGCAGCATCGCAGGCCAGATGATTGTGTGGAAGGGAATATTGTCTTTGCCGATGAAGTAGTACGAGCGTGAAGGCGATGTTCCATCCGGCAAAATCTCCCAGAAGCGCTTCCAGGCGTCTGGCTGGCCCTCCAGCGTTGCCCATTCGACGCTGGCGGAGAAGTAGCCGATGACGGCATCGAACCAGACGTAGATGCGCTTGTCATCGTAGCCAGGTAGGGGCACCGGCACGCCCCAGTCGAGATCGCGCGTGATCGCCCGTGGCCGCAGCCCGTCGCGAATCCAGTTCATCGCGAAATTGACAACATTCGGACGCCAGCGCGTCTGGTTCTCTTCCAGCCAGGCTTGCAGCTGCGGCTCGAACCTGGGCAGGTCGAGAAAGAAGTGCTCGGTTGGGCGAATCTCGATGGCGCTGGCGCCGCTACCACAGAGGCGACACTTTGGGTTGATCAACTGTTCGGGGTCGAGGGTCCGCCCGCAGTTATCGCACTGGTCGCCGCGCGCATCGGTGAAGCCACAGTAAGGGCATGTGCCGTTGATGTAGCGGTCAGGTAGAAAGCGCTCATCCGTCGGGCAATAGGGCGAGCTCATCGAATCTTTGTAGATGAAGCCCTTTTCCAGCAGCCGCAAGAAGAAATCCTGCGTGACGCGGTAGTGGTTCTCGGTGGTCGTCTCGGTATAGAGATCCCACGAAATACCAAGCCGCTGCCAGATTTCGAGGATCTGCGAGTGATGGCGGGCGACGAATTCGCGCGGGGAAACGCCCTCGCGGTCGGCATCCACGACAATCGGCGTGCCATGCTCGTCGCTGCCGGAGACCATCAGGACATCTTTTCCGCTCATGCGGGAAAAGCGGGCAAAAATATCGCCGGGCAGGATCGAGCCGACGATCTGACCGACGTGGGTGCTGGTTTTCGCGTAGGGCCACGCGATACAGACGAGCACTCGCTCTGACCCTGGAACATTTGACGCACTAGACATGCGGGGTAGTACCTCTTTCGCAACCATTCGACGCTGGCAATTATAGCACAGAAGGCGCTAAATGATCGGGATTGCGTCGGGCCAGAAGACCATGAACCGTTAGGACTATTGGACGACTGCAGATGGTGTGGGAATGATGTACAATGATTGACGGCGTGGGCAATGTGCTGTTATATATCGCCCCTCGCACGAAATTATGATCGTCGAGGAAAGAGAACCAATGCGTCATTACGAGAATGTTCGAACAGGTGCGGAGGTGGTTCTGGGGAAGACGGGCGCAGGCTTCTACGTAGAGGCTCGCCATCCTGATTTTCAGCTTCCATTCCGCAAAACGTACGAGTGGCACCAATACGCTCTTGCATCCCGGGACTTCGATTTATTGAGTGCGGTGACCGGCGCCGTGCGCGAAGAGCGCACGCAGGAGCATTCAGAAGCGCTCGCAGGCTAGCTCAAACCGCCAGGTATACAGCGTGGTATGCCGTTCCCGCCACGTCGCGGACCGCTCTCATATGTTATCTTCCCAGCGCTGAGCTGATTTCAGCCATATCAAAAGCCCGCCGATATATTACCGGCGGGCTTCGCTTATCTCCAAATACGTCGGTCGGTTAATAGACCTGAATATCCGAGCCCGGATTTTCCAGCCGCCGCTTGATCGCGCCCATGAATTGGGCCGCGGTCAGCCCATCGAGGATGCGATGGTCGAACGAGATCGACATGTACATCATGTCGCGGATGGCGATGGCGTCGCCGATGACCACCGGGCGCTTGACGACGGCATCCATCGTCAGGATCGCGGCGTTGGGCTGGTTGATGATCGACATCGACATCATCGTGCCGAAGACACCGGGATTGTTGACGGTGAATGTCCCACCCTGAAGCTCGTCTGGCATCAACCGATTCGCGCGGGCGCGGGCAACCAGGTCGCTCATCGCGCGCGCGATGCCCGCCAGGCTGAGGGTATCGGCATTGCGAATTACCGGAACGATGAGGTTGTTTTCGAGCGCAATCGAGATGCCGACGTTGATCCGGTGGCGAAGCAGAATCTTGTTGTCCTCGGTCCACGAGGCGTTCACGTAAGGATACTCGCGCAGCGCCTCGACGGCTGCCTTGATCGCGAACGTCTGGAACGAGATGCCATAGCCCTCGCGCTGGCGGAACGCGTCTTTGTTCGCTGCCAGCCAGCGCGCTAGGTTGGTCATGTCCACTTCGAAGACAGTGGTGGCGTGCGGTGATGTCTGCTTGCTGCGTACCATGTGTTCCGCGATCACGCGGCGCGCGGGCGAAGGGTTGATGAGTTGATCGCCTTCCATCGCCGCCACTGGCATGGCAGGCGCTGTGGGTCGTGGCGCAGGTGGCGCGACAGGCGCGGGAACGGTTGCCGTGGGCTGGGTGGCGTGCGCGAGGTGCGCCATGATGTCCTCTTTGCGGATGCGTCCGTTCTCGCCTGTGCCCTGAATCTGGTGGAGATCAATCTGATGTTCCTGCGCCATGCGGCGGGCAAGTGGCGAGACGCGATCCAGCGTCGCCGTCGCGCTGGACGCTCTGGGAGCGGCGGATGTCGCGCTGGCGCCATTATTGGCGCTCGCAACTGGTCCGCTACCGGATGGAGCGCCACCATTACCCGATGCGGTGGGGGCGTTACTTGAGGCAGTCGTAGTGGTGGGGGAAGCACTCGTCGCCGCGCCAGCTTCTTCAATCTCGGCGATCTCCGCGCCAACCTTCACGGTCTCGTCCTCTTTCACCAGGATTTTGACCACGCGCCCCGTGACCGGCGAGGGATATTCCGCCGTCACCTTATCGGTGATGATCTCCACCAATGGCTCGTCGCGCTTGATGGTCTCGCCTTCCTGTTTGAGCCAGCGACCAACAGTTCCCTCCGAAACAGACTCACCAAGCTGGGGCATGGTAATCCGGGTAGACATGTGATGTGCTCCTCTTCATTGCCGCACAGCGCTGTGCGGGCTACGCATGTTCCAGGCATGATACGAGGCGGATCACAGGGGATGATGTACCCGTGAGCCATTGCCGCTCGACCGATGACGCGCGCTCCAGCCGCGGGCCGCGACGTGAGCTCGTGCGCGGCGACGTTCCCTCCTATTGTACCGCGCCCGGCGCTGGCTGTATATGCCATGTATGCCTCTCGCCAGTGTAGAGACGAGCAGGGCGGCTGTGTGGCTACTCGATGACGTGATGACCTCCATGACTTCCTCATTTCCAGTCTTCCGCGCCATATAGTCCTGTACCTGGCTCGCAGGCAATTTCGCTTCGAGATCGCCCCATTGCCGCGCAGTGGATTTTGTGGTACTCTGCAAATAGAACATATATTCCACATTTGTCGCGGCGAATGACCGTTTTTGCCTGCTACAGTGAGAATGAGGTTGTGTCAGCGGGAGGTAGATAGGGTTCTCCCGCAACCTCCTGAGGAGGGGGAAATTCATGAGCGAAGAACAAAACACCACCCACTCGCAGCCCCAGTATCCCGGCAACTGGCGCATCGCGGCTGATTACGATCCCAACCAGCACTTGATGAACCTCAAAGGGCGCGACTACCTGAACGTCCAGAATCGTCTCCTCTGGTTCATTCGTGACCAGCGAGACTTCATCGTGCGCGGCCTGGCGACAACGTCGTTTGTCGTCCGCACTGAGCTGGTCGAGCAGGATCGCGAGGCAGGGTTTGCCCACTTCAAGACCTATGTGCGCGACGTGCTGGGCAATGAGGCGACGATGTACGGATCAGAGTCTGCGAAGGACTTTGCGGACTATGCCGAGAAGGCAAGCACCAAGTCACTCGGACGCGCGCTGCTGGCTCTAGGCTACGGTACGGCATTTGCCCCTGAGATGGATGAAGGGGATCGGGTTGTGGACACGCCAGTTGAGCGTCGCCGGTCGGTTCCAGCGGCTCGTGTCAGTCCAGTTGCGGCACAGACCGCGCCCGCCGCGCCATCCAACGCTCCGACTCCAACAGCGAAGTCATCGGCAGCCAGGGGGACAGATGAGCCAGCCGCCAGCGAGCAGCAGCTGGTGAGCATCCGCAAGCTTTGCGTGGCGCTGGGCAAGCCAGAGCCGGACCCGTCGCTGACCTACGCAGAGGCGCGCCAGTTAATCTCACAGCTCAGCACCGAGTATCAGCGCTCCCGCCGCGCCAGCTAGCAACTAACCGGACAAACAACCGACCTGCCTGCGAGATTTTGAGTATGGTCTCGTAGGCAGGTCGGTTGTTTTCATCGCGCTTCAGGAAACAGCCAAGCAGCGACTACCAGTAGCGCTCTTCTTTCCAGGGATCGGCGTGATTATGGTAGCCGCGCACCTCCCAAAAGCCGGGGCGATCCTTCTCCAAGAACTCCAGACCGCTGAGCCACTTGGCGCTCTTGTACGCATACAGCTTGGGCACGATCAGGCGCACCGGACCGCCGTGATCCGGTTCGAGTGGCTCCCCATCATGGGTGAAGGCGATAAGCACATCATCATCGTCCAGATCGGCGAGTGGCATATTGGTGGTATAGCCGGTGAACGAGTGCGCCGTCACGAATTTCGCCTCTGGCAGCGGCCTTGCCCGCTGGAGAATCTCGTGGATGTGCACTCCCTCCCAGGCGTTATCAAACCGGCTCCAGGTCGTCACACAGTGGAAATCCGATGTCAACTGAACGCGCGGCAGCGCCAGTAACTCATCCCAGGTCAACTCGAATGGCTCGGCGACCGCGCCCCATACCTTGAAGCGATACTTTTCGGCATCGAACTTTGGCGTGGACTCGTAACTTAGAATCGGCCACTTCTTCGTCAGATACTGGCCCGCGGGCAACCGCTCGCGCCCATCTTCGCGTATTTCTTTGGTTGCTGAATCAGGTTCTCGTCGAAACAACTTCGTCAGATCCATGGGTAAGGTCTCCTATGTCAGTTGCTGCCAGGGACTTCTGCGCAGCGAGGGAAATGGCAGGATGTTCACACAGAATTATGTCGCGATCAGTCATCATTGCGCAATGCGTGCATTGATGTAGTCTTGTGTCGCTCTGAAATGTTACAGTGTGGCCAGGAGTCGAACTCGCCCGGCGCAATTCCGAAGATGCCGGGCAAGTGCTGAGACTGAGGAAATCCAGCAATTATCGAGTGAGGACACGATGCGCGCGATAGATGACGACACTGAGGCGAAGGTGGCTGTGCTGCGCAAACTGCGCGAGTGGGGATCGCTGCCAGAGAGCGACGTCAGCCGCATGTTGAAGCAGTATATGCTCGTGACCGATGATTATCGCGACATGGCTGAGGAAGGTCTGCTCGATATGAGTTTTATGGGTGACGAGTATGTGCTGTCGTGCGCCACGCTTGGTCGGCTTTTCCTGGAACAGCAAGAGCAACAGGAAAAGCCGTAGAGCTATCCAGATGATGCTAGCGAGACACGGCGTTACCGCTTCGCTCCTCGACGATTGGCAGGTTCAGCTCAGCAGCCAGCGCCTCGAGATCCTCCAATGAAATGCCGAGTTGCTCCGATGCTTTCTGCGGGTTGAATTCATTCAGCCGAATGGCTGTAGTGATCGCCTGGCGTCGTACCTCCGCGAGCATATCGTCGAGCGGCGTGCCTGCGCGCACCTTCTGATCCACATCCAGGATGTACCGCGTCATCTCACTTTGGAAGACAATATGTTCCGGCGTGATCAGATCGCCGCGGCTCAAGACCACCGCACGTTGAATGATGTTCTCTAACTCACGCACATTGCCAGGCCATTCATGCTCCATGAGCAGCGCAACCGCCTCTTCACTGATGCGCGCGGGCATGGCAACGCCGCTATAGCGATGCTTATCGAGGAAGTGGCTGACAAGGGCGGGAATGTCCTCCTTGCGGTCGCGCAGCGGCGGCATATGCACCTCAATGACATTAAGGCGATAGAACAGGTCTTCACGGAATCGCCCGTCCAGCACCTCATCACGCAGATTGCGGTTCGTCGCCGCGATGACGCGCACATCCACCTTGACCGGCACGGTCCCGCCGACACGCTCGAACTCGCGCTCCTGCAACACGCGCAGAAGCTTTTTCTGCGTCGCCAACGACATTTCGCCGACTTCATCGAGGAAAATGGTACCCTTGTTAGCCGCCTCGAAGCGTCCCTTGTGTTGCGCCAGCGCCCCGGTGAATGAGCCTTTCTCGTGGCCGAAGAGTTCACTCTCGAGCAGGGTTTCGGGTAAGGCGGCGCAGTTGACCTTCACGAGCGGCCCAGAGCGGCGATCAGACGCGTTGTGAATTGCCTCTGTCATCAGTTCCTTACCGGTGCCCGTCTCACCTGTCACCAACACCGTGGCCTGCGTGCGCGCCACGCGGCCAATGGTCTTGAAGATGTCTATCATCTCCGGGCTGGCGCCAACAATCCGCTCGGTTGGATCGGGATGCGCTGTCGGCGCTTTGCTTGCCAGGATCTCCTGTTTGAGCTTCTCGTAGGTAAGAACGCGCCTGACGGCATGGACCACGTCATCCAGGTCGGCGAATGGCTTCCTGATGTAATCCGCGGCGCCAATCTGCATCGCCTTCACCACCAAGGAACCAGCGCCGCGGCCGGTAATTATGATGACGGGGATATCGATTCCCTGCTCGAGGATGGTCTGTAGCACCTGGATGCCATCGGTATCAGGCATGCCAATGTCCAGCAAGACGATATCGGGCCGATTCTTGTTGGTCGTGGCGACCTTTGCCAGTACTTCCTGCCCACTGGCGGCCTCATCTAGCTTGTAGCCCTCCTCCTCGAGCAATTGCGACAATACCTCGCGCATGGAATCATCGTCATCCGCGATGAGTATGCGCGCTCCATAGGTCGATGTGTTGGTATCCGAACCCTTCCGTCTTTCAGCCACTCTACGATACCCCTTCCGCACATCAGCCATCTCATTTCGGTGATGCCCTGCTATGAACTATGTTCAGGAGTTGGGAGTCATGTTGTCCCTAGAGTATACGCCACCAAATGTGATGCTGTATGCTCTCGGCGAATCACTGGTGGAAGATATGTCGTCGTGCCTGGGTCCGTTTTAGGAATTGCTAGAAGCTAGACGGCGCGGCAGTGTAATCGTGAAGATTGCGCCCTGCACCCGCGTGGAACCCCCACGGTTGGCAACAGCTAATGTCCCATGATGTTCGGATATGATGCCACGGGTGATGAACAGGCCGAGGCCGCTCCCGCTGCTGTCGGAGCTCTCCTCGCCGCGGATAAATGGCTCGAAAATCCGCTTCATGTCGGCCTCAGAGATTCCAGCGCCATAGTCGCCAACCTCTATTGTGGCAGTATTCTTGTCCGCGCCAATGCGTACTTCGATGGCGCCATTCTCTACAGAATATTTGACGGCATTGTCTATTAGATTACGCACCGCCTGAACGATACGATCTCGGTCTGCATCGAGAACGATAGGCGTATTGGGATGTTCATAGACGAAGCGCCGCTCCCGCCCTGACGCCGCAAACTGGTCCACCAATTCGCCAACCGCCGCCATCAGATCAAACGGTTCGATGCGAAGCGAGAAACGTCCCGTGCTCAAGTGAGTTGCGGTCTGGAGGTCGTCCACCATACGGTTCAGGCGGAAGCCATGTTCGACGATGATGTCCATGTAGCGTTCGAGGGCGCCATCCTGGAGGTTTGGCCGTTTGGCAAGCTGGGCGTAATTGATGATGGGGTTCAGCGGACCGCGCATCTCATGCGCGACCATGGCGACGAACCGATCATGTTGCTCTTGCGCCAGCTTGAGTTGGCGGTTTACCTCGTCGAGTTCGTCGACTTTCTGGCGCAACTCCGCCGTCGCGCGATCCACCTGCTCTTGCAGGCGAGAATTGAAATCACGAGCGGCGGCGTGGGCGACCTCCAGATCACGGACGCGCGCTGCCAACTCGTGCTGCAATCGTCGCCGCTCGAGTGCGCGAGCGAGAGTGATCCGCAATTCTTCCACGTCGATTGGCTTGGTGAGGTAATCGTAAACGCCCCGCCGCAAAGCCCGTAACGCCGATTCCAGCGTCGCGTAGCCGGTCATTACTACGACGGTAATCGCGGGAACTGCCAATTGGGCCTGTTCGAGCGCCTCGTGACCATGAGGATCGTTGTCGTCGAGGTCGGCAAGGAGCAGATCGAACTGACCCTCAGCCAGCGCTTTCAGCGCGTCTTCACCGCTCGATGCGACTTGCACGGTCCACCCGTCATGCCGCAGCACGGCGCCCAGCGTGCTGGCGGTGCCTGTGTCGGCATCCACGACGAGTATGCGCGCGCTGGAGGGCTTGATCTCCAGCATGCCTGAGCCACCGTTTGTGGCGTCCTTGCGCATGCTGCTACCCTCCTCTGCGGATGGAATGAGAATTCCCAGCGCTGCTAAGTATATTATGCTGACGCAGGCTGCGTATCCAATTCCGTAGGCCTAACGGAGTAGCGATGTGGTGGCGTCGCGCGGTGATATAATTCGCGTCATGCGGGCAGTGCCGCCCGCGTCGTTTCGATACGCGCCGGACAATGTCGTTCGCTGGTGCGGACCAAGGAGCGCAACGTATGGATTTTTCGCTCAGCGACGAGCAGCAGATGATACGCGACATGTGTCGCGAATTCGCTGAAGAAGAGATCAAGCCCCACGCCGAGGAGATGGACCGATCTGGCGAATTTCCCTATGAGATTGTTCGCAAGATGGCCGATCTTGGTGTGCTTGGACTGCCCTTCCCAGAGGAATATGGCGGCGCGGGCGCGGACTTCCTCTCGTACTGCCTTGCCCTTGAAGAAATTGGCCGGGGCGATGTCGCGGTTGGTATCACCATGGAGGCGCATACTTCACTGGGGTCGATGCCATTCTATCTCTTTGGCTCTGAGGAGCAGAAGCAGCACTATCTCGTGCCACTGGCGCGTGGCGAGCAATTATGGGCATTTGGGCTGACGGAGCCGAATGCGGGTTCCGATTCCGCCGGAACAGAGACTCGTGCGGTGAAAAGCGATGGCGCCTGGCATATCAATGGTGCGAAGACGTTTATCACCAATGCAGGCACCGATATGACTGGTGGCGTCACCATTACAGCGGTCACTGGCAAACAGAGTGACGGCCATAAGGAAATCACCAATTTCATTGTGCCGAAGGGGACGCCCGGCTATGTGATCGGCAACCCGTACCACAAAATGGGATGGCGCGCATCCGATACACGCCCACTCGCGTTTGAGGATTGCCAGGTGCCGGATGAGAATCGTCTCGGCGCTCAGGGTGACGGATTCCGCCAGTTTATGTCAATTCTCGACGCGGGGCGAATAGCGATTGCGGCGTTGAGTGTGGGTCTGGCGCAGGCGTGTCTTGACGAGTCGCTGGCGTACTCGCGCGAGCGTCATCAGTTCGGCAGACCGATCACATCTTTCCAGGCGATCCAGTTCAAGCTAGCCGATATGGCTACCGAGATTGAGCTAGCGCGCAATATGTACTATAAAGCAGCGTGGCTGCACATGGAGGAGCGCCCCTACACGCGCGAAGCATCCATGGCCAAGTTGTTCGCCTCAGAGACGGCAAAGCGGTGCGCCGATCAGGCGGTCCAGATCCACGGCGGTTATGGATTCATGGACGAATACCCCGTCTCACGATACTGGCGCAACGTGAAGGTGCATGAGATCGGTGAGGGCACCAGCGAAGTGCAGCGGATTTTGATTTACAAGAACCTCTAGTTGGCAGTTTCGCGCGGGCTAGAGGCAGCGGCGCGGGGGGCTAACGATGAGGACGATACGGCGAACGGTTATTTTGCTCGGCTGCATCGGGTTCGTGATCCTCTTTGCGCTGCAATACGTCATCGCGCTCGCGGCGACGCCATTGATCGCGGTGGTGGGAATCATCGCGGGGCTGGCCATCGCCAAGTGGCTGCCCTGGGCATGGTATGGTCGCCAGTTCGCGGCGGGTGTACGTGGAGGCCTGGTGGCGTGCGGACTTGCGGCGGCAGGAATGTTTCTCTCGTCGGTCGCCACTGGCACGAGATCTGTCGAGACGCTGGCTGAGCGTTCGCATCTCTCGGGCATCGGCCTGGCACAGCTCGTCAACGGTTTTGGCGAGCTCGCCTGGTTCATGCCCTATCTCGCGCTCACGGCCTTTTTCACAGTTGGTGGCATTCTACTCGCCGGCGTGGTATCACAGATCTTTGGGTGGAGCAAGAATGTGCGCACGGTGCGTGTCATTCGCGAAGCCCACAATTCGGCCTCGTTACTGCATCGCAGCCAGACCTGGGCGCCCGCATCAAACAATGTTCCGTCGGGAGGCGGCTACTGGAACTCTATCCTTCCCTCCGCCAGTCCGGCGTCAAATCCTGGACTGCTGGCAACGGGAACCACTGGCGCTTCTCGGCGCCGCCCGCAGCCTCATCCTCATCCGCATATGCCTGTAGCCGCTGGGCCTTCATCGCGTGCGCGCGCCTGGCAGGACGAACCATTCGATCAAGAGCCATCCTATCTGGCGCCATTGCCACCACAAGACAGTGATGCTCCTGAACCGATTGTTCCTCTGTCAACACCAGAGTCGATTCCGCCGCGCCGCTCCAACTCAGGCGCCTATCCAGTGCAGTTCGCCATGACGGATGATCTGCGCGATGCGCTGGACCGCTGGGACAGCAACCCGGAAAATCCCGAAGCCGAGCAACCTGAAGCCGACGACCTTGACGCCGACAAGTCTGAATCCGAGCATGCCGAACCGGAACCTGATGAAGTTGTCGCCGCATCCAGCAAGACCACCGCAACGAAGAAGACGCCAACATCGCGCGCCAAGACACCATCGAAGCGAACGCCGAAAGCTTCGGCCTATCTCAACAGCGAGCCCTCCCCAGCGCCACGTCGCAGCCGCAAGAAGCAGGACACGCGCGACTGGCTCTGCTAGAACGCTAGCGTGGCCACATTCGCCGTGCAGAGAGGCCATGGTTATGGCGTGACAGCGGATGCCGGGACATCAATCGTCGGCAGGGCACGTGTGCGAAACAGAAAGACGCCTGCTATCAGTAGCCAGAGAGCCAGCGCGATAATCGCCAGGACCGCGGTGGGCACTGTAGCCTGGGTTGGTCCAAAGGCGAAGAAGACTGCGGTGGTTGCCTGGAGCGCGGCGCAGAGGACGCCTACCACGCCGAACCAGAGGGGAAATCGTCGCATGCGCGTCATGCGCAGGCTCACGAGGATCAGGAACACCGTGAGGCAGATGCCGCCCAAGATACGCGAAAGCAACGTCTCCAGCGCATAGTGACCAGCATAGTCGAGAGCGATGGCCTGGCGGGCGTTCTCGCCTTGGGTCTGTACGTAGCTGGTCGCTGATGCGGCGCTGGTAAACATTCCGATGAAAAGAGCCAGCGCGAACAGGGCAAATCCAATGCGGCCGAGCCATGCCGTAAGTTGTCCGCCGTTGCGCTCTTCGGCCCAGAGAATCGCGCGCAAGGGGCCGGGTACTCCTAACGCCAGCAAAAACGGTACAGCCTCGAAAACCCGGAATAGACGGCTCTCCAATGGATGCGCGGCGGCCCAGGAGAGCAGGGGACCAAAGTTCTGGTGCGCGACGACTGCATTGACAGCCGTGACATATCCGGTTGGGACAAGTACCAGGCTCTGAAAGAGCGGGACGCCAAGCAATAACAGTATCCCTGCCAGAATCGCATAGCCTCCGCGCAACCGTATCCGCGCCAGTTCTTCGCTCAACATATGCTCCTGTAAGTGGCAATTCGGAGTGTCGCTCTGTTGTAGACATGGTACCAGAAAGCCGGGCTGGCAGGGCAACTATTCGTCCGATATAGTCGGTATAGCCTGGTCGTCTGGCCCATGTCGCCGCTACAGCGTATCGAGAGGTGCTAATATGCCGCGTGATTTGCCACTTGCGAATGGTCATCTATTGGTGAACTTCGATGCCAGCTACAACCTACGCGATATCTATTGGCCGCATATTGGCGAACGCGGTCATACGCAGGGACATATCAACCACACTGGCATTTGGGTGGCGGGTCAGTTCGCCTGGTTCGACGCGCCAGAATGGCAGCGAGAGCTCGTCTATGAGCCGAATACCCTGGTCACGGCGGTGACGATGACCCACCCTGGCCTCAACGTCACGATCTCCTGCACCGACGTTGTGGATTTTGATCGAGATATCTTCATGCGCAAGATGAAGGTCGTCAACCTGGCCAATGAGGCGCGCGAAGTGCGCCTGTTCTTCCACTACGATTGGCACCTGGGTGAAAGCGAAGGCGCGAACACAGCCTATTACAGGCCCGACCTCCACATTCTCGGCGCATACAAGGATTCGTGGCACATGATTCTTAACGGGTGCGTTGGTGACGCTGACGCGGGCGCTGGCCACGATGCCAATTACGGCACGGTGGGCGTGTACTCCTGGGCAACCGGCTATAAGGAGTTCAATGGGCAACAAGGCACCTGGCGTGACGCCGAGGACGGATCGCTCGAGGGCAACCCAATCGCACAGGGATCGGTTGATAGCTGCATCGGCTTCTTGCTGGGTGACATACCCGCGGGCCAGGAGCGGTATTGTTATCACTGGCTGTGTGCGGCGCACAAATACCAAGCGGCAAGCAACCTGAACCGTATCGTGATCCAGCGAGGGCCAGAGACATTTATCCAGCGCACCCGTGACTACTGGCGCCTCTGGGTAGGCAACAAACCGCTGGATGCCTGTAACCTGCCGCAGCCACTCATTGATCTGTACAGGCGCAGCCTGCTTATCATGCGCACGCAGATCGACCAGGATGGCGCGATCATCGCCGCGACGGATGGTGATGTGTGGGCCTTTGCGCGCGATAGCTACGCCTATATGTGGCCGCGCGATGGCGCGCTGGTGGCAAATGTGCTCAGCCATGCGGGATATAGCAACGCTGCGGGCGCGTTCTTCCATTTCTGCGCCCAACATATTACCGACGATGGCTACCTGATGCACAAATATACGCCGGACGGTGACCTGGGCAGCAGCTGGCAGCCATGGATGGATAAGCAGGGAAATCTGGCCCTGCCCATACAGGAGGATGAGACGGCGCTAGTGGTCTATGCTCTCTGGCAACACTACACGCTGTTCCACGAGATAGAGTTCATCCGCCCGCTCTATCGCCCGCTGATTACAGCTGCCGCCGACTTCATGTGCGCCTTTCGCGACGAACACACTGGACTGTCACAGCCATCCTGGGATTTATGGGAGGAGCGGCGCGGTATCCATGCCTATACGCTTGCGGCGGTCTACGGCGGGCTACTGGCCGCGTCCCAGTTCGCAGCGGCATTTGGCGAGCAGGAGCGCTCGCAGCGCTATGCACACGTCGCCGAAGAAATCAAGGATGCGACAAATCGCTATCTTTGGCACGACGATGCAGGGAGATTCGTGCGGACGCTCTATATCGAGCCTGATGGCACGCTGACGCCAGATATGGTCATCGACGCAAGCCTATCCGGTCTCTATCAGTTTGGCATGTTCGATGTGCGGGATGACAGGATCAAGCGGACGATGCAGGCGGTGGAAGACCGACTGGTCATCAAATCGGAGGTGAGCGGCGTCGCCCGCTACGAGAACGATTACTACCATCAGGTCAGCCAGGATATCGCGAACGTTCCTGGGAACCCGTGGTTCATCTGCGCCTGTTGGCTGGCCGAGTTCAAAATCGAGAGTGCGTCCACTATTGCCGAGCTCGAGAATGCGCTGCCGTGGCTGCAATGGGTACAGTCGCACGCTCTTCCCAGCGGTGTGCTTGCTGAACAGATTAACCCGTACACGCACGAGCCGCTCTCGGTCTCGCCACTGACCTGGAGTCACGCCGAGTATGCCGGAGCGATCCGCTGGTATATCGGGCGCTATCAGCACCTCACGCGCTTGGCGGCACAGGCTGGCGCGCAACATGCCGCGGAGTGACCAGAATGCCCATAGCGGGCCAATTCGGGTTATCCTATTGCCCAGAGAACGCGAGCTTGCTTCAATAGAGCCCATCGGTGGCAGACTGGACTACTCAAGGAGGCATCCCAGATGGCGCTGATGGAGGTGAAGCATGGCGCGGGTGATTGGACTGGTGGCGGCCTCGAAGCGGCGGCGTGGTGGCATTGCCCGCGCGCACGAGCAGTTCGATCCGTCGCCTGTGTTTCGCCGTGCGCGCGACTTCTGTGATCGCTCCTATAGCGAGTGGTATGTGTTGAGTACGGTGTACCTGTTGGCGCCGCCACAGCAAGTGATCGGGGATGACGAGCCTGCGCTCTATCTGCTGAGTGCGTCTGAGCGCGTGGCCTGGGCTGAGGCGGTCATAGGCCAACTGCGCGCGCGAGTTGGTCGGAGCGCAGAGCCACTCACCTTCGTTATCTACGCGAGCCAGCTCTATTCCGAGCTAATAGTGCGCGTGGCTCCAGACCTCGTGTTTGAGATGCCTCTCACTGGCATGTCATTCGTCGAGCGATTGCATTGGTATGATGACCGGCTGCGCACTCAGCCGCGTGTCCTCGCGGCTCCTTCGCGCTCGTGACGCCGAGGACCATCCTCGTCGTGCGCTATTGCTGGGCTACTTTCTGCTCCTTCGTTTCCGGATTCGCGTGCGGAGAAGCATGTTGGGCGACCCCTGTGAGAAGCACAGTCACTACCTGCCGCGCCAGGTCTTTCGCCGAAGTCGCGCGGTCACCACGGCTCCATTGCATGCCCGCGCCAAAGATGGCCCAACTCATAATCGCTGCCACGGACTCGGGTGGCATGTCGGCCCATTGGTCGTGATGAAGCCAGTCGAGGATATACGCGTAAAGTTCGTCCTGTACCTTGGCCTCGATTGGCGCATTCAGGTCATTGGTAGGCGGGGCACAATGCCCGTGAAAGCTGCCCATAAACTCGCAGACAGTCACAACTAGCAGAGGGAGCCTGCGGACAGTAAACGTTGCTGAATTTCCTACCCGCTTCTCTACTTCCTCACGGAAGGTCTCACGCACCAGATAATCCATGAGCGCGAACTTGTCCTCGAAGTGAGCATAGAAGGTCGCGCGATTTAACGTCGCACGTTCGGTAATATCCTGCACACTGATAGCGTGGAAACTCTTCTCGGCCAGCAGCGAGATAAGCGCCTGCTGTAAGAGCTTTCGAGTTCTCTTCACCCGAGGATCAGCCTCGTTCATGGGATCACCTCACTTATCGTAAAGCAACACTTTCGCCGCAGTGTTGGTTAGACAACGAAACGCACGATTTGCGGATTGCTTTCATGAAAAGCGGACACTAGTATGTTACTCGACAACAGTCAATTAGGCAACAGTTGTCGTGAATCAATCACCTGTGGGCGCGTTGCGCCGATATTTTGACCGAGGAGTACGGTATCTATGTCTGTCATCTTGTGGATTATTCAAGTATTACTGGCATTGGCTTTTCTCATGGCAGGATTCATGAAGCTAACGCAGCCGATTGCCACATTGAGCAAGCGCATGGCGTGGACTGCGGCGGTTCCACTGGGCCTTGTGCGTTTTATCGGCCTGGCCGAGCTATTAGGTGGGATTGGACTTTTCTTGCCCATGCTCACTGGCATTCTGCCCTGGCTGACGATCGCCGCCGCCATAGGCCTTTCCATCGTGATGGTAAGCGCGGCGGTCTTCCATCTGGCACGGCATGAGGCATCGCATGCGCCCGCCAATATTGTGCTGCTGATTCTGGCGCTTGTCGTGATTGTTGGTCGGATGATGATCGTTCCGGTGTAACGTTCTGAAACATGGCAGGGCAGGCGACATCTGACTGCCTGTCCTGATTCATCGCTCATCCGCGCCACACACGCACATGGCCTATAGCCTAAAAAGGCCTCTTGGCAACTCACCCCTTGCCCGGTAGAATACCTTCGCCTGTGGTGAGGGGATAGTCCCGCGCCACGGCGAAAGGGACATATCCATGCCTGTTGTGACGAGCATCATCAACCTCAAGGGTGGGGTTGGCAAGACGACGATAACCCTCGCGCTGGCGCACTTCCTGGCAATCGAGCATCAGAAACGTGTGCTGGTGATTGATCTTGACCCGCAGACCAACGCGACGGTGAGCCTGATCCCTGAGCTCGAATGGAAGGCGCGTGATGAATCGGGTCGCACGCTCTTCCAGCTTTTCGCCGATCTGGTCAAAGGCAGCAAGCGATTTCATGCTGATGAGGCGATCGTGCGCGATGTCTCGAATATCGGCGGCGGTGTGCCCGGTCTTGATCTCCTGCCTTCCAGTCTGGGACTTATCAAGATTCAAGACCGCGTCACCCAGTTGACCGACTTCGAGCATTTCTCGCGCGGGCCGATCTATGGTCTGCGTGAGGCGCTTGGCGACTTTCTCCCGTACTATGACCACGTGCTGATTGACTGCCCACCGTCACTTGGCATCGTCACCCTCAACGGCCTGGCCATCTCGAATACGTACCTGATTCCGGTTGTGCCTGATATTCTCTCGGTACTCGGCATTCCGCCGATTCTCGACCGGATCGACCACTTCGCCTCATCGACGCGGCACAATATTCGCGCGCTTGGCATCGTCATCTCCAAGATTCGCTCTCAGACGATTTTGCACAACGAGATGGTGCAAAGGCTGCGGGACGACTTTCTCGACCGGCGGTTTCCACTCGTATTCGATACGATGATCCCCGAATCTACCAGAATTGCTGAGGCTGCCGATGTGATGGCGCCAGTTCATACGCTGCAGCAGAAGTATGGTGGCGGGTCATATGAGTATTTGTCGGAGCTGACGAGGGAGTATCTCACTCATGTCGCGCGGTAAATCAGCAACTGGACGCGATGATGCCGAGGCGGCTGCCAGGCTGCTGCGAGAGCTAGCCGAACGGGCCGAACGCGATCCCTCCTTCGGCATGCAGCTTGCCGAGGCTGTGCGCTCTAGTGGCCTACTCGATACCCCATCGCCACAGTCATTGGCGTCAGCGCGCAAAAAGCCCGTGAAGAGCGCAAAACGTCCAACAGCTACGGCCGCCGACCTCCCTGACCCGTTTCAGGTGCTACGTCAGCACGGCGAGGACGCCCTGCGCGACCAACTGGCGCGGTTAGATATCGCGTCCTTGCGCCAGATTGTCCGTGCGCATCGGCTCGACCCCGCGCGCATTTCCGCCCGCTGGACCGCAACCGACCGTGTGATTACGCTGATCGTGGATCAGGTACGGGCGCGGGCCAATCTTGGACGCGCCTTCGAGCGTCTATGAACGGCTACACCAGGGCCGGGATGCGCTCGGTGGAATGCGTATCGGTCTCGATCGCTGGCGCAAGAACGGGCACAATCACCGGATCGAGTTCCGCGGTCTGAGGGTTCTCTGAGCCACTCTGACGGTGGCGTCGCACCAGGAACGGGCGTTCAACGAACTGGTACGAGAGATACGAGACAAGAAACGCCCCCGCAATCGCCAGCACTAATGGTATGCCTGCGAAGAATGGCACATTGCCATGAATGACTGGCAAATGCCACAGATAGAGGCTGTACGAGAACAGGCCAATGATACGTGTGGGCGATACCTCAAAGAGGAATCGTATCCGCTGGCCGCCCCATAGGATGGCCAGTACGAGGCCGCCAAATCCCAGGCCTACGAGCAGCGGGTAGCCAATCACATCGGCGCCCCACTGCGCTCCAGGTGTCACCATAAGTCCCGCCAGATCAACATGAGGAATCGCAAGAGCCATGCATATGCCAGCGCCCGCCAGCGCGATAAGGCCAAGTTTGCGCAAGCGTTCAGTTGAAAGCGCGTGGCGTTCGATGGTGATGACATATAGCAACGCGCAGAGCATTCCTACGGCAAACACCTCCAGGTATTTCCCCTGCATTCCCATCGTCGCCAGCACGAAGATTCCAGCAGGCGAATCGGTAAGTGTCGCATGCGCTGGTAACGATGCAATCACTATCGAGTCAGCCGTCCGTAGAGCCAGTGCGCCAGCGATCAACAGGCCGACGCCTCCCGCGATGCGCCATGGAGAGCGGCGACCGCCACAGACGCGCGAGACGATCAGCGCAAGCAGCGGCAGCAGCAGATAGAACTGGGCCTCCACCGCGAGCGTCCAGAATGGGCCGTCGTAGTCGCGGTTGAATTGGGGGAAGGAATCATGGATGAGGACAATATGCGCCGCGACATCACCCAGGCTGAATGGCACGTGCTGTACGTAGAACTTGAGCGTGACCATGATTGCCAGACAGACCCAGTAGGCTGGCAGGATGCGAAGCGCGCGACGGCGATAGAAGCGGCGCGCCGAGGGCAGTCGCTGACCGTCGAGCATAGCACGCGCATAGGGCAGAAAGAGAAGAAAGCCTGAGAGCACGAAGAACAGATGGACGCCAGTCGAGAGGTAATACCAGCCGTGATTGACCGCCTGGCTCAGCGGCGTATACTCGATTTGCAGGAAGAGCATGACGTGGAAGAGAACGATGCTCAGCGCCGCCACCGCTCGCAGTCCGTCGAGCGCCCGAATCTCCTTCGGGCCATTATCCATCGGCCTCACAACGGTAAGTATGCGCGAGCGTGATGACGGTGACGATGACGATGCTGCGAAGACAAAATCCTTCAACGACAAAATAGAGCGCTCCTTGCTGCCAGAGTTCGCCATTCCTGCGAACCACGATGTGCGTGAGGTTTTATGGTGCACACTCTGGCGCAGTATTTGCAAGCTGCGCGCCACTAAATAGCCACGCCTCTCGCGCGGGGATGTCCATCCTCTGATCGCGGACGAGCATGGTCTCCATGGGCGAAACTACCGTTACCTATGCCCGGATTCATTGCGTCTTAACACGTGTCTACTCTACGCGATATCCGTCGGTGAACATGAAAGATATCCGCCTCCCAGCGGAAGGTTGCGCACAGTGCTTATCAAGGAGTCCACACGCTATGGGGACATTGGTTCGGGACGAAGTTGATGTCTCTCCATCGGTTGAGCACACGTCCCAGCCCGCGGAGCGTATTGCCTGGGAGTATCTTGTCGTCCAGGCGGCCATGATTTGGCTGGTGAGCCGACTGGCACTGATCAGTTTCACCTTCTTCTCGCTGATTCTCACCTACCGCGAGGGCACATCGCGGGCCTCAATGCTCAATGCGTGGTTTCGCTATGACGCGATCAATTATGTCAATATTGCAACGCAAGGATATGTGGCCCCCAAAGATTCCGCCTTCTTTCCGCTTTATCCCATGCTCATCTACGGTGGCTCATTTCTTTTTGGGAACACCGTCCTGATCGCAGTGATTATCAGCAATCTCGGCACTCTGGCGGCTTGCATCGGGCTGGCGCGGCTCTCGGTGGATGAAGGCGGCGATGAGCATACCGCACGGTGGAGCGTGCTGGCGCTGTTGAGCTGGCCGCTGGGATTCTTTCTGGCCGCTGGCTACACTGAAGGTATCTTCCTTGCTTTTGCTGTCTGGTGCCTATGGAGTATGCGCCGGGGACATTTAGGTCGCAAGTATTGGTATCTTGCCGCAACATGCGCCTTCTTCGGCACATTGACGCGCTCCACAGGCGTGATACTTTTTCTGCCACTGCTCTATGAGTTTGCGCGTCAGCACGGGTGGGTGGAGCAGATCCGTAAGCGTACGTTCTCCTTCTGCCTTGACCGCGCGGATATTTCGCCGCTTGTGGCTATCGTTGCCGCGATACCGCTGGCATTTGGCCTCTTCAGCGGCTTTTGTCTGCTCAGGTATGGAGACGTGCTGATGTGGGTGCATATCCAGATTCAGTGGGATCGCGTCTCGATGCCAATCTGGGATTCTATTTGGAAGACGGTCCGCTATCACCTGAGTTTCCTGCCATTGAGCTACTTCCAGGGCCACACACTGATCGACAGTCTGCCATTTCTGGTGATCGTCATTGTGGCCATCATTGGCGCTCGCAGGCTCCCGCTGGCATTCACGCTCTACCTTGCCGGGCTGATCTTTCTGATCTTGTCCAGCCCGCGCGAGATAGCCGACAATGCTGTATATCTCGTCTCGGCTGGTCGTTTCTCGCTCGCTGCTCTGCCAGCCTTCCTGTTGATCGGCAGGTGGTCAGAGCGTTTGCCAGGTGCGGCAACGTTCTTCACTTATGGGGGCGTCTTGCTCCAGGCGGCCTTCCTGGCTTTCTTTATTACAGGCGGCTTACTCATTTGATGCTGGTGGCCGTTGCCAAGATATCGCTACGTCGCCCACAGTTTCTTTGCGTTGCCTGAAGCAATCAGTGAGCGGGGATCACGTAGAGCAGCATGATCACGAACAGCACATAGACGATCACGGTACCCAAAATCTGCGGGTCGCGCCAGAGTACTTCGTCTGGCTGGTCGCCCTCGGCGCGGGCGTACATCAGGTAGAGGTAGCGGAAAGTTCCGAAGAGCACCACTGGGATCGTCAACATAAGATCGTGATTGCTGTTCTCGCCCTGGAAGGTGTAAAGGCAATACGTGAGCAGCATCGCTGTGACGACGATTCCGATCAGTTGGTCGAGCAGCCCGAGGGAATAGTGGCGCAGATTCTGGCGATGGGTAGCCGCCTGATCGGTTAGCCGTATCAGCTCCGAACGTCGCTTGCCAAGCGCCAGGAAGAGAGCCAGGAAGGTCATGCACACATAGAACCATGTGGATATTGGCACCGGAATGACGAAAGCGCCCGCGAGCGCGCGCAAGACGAATCCAGCGGCGATGATGAAGACGTCCCAGATCACCAGATGCTTGAGCCAGAACGAATAGGCGACGTTGATTGCCACATAGCTTGTCATTGTCAGCGCGAAAAGGAGCTGGCTTCCACCCCATCGGCGGAAGGGGTCGGTGATATCGGGCGGCGCAGTAAGCGTGAGGAGAGCGACAAGCCCAGCGGCGACGCAAAGACAAAGCGTCAGGGCGATTGCAGCGCCACGCAGCGAGAGCTCTCCCGAGGCAATGGGGCGAAGACGTTTGCGTGGGTGAAGACGGTCGCGTTCGCGATCCGCGAGGTCGTTGATGATATACACGGCGCTCGACGCGAAGCAAAATGCGACAAAGGCGATGAGTGTTCGCCCAAGCGCCGTGCCGTCGGGGAGCCGTCGGGCAAAAATGAGCGCGAGCAGGACAAAACCATTTTTCGACCATTGGGATACGCGCATGGCGCGTATGGCGGCCATTATGCTTGCGAATGCGCCCTTGCTGTGAGCCATCGGTTGCGGTTGCGCTGACGCTGGCGCTGCCGTTTTGGATTGGTGTACGCTCCGCTCCTGGTCAGCGCGCATGAGTATTTCTCATCTCTAACAGAGCGGCGTCGGATGCGTCCGCGGGGCCATCAGAGGGGTCGTAGTCTCCTCTGCGTATTTTGGCGCGTATAGTAAACACTTCTCGAATCATGCTGAACGTGTCGCGCCCAAGCCGAACACGGCTGTTGGCCATGTAGTACCACGGTATCGGCGCCTCACGCACCGCGAAGCCATGTCGGCGGGCGATTGCGAGAAGCTCGACATCGAATCCCCAGCCGAAAATCGTCTGTTGCGCGCAAAGCGCCAGCGCAATGTCGCGTGGCATGCACTTGAAACCGCATTGGGTATCCTGGATGCCAGGCAGCGCCAGAACCTGCACGAGCCGGTTGAATACTCGGCCCATCGCGTGACGATACCACGGCTCACCATAGCGGTGCGCGCCAGGCGCTTCACGCGAGGCAATCGCGATGCCTGCGGTTGCCTCGGCCATCGCCCGCAGGCGCTCCAGTTCTTTGACTGGCATCGAGAAGTCAGCGTCGGCAAAGGCCACCAATTCTCCGCGTGCGGCGCGTGCTCCGGCGCGTACGGCGGAGCCTTTGCCAGCATGGGACGCAGATATCAGCGAGAGCGCGGACCAACCTGCCATTGCGGCACGCACAACATCTGCTGTTTCATCGGCGCTGCCGTCATCGACGACGATCACCTCAGAGGTATAGGGTTGATCGTTCAGCCAGGCGCGCAGCTGCCGCAGACTCTCTGGAAGACGGTGCGCCTCGTTATAGGCAGGAATGATGACGGAGAGTTTGGGTTGTCGAGGCGAATTCTCCATTGTCATCCTGGTCCCTTCGCTTGGCGCGTAATCTGTTCCCCCATTATACGTTCTTGTGCGGCAAAAACCTCCCGAATAGGCCGGGAGGTTTGGTCTGGTTCAACAGCAAGTAGAGAAAAGAGCGCGTTGGCACGCCGAACGATCAGCCCGCAACAACGACATCGCGGCGAGCGCGGGGGCGCGCTACACGGCCGGATGGGGGAATCGAATCAGACAAAGGGCGGCTTGGCCGTACCGTGCCGCGGGTCAATCCGCCTGATGCACGCGCGGATGTCATCTCGCTCGTCGAGTCTGACGATTGACGTAATGCGACGGCGATCACCTCATCCATGGATTCAACCGGCGTGAATGAGAGCTGCGCGCGGATATCAGGTGTCACTTCGTCGAGATCTTTGAGATTGCGGCGCGGCAAGACTATGGTATGGATGCCAGCCCGGTGGGCAGCCAGGACTTTCTCCTTGATGCCGCCAACCGGCAGCACACGACCACGCAGTGTCACCTCGCCAGTCATCGCGACATCGCGTCGCACTGGCCGACCACTCAATGCCGACATGATGGCAATCGCCATCGTTACCCCAGCCGACGGTCCATCTTTGGGAATGCTTGCCGAGGGCAGATGCACATGAATGTCGTTGTTCTCGTGGAACAACGCTGGCAGGCCAAGTACCTGTGCCCGCGCACGAGCGAATGTGAGCGCGGCCTGCGCCGATTCTTTCATCACGTCACCGAGCTGGCCAGTCAGCTGCATCGAGCCTCGCCCAGGAAGAGCCATGACTTCTACCGTCGTCAAATCGCCGCCTGCCGCAGTCCAGGCAAGGCCTGTCGCCACTCCTATTTGGTCGGCCTCCTCGGCCTCGGTCGGGAAGTACTTCTGCGGGCCTAGATAGGCCGGGACTCGCACCGAGGTGATGCTGGCTTTGTGGCGGCGACCCTCGGCGATTCGCTTGGCCACGCGCCGCATAATCGCGCCTAGTTCGCGGTCAAGCCCGCGCACACCCGCCTCGAAGGTGTATTCGCGGATAATGCGATGGACGGCGCCATCGTCAATCTCAATCCGCGAGGCGTTCAGCCCAGTGTCACGCATCTGGCGTGGGATGAGGAACTGCTGGGCGATCTGCGCCTTCTCTTCCTCGGTGTACCCCGGAATCTCGATGACTTCCATTCGGTCGCGTAGTGGCGCCGGAATTGTGTCCAGGACGTTTGCCGTCAGAATGAAGAGGACCTTCGAGAGGTCATAGGGAGCCTCAAGGAAATGGTCGGAGAAGCTGTTGTTCTGCTCAGGATCGAGCACCTCCAGCAGGGCCGCCGCTGGATCGCCGCGAAAATCAGAGGCGAGTTTGTCGATCTCGTCAAGCACGAAGACAGGATTGACGGTCTTTGCCAACTTCATGGATTGCAGGATGCGTCCAGGCAGCGCACTCACATAAGTGCGGCGATGACCGCGAATCTCAGCCTCGTCGCGCACCCCGCCCAGTGAGACGCGCACGAAGGTACGACCCATTGCCTCGGCAATCGAGCGACCGAGCGATGTCTTACCTACGCCTGGAGGGCCGACCAGGCAGAGAATTGGCGCTCGTCCCTCCGGCGCCAGCTTTCTGATCGCCAGGAACTCCAAAATGCGCTCTTTCACCTTCTCCAGCCCAAAATGATGGGCGTCGAGCACATCCGCGACGTGCGCAAGGTTCAGATTGTCGCGTGTGGCTACATTCCACGGCAACGTGATGAGCCAGTCGAGGTAGTTGCGCAGGACGCTATATTCCGGCGCCATCGAAGGCATTGCCTCGAGGCGGGCCAGCTCGCGCATCGCACGCGTCTGCACCTCCGTCGGCATGCCCGCGGCTTCGATGCGTTCGCGCAGCTCGGTGATTTCACGCAGGGCAGGATCATGCTCACCGAGTTCTTGCTGGATGATCTTCATCTGCTCGCGGAGGTAGAACTCGCGCTGGCCGCGGTCGATCTCACGCTGGACATCGGCTTGAATCTTGCTCTCGATCTCCAGCACGTTGAGCTCGCGCAGCAGCAGCAGGCAGGTCTTACGTAGGCGCTCCTGAGGGTCGAAGATTTCGAGGAATTCCTGGCGAATGGGCAGCGCGGGTTCTACCTGCGCGATGATGAAGTCAGCCAATTCTCCAGCTGAGGTGACGTTGAGAGCCTGCACATACATATCTTCGGTGAGCCGCTGACTCAATCGTGTGCATTTCTCGAAATAGCCGAGCGCTGTGCGAGCAAGCGCCTCGGACTGGTCGCTCGTGCTTGCGGTGTCGGCGTAGGACATGCCGCGGACACGTCCAAAAGGCGTCTCGTGCAGCCAGTTTGTGATCCGAAACCGGCGCAGGCCGTGCACAAGGACGCTGCTAGCGCCGTCCGGCATGCGCAAGACGCGATTGATGGCGCACTCGGTGCCGACAGTATAAATATCACCCGGGAGGGGATCGCTCGTCTGCTCGGAGCGTTGGGCTACCAGCAGTATCGTCTGGTCATCGGCGGTAGCCGCCTCGACCGCCTGAAGCGCGGGGTCGCGGTCAACAAACAGCGGAAGCACCATGCCTGGCAAAATGACAGTGTTACGGACGGGCAATACAGGTAAATCCCGGATTGTTCCGATGCTCTCTATCGCACCACGCTGCGCACATGCATTCGTAGTAGCCCCTGAAAAACGCGCATCACGAACGCGGCGGGTGGGACGAGGCCGCTTCTCCATGGATGCCTCCTGGAAGTATTGCCGGTGCGTTGGCAGCTGCGCCGAAAGCATACTGATCCAAGTAGCCCACTGGTGCTAGCCTGCTCGTTCGCAGTATACTTCAGCAGCCAGTCAAAGGCAATCAAATGACCTGACTGTCTGGCCGCATCTGGGTATATCTGTCGCGCTCCGACTGCTATAATGACGGACGAGATTTGCGCAATGGCACACAGTTCTCCGTATATGGTGGTGTCTGTCGCGATTCTCCGGGCAAGCGTCCAGATGAGCGGCTCTCGTCCCGGTGCTGCTCCAATATGCCGTAAGCCTGCTAAGCAGCCGAACATGCCTTTCAACGTGCCCTCACGTGAGGCGCGCTTTGGCGACAAGATATAATAGAATGACATACGTGACGTGGTGACCATAGCGACGGACACGGCTGGACAGGTTCGGTTATGGTCCAGAGGCGGGCCCGGAGAGTGAGGATGGGGTGATGGGGATTGAATTCACATTTCCGCGCTGTCGTAAATGCGGTGCGGGTGATCTGGTTCCGCTTTCAGATTTCGGCAGCCAGGGAGCGCCGATTCAGTTTAAGGCCTGGGTTTGCACAAACCCTAACTGCCTCTACAACATCAAAATTCGTAATGGCGATGTCATCGTCAACGAACCAGTAAGCGACGCATTGCAGCATCCATATCGAACGTCACGTTAGCGTGCTGGGATGCTCACCACGCCTGCTCTAAATATCACCGAGGACGATGGTGACAGGCGCCACAGGGTGTCTACATCTACCGGACTAAGCGTGCGGACTGTCCTGTTTCTGTGCTGTTGTGGCTACAGTGGCGGCTGACGGCGGGTCATCGTGTGCCATGGGTCTGCTCATGCTAGCGACTGGATGTATTGATGCGGTATAGTTTCCTGGATGCGCTGGCGAATTCAGCGCTGATGAGGAATGCTACGTGCAGCGAGGATAATCGCTGAGTCCATTCGACTCGAATTCGAGTCATCATATACCCATCCTAAGGATATAGCATCGTGTTCAAGCGACTCCGTGACAGTCTTCTCGGGCACACCGAGCCAGACCAGCAGGAGATATCTCCAACAACCATCTCTCCAGAGGCTGATGAGGCCTTAGAGACAGATGAGGTCGTTGAGGCAGACGAGCCCATTGAAGGCTTTGGGGCTGACGAGGAGGCGCCGATTGAGACGCCGCCTGCCGCGCCGACCGCTTCGGCGCCGAGTCTCTCGGAAGCCGTGACTTCACCGCTGCCTGAACAGGCGATTGAGCCGGGAGAATTGCCTGAAGACGGCCTTGACGACCGTGGTGGGCCGGATTCGCGAGAACAGGAGCAGCGAGGCTTCTTTCGCAACCCGTTCAAGTTTAGCCTAGGTAAGACGCGCCAACTCTTTGGGCAGATCAATGTGGCCTTCGATGAGGCAGATGATATCACCGATGGGTTATGGGATGAGCTAGAGGAAACGCTCATTACCGCCGATGTCGGCGTTCAGACGACCGAGAGCCTGATGGACACGCTGCGCGAGCGCGTGCAGGCCGAGGGGCTGAAGCGAGGTTCAGAGCTTCGCGACGCACTGAAAGAAGAACTCGAAATTCTGCTTGGCGATCCTGAGCCGCTCGTGTTCTCGGATACCTCGCCCATCTCGGTCTATCTTGTCGTCGGCGTCAATGGCGTTGGGAAGACGACCAGTATAGCCAAGCTGGCGAACCAGCTCAAGAAGCAGAAACATCGGGTTCTTCTGGCCGCCGGTGACACGTTCCGCGCTGCGGCAACCGAGCAGTTGCGTACGTGGGGCGAACGCATCGGCGTTCAGGTCGTAGCGCACCAGCACGGCGCCGACCCGGCGGCGGTTGTCTATGATGCCATGCAGGCCGCTCAGGCGCGCGGCGCCGATGTTCTGATTGTTGATACCGCGGGCCGTCTCCATACGAAGTACAACTTGATGGAGGAGCTGAAGAAGATCGTCCGTGTACTACAAAAATACGATCCTGAAGCGCCGCATGAGGTGTTGCTAATCGTCGACGCGACCACCGGCCAGAATGGCTTCATCCAGGCCAAGCAGTTTGTGAAGGATGCTGGCGTGAGCGGCGTCATCCTGACGAAGCTGGACGGGACAGCCCGCGGTGGTATCGCATTCGCCATTGCCGCCGAACTAAGCTTGCCAATCAAGTACGTTGGCACAGGCGAGCGCGTGAACGATATTGCGCCCTTTGATGCCCAGGAATTCGTGGATGCGCTGTTTGGTGACGAATAGCCGTCTGGATTTGTTCATACGGCGACTTTAGTGCTTTCTTGACAATGAAGGCGTAGTCAAGGCGTACAAATTCACGATTGACGGCCGTCCGACAATAGACGAAGATAGAATGACAGGCTTTTCCACTCGTTGCACACGGTGCGCGGGCAGGAAGCAGGCGTCACATAGCCGTGATGCCAAGGTTCGCGGCCCTGCAGGTTCGGAGGTAGAGCATGAGCGAGAATGGTAAGCAGGCGGAAATACCTGTGAGCTTTAACGGCGCGCACCCGGATGTAGCGATGCGCTCCCTACCAGACAACCTGGCTGTAAAATGCCCGAAGTGTCGCGAACTGCTGCTCGGAAAGGATTGGGAGCGCAACCTCAAAGTGTGTCCGCGCTGTGGACATCATGCGCAACTGACCGCCGATGAACGCATTGACCTGCTCACCGACGAGAAGTCGTTTATCGAAATCGATAGCGATCTGGTCTCGAACGATCCACTCAAGTTTGTCAGCGATGCACAGACGTATAGCTCCAAGCTGGAAGGTCTGGTTGCGTCAACGCAACTGAACGAGGGCGTGAAGGCTGGTACGGCGAAGATAGATGGCCTGCCACTTATGCTGGTCGTTATGGATTTCCGCTTCCTTGGGGGCAGTATGGGCGCAGTAGTTGGCGAGAAGATAACACACGCCATCGAGATTGCGACCCGAGACCGCATTCCACTGCTCATTTCAACCGCCTCTGGTGGCGCCCGCATGCAGGAGGGCGTCATCGCACTCATGCAGATGGCGAAGACATCTGCCGCGTTGGCCCGAATGGCCGATGCTGGTGTGCCGTTCATTGTGCTACTCACCGACCCCACCACGGGTGGAGTCACCGCCAGTTTTGCGATGCTGGGTGATGTGACGATTGCTGAGCCAGGCGCGCGTATTTACTTCACTGGCCCGCGCGTCATCGAGCAGTCCCTGCATGTGAAATTGCCGAAAGACGTCGGCTATGCGGAGTTCCTGCTTGCCCATGGCATGATCGATAGTATTGTTCATCGCCGCGATTTGAGGGCGACCATGACGCGTCTCGTACATCTCTATGCTGCCGCCGAGGCAGCAGTACATTAGACTTCGCGAAGCATGATGCGGGCCCAGCGACCGATATGACAGGTATGACAGGCAAAGCGCCGTGGGGGTACATATGATGACATTCGATCTCGACTTTGAGCGACCACTGGCGGAACTGGATAAGCGCATTCAGTCATTGCAGCGGAAAGCAGCCAGGCTCAAGGGTGACGATCGCGCGCGCTTGAAGGATTATCAGAGCGAGCTCGATCTGCGTCTGCGCGAGATCTATGGCGCGTTGACTCCCTGGCAAATTGTGCAGGTGGCGCGACACCAGAAGCGTCCGTATACCTCCGACTATATCGATTTGATGTGTGACAATTTCTTCGAGCTGCGTGGGGATCGGCGCTATGGCAATGACCGCGCCATTCTGGGCGGACTCGCGAGCCTCGATGGTAGGACAGTCATGATTCTGGGCAACCAGAAGGGGCGCGATACGAAAGAGCGCATGGAATGCAACTTTGGAATGGCGCATCCCGAAGGATATCGGAAGGTTCTGCGTCTTCTGCATCACGCTGAACGCTTCCATCTCCCAGTCGTGACGCTGGTCGATATCCCAGGCGCATCACCTGGCCTCGAGGACGAGCAGCGTGGTATTGCGCAGGCAATCGCCGAAAACCTGATGGTGATGTCTAATCTGCGTACCCCAATCATCACTGTTGTTATTGGCGAAGGTGGCAGCGGAGGCGCGCTCGGCCTGAGTGTCGCCGACCGTATATTAATGCTGGAATATAGTATTTACACGGTGGCAAGCCCGGAGGCCGCCGCGTCGATTATGTGGCGCGATAACGCGTTTGCTCCGAATGCTGCCGAGGCAATGAAGATCACCGCGAAGGATCTCAAAGAACTGTGCTTGATCGAAGGTGTCATCGCCGAACCGCTGGGCGGCGCTCATCAGAACAAGGCCGAAGCAGCCACTGCAGTCAAAGCCGCGATACTTGCCAATCTGGCCGAGTTACAGGCGCTGCCAACCGAGGAGTTGCTCGAACAGCGCTATCAGCGCTATCGCGCCATTGGCCTCAGCGCACTTACGAATGTTGCGGTTGAGGCGCCACACTAGATACGCTGCGCGCTGTGGCACGTTAACGCAATGAAGTCACAATACACTGAGGTAGGAAAAGACCAAAGGCGAAGGAGATGTGGCTCCAATTCGCCCTTGTGTGATAGATGCGCGTCTGGGGGCGGAGACTTCTGGTGGACGTGTAGCTACCGCTGAAGCACAGAAACGCGCCAATTGCTTACTACTTGTTTTTGTCTGGGTGGACGCGCGCTCGATTGCGCTGGCCGCCGATGCGACCAATGCGCGCATAGAACTCGGAGCCCTGGCGATTCTTCGTCTGCTCGCCGCCCTTACGGCCAATTTCCGCGTAAAACTCTGAGCCATGCTCGCGCCGTACGGTGTCGCCACCCTTTTTCCCGATGCGAGAGTAGAATTCTCGCCCGTACTTCTTACGGACCGCCTCGCCACCACGGCGCGCTTCCTCTGTCCCAGCGACTGGCCCGCGCTTCTTGCCAACTTTCTCGACATCCGTCATTGTCAATCTCCTCATCGGTCTTGCTGCATTGTGCGACGGCGGCTATCGAGCGCATAGACCGGAGGATGGGATCAGCCTGGGTTCGCGATGAGGATCACGTACTGATTTGCCGTAACCGGTCCAGCGCTAAAGCCGGAACCCGTCTATCTATGGTGAAGTGTCACATGCAAAGTCGCATGCCGCCAGAGCCAACAAAGACAATAGGTTTTGCTTGCTCCTAACCACTTCTACGGCAAAAGACGGGTGTGGGTTACACAGGTACTGCCGTCTGTCTTCCTGGATGTGAAAACTCTCATGAAATTTCTCGGCATACATAACAGCAATCACTTTTAGGAGTTTGAGCCTGTGACTGCTGGTTCTCCGCTGAAACGTTCGCCAGCTTCGTGATATACTGCCACCGCTTACTAAAGGCAAACAGCTGCATCTCATCCCTCCGACGGGGTCTGTGCGAAATGGACAAATCTGTGCAGAGACCAGTTCCACGTACGTTTGCTACTGATTCTGTCGAGCCTCCGATCCATGTAATCTTTACCGATCTCTTCCTTCAGACACGTGCGACACCCACGGCCGAACTGGAACAGCAGGCGCCATCTCAGCGGTGGTATTCGCTGGCGCTACGCGCTCACCAACACCGTATCGCCGCGTCGTTCGACAGGCTACTTGCCCCGGCGGTGCTCTATGACCGCGTCCGGCCCCACATCTACCAGCTGCGGGTGGTTGAGCAAGTGTTGCGCGAGAAGGCGCCAGCGGCAATTCTCGCCGATGATGTTGGGCTTGGCAAAACGATTGAGGCGGGGCTTATCTACAAGGAGCTTGTGTTGCGTGGGTTGGTGCGCACAGCTCTGGTGCTGGCTCCTAAGTCGTTGCTGACCCAGTGGCAACAGGAGCTACGCGAACACTTCGACGAGGATTTCGTGCTCACCGACGAGAAGCGCTTTCGTGGCTTTGAGGTTGAGCCACGGGTCATTTGTTCACTGCCGCAGTTTGTCCGTTCGTTTGCGCGTGTCAATAGCCATGCATGGGATTGTGTGATTGCCGACGAAGCGCATCTGTTGGCAAATCCAGCCTCGCGGCGCAGGCAGTGCGTTAGCGAGCTTCGAAGCGCCTGGCGACTATTGCTGACCGCTACGCCAGTTGCCAACCGCATAACCGACCTCTACAGTCTGATTGATCTCGCGGTTCCTGGACGACTCGGCACACAGCGCGAGTTCGAGGCGGAGTATGTCGCGGATCCTGGCACATGTCGTGTGGTGCGGCCCGACCGCGTCGCGGAACTGCGCAACCTTGCGCGCGAGCATATGTGCCGCACCCGTCGGAGCGACACCGAAATCGCTTTTGCCGGGAGGACAGTAGATACGCGCAGTATTCGGGCAACCTCCGCCGAAGACGCGCTGATTTCGGATGTCACGGACTATTTGCGTGCGCTCTATCGCCGTGCGCCAACCGGCTCAAGCAAGGTGAATCGCGGCGCGGTCATTCGAGAGATTATGGCGCTGCAGCAGTCGTTGAGCAGCAGCCCACAGGCTATTGAGGGATCACTGCGCACACGTGCGGAAAAACATCCTGACGAGCGGCGACAGTTGCTCGCGCTGGCTGATCGTTGCGCTGCCATTGTCAGCGCAAAAGAGGCGACTCTGCTCGATGTTCTCGCCGAGCTGCGCGACGAACCAGTATTGATCTTCACCCTGCGTCTGGAGACGGCGGCGCGGTTGCGAGAGGTAATTCGCGCACGTGGACGAAGCGCAGAGTCGTACATTGGCGCGCTCAGCCGCTCCGAGCGCGAGGCCCTAGTTCAACGTTTCAATGGCGGCAGGCTGCAAACGTTGATCGCTACCGATGCGGGCGCGGAAGGGCTGAACCTGCATGAGCGCTGTCACATCGTAGTGAACTATGACCTTCACTGGAATCCCATGCGCATCGAGCAAAGGATCGGGCGGGTGCATCGCCTGGGGCAGACCCGTGATGTTCGTGTGCTCAACTTTGTCCTGCACGAGACGATTGATGATTATGTGGTGCGGCTGCTCTACCAGAAGATCTCGCTCTTCACGATGACGGTTGGCGCTCTGGAGACGGTGCTTTCTGAGGTGCAGGAGGGTGAGTTCGACCTCGAAGAGCGCATCCTCGAACTGTTGCTACAGAGCGGTGATCGGACGAGACTACGTCGCGAGATGGCCGAACTGGGAGATGAGCTGTTGAGCGCACGCGAACGCCAGGCGGCGGCGGAGTCCCTGACGGCGGAGGTGTTGCGATGAGGTGGTTCTGGCAGCGTCGCCGTCCGCAGCCGAGACCCGCGGCGCCATCATCCGCTCCGACCTCTGGTGAAGTCGTTCAGCGCGCGCCCACAAGCAGCGGGCGCCTTGGCCAGCCGCGGCAACTCTCTGGTGAGTTGTTGACGCTTGCACGAGATTATTTACAGTCCGTGGGTGCGCGGGTGCGTGTCGAGGATGAAGATGTGCTTTCCGCCACGCTGCCAGATGGCAGTCTGGTGCGCTACACCACGGCGCTGGCAAAGGCGCGCACCGATGAGAGCATGACGCTGTTGGTTGAGGGCAGCGAGGCTCTCGCTACAATGCTTGACGATATCGCAACCCGGTCCCGACTCACCGCGCTGCGCCTGACGCCTGCGGCTGAGCCGGTCGCGCTCGCCCTTGAGCAAGGGCGACTGCTGTTGCACTGGCGGACATCCGGGCCGCTCTCAGCGCGAGTGGTGCAGCAGGAGCAGTCTGTTGCCGTCGAGCTGGCCTATCTCGTGGCTGCGCGAGATAGACAGGGTCGCCAGGATGTGTGGATGCGGCACGCGGTGGAAATCGCGTCTGGCCAGGTGGTTCCGGCGCTGTCGGATACTGCGCTGGCGTCGGCTCAGCCCGATGTCGTCCCTGCGGATTACGAGCAGCAATTGGCGCAGGCGCGTGCCTCGGCCGAGCGTGCGCTAGGCGAACCCCTTACGGCGACGGGCATGTTCCTAAGGCAACGATCGCTCGACGAGTATCGCCGACGGTTGGACGAAGTCGCCACCACATTTGACCGACTGCAACGCGAGTCACCAGAGACCGCGCGAGCCGCCAAGGTTGGTAGGAAACGCGAGCTTGCCGCACTGTCCGAGGTCTATGCGGTGGATGTTGAGGCGCAGTTGGAAAGCGCCTGTTTCATCACGGCACGTCTTGCTCACGTCGCGCTGCGTCCAGCTAAAGGGCACGTCGAACTCCTGATTCGTGTGGACACTGGGCGGCAATATATCATTCTTCCAGACTGTTGCGCTTGCGGGATGAGCATGCAAGTCAGCTACGTCTGCGATGCGGGACATGCGCTTTGCACGCGGTGCGCGAAAGCATGTGAGCGCTGTGGCATGTGGCGCTGTGGCGTGTGCGGTGAGCCAGAGTTGGGCGCCTGCGCTAAGTGCGGCCTCACGCTTGACCAGCCAGCCGTTTCCAACGGAGCGGCAACGTCGCCTGCGGTTGACGAGGCGTTGACCGTGCGCCATCTCGATGTGCTCCCGTCAGAGATCTGGCTCACGGCGATGGAGTGGCTGCTCTCGGGTCAAGGGATTTCGGTCGAATCGCGGCGTAATGTTGGGTATCTTGCCATCTGGAATGGTGAATCGGCTACAGGGAAGGCAATCGCCGCTGCGGTTCGTGTGATGGAGCAGCCGTTCGACGAAGCTGCTCTTCGTCAGGCAGCCGCACATCTGGGGCCGGAGCAACGCGCAGTGACCCAGATGCTGTTCTCGACGGCTCCCGCAACGAATGAGGCCAAGCAGGCCGCAGAGCAACTCGGGATTCACATAGTTGATCGCCCCGTGCTCGAAAGCATGTTGGCCAGCCTGGCATCGGCCCATGATCGCGAACGCGAGCGTCAACTGGACGATATGCGAGCGCGAGTGGAGGCCGCGAAGGCCACCCGACAGGCGATGGTTGATGTGGTTGATGCCGTAGACCATGGGCTTGCCTCGTTGCGACGTACCCGCCGACTAAGTGGTCGTGCGGCAGGCGCTGGGACCGCTGCCAGTCGCGCTCTCGCCGAGGCGCGCATTGCTATCGAGCGGGCATCTCTGGCATGGGAAACACTCCTGACTGACTGGGCAGAGTCATTTGGAGAGCGTGCGGCACGGAACGGTGGTCTTGTCGTGCAGGGTGACGTGAGCCGTTTCGCGGAGATGGGTGAGCGTGCCGGGCACTTGCAAACTGCTCTGCTCGACGCCACATCTTTGCTGGTGGCGACCGCCGCGCATGGTGAGGCTGGCTACATGGCGTGGCGTCAGGCTGTGATCGAAGAATGTGTCGCCCGGTGCGAATTGTGGCGCTGGCGCATCCGTACCGTTGATCCAGCGGCCTGGGAGGATTTCGACCGCGCCTGGAACGCGAAAGTGGCGGCAAAAGCTGCCGAGGCTACAACCGCTGCTGGGCATGCCACGGCTCGTGCCGACAAAGCTCAGGCACAGGCGCTCCGTGCGGGGTAGGTGTATGCCGTATGATGATGGCTATCTCGACGTTGCCAGCAGGCCGTACATTTGTGTTACGTTGAGAGCATCCGCTGATGGCCTGGCTGACGAGTTCATCCACTGACAATGCTTGTCCGCCTCAACGAGGAGGATGTGTGACGATGCGTGTAGGTGTTGGGCTGCCCACGACGTTTCCTGGCGTGAGCGGGCGACTCATCGTTGACTGGGCGCAGAGTGCCGAGGCGCATGGGCTGAGCAGCCTTGGTGTGCTGGATCGACTCGTCCACGATGGCTATGATCCTCTGGCCGCTCTTTCGGCTGCATCGGCAGTCACATCCAGCATCCAGCTTGTCACGATGATTGTCATCAGCCCCCTGCGCAACACAACGTTGTTGGCGCGACAATCACTTTCGGTGCATGCGCTCTCTGGCGGTCGCCTTTCGCTTGGCGTTGCGGTTGGTGCACGCAAAGATGACTATGAGGCCGCTGGAATCGACTACAGCACTCGCGGGCGGCGTCTGGCTGACCAGTTGGCCTCGCTCCGCGATCTTTGGGAGCAGTGGCCAATGTCGCTGCATCCTGACGTGCCTCCCACGCCAGATCTCCTGATAGGTGGTGGCAGCGACATCACTTTCGCCCGTGTGGCCCGGTATGCCGATGGCTACGTTCATGGGGGTGGACCACCGCGCGCCTTTGCACGCGCCGCCGACAAGGCGCGCGCCGCCTGGGCCGATGCTGGCCGCCCGGGGAAGCCGCGACTGTGGGGGCAGGGTTACTTTGTGCTGGGAGATGATGCGACCGTCGCCGCTGGAATCGCCTACATGCGCGAGTACTATGCTTTCACCGGGCCATATGTCGAGCGAATCGTCGCCGAACTATTGACTACGCCGCAAGACGTCGCACAATTTGTGCGAGGATACGCGGAGGCTGGCTGCGATGATCTGGTGCTCTTTCCGGCGGTAGCGGATCCTGACCAGCTCGTTCGGCTGGCCACGGTCCTCGCTGGCTGACCGATGGGTCGGAGCGAGCCTGTCATCTACGAAAAGAGCTGCGGGTGAAGGTCGTCATTCTAGGCGCGGGTCCAGCGGGGATGTATTGCGGGTTACTGCTGAAGAAAGCGCGACCCGCCGCTGAGATCACCACATTGGAGCGCAACCCGGCAGGCGCCACCTACGGTTGGGGGGTTGTCTTTTCCGACCGAACGCTGGCATCGTTTCGGGAGGCAGACTATCCCACCTACGCGCGTATTACCGAACAGTTTGTGCTGTGGGACGCGATTGACACCCGCTTCCAAGGCGAGTTGATGCGCTGCGGTGGCCATGTCTTTGCGGGGCTGGAGCGCAAGGCGCTGCTCGATATTCTGCGCGAACGCTGTCTTGAGTTGGGCGTTGCGATGCGCTTCGAGACAGATATTACCGATCTAGCTGTAGTACCTGATTGCGATCTCTTCATCGCCGCCGATGGCGTCAATAGTCTGGTTCGCCAGCAACAGGCGGACATCTTCAGGCCAAATCTGCAGTACGGCGCATCGAAGTATATCTGGCTCGGTACCAATCGGGTACTCGATGCATTCACCTTCTTGTTTCAAGAGAACGAGCACGGGCTGTTCCAGGTGCATGCCTATCCTTTCAACGGGACGACCAGCGCCTTCATCGTCGAGACCGACGAGGCGACCTGGCTGCGCGCGGGACTGGACCGCGCGACAGAGGACGAGAGTATCACCTATTGCGAGCGACTTTTCGCCGACGATTTGCATGGCCATCAATTGCTAGGCAATAACTCGAAGTGGATCAGCTTCGTGACCGTCAAGAACGCCGCCTGGCACGCTGACAAGACGGTCCTACTTGGCGATGCCGCACATACCGCTCATTTTTCGATTGGTTCTGGCACCAAGCTGGCGATGGAGGACGCGATTGCGCTTGTCAACGCACTGAGCACCCATGGCGATCTTGCCGAGGCGCTGACGATCTACGAGTTGGAGCGCCGCCCAGTCGTCGAAACGATCCAGCAGGCCGCACTGGAGAGCCGCACCTATTTCGAAGGCATTGCCCGCTATCGGCGCCTGCCGCCGCGCCTGTTTGCCTTCAACCTGCTCACCCGTAGCGGGCGCATCAGCTACGACGATCTGAGACTGCGTGACGGCCGGTTCGTGGATGCGCTCGACCGGATTATGAGCAGCGAACGGAATGTGCCCGGACTGATGGTTGCTCCACCGCCGTGGCTGACACCGTTTGCTTTGCGCGGTATTGTCATCGCGAATCGTGTGGCGATGACGGTGTCAGATACAGAATGCGCTGTCAACGGCGTACCCTCTACAACGCTGTTTTCGCGGCTCCACGCGCGGGGGCAGGCGGGTGCTGGACTGGTGCTTACCCCGCCGGTTGCCGTGGCTCCCGACGGTCGCATTACGCCGCATGATGCGGGCATGTATGACGCCAGGCATATGCTAACCTGGTCAGAGTTCGTACCGAGAATGCGCCACCTGCTTTTACGTCCAGACACCGCACCACCCCATCCGCCACTCCATCGGCGCCTACGAGCGCAACTCGGCATTACGCTGAATCATGCGGGTCGGCGTGGGAGCATGCGGTCTCGCAGGCATGGGCTGGATGCGCCACTACGTGATTCCGGTTGGCCGCTCGTCGCTCCCTCGGCGATACCATATACGCCAAATGGCGCCGTGCCGATAGCACTCGACCGTGCCGGGATGGAGCGCATTCGCGACGAGTTCATGCGGGCGACACGCATGGCGGCTGAGGCGGGCTTCCATCTAGCGCAGTTGCATGCTGCCCACGGTTACCTTCTCGCCAGTTTTCTCTCGCCGCTTACCAATGTCCGCGATGACGAGTTTGGCGGCAGTCTCGCCAATCGGATGCGTTTTCCGCTGGAGGTCGTCGATGCTGTGCGCGCCGTCTGGCCAGAGAATCGTCCGCTCGCTGTGGCGCTCAATGTGACCGACGGCGTGACAGGCGGCCTCACAGTCGATGATGGTGTGACGATTGCACGCGTACTGAAAGAGCATGGTTGCGATCTCATTACCGTCATGGCCGGGCAGACCACGCCCGCATCCGTCGCGCCATATCGCCGCGGCTTCCTGACACCGCTTGCGGATCGCGTGCGCAACGAGGCTGATATTCCAACGATGGTCGGCGGCTATCTGCTGACCTCCAATGAGGCCAATACGTTGCTGGCAGCAGGGCGGGCCGACCTGTGCCTACTAGAATATCCCTGGCCTGAAGATGACATAATACTGGAAACATCGCCTTCTACCGATGAGACTCTCGTTCGTTCTGACGTACGTTCAACAAAGCGACACGCGAAGCAGGAGGCGCGACATGGCAGATGATTTGATTGCTGGCAAACGGGCGCTCGTCACAGGCGCTAGCCGGGGCATCGGGCGCGCGACCGCGCTGGCGCTGGCGCAGGCTGGCGTGGATGTTGCTCTGGCGGCGCGCGGTACCGACGAACTGGATCAGGTGGCGGCGGAAATCACTCAGCTTGGCTGCAAGGCTGCCGTGATTTCGTGCGACGTGAGCGATGTCGCGCAGGTCCAGCGCATGGTGGAGACGGCGCACGCGCAACTTGGTGGCATCGATATCCTGGTGAACAACGCTGGCAAAGCGATGAGCGCCAAATTCCTCGGACATCCTGATGAAATATGGCACCAGTTGCTGGCGCTGAACCTCACCGGCGTCTACTACGTCACCAAGGCGGTTGCGCCGGAGATGGTGGCGCAAAAATGGGGCCGTATCATCACTGTTGCCTCAGTTGCAGGAAAAGTTGGCAGCCGATATACCGCGGCGTATGCTGCCTCCAAGCATGGCGTGCTTGGGCTGATGAAGACCGTCGCAATCGAGCTGGCGACTACCGGTGTCACCGTCAACTCGGTCTGCCCTGGCTATGTTGATACACCGATGACCGACGGCGCCGTCGCCAACATGATCGCTCGCACGGGTATGAGCGAGGAGGAGGCGCGCGCGTTTCTCACGAGCACAAATCCGCAACGGCGGCTTGTCACCGCCGACGAAGTGGCGCGTGTCGTGCTCTTTCTCGCGCAAACGACCAGCGGTGGCATCACTGGGCAGGCGATCAATGTCGATGGCGGCGCAGTGATGTGGTAGCCACTGGCCAGGCTGGCTCAACGGAGAGGCTGCTGACGATGGGGTACGACTTTCGGTATGAGGTCGAGGACAGCGTAGCCACGATCACGCTCGACAGACCTGAGAAGCTGAACGCGCTAACCTTTGAGATATATGCACAGTTGCGCGATCTCTTCGAGGAGTTACGCTACGACGACGCCGTCAGGGTTGTCGTGTTAACCGGCGCGGGCGACGCCTTTTCATCGGGTGGGGACGTGCAGGAGATCATCGGCGAGCTCCTCAAGCGCGACCTGAAGGGCCATCTCGACTTCACCCGCATGACCGGCGCGCTCGTGCAGCACATGCGGCTGCTCGATAAGCCGATTCTCGCCGCGCTCAATGGCATGACCGCGGGCGCTGGCACGGTGCTGGCGCTGGCGTCCGATCTGCGCATCGCGTCAGAAAAGGCGCGCATTGCCTTTCTCTTCACCAGGGTTGGGCTGACCGGCGCAGACATGGGCGCGGGTTATCTACTGCCGCGCATCGTCGGGCTTGGGCGGGCCATGGAGCTACTGCTATTGGGTGATACGATAGATGCGGCGACTGCGGAGCGCTATGGGCTGGTCAACCGGGTCGCGCCGCACGACAAGGTGATGTCCACGACGATGGAGTGGGCGCGACGGTTGTCCAAAGGGCCGACGCAGGCGCTGGCGATGACCAAGCGCATGCTCAATAACGAGTTGAACATGGATCTCGTCGCGGCCATCGAGGCGGAGGCGCAGGCGCAGGCATTGCTACTATTGGGCGGCGACCACCGCGCCTTCTACGAGGCGTTTACGGCGAAGCAAAAGCCAACATTTACAGGACGGTGACGCCAGATGAGCAAGCAGATTATCAATCCGGCGAGTCTGCCGGAGCCGCGCGGCTTCAACCACGGCCTGCTGACGACCGGCGGCAGGCTGCTCTTTCTTGCCGGGCAGGACGCCAGCGATGGCGACGGCCAGATTGTCGCGCCGGGCGACATGGTGGCGCAGTGCCGCCAGGTGCTGCACAATCTCCATGCCGTCGTTCATGAGGCAGGTGGCCAGATGGCCGATATCGTCAAGCTCAATGTCTTTGTGACTAGCCGCGACGCCTATATCGCGCAACTCAAGCTGCTGGGCAAGCTGTTCCGCGAGTATTTCGGCAACTACTATCCGGCGATGGCGCTCTTCGAGGTGGCTGGGCTGTTCCAGCCTGAGGCGATGATCGAGATGGAAGGGTTCGCCGTGCTGGGCGCGGAGGAGCAGGGCTGATGGACTTCGAGCTTTCGCCAGAGCAGCAGCGCATTCAGTCGCTCGCCCGTGACTTCGCCAATGATGAGGTGGCGCCGCTCGCCCGCAAAGCCGACGAGACGGGCGAGTTCCCGATGCATCTCATCCGTCGCATGGCAGAGTTTGGCTTCCTCGGCGGTCCCATTGCGCGGGAATATGGCGGCGCCGCGATGGATGCGATCTCGTTCGCGCTGGTCTGCGAAGAGCTTGGGCACGCCGATTCCTCCGTGCGCGGACTATTGACAGTGCATGCGAGCCTCGTCTCGGGCTGTATCGAGCAGTGGGGTACTGCAGAGCAGAAAGAACGCTATCTGCCCAAGCTCACTAGAGGCGAGTGGATCGGTTGCTACTGCCTTACGGAGCCAGAGGCTGGGTCAGATGCCGCGAACATTCAGACGACGGCCACAACGGACGGTGAGGACTACCTGCTCAGTGGCGAGAAGATCTGGATCACCAACGGCAACATGGCGCGCCTGGCGATTGTCTTTGCGACCCGTGACCGTGCCGAGCGCCACAAAGGCATCTGCGCGTTCCTGGTCGAGACCAACACGCCTGGGACGCGGTGTGAGGAGATGCCTGGTGTCGAGCTTGGCCACCGCGCCTCCGACCATGCGCATATCACGTTGGAGAACTGCCGCGTCCCGGCCAGCGCCATGCTTGGTGAGCCGGGCGAGGGCTTCAAAATTGCCATGTCGGCGCTGGATCGCGGGCGGCTCGGCGTCGCTGCGGGCGCGGTGGGTATTGGGCAGGGCTGCCTGGATGCCTGTGTCCAGTGGGCGCGCGAGCGGCGGCAATTCGGGCGTCGCCTGGGCGATTTCCAGATGGTCCAGGCGACCATCGCCAATATGGCTGCGGATATCGCGGCGGCGCGACTGTTGGTCTACAACGCCGCGTGGCTCGTAGACGCAGGTCGTCCGGCGACACAGGCGGTCTCCAGCGCCAAGCTCTTCGCGACCGAGGCGGCGGCCAAGGCAGCGTCCGAGGCGGTCCTGCTCTATGGCAATCGTGGCTATTCGAGCGAATATCCTGTCGAACGCTTTTACCGCGACATCAAGGGTTTGCAGATTTATGAAGGGGCAAGCAATATCCAGCGTATCATCCTCGCGCGCGAATTGATCGGGCGCGAGCAGTAGTAGGCCAGAGGCAATGGCGCTTCTGGCACGAGAGTGGAGGGTTCGGAGATGGCGTATTCCGAATACTGGAATCCGAAGAATGAGACGCTGCCACGCGAGCAGCTTCAGGCGCTTCAACTGGCGAAGCTGCAACGTATGACGCATTGGGCATACGCCCGCAGCCCTTTTCACAAAAAGCGGTTCGATGCGACTGGCTTCCATCCCGACCAGCTCAAAACGCTGGACGATCTGCGGCGCATTCCTTTCATGACGCGCGACGAGTGGATGGCGACGCAGGCGGAGCAGCCGTTGTTTGGCGCACTGCCGACGACCAGTCAGGATAACGCCATCCGCTATCACCTGACCTCCGGCACCAGTGGCAGCGTGCCCATCCGTGTGCTGGACGGTATGAAGGACTGGGAGTGGATTGCCGAGATGTGGAGTTACGGCTTCTGGGGATTCGGCGTCCGCCCGGAAGATGTCGTCTATTTCGCCTTTGGCTACGGCTCGTTTATCGGCTTCTGGGGCGCGCATTACTGCTGCGAGAAGCTTGGCTCCCTCGTGATTCCCGGCGGCGCGCAGACGACCGAGGCGCGCGTCAAGCAAATCGTCGAGATGGGCGTCACGACTGTCTGCTCCACGCCGACCTATGCGCTGCGCCTCTGGCAGCAGGCGCAGGAGATGGGCATAGACCTGACCCAGAGCGCCGTGAACAAGGTGATCCTCTCCGGCGAGCCATCGGGCTCCATTCCAGCGGTCAAGCGACAATTGGCAGAGGCCTGGGGCGCAAAGGTTGGCGATACCGCGGGCATGACGGAGTTGGGCACGATCATGATCTTCGAGTGCTCACACCAGCCAGGTGGAACGCATATCATCGAGGACCATTTCATCGAAGAGGTCGTCAATCCTGAGACAGGCGAACCGACGCCATACGGTGAACTGGGCGAGCGAGTTGTGACCTCGTTCGGGCGCGGCTTCATTCCTGTGCTGCGCTATCGCACCAAAGACATGGTGCTGAAGGTTCCCTACTCCACCTGCGACTGTGGCCGCACTGGCGATATCTATCAGGGCGGCATCCGTGGCCGCTGGGACGATATGAAGCTCATCCGCGGCACGAACGTCTATCCGCGCGCGGTCGAGGCGCTCATTCGCGAGCACGACGCCATCGACGAGTTCCAGATCTACATCTGGCGTAACGACATCCGCGACGAGATCACGATCAAGGTCGAAATGAAGCCGGGACGTGAGGACGAGTGGCCAGCGCTGAGCGAAGAGCTGGCGAACGAACTTGCCGCTGCCCATGAAGGCCTACGCTTCATCATCGAGTTGATGCCGCCGGGCACGCTGCCACGCTTCGAGTTGAAGGCGAAACGCCTGAAGGATGACCGGCCTGTCGCCGTCTACTAGTGGTTATGTATCTCGCGGACGTATCGAATGGTTGATGAAGATGATGAGGAGTGAGAACAATGGCTGATACCGATATCCTGGGAACAGCGTTAACGCCAGTGGAACAGGAAACGCTACGGGCATACGACATGCTCAAGCAGCTTGCCGCGCGCGATGACCTGCCGCCATGCGCCGCGCGAAACGTGCGTAAGGCGCTCGCCTGTCTCTGGCAGGTGACAAACGACCTCGATCTCCAGTTCGAGCAGTTGTACGATCTCGGCGTCTAACGAGCGAGGATGACGTGATGAGTGAGTGGCAGGCGCCGCATGGCGATCTGGAGGAGCTGACCATTTCCGATCTCCAGGCGGCGATGGAGTCTGGACAGCGCACCTCCCGGCAACTGGTGGAGGCGTATGTCGAGCGGATTCAGGCGCTCGATGCGAGCGGTCCGACGCTACGCGCGGTGATCGAACTGAACCCCGATGCGCTGGCCATCGCTGAGGCGCTTGACCACGAGCGCACGGAGCGTGGCCCGCGTGGACCACTCCATGGTATCCCGATCTTGCTCAAAGACAACATCGACACGGCGGATAACATGGAAACCACCGCTGGCTCGCTCGCACTGATTGGCGCAAAGCGCGCTCAGGATGCCTTCGTAGCCGCTCGGTTGCGGGAGGCGGGCGTGGTATTGCTGGGCAAGGCCAATATGAGCGAGTGGGCCAACTTCCGCTCGACGCATTCCTCCAGCGGGTGGAGCGCTCGTGGCGGCCAGGCGCTCAACCCCTATGCGCTCGACCGCACGCCCTGCGGCTCCAGCTCTGGCTCGGCAACGGCCGTCGCGGCCAACCTCTGCGCCGCCTCGGTAGGCACCGAGACCGATGGCTCGATTCTCTGTCCCGCCTCGATCAACGGCGTGGTGGGCATCAAGCCGACGGTTGGCCTGACCAGTCGCGCGGGCGTCGTTCCCATCTCGCATAGCCAGGACACCGTTGGCCCCTTCGCGCGTACCGTCGCCGACGCGGCCATCCTGCTGGGCGCGCTCGCGGGCGAGGACGCACGCGACCCGGCCACCCAGGCGCGCGCCGGGCAGACTCACGCGGACTATCGGCAGTATCTCAACGCCAACGCCTTGCGTGGCGCGCGCATTGGCATCCCGCGTGAGGTCCATACTGGCTTCAGCGAGAAGACCGACGCCGTCTTTGCCACCGTAGTCGAGACGCTGCAAGCGCTCGGCGCGATAGTGGTGGACCCGGCGAATCTGCCGTCATCGAAGGAAATGCGCACGTCAGAGGCTGAGCTGACTGTGCTGCTCTACGAATTCAAGGCTGATCTGAACGCCTATCTGGCGGCGCTTGGACCCGATGCCCAGGCGCATACCCTCGAAGAGCTGATTGCCTTCAATCGCGAGCATGCCGCGCAGGAGATGCCCTACTTCGGGCAAGAATTGTTCGAGATGGCGCAGGAGAAAGGGCCGCTCACGGATGAAGAGTATCTGAAGGCCCGTGCGGAGTGTCTGCGCCTGGCGCGCGATGAGGGGGTTGACGTTGTCATGCGCCAGCACAATCTCGATGCGCTCTGCATGCCGACGGGCGAGCCGGCCTGGAAGATTGACCTGATCGACGGCGATCACAGCATGGGCGGCGCCAGCCAACCCGCCGCGCTAGCGGGCTATCCGGCGATCAGCGTCCCGGCGGGCTACACCTTCGGTCTGCCGCTCGGCGTCACCTTCATGGGCCAGGCGTGGAGCGAGCCGAAGCTCATCGGCTTTGCCTATGCCTTCGAGCAGGCGACGAAGGTCAGGCGTGGGCCGACCTATCCCGCGCATGTGCCGTAACTGACCTCACCCCTATCCCCCTCTCCCACAGGAGAGGGGGAACCAGAGCCAGAGAGATTTCGCGCTTGAATGGCGGCTAGTGTGATGCTACACTGGCAGGGCAGCCAGACGCAATAGACAGATAGCAGAGAGGCGGCCTATGAGCGCGTATCATACCACCTTCGTCAGCCATGCCCACGCCGATAACGACCTCTGCGACCGCTACGTCAATGCGTTGCGGGCACGTGGGATTGATGTCTGGTATGACCGCAGCAACGCGCAGAACGGCCACTTTCTCGGCGAGCAGATCCAGCAGGAGCTGGCGGCGCGCTCGGCGTTTGTGCTGCTGATGACCGAGGCGTCGCTGAAGTCCTTTTGGGTGCGGCTGGAGCGGGAAACGTATCTGGGGTTGATGGCCAATGATCCCTCACGCATCCTGTTGGCGGTACGCATCGGCCCCTGCCAGCCGCCGCCGATGGTCAACGCTTTCGTCTGGATCGATGCGTTGGCGATGCCCTTCGATCAGGCGATAGAGGCCATCACGACCGCGCTGACAACCACAATCAGTCCTTCATCCAGGTCGCCACTCCCACCGAGCGCTACCTTGCCACCGCTTGGCCCGACGCCAGTGCCCGCTAACAGCGCTCTGGCCCACCACCTGACGCCGATGCCGCTCTACAGTGTGGGCTATCGCGGTTATAGTATTGGAGGCGTCGATTGCATTCTCCCGCCGATTTGCCCGGTCCCGGCGGGCGTCTTCACCATGGGCAGCGACAAGAGCCGCGACAGTCAGGCATATGATGACGAGACGCCACAGTATCCGGTGGAAGTGGATGCCTTCGCCATCGGCCAGCACCCCGTCACTGTGGCTGAATACGCCTGCGCCGTCCGCGCCAATGCGGTGCTCGAGCCACCCAAAGGCTACCTGGGTACCGATTGGCAGCAACAACAGACTCATCCTGATCATCCGGTGACCTGCGTCTCCTGGAATGACGTCATTACCTACACGACCTGGCTGGCAAAGGTAACTGGCCAGCCCTGGCGGCTGCCCACCGAGGCGGAGTGGGAGAAGGCGGCGCGCGGGACGGATGGCCGCATCTATCCCTGGGGCGACACCTTCGACGAGGCGCGCTGCAACACGCGCGAGAGCGGCATCAGCACCACCACACCTGTCGGTCGTTATCCCAACGGCGCGAGCCCCTATCATATTCAGGATATGGCGGGCAACGTCTGGGAATGGACGAGCAGCCTGTTCCAGCCCTACCCCTACCGCAAAAACGACGGACGAGAGAATCGAGATTCCACTGAGAATCGAGTGCTGCGTGGTGATTCGTGGGTTGGCTTTCGCAGGTACGCGCGCGTAGCCTGTCGCAACGGCGGCGATGGGCCTGACGACGGCGTCGTCAACGGCTTCCGCTTGGCCTGGGCGCGGGCTGGCGGTTAAAACCGCGCCTGAAGGGCCTGTGGCCACGAAACCCGCCTGCGCGGGTTTCGCAGAGGCGTCGCCAATAAATGTGCGGTGGGGCATGGTCTGGAGAGCCTGCGCAGGCAGGCTTTGTGGCTGAGCGGAAGCGATGTCCATTAGGCGCGGCTTCAGCCGCCAGCCGAACGTGTTGCGCATGAACAGCCTGCCTCGCCTATTTAAAGCCGTAACCCAATTTCTGCGCTACGATACCTACTAGCTGAGCAGTACTATTGACCAGTGGCGCGTTTCTTGTCATACTGAGATGCACATGGGTGGTCGTCCGGTTGCTGCGGATGCGGCGGACAATGACTGTTCGCCGTGACCACCCAATCGCCACCAATCTGCCACTGGCGCCAGAACTGGAGTATCCCTTGGCTGACCTCATCCGCGAATTGCGTCCGCTACCATCCCTCGGAGATCGCGCTGAGCGCACCCGCACCTTTACCGAAGCCGATGTCGTCGAATACGCCGAGTTGAGCGGCGACCTCAATCCCATCCACCTGGACGACGACTACGCCGCCAAATCGCGCTTCGGGCGGCGCATCGTCCATGGCTTCCTCACCGCGGGCATGATCTCCGCCCTGCTAGGCACAGAGCTGCCGGGCATCGGCTCCATCTACGCCTCGCAGACGTTCAAGTTCCTCGCGCCTGTCTATATCGGCGACACTATCACTGCCAGCGTCGAGGCGATCGAGATTCGCGAGGAGAAGCGACTCGTCACGCTGCGCACCGATTGTGTTAACGCTGACGGCGTGCTCGTGCTGACGGGCGAAGCTGTCATCAAGTGCTGAGCTGCTTCGCACAGTGAATTCCTCCACAAATAAGTAAGATTGCCTGCCGGAGCCGCTTGCACCCTGCGCCTGCCGCGTCGCATACTGCAGCTGTCTCGTATGCGCACTCATCGTGGCACGTGGGCTGCGGTGACATCTCCTGATGAGAGGGAGGCACGGCGTGGCAACTCTTGAGGGAGCGGTTGTACTGGTCACAGGCGCAGGCCGTGGCATCGGACGGGCCATCGCGGAGGAGCTCGGCGCGGGTGGCGCGCTCGTCGTCGTCAATTATGGCAGCAGTCGCGGTCCGGCGGAAGAGGTGGTGAGCACAATCACGGATGGCGGCTCGAAGGCCATTGCCGTTCAGGCGGACGTCTCCGATCCCGAGCAGGCAGCGCAACTTGTCGAGCAGACGGTGGCAAAGTTCGGGCGCATCGATGCCCTTATCAACAATGCGGGCATCACCATCGATCGCTCGATGAAGAATCTCTCGATTGAAGATTGGAATCGGGTGATTCAGAACAACCTCAACAGTTGTTTCTACACCGCCAAGGCTGCCCTTCCCCACTTTATGGAGCAGCAGAGCGGCACAATCGTCAACATCAGCTCGTTTGTTGGACACATGGGCAACTTTGGCCAGGCCAACTATAGCGCCGCCAAGGCTGGCATCATTGGCTTCACCAAGACGGCGGCCATCGAGATGGCCCGATATCACGTGACGGTCAACTGCGTCTGCCCTGGCTTTACCGAGACTGATATGTACACCGTAGTGCCCGAGAAGGTGAAAGAGCAGATCGTCAAGCGCATTCCGCTGGGGCGTGTGGGCACATCGCAGGAAATCGCGCGCGCCGTCCGCTATCTCATCGTGGATGGCGACTATATCACCGGCCAGACACTCAACGTCAATGGCGGCATTTTCATGATGTGAGTAGATGCAGTACCCGACAGATAGAAACAGACCGGGGCAATGCGCTCCGGTCTGTGTGTTTTCGCTGTAGCTATCGCCCAGTTAGCGGGCCTTCTGGGCCGCCTGGCGCGTCACATCGATCCCCATCTGGTAGAAGGCGATTGGCGCGGCGAGCAGATCAAGATAAGCGTTGATCGACTCCTGGGCGACCTTCTGGAATGCTGCCCGCTGCTTCTCGGACTGTTCCGCCATTGTCTGGAATAGCCCACGCGCGGTCTCCTCCTGGGCGCGAAGCTGGGCGACGCCGTTCTCGAAGGCTGTCTGCGCGAACTGGATGTTGCGCTCCTGCGCCGCGACGATGCCGCTGGCGACCGCCTGATAGGCCTGGCGGGCCGTCTCGGTCCACTCTAGCGCGGCCTGATTGATGCCCTTTTCCATGTGATCTCATCCCTTCTGGCGGAGCATCCGCCACTGGTCTTATCGCGTGTTGTTGTTATCTTCGGGCTGCCCGGTATACAGCCGAAAGAACGTATTCATCATCGTGCGGTACTGTTCGATGCCGCTGGCCCAGAGCTTTAGATACGCCTCGCCAGCCTCGGTGATCGCATACATCCGTCGCGCCGGACCCTGGCCGCTGGTGTCCCAGGTGGAGCTGACCATGCCGTCTTTCTCAAGTTGGCGCAACACCCGGTAGAGCGAGCCGGGATTCATCGCGGCAAAGCCAAAGGCCGCCATTCGCTCCATCAGGTCGTAGCCGTACGAGCTCCACTCGCGCAGCAGCAGTAGGATAACCGCGGTCATCCAGTTGCGCGGCGTTGCGCCTGCCGTCGCCTCCGACCCGGAGGTATCGCTCTCATGCTCGGTTTCGTGAGATGTTGGCTTCTTCGTACTCATATTTCAATGCCCTTATCCTGTTGCATCTATGTGCATTATACATATAGATGCAATCTGTGTCAAGTGGTCGCCAATGGCCAAGTGCTTGTGCGAATTACCACGATTTCGGCAGCCTGTAAGGCCAGGGTGTGACTATTAACGGCACGCTGCCGCCTGAATGTGTGAAGTATTTTGCGCGCCGATGGCGTCGGCTATGGCGCCGCACGCATCCGGTGTATATACTGACATGACAGCGTCTCTCTGTAGACAGCGTGGCCACGGAGGTCTTTCGATGAGTCAGCCCAACGATATCCCCAATCCCTTCGACCCCTTTAGTTTCTGGCGGACCACGCAGAATGCTTCGCTGGAGGCATGGTCGAGGGCGATGATAGAGCTCGTCAATACCGAGGCCTATGCCGAGGCCACGGGCCGCATTTTGGATAGCTACCTCGCCGCGTCGGTTCCGATGCGCAAGGCCGTGGAGCAGGCGATGGCGCAGGTGCTGGCGCAGGTGAACATGCCGACGCGCGCCGAGGTGCTCAGTTTGGCCGAGCGCATGACCAACATCGAGATGCGGTTGGACGATCTCGATGCTCGCTTCGATGAGATGCTGCGGATGGTAACACGAATTGCTACAAATACCGCGCAGGATGAGGCGGTGCCTGCGGCCGTTGCGACGAAAAGCGCGCCGAAATCGGCGGGCGCAGCAGCAGTTGCCGCAAATAGCAGCCGTCCGCGCCGCACGCGCGCCGCCAGCGCCCCAGGTCGTTCCGCAACAGCCACGCGCACCAAGGAGTAATCGTATCCTATGGCGACTCCCACCCACCCATCAGCCGCAAAGAACGGCGCGAAGCAGAAGCATCTGCAACTGGTCGAGGAGCAGCTGCGCACGCTGCAGCGGGTGCTCACCACACCGTATCCCATCGCGCAGACGCCGAAAGAGACAATCTGGACGCTCAATAAGTCGAAACTCTACCACTACATTCCGGTAGTTCCGCCGGAGCAGCGTCATCCTACCCCGTTGCTGCTGGTCTTTGCCCTGATGAATCGTTCATCTATCCTTGATCTGCGCCCAGGCGCCAGCTTTGTTGAGTATATGGTTGGCAAAGGCTACGAGGTCTATCTGCTCGACTGGGGCACTCCTGGGCAGGAAGACCGCAATCTCAAGTTCGACGACTACGTGCTGGACTACCTGCCGCGCGCGGTGCGCAAGTTGAAGTCGTTTAGCGGCGCGCAGGAGTTTAGCCTGCTTGGCTGGTGTATTGGTGGGCTAATCACCACCATGTATGCCTCACTGCGCCCCGACGATGGTCTGCGCAACCTGCTGCTGCTGACCGCGCCGCTCGATTTCACCGACCAGAACTGTACCGGCTTCATCCGCTGGGTGGACGAACAGCATCTCGATGTCGAGCGGATATTGGCCACGTTTGGCAATATGCCTGGCGAGATGCTGGACTACGGCGCCAAGGCGCTCAAGCCGGTCGATAACTACATTACCAACTACCTCAAACTCTGGGAAAACATTGATGATCCCAAGGTCGTCGAGTCGTGGCATGCGATGAATACGTGGGTCACCGATCTTACTCCCATCGCTGGCGGGGCCTATCGGCAACTGATCGTGGACATGTATCGCCACAATCGCCTGATGCAGGGGACGATGACGCTCCGGGGTGAGACGGCGCATCTGGAAAATATCACGGCCAGTGTTCTCAATCTCGTCGCGACAGAGGATCATATCGTGCCGCCCGCTCAGACCGAGGGGGTAATGGCGAAAATTGGCAGCAAAGACAAAGAGCTATTGCGTATTCCAGGCGGCCACATTGGCATGATGGCGGGTAGCGGCGCAATCAAGCGCACCTGGCCGCAGATTGACGCCTGGCTCGGGCCACGCTCGGAACCTCAGTAGGCTTGAATTCGATGCGGCATAGAGGCGTCCCCAACGGCTCTTATTCAGAGACGCCTCTTTCGGGCTAACTCAGACGAGTAAAATCCATCGTCCAGTTGGTCTCCCAGGTAGCGCCACCATCCTGTGAAAATGCCTGCTCCCACCGACAGGTATCCTGCGCGTCATGGGTCCAGAGAAAGCGGCTGAAGATCCGCTTGCCCTCGAACGGCTCGCAGTCGTAAAAGAGGCCAATCCCGTCCTTGAACTCGCCGACCATGGGCGCTCCCAGTGTCGCGGCAACGCTGTCTGCCCAGTAGATGCTCCACTGCCGTGTCTCTGGATTGAAGAGTCGTACCGTAAAGCCGCGCATCTCGCCTGCCGCGCGCTGCATCCTGACTTCGTCGAAGTTACCCAGCCCGCCGAGCATCTTCGTGACGACCGAGACGCTTTCGAACTCCTCCCATGATTGCGAGCCTTTCAGCCGTTCGCGCAGCCGCCGCTGGTGGCCCTTCCAGGTACCAATCAGGAAGTTAAAGTCTTCTCTGCCGTCGCGTATTGTCTCCACACTACTCGTGTCCATCGCCATTGGTCTCTTCCCGTCCGTTTCTGATGTGCAACTGGCAACGACTCGTTTCATGCATGAATGCGCTGTGGCTTGTGTATGCGCGTGACTCAGGACTGCGGCGCTGGCGTATCGCGGAAGGTGTATTCCGCAGGTGCGAAGAATACCAGAATGGTCACCGCCTCGGTGATCGTATGAAAGCGGTGAATGACACTCGCTGGCACATAGACCATCGAGCCAGCTTCCACCGGCACATTTTCGGCGCCGACGAGCAGTGTCGCCTTCCCCGACACGATATAGTAAAGCTCGTCTTCGGTATGGGGCTGCTGCCCGTCCTCGTCGCCGACGCCAAGCTCATACACTCCGGCGCTCATCGCTGGCACATGCAAGAACTCGTGATAGGGTGTGTTGCCCTGTGCTCGGAGGCTCCGTACATCCGCCAAAGAAAACCGTTCCATTGACGCTCCCTCATGCATGAGAACGCAGTGGATATCTCCACTACTCTCAGGGTACAGTCCTAACCGGACACATGCTGTCCGGTTATCGGCGAATCTCGCCATATGAGGAAATTATGTCGTATTCTACGGCCCGCGTGCTTGAGCTGCTAGAGCTGCTAGAGGCGCACGGACGCCTGCGGGGTGAGGAACTGGCCCGACGGCTCGAAGTGAACGAGCGCACGGTACGACGCTATGTGATGACACTCCGTGACCGTGGCGTTCCAATCGAGATGGAGCGCGGCCGCTATGGCGGGTATTATCTGCCCGCCGGATATAAGCGGCCGCTGGCGCTCACCGAGCGAGAGGCGCTCTCGACAGCCTGGGGGTTGCTTCGCAGTGGTCGGCAAGACGTTGGCGCAGTGGGCAGCGACTCGCGGCGCGCGCTCGACAAGCTCTCGATGGCGCTGCCCAAAAGCACACGCGACATGGTGCGGAGCCTGGAGCACGTAGTGACGTTCGCGGATTCCCATGTGCATGCAGGCGAACCCGTTGACATTGAGCACCTGAAGTCAATTTTGTATGCCGTCGCGTCACATCAACAGGTGCGGCTGTCATATCGCTCCTGGAGTGGGGATATGACCGAGCGCATCGTCGATCCATACCATGTGGTCTGTCGGTACGGGCGTTGGTACCTTGTCGGCTACTGCCACCTGCGGACGGATCGGCGTGTGTTTCGACTCGATCACATCCTCGATGTCACCCTGCTCGCCGAAACCTTCACCTCAACTACTATCGATGCCCTGGCGGCCGTCGAACGCTCAATCGGGCAGGTGCCGTGGCGCTGGACCTATCGCGTTCAGCTCGATCTCCCGCTGGAAGAGGCGGCGCAACGTATAACTCCCGCGACTGCCAGCCTGGAGCAAACGGATCGCGGCGTCATCATGCGCGGCTATGCCGATGACCTGGCATGGATAGCGCACCTGCTGGCGGGGTTGCGCTGCCCACTGACTGTGCTCTCACCGCCGGAACTGCGCGATGAGTTGCTAGAGCTGGCGGAGCATGCCCGCCGTATCGCAACTGAAGCCTCGTTTGCTGATGCTCCTACCGCCGACGCTGGCGACCATTGCCATAATTGACTGTCAGTGGCGTGGCGAATGAGATGACGACAATCACGATCCCGAGCCCCAGAATGACGTAGGACAAAATCTGCGAGAGCGGCGAATTGTGATAGATGGCCGTGGCGGATAACACATGGAGGCGATCCAGAATGCTGATAACGATCCAGAAAAGCGCCGCGGCAAACGTCAACGTGTATCCTATCACCAGTCGTCTCGTCACAAGCAGCAGCCCCAGCGCCTGGAGAGCGCATATCGCGCCCAGAAGAGCGGTCGCCACAAATATGTCAAGGCCGATTCTGGTCGGCAGGCCAAAGGCGATGTTGTTGGTCATCTGAGTGATGCCAAGACCCAGCAATATCAGGGACGTAACCGATAGTGTCGTCGGCAGCACCGTTGCCTGATGACCGGGCATGCCTGCAATACCTGGAATGCCCGCAAAATGCGTATTGCGCACAGGCGCCGACGGCACACCCTCTCGCGTGCTACCCTGCGAGAGCACTTGAATGGTCTGGCTGCGCACCTTTTCGAGGTTGACCCCGAGACTCTCGAGGACGCCCGCGGCAATCCCCTCGCCCTCCCGCACCAGCCCCAACAAGAGATGCTCGGTGCCGATGTAGTGATGGTTGAGCCGC